>OZ241837.1:0-890000 GCA_965202615.1 Arenicellales bacterium
GCACCAGCGACAAGGCACATGAAACCGAATTGTTCCTGGTTGAAGGCGATTCCGCAGGCGGGTCAGCCAAACAGGCACGCAACCGGGAGACTCAAGCCATCCTTCCGCTGCGCGGCAAGATTCTGAACACCTGGGAAGTCGCTTCCTCCGAGGTTCTCGCTTCAGAAGAGGTTCACTCAATCGCAATTGCGCTCGGAGTGGACCCGGGCTCACCCGATGTGAATGGTTTGCGTTACGGCAAAATCTGCATACTGGCCGACGCGGATGCTGACGGCGCGCACATTGCCACATTGCTGTGTGCCTTGTTCGTCAAGCATTTTCCGGTACTGGTAAACGGCGGGCACGTACATGTTGCCCAGCCGCCACTCTACCGGATTGATGCTGGCAAGCAAGTTCACTATGCGCTCGACGACGAAGAGCTTAACTCTATAACCCAAAGAATCAAATCCGCCAAACCCAATGTAAAAATCATGGTTCAGCGCTTCAAGGGACTGGGAGAAATGAATCCCCCGCAACTGAAAGAAACCACCATGAACCCGGCGACCCGACGCCTGTTGCAACTGAAAATAGACTCTGATGCACAAACTCAGGGCGTGCTGGATATGCTGCTGGCAAAAAAACAGGCGGCAAAACGCAAAATCTGGCTGTCTGAAGTCGGCGACCAAGCGCAGATCTAAACCAGATGGCATCTGATTTCACGCAAACGGAACTATTTTCCTACTCAGTTCCGGTCGAGGAGTTTGCCGAAAAAGCCTATCTTGACTACTCAATGTATGTCATTCTGGACCGGGCGCTGCCCCATATCTCGGATGGCCTCAAACCAGTCCAGCGCAGAATTATTTATGCAATGTCCGAACTCGGACTCAACGCAACCGCCAAATACAAAAAATCCGCCCGCACCGTCGGTGACGTGATCGGAAAATTTCATCCGCACGGAGACAGTGCTGCCTATGAGGCAATGGTGCTGATGGCGCAACCGTTTTCGTACCGGTATCCAATAATTGACGGCCAGGGGAACTGGGGCTCACCCGATGATCCCAAATCATTTGCGGCGATGCGATATACCGAATGCCGGTTCACTCCCTACGCTCAAGTATTTCTTGCCGAGGTCGCCAGGGGCACTGTTTCCTGGGTCCCCAATTTTGACGGCACCTTGGAAGAACCGGCTCGACTGCCCGCCCGGCTGCCGAATATCTTGCTGAACGGCGCATCCGGTGTCGCAGTCGGTATGGCAACCGACATCCCCCCGCACAACATGAGGGAAGTCGGTGCTGCCTGCATTGCAATCCTTCGTAAGCCAAAAATCAGCATTGCACAACTTTGTGAAATTGTCAAGGGGCCGGATTATCCGACCGAAGCCGAAATCATTACCCCGAAAGCCGAACTGCAATCCATTTACGAAACCGGCAATGGGACCGTTCGGTCGAGAGCGGTTTGGGAGAAAGTCAACCGTTCAATTGTGATTTCAGCCTTGCCTTACCAGGTGTCGGGATCGAAGGTCATGGAACAGGTTGCGGCACAAATGACCGCGAAGAGCCTGCCGATGATCGTTGATCTCAGGGACGAGGGCGATGAGACGAATCCGACCCGTCTTGTATTCGAACTTCGCAACAACCGGGTCGATTGCGATGCGCTGATGAGCCATCTGTTTGCCACGACCAACCTTGAACGCACTTATCGGGTCAACCTTAATGTCATTGGCCTGCACAATCTGCCCAGGGTCTATGACCTCAAGCAACTGCTGGCGGAATGGCTTGAGTTCAGGAAACGCACAGTCATCAAAAGAATCGAAAGCCGCCTGGAACAGGTTTCCGACCGACTGCACGTTCTTGCAGGATTGTTGATTGTTTTCGCAAATATCGATGACGTGATTCGAATCATACGAGAAGAAGACAACCCGAAACTCACGCTGATGGAAACCTATCGCTTGACAGAGCGTCAGACCGAAGCCATATTGGACATTCGCTTGCGACAGCTCGCCAAGCTCGAGGAGATAAAAATCACCGAGGAACTCAATTCACTTTCAAACGAACAGGATGAACTTCAGAAGATACTCGGTTCGGAAAGTCGTCTCAGGACCCTGATGATTAATGAAATCGAGACAGCCGTTGAAAAATACGGTGATGCGCGCCGCTCACCGATTGCGACCGACTTCAGCACAGCAAAAGCGTATAAGTCTGAGGACCTGGTTACAGTCGAGCCAATTACCGTAATTTTGTCAAAAAGCGGCTGGATTCGCTCTGCCAAGGGCCACGAAATCGATCCAACATCGCTCAATTACCGGGAAGGCGATGGATACCTGCAGAGTGTAAAAGGACATTCCAACAACAACCTGGTCTGCCTGGACCAAAGCGGACGAATGTACACGGTGCAGACCAGCAAACTTCCATCGGCCCGCACCATCGGCGAGCCGCTGACAACGATGATCAACCCGGCAACAAGCATCGAGTTCGTCGGAGTGCTCTTGGGAAGTGATGATGACTACTGCCTAATGTCTACCACCGAAGGCCACGGATTTGTGAGCCAGCTAAAATACATGGTATCCAAGAGCAGGTCTGGCAAGGCAGTTCTGACGATACGCAAGGAGTATGCCCCGCTGCCGTGCCAGATCATTGGAGACCGGACTGATCACATTGCCATATTTACAACGTCCGGCAGGCTACTGATTTACGCTGTCGCTGAGCTGCCCGAACGACACAAAGGCAAGGGCGTGAAGCTGATCAATATTCCATTGATCGCCAGGCAGGGCGGAGAGACGGTTTGTGCGGTGAAAGTAGTGTCCAACAAACAATCTTTGCTGGTTCATTCCGGAAAAAAATATCTCAGAATGAAACGAAACGATCGCAAAAAGTATCTGGGCAAGAGATCGAACCGCGGGAATTTGCTGCCGAAAGGCTACCGTTCGGTATCGCGCGTCGACGCGGTCGACTAGCCAAGCGCTTCGAAATCGGAGTGTTTCAAGTCAATGAGTGAATTCAGCACTTCAATAAACGAGTTCTGAATTCTGCCTAATCCTGCTTTCGAATCAGCGTCAAACCTGAGCACAATTTCTGACGCGGTGTTGGAGGCCCGAATCAAGCCGAATCCATCAGAGAATTCAACCCGCAGCCCATCCAGTTCAATTGATTTGGCGTTGTCGAATACCGCGATCTGCCTGAACCGTTCAACCAAATCGTGCGCAGACTCACACGGTATTCGAATCTCCGGCGTGCTTTCCGACGACGGCAGGGACTGGAACACCTCTGTTGGACTCAAGTGACTGGCGCCAAGCAGTTCACATAGCCTTGCGCTTGCATAGATTCCGTCATCAAATCCCGGCCAGCGGTCTCTGAAGTACAGGTGTCCGCTCATCTCACCGCCGAATATGCCGTTGCATTCCTTAAGCTTTGTTCGCGTCAGCGAGTGACCCGTTTTCCACATCACGGGCTCGCCGCCTGCACGAATAATCTCACCGGCCAACGCTCGCGCACATTTGACGTCGAAGACGACCTTACGACCCGGATGGCTCGCAACGATTTCTCGGACGAATAAAATCATCAACCGGTCAGGCCAAATGACCTCCCCTTGAGGAGACACCGCGACCAGGCGGTCACCGTCGCCGTCAAGCGCAATCCCGACATCGGCCTGATTTTCGATTACGGCGGAAATCAGGTCCTGCAAATGCTCCGTTTTCGTCGGATCTCCCGGATGATTCGGAAAACTGCCGTCAACATCACAGTAGAGCTCGATCACTTCACAGCCGATGTCCCGGATGACCCGTGGTGCAATCACACCACCCACGCCATTGGCACAATCAAGTACCACCTTGAGTGGACGCACAACACCTATGTCGCGTCGAACCGCGTCTCGATAGGCATCAACGATCGACCCCTCGCTTAGCCCGCCATCTGGTTGTTCGATCAGTGGACCCCGAATGATACGTCGATACAGTTTCTGAATGGATTCGCCATAAAGCACATCGTGGGCAAGCATCATTTTTACCCCGTTGTACTCCGGCGGATTGTGGCTGGCGGTGACCATCAGCCCCGTTCCGCCCGACGAGTGATGTGCTGCAAAGTACATAAGCGGAGTCGGTACCGTTCCCAGGTCGATCACATCGACACCCGCGGACCTGACACCTTGGATCAGCGCTTGTGTCAGTTCGTGACCGGAATGTCTTGCATCACGCGCTACGAACACCTCGCGCTCACGCTTTTCCACACACTCGGAACCGAATGACTGACCGATCAAAAACATGGACTCCCGTGTCAGGGTGTCATGGGCGACCCCGCGAATGTCATACAGTTTGAAAATTTGTGGCGGAACTGAAACTTCCAAGTCGGAATTCAGCACCATGGATTGCTAGTTGACGCGATGAATCCCGCGATTGTCAACCGACAACGCAGCTTCATGTACGGCTTCCGATAATGTGGGGTGAGCATGAATGATACGCGCCAGGTCTTCAGAGCTGGCATAAAACTCCATTGCAACGACGGCTTCGGCGATTAACTCGGAGGCGTGCGGTCCGATGATATGGACACCAAGGATACGGTCGGTCTCGGCATCCGCCACCACTTTAACGAATCCAACGGTATCTTCCATGGCTTTCGCCCGACCGGTTGCGGCAAACGGAAACTTGCCGCTGCGACAATCGCCGCCAGCCGCTTTAATCTCTTTTTCTGTCGCGCCGACCCAAGCGATTTCGGGATGGGTATAGATTGCCCAGGGTACGGTTTCATAGTTCATGTGACCGGTTCCGGTTGCAATTCTTTCAGCAACTGCAACGCCTTCTTCCGAACCCTTGTGTGCGAGCATTGGCCCCCTGACGCAATCACCGATAGCATAAGTATTCGGCGCCCCGGTCAGACAGTTTTCATCCACTTGAATAAAGCCGCGCTCATCCAGCTTCACCCCGGTGGACTCGGCGAACAGATTGTCGACACACGGCTTGCGACCAACACAGACAATGAGTCGGTCCACCTCCAAATGGGCTTCTTCTCCTTCGACCGTGTAGACGACTTCAACCCCACTGCCGTTGACGTTGGCAGACTCAACACGCGCCCCAAGGTGGATATTCAGACCCTGTCGGGCAAACTGCTTCGCTGCTTCCTTGGCAACTTCCTCATCAGCGGTTGGCAGAAAATCATAGAGCGCCTCCAGAATGGTGACCTCGGACCCCAGCCGATTCCAGACACTGCCCAACTCGAGTCCGATTACACCGGCACCAACCACGCCTAGACGGGGTGGTACTTGTTCAAATGCCAGTGCACCGGCTGAATCGACAATCTGGTCACCCTGAAACGGAATGTTGGAAAGCTCAATCGGAGTAGAGCCGCTCGCGAGAATCACGTTGTTTGCGCTGATTTCACCGTTCTTTTTGCCCGATTCACAGTCGAGCAATTCAACCACACCAGGGCTGGCCAAGCGGCCATGCGCATGAATCGATTCAATTTTGTTCGCTCTAAGCAGGGAGGCAATGCCGCGGGTGAGTGTCGAAACGATTTTCGTTTTTCGTTTCATCATCGTTGCGATTTCTATCGATACACCCTCGACATTGATGCCGTGCAACTTGTAGGTATGGGAAACTTCGTGGAATTTCTCGGATGAGTCAAGCAGTGCTTTTGACGGGATGCATCCGACGTTCAAGCATGTGCCGCCCAATGCCGCCTTGCCCTTGTCGTCAGTCCATCGGTCAACACACGCAGTTTTGAGACCGAGTTGTGCACAGCGAATTGCGGCAACGTAGCCCGCGGGACCGGCTCCGATGACGACTACATCATAACGGTCGGCCATGCTGGAATCCGATCAGACTCCCAGCAAAAGCCGGGAAGGATCTTCCAGACTTGATTTGATACTTACAAGGAAGGTTACAGCTTCTCGCCCGTCAATGATTCGGTGATCATAGGTCAGGGCAAGATACATCATTGGTCTAACAACGACTTCACCATTCTCAACGATTGGTCGCTCCTGGATTTTGTGCATCCCCAAAATTGCGCTCTGGGGTGGGTTGACGATAGGAGTCGAAACCAACGATCCGAACACGCCGCCGTTGGTGATGGTAAACGTACCGCCGGTCAGCTCGTCAAGCGAAAGCGCACCGGTTTTGGCTCGCTCGCCAAAATCGCGAATGTTCTTCTCGATTTCAGCAAAACTCAATGACTGCGCATCGCGCAAAATCGGCACGACCAGACCACGCGGCGATGAAACCGCGATACCGATATCGAAATAATCATGAAATACGATGTCATTGCCGTCGATGATCGCGTTGACTGCTGGGTTTCCTTTGAGCGCTTCCACAGCAGCCTTGACAAAAAACGACATGAATCCCAAGCGCGCGCCGTGTTTGTTCTCAAAATTATCCCGGTATTTGCCGCGAAGTGCAATAACCGCACTCAAGTCGACCTCGTTGAACGTAGTGAGCAGTGCTGCCGTGTGCTGTGCCTGGACCAGACGGTCCGCAATGGTTCGACGCAGCCTGCTCATATGCTGACGCGTCACCGCACGTTCACCAGGCGCGGGCGATTCTACTTGCGGCGCTGTTTCCTTTTTCGGTGCAGGTGGGGTTTTTTCAGCAGTTTCCTGGACTGCCTCAGCCGCTTTTTGCATATCGGCTTTAGTAATCCTGCCATCTCTGCCAGTACCGGTGATGCTGTCTAAGTCGATCCCGCTTTGTTCTGCGATCCGACGCGCTGAAGGGCTCGGTCTGGCTTCCGCGGACGGTTGCGGTACAGGTGGCGAGGATTCAGCCGGCGGTTCAATCGCTTTCGCGCTCGCCGGAGGTTTGGACTCGTCTGATTTGCTCGCCTCAGCTACTGCAGCGGCGCTGGAGTTTTCCACGATGCCCAGGATATCGCCTTCGTAAATCGTTTCTCCGCTGGGTTTTCGAATTTCACTCAGCACCCCGTCGGCCGGCGCGGGAACTTCAAGTACGATTTTCTCGGTTTCCAGTTCAATCAGGATATCGTCCCGGTTGAAGGGCTCACCAATCTCCTTATGCCAAGCCAATACAGTCGCTTCGCTGACCGACTCCGGCAACATCGGGGTTACGATTTCAATTGACATTTGCTTACGATCTCCTTGCGTCCGAGATAGACGCAACGCTTCGAACGGTTGTAAGTGCGTCTGTAATCAGTTTCTCCTGCTGTTTGAGATGCAACCGATAGTGACCAACAGCCGGAGACGGTGCCTCGGGCCTTGACGAGCATATTATTTTCTGATCTCGTCGGCGACATTCCCGTATCCGATGCCAAATCCGGTACCACGCACCTTGGTTTTGCGGCTCTTCCTGGCACCAGACAATTTCAGTGGCATTAGCGTATGACTGCAGAACCTGGCTTAGTTCAACAACCGGGAACGGATGCAGCTGCTCGATTCTTACGATTGCAATATTGTCGATGTCCATATGCTCGCGCATCTCCAACAGGTCGTAGAAAACTTTACCGGTGCACAGAATGACTCGCACCACCTCTTCCCGGTCTATATCCTCCTTGACTTCATCGATAATCGTTTGAAATCCGTAGCGAGTCAGGTCGCGCACGTCCGAGACCGCCATTTTGTGGCGCAACAGGCTTTTTGGCGCCATCACGATCAACGGTCGGCGATACGGTCGAAGAGCCTGGCGTCTGAGCATGTGGAACGCTTGTGCAGGTGTTGTCGGAATGCAAACCTGGATGTTTCCGCCCGCACACAATTGCAGGAATCGTTCAAGCCGCGCAGAAGAATGTTCAGGACCCTGGCCCTCATACCCGTGCGGAAGCAACAGTGTCAACCCGCACAGGCGGCCCCATTTTGCGAATCCGCTGCTAATGAACTGATCAATAACGATCTGTGCGCCGTTGGCAAAATCACCAAATTGGGCTTCCCAGATTACCAGAGTGTCCGGATCCGTGGTTGCATAGCCGTATTCAAAACCAAGTACAGCCTCTTCCGACAGCAAGGAGTTGAAAATCTGGCAGTCTTCAGGATTACGGATGGTCTTCAGCGGGCAATACACATCCCGGCTGTTTTGGTCATGCAGCAGCGCATGACGATGCGAAAATGTACCGCGGCCGACGTCCTGGCCGGTCAGCCTGATTGGGAAACCGTCATCAATCAGGGTTGCATAGGCCATGGTTTCGGCGAAGCCCCAGTCAACCTGAAGTTTCCCGGCAGCCATATCGGCGCGATCAGACAGAATCTTTTTCACCCGGTTGTGCAGAAAAAAGTTCTCAGGAATCTCTCTCAGATTGGCGATCAGCGACTTGAGTCTCTTCAAGGTCACCGTGGTGTCGACCGGATCCGACCACTCCGCTTCAAAATGCTGGCTCCAATCAACAATTTTCTCCATCTTGGCCGGATCGATGATCTGGCCTGCCACCACCTCGCCCCGCTCAAGATTGTCTCGATATTCCATCACCATGGCTTGCGCATCCTGGTCCGAAACAACGCCTTTGGCCGCAAGTTCGGCAGCATACTTGCGACGCACCGGATCAATCTTTTTGATTGCTTCATACATCACCGGTTGCGTCATCATCGGCTCATCGGCTTCGTTGTGTCCATAGCGACGATAGCAGACGAGATCAATGACCACATCCGTGTGAAACATCATTCGATACGCATGGGCCAGCTTTGCGACCAAAACCACCGCTTCGGGATCATCTCCGTTGACATGGAAGATCGGCGCCTGCACCATCTTGGCGATTTCAGTGCAATACACCGTGGATCGGGCATCCAGCTTGTTGCTGGTGGTAAATCCAATCTGATTGTTGACAATTACGTGAATTGTTCCACCGACTTCGAAACCGCGGGTGTGCGCCATATTCAAAGTCTCCATGACCACACCCTGCCCTGCGAAAGCAGCATCACCATGAACAAGAATTGGCGTAACCTCTTTCTTGGAATTGTCGTGGCGGCGGTGCTGACGGGCGCGTACTGAACCCTGAACGACCGCATCAATGATCTCGAGGTGGGATGGATTGAAGGCAAGTGCGACATGCACAATGCCACCCGGGGTATTGATATCGGACGAGAATCCCTGGTGGTATTTGACATCACCGTGTTCTTGCGACCAGTTGCTGCCGGGCGCCAGATTTCCTTCAAACTCCCCAAACACTTCCGCCGGCGCCTTGCCAAGAATGTTGACCAGCACGTTAAGCCGGCCGCGATGCGCCATACCGATCACCACTTCCTTGCCGCCGGCATCGCCCGACAGTTGCACCAGTTCATTCAGCACCGGAATCAGTGATTCGCCACCTTCCAGGGAGAATCTTTTCTGGCCGACATATTTCATATGAAGGAAAGTTTCCATGCACTCTGCCATCGTGAGCAGCTGCAAAATCCGACGTCGTTCATCGTCTGTAATCACCGGCCGCTGCGACTCCTGTTCAATTCTGGATTGAATCCACTCGAGCCGGCTTGGGTCCGATATATGCATGTACTCCCAACCGATCGGGCCGCAGTAAGTACGGTCGTAGAACTTGATTATTGATTCGAGAGTACCGGTTTGAGACTGGACAACCGCGTCAACACTGAATTTTTCCTTGAGATCGGATTCGTCAAGTCCAACTGAGGTCAAGCTGAGATCTGCCGTAAACCATTCGTCAGTCAGACCAAGTGGATCAAGTCTTGCATTCAGGTGCCCGTATACCTGATAGCGGCGAATCAAACGCTGAACCGCTGCCTGACGGCGAACGTAATCTTCGCTGACGAGATCACCCGAGGGTGCCGCACCATAGTCTGGAGCGGGAGGAGGCGGTTTTAGTGAATCAAAAGTGTTGCGCCACGCCTGCGGAAGCTGATCGGGTGAGGATTCGAATTCATCATACAGGCTTTCAAGATAAGCAGCGTTGACGGACGATATTCCGGAAGGATCAATACTATCGTTAGACTTGCTCATTTGTTGTAAAACAGCTGGATTAACGAAAATTTTTTAGACTGGGCATCATTTTTGACGCGTTTAAATTGGAATTTAAACCGGTCATTTGCAAACAGTCAAGGGATTCACAGATGCACGTTGATTCCATTCATATTTGGGTTGCGCATCAATTTTTGCGAATTTCAGGCAATCGTCAGAAAAACAGAATTTGGACGTGTTATTTTTACTGATTTTCAGTTTCCCGGATAACCTTACAGATTATAAGCCTATACGCGATCTGAATTTTGCTTATGAACTCTGCTTGAATTGGAAAAACGAATTTTGCACTGAAGCATTGGTACCGACTCGATTGCAACAATGTTAGCGACACTGAAACCAGTCAAATGGTCCTGAATTCACCCTGAAAGTCCACCCTGGTGGAATAATACGCACCTTCCTTTGCACTTGAATCAAAAAAGGGGCAATTAAGTTGGTTCCTCAACTGATCAATTTCGGCACAATCTTCTATCGCTGAGCAGTTTTTTGTGGCTTGGACCAAATTTTTTGGGGTGTGTGCCAGATCTATCTTTTATTTGTGTTGAGTAGATCTTTCCCCGTGGATTATTGATCAATTTGGAATTTTGAAAATCACTATTAAGGTCACCATCATTGGAATACAGCAATCGAGCGTTACTGGTTTGAGCTAGGGCGATGATCTGCGCGTCTTTAGATTGACAAGATCCTTCATATATCAGTTTTCAGTTATTCCATTGACTATGTGATCGTTAATATCTGTAGCCAATCCAAAGAGAATCGCCTGTCGATACCATTTTAAGAAGCTGTTGCTTCGCCCAAGATCATTTCTTGACGGTCCGCCAACAACCGATTTTCCATGTTTTCTAGCCAATCGTAAAATTTTGTGCCGGGTTCGGAACGATTTCCACTCCCGAAAACCTCGTGAAGACAATCAGCATCGGTTGAGTCGGCTACTGGCGCGGTTGACTTTAGGACAATGGGGGAACTGTTGCTGGCGGTTTTCACCATTTGCCAGTGCCTGACTCCACGCCATGTTCTCCGTTTTTCCAGTAGCCGCTCACCGAACCCGGCGTGCCGATTTCCGGCACCGGGCTCTCCAGCGGGATCATGCACCTCGCACACGGAACACCGAGACAGTGCAAATAAAATGGAGCGGAAAAAAACAAATAACCGCCAAATCCAGTCTTGGCACAAGACCACCCATCTCAGCAACAATTTCAGTGCGATGTCGGGCCTGTTTACGCCCCGACATCACCGAATCCCAAAAGACTCGACTCCTTGACTTTCGCATGTGATACGTTCCGATTCCCCGCACATAATATTCGGGTGGTAGGCAAAGCCACTCCCGCGTGCTTTCATCTTTGCGTATCTTTCCACGCCTGAGGCTTCTTTCCTCGGCAGGCATTACCCTGCGTCTTCGGTACTACAAGCCTCTCCGCCACCCTGTCAACCCAGTCCAGTCCTCACGGATTACCGGTTCGGTGCGTGCCACACCATTGACAGGGCTTCCCGTGTTGCCACTTCTCTCATCTTCCATACGTGTCAGCGTCACTACCCCGGCGGAAACACACTGATGCTCATGTCGTTCACTTCTCAATGTGCCATCGGCCTTCTCCCCAATTCCGAGGGATCGGCTTCCGCATTGTGTTTTTCGAGGCCTGCTCAACGTTCACTCGCGTTCTGACCCGCATGGTCGCTGAGTCGTCTAAAACGACCCGTCTAAACTAAAGTGCTTCAAACCATGTTGTTAACCTCCACGATTCGCCTTAGCCGCTACCAACCGGAAAACGACAGTTGTTGGGTGGGATTCGCACCCACAAGAGAAAAGCGCCTTTCCACGGCGCACAGAATTGCACACATTAGAGTCCTAACGATCTTCTTGTTTCTTCCATAAAAAATTGGCGATAACGATCTGGCGCGTTTATGATGTTCCCTTGATTGTCGATCTTCAGTGAGTGAATTTGAGCACCTGGATTCTTTCGTTCGAAGAACAGAATGGAAACGTCTTCAGGATTCAAATTTGAATTGCCATCTCGAACCTCCATGCGCACCCGATCAAGAATATAGTCGCTGTGCGTTTCCACTACCAATGTCCGTTCCGGTTGAGCAATTCGACAAAATAAACTGCCCAATGCAGCTTGCGCACTTGGATGGAGATGCACTTCTGGTTGCTGTATCAAATGCATGGAAGAAGGACCATTAAGCAGCAATTCAGTAACAACCGGTAAAACTTGACTTACTCCGTAACCGACATCAATTAAATTTCGTGATGGGCCTTTAGCGCGAGGCCCAAAATTTCTTATTTGCAACTGAAACGCTTCGCTCCCCTTTTTTCCCGGCTGCTTAATGGAAATTTCATCAAATAAACCCGAATCCCGTCCGAATTTCTCTAGTGATTTTTGAAGACTGTTCCAGACATTCTTATTCTCCATAAAAACATTAGCCATATACATGGGGATATGATCACCTTCCGGGTCCGGAGTAAGGTGAGCTGGATCATAGGTTCGGTGCGGTTTTGAGCGGATAGGTGCACTGGCAAAAACTGTCCCTGCCTCGGTGAAACCGTGAGGTCTGAACGACTGGGCTAAACCAAGAATTTTCTCCCAATCTTCCGATGTGGGGTTTTTTGCCCCTTTGAGTGCTTCGATCGTTCTCTCTTTTGATTGCTCATCAATGATGAAACGGAGCTGACGAAATGCAATATCTAAATTCGGCATCCGGAATTGTTCACTCAAAGGACGCAAGAAATTTTCTTTCGGATCTAAAATTGTTCGCCAAGAGCGTTTAGAAGTACCGAAGTAAATACGAAGAGCAAATAACTCGTCCGCTTCTTGTATATGTTCCTTGATATATGCATCCTGATTGGAAAGACACCAATAGATTGGAACAGGTGCAGTACTTGACCCACGCCCAAACTCCATATCAAAGCGATGAACGTTGTTCTCAGAGATTTGCTGTCTTTCTTCAATATCAATATTGCGTGTGCTGAAACCTGCTTTGAATGTAGTTGCTCGACCGCCATGCCCACCCCTGTTGTGTGCGATCTCATCAAAACTTCCAAGGTCATAAGGGTTCTTTCTAAAATTCGGAGCGCTCCTGCTATAAGCAATATCCAATAACAATTGAATCATGGCCAAAAATGAAGTCTTGCCAGAGCTGTTTTCCCCGACCAAAAGAGTAAGAGGCGCTAGTCGAGCTGTTTGCCGCTCTCCGAAGCAACGGTAATTTTCTAGTGAAATCTCGTGCATAGCCATAAATTCTACATTCATCAATTCTGAAAATTGAATTTCTCCGGATCCTCTATTTCCGCACTAACATGGAATGAGGAACACGGTCATAAACTACAGCAACCTAGTGCCACAACGCTCTACGAGCAACCTGAAACTCTGTTTGCGGCTAACTGAAGATCAAGTCTCCGACTCAACTCAGAAAACACCCACTCATGCTTTAATCTCGAACTTCGGTTTAGCTAGAAACTCAAAAAATTAAAAACCTGCTGACCTGATGAATTGACTTCGAAACCCGGCTACCAGTGACGACCATAACGGCAGCATTTCGCGCGTTGAATTCATTCTCAAGCACGAATTTTTCAGCATGCTCAGTACTTCGTCGTCAATTCGGAAACAGTCCGGCCCCCAACCAGCCGAGTGCTAGCAGATCAATGCGTTACTCTTCGTCGAACTCCTTGATCGCATTGATCAGGCGAATGTATGCAGGAAAATTCAAAAATTGCTCCTGTTCTTCGGAAGATAAATAGCGCAGACCCACTTTTTCAGCGAATAATGAGTCGAAGACGAATTGCTCCGTTTTCTCGAAGTACTGAAAGGCATCAGCAAGTTTCTCATTTTGTCTTATTCAAGTACTGACGCGAACACCGCTGCTTCAAGAATTGTCGACAGACCGAGATCTCCTAAATATTGAATACGCAATCCCAAAGCCTGGTGGTTAACTGTTCTTTAGATGTTTGTCAGCGGTAATCACTTCCGATCCCGTAAATTCAACACACGCCAAATAAAGGCAATCGTAGATTGGATGATCAATTGCGAAGGCAATTTGTGCAGAGCGTTCGACGAGTTCTCGGTCCGGCAGTAGCGAGATAATTTTCGGCAGGCAAGGTAGCTCATCCAAATAGAGTTCTTGCTCATGAATTTAACTTCTACGCGCTTTCCTCCATACAGTGCTAGCAAACTCAGAAAGCACCAAATCCGGAGCATGCAAATCTATGCGTCTAGCAATCGCTTAGCGAGTTTTGGGACACGAAGGTTCTGCGACAAACCACTTCACGAAAATGCTCGCATCAACGGCTGCGGTCCTCGCGCAGCATTTCGACGCTGTCGGTTTGCTGTGTATCAACTGTCAAGGAAAGAATCTGTCGCGTTCGGTCGCGAAATTCCGCAAATTGCGTTAGTCTGCCCAGCTGTTGAGTCAGCAAATAGCGAACCTCTCCTTCAAGCGATCTGTGATTCGCTTTGGCTTGTGCTTTCAGTCGTTCAATGACTTGATCATCAAGATTTCGAATTATTAGTGTACCCATAAATCGCCTCCACTATGACAGCGGAATGATACATAAAAGGGACAAGGGTGAGACATTTTAAGGCAAATTGTATTGTCTGTTTTGATTTCGTTAGCGCCGCGTCTCAAGCCGATTTCAATCACATTCACTGAAATCTGCCCATTTGGTCGAAAAGTACCGGGACAATCCAAGTTTTCGTGACCAACGATTTATGATCGCAAGACATTGAAAGACACATAGGATAGCGAGTTTGACACTGCACTCAGTATTTCTGCAGATAGAGAGACTTGAGTTTCTCAATGAATCACGCGTCTATACAGCATCAAACAGGCCAAATTCATTCTCGGCTTAAACGTACCGATTCCAACACTAACTCAGAGAACGATGATTGAATTAAGGAACTGCACGTGCAGCAATTTTCTCCCGTCCTTTCCTGTTCTCAGTTTCTCTGACCAGGGTGACAAAACGGGAGGGTGATTGATGTTTTATGTCTCCCCAAGGCATGGTTCGTTTACGAGGATAAGTCATAAACAACCATCGCCTAGCGCGAGTAATCGCAACAAATGCATTATTTTGTTCTTCTTCCAACTCGTTTGGTAATTTAGAGCGATAGTCTGGAAAAACTCCTTCACACATAGAGATGAGGAACACAATGTCTTTCTCTAGACCTTTCATGGAATGAACGGTGCTCAGCATCAAACCTCCGGGGGAAGTTTCTTCTGTCAACTGACCTAGAGCGAGCGCATTCTGAAAATGTTGCAATGTCGTTCCCTGACCCCTTAGTCTGAATTTGGTCCAATTGGCCGAGAATTCATACAATTCTTTCATACTTTGCTCCAACTCAAGAGTTGAATCTTCATCATGAGCATCATGAGTTAAACGTTCCAATCGTTCTTTCAATACACTCTCAATCTTGTTGATATTGGGTTCATGTATGTCAATTTTATCGACCTCAGTCAACAACGCGGAATATAAAGCAGCAAATTTCAGATTTGTGGCATTCACATGCTCGGCCATATTTTCAAGAATTCTTTTGTCTTGCCATGAATCAGGAGGGTCGAAATCAATTAGATTGCACAACTTCTTTCCATCAACCCAATCTCTTGAGTTGATTTTGATTCTGACGCTATATTTCAGAATCTGTCCAAAAAGGGAAATGGGATCAATCATTCTTTCGCTTTTTCTCAAATAGAAAGGGATTGAATGTTCCGACAATTCGTTTTCGAGACATGAGAACAAAAAACGATTTCTGGCGATAACAACCATATTATCAAGAGATATCTGCCCCTCAATCTCCTCATGGAATTCAAGATCAAGGATTCTAATGATTGACGATACGACCCACTTCGCCTCTTCACGCTCATCTTCCAAATCTTTGATACGAAATTTGCCTCGCAGTGCATACGTTTGTCTAAATTGATTGCCCCGATTCAACCGGCCTGCTGCTTCGATTACTTTCTTGGAACTGCGATAATTCTCAACCAATTGATACTGAGTCGCCGAAAAGTCTTCCGGAAAAAATTTGCACAGGTAATCTGATGAAGACCCGTTAAACCCAAATATCATTTGATTCGGGTCTCCGACCATCATTACGCTTGAAATTGATTCGCCACAGAGGTTTTTTATGAATTCGTACTGAAGTCGATTTAAGTCCTGTGCTTCATCGACACAAACATGTTGATACTTGGTTCTATAGATGGTGGCGACCCAGTCATGGGACAGCAGAATTCTGTTGGCATAGTACAAAATGTCGTCAAAATCGATGCCACCACTCTCCAGCAATGAATTCTGGTAATCTTCAAATATGTCCCAAATTCGATCATTCTGGAATTCTTCTTTGCTCAACATTTCTCTCTTGATCAGAGAGAATCTATTGAATAACGATTTCAAATTTCGTTCCCGATCTCTCCGCTCTATTCCACTATCGACGTTCAAGTATTGATCAATGTCAATGCCACCATCATGAAGGGATTGGATAAAAATTTCCATTCGATCTTGGTCATTTTCAAAAATCTTCAGTTCATGGGACAGACCAATTGTGTGTCCGTATTGCTCTAAAATTCGCTGGGCAACAGAGTGTATAGTTGCGATCCATGCCCTTTCTGTCGCATCGTCGGAGTCCCATAGTCTGCTTTTCATTTCATCAGCGGCTTTATTCGTGAACGTGAGTGCAATCACACATTCATGTCGCCCCTGTTCAAGAATGAAGCGTACCCTCTCAGTAAGCACCCTGGTCTTGCCTGTCCCTGCAGATGCCAGCACCTGAATCGGCGTTGAAATTGGCAATTCTACGATTGTCTTTTGTTTGTCCGATAATTGAATCATTATTCAAGCCATTGATTTATGGTCAAAAATGAATTTGACATAGCGCTCGGAATCAATTCAGCCTTCTCCTTGTTATATGGATTTGCTACTATCGTGTCTGCTAGGTAGCCGGCATATGATGCTTTAGAAGATCGCATCTCTTCTAGCAGGCCTTCGTCGCTTAGTTCTTCAATTTCACGACGTTTGGCGCTTAAACGTCTTTCATTTGCTGTCCCTCGTGTTGCTGCAGCAACCAAAGCGTCGATTATTTCTTCTTTCATTCGAAGTTGAATCAGCAATTCGGATTCAATGTCGCGGCTTGCATCAAGAAACTCGACTGACAGTTTACTTTCGTCAAAATTAGAGCCTAGGTCTTTCCGCAATTTATTGATTTGAGATTCAACTTCTTTTTTGGTGTTGCCATCGTTATCACTGATTATGCAGACCGGAATCCCAAAACTCATGCTGAATTGCAAAAACGGGCGATAATTTTGACCACCGACACTGACGCAATTCAGCCCTCTGGAATAAATTGGACGCTCTTCATAAAGATGATACATCGCCGGAACCAATTGCTCCTCCGTTATTCCTTCAACCAGAATTAGCGCTTTGGAGAAAACAATCTCACCCCGAAATCTCATGATCACACGGCTTAGAACATTTTCGTCTTCAGGGTCCAATCCTGGCAAAAGCGCCCTGATGTGAATTCTATTGTACTGTTTGACTAATACTCTAATTTCACTGAGGTGTGCTATTGATACCAAGTAAGGTGAATGGCTGGTTATGACAACCTGCCCGTCAATATCAGTTAATTGTTCGTAAGTAGTTCTTTGAGCATTTGGATGCAAGTGTGCCTCAGGTTCCTCTATGGTGGTAATTGGGAAAAGTTGTTTTCCATCCTGAAGATTCTTCTTTATCAGCAGGTCGGTAAACGCTCGAACTGTCAGCATGGATGCCCAGCTACGTGTTCCCATACCGTGATATTCCATTGGGAGCGATTGGTCTTCTGATTCACCAAAATGAATATTGAAATACTTCGCTAGATTTCTAATTTTCTTTGGGAATGGCGTAATATCGACTTGCCCAGATCCTTCAAAAGTCTTGTTCAATTCACTCAACTGAGTCTTCAGTTCCCCAATGGATTGGCTTTTTTGTGTGGCCTTTTTGTTCAATTCTCCGATCAACTCTTCGAGCGCTTTCTCGTCAGACTCTTCATATTGAATGTCGGAAAGCAGTCTACTCACGAACGAGCTCTTTTCTTTCAGATCTTGGTGAATATCTCTTTGTGCATTGATCAATACATGCCTCAACGAATCAATCCTTCCTCTTACCTGTGTACTTTTGTGTGTTGGTTCCAATTTCCAAGTATCAAAGTCTCGCCATTGATCAAGTCTGAATCGTTCTACGATGAAATTGCCATTGACCCTGTCTCGCTTTCCAATTGTTCTAATCGCTACGAATTGTTGATCATTCGAGTCTGCCCGAATGAGTTCTCCAAACTCTCGAATCCATGGTTCATCGAATCTGGGTCCTCGCTCCATATTTGTACTTGTGGGAACTATGCGAAAGTCAACAACAATTTCGTCAATTGAATTACCGTCTGAATCAATGTGAAAGTCTTCTTCCGACAAAAATCTAGAATAGTCACCGAGGGCGAGCTGCATTGCTTTGATTACTGAAGTTTTACCCGAGTTATTTATCCCGATTAGCAAGGTAGAACTCAATAACTCAACCTCAAGTTCATCAATCCCGCGAAATCCTGCGATTCGAAGCTTGTCAATTAATATTCCCATGCTGAAGTTCTACTCTACTTCAAGTTGTTCTAAATACCCTGACCCTAGCCAATTGAGCGACAAAAGTGTTCTTGCAAGGTTCCCTGCAATCTATTTCAAAACCCCGAAAAAGCGTAATTCGCTGCAATGCGCGGCCTTAGGCACCGCTCAAATCCAACTCAACCAGCAAGTCTTTGGCGTCAACGTTGTCGCCGACTGAGACCAACAGTGATGCAACTTTGGCACTGCGTTCTGCCCGAATCGCGGTTTCCATTTTCATCGCTTCAATCGTCAGCAAAACGTCACCCGTTTCTATTGATTGACCAACAGACGCACTTACCGACGATATCATTCCCGGCATTGGAGAATTGACGTGTTTGGGATTACCGTCTTCACCCTTGCGCCGCTGCTCAACGAGTTTGCTAAACTTGCGGTTTGGAGTCTTGACTGTTCTCGGCTGTCCATTCAACTCGAAAAATACCTTCACATTGCCTTCTGCATCGGTCTCACCGATAGCCAGACACTGGATAACCAAAGTTTTTCCAGGTTCCAGGTCAACTGAAATTTCCTGTTCTGGCCGCATTCCATAAAAGAACACCGGTGTTGGAAGAACATGCATTGGGCCATACCGGCGCCGATGAGACAGATAGTCCACGAAAACCGCCGGATACATCAGGTAGGATTGAAACTCCTCATCACTGATGGTGACACCCACTTTTGTTTCGGCTTCTTTGCGCAATTCATCAAGATTGGCCTTCGGTAGATTTTCACCCGGACGATTTGTGATGGGCTTCTCACTCTTTAGTACCTTGGCTTGCAGTTTTGGTGGAAAGCCGCCATAAGGTTGTCCAAGTTCACCAAGAAAATATGACTTGACCGAATCGGGGAACGCTACTTCCCGCTCCGGGTCCTCAGCCTCTTTTCGACCAATTCCAGAACTGACCATGGACAAGGCCATGTCACCTACCATTTTCGAAGTCGGTGTAACCTTGATGACATCACCCAGCATGTCGTTGACGACCGAATAGGTTTTAGCGACTTCGTGCCAGCGCGATTCAAGCCCCATCGCCCTCGCCTGCTCTTTCAGATTGGTGAATTGTCCGCCGGGCATCTCGTGAAGGTACACCTCCGAAGCGCCAAAGCGCACATCGCTTTCAAATGCGGCATAGTTCTTTCGCACACTCTCCCAATAGGCAGAAAACTCAAGAATTGAATCCGAATCAATACCGGTGTCGTACCGACTTCCCTTCAAGGCGTGGACCACCGACCCGAGATTCGGCTGCGAAGTCGTCCCCGAAACTGCATCCATCGCCAGGTCAACAGCATCCGCTCCGGCCTGCACCGCCGCGATGACACTGGACGCCGCGATGCCGCTGGTGTCGTGTGTGTGAAAATGCACAGGCAGACCGGTTTTTTCCTTCAGCTTGCTGACCAGTAATGTCGTGCTGTCCGGCGTCAGCAGTCCAGCCATATCCTTAATGCACAGGATATGAATACCGGTGTCCTGCAGTTTCACCGCCAGATCTTCGTAGTACTGCAGAGAATACTTGCTTCGAGCCGGGTTCAGGATGTCACCACTGTAACAGATCGCCCCTTCCAGCACCTTGCCGGTTTCAAGCACTGCCTGCATTGCCACCTCCATATTGTCGACCCAGTTCAGGCAATCAAACACCCGGAACAGATCGATACCCGACTTGGCGCTTTGATAAACAAACTCGCGCACTACATTGTCCGGATAGTTCTTGTACCCGACGCCATTGGCGCCTCTCAACAGCATTTGCAGCAGGATGTTCGGTACGCGTCTTCGGATTTCCCGCAAACGCTCCCATGGGCACTCTTTCAGGAATCGCATGGCGACGTCGAAGGTGGCGCCACCCCAGCACTCAAGACTGAACAGGTTCGGCAAATTGGTTGCATATGCGTCTGCCGACTGGACCAGATCGAATGTTCGAAACCGTGTCGCCAACAGTGATTGATGCGCATCGCGAAAGGTCGTATCGGTCACGAGCGCGCCTTCGTGCTGCAGCATCCACTGAGCCAGCGCTTCAGGACCGACTTCGTCCAGGAGCTGTCGCGTACCATTCGAAGGCTGTTCAGACGCGAGCTTCGGTGATACAGGCTCGATCGTGGCAACAGGCAACGGTCGACCTTCAACCTCGGGATTTCCATTGACGGTAACGTCCGCAATGTAGCGCAGCAGCCGCGTGGCGCGATCGCGTCGCTTTTTAATGTCCAGCAGCTCCGGGGTCTCGTCTACGAAGCGGGTGGTGTAAGTACCGTCCACAAAGGTCTGGTGTTCCAGGAGGCTTTCCAGGAAAACCAGGTTCGTCGCAATGCCGCGAATTCTGAATTCCTTCAGCGCCCGGATCATGCGCTGTACCGCCTCTTCAGCAGTCGGCGCCCAAGCCGTAACTTTCTCGAGCAAACTGTCGTAATAACGGGTGATGACCGCACCTGAATACGCGGTACCTCCATCCAGACGGATTCCAAATCCTGCAGCGCCGCGATACGCGGTGATCCGTCCATAATCCGGAATGAAATTCTCTTCCGGATTTTCCGTGGTGACCCGGCACTGCAGCGCGTATCCGTTGGTGACAATCTTGCTCTGTTCGGGCACCCCTGAATCCACGACGTCCCCGATTCTCGCGCCGCCCGCAATGCGAATCTGTGCCTTGACGATGTCAATTCCAGTGATTTCCTCGGTCACCGTGTGTTCCACCTGAACCCTGGGATTGACCTCGATGAAGTAGCACTCCCCGGTTTCGTCATCGAACAGGAACTCGACGGTTCCCGCATTCACATAAGCGACGGACTTTGCCAGCCGAAGGGCAGAGTCACAGAGCGTTTCGCGTTGCTCATCGCTCAGGAACAGCGCAGGCGCTCTTTCAATGATTTTTTGATTCCTGCGTTGAATGGAACAGTCCCGTTCATAAAGATGAACGATGTTTCCATGCTGGTCTCCGAGTATCTGAACCTCAACGTGACGCGCCCGTCTTATCAGTTTTTCAAGATAAACCTCCGAGCTGCCAAACGCCGACTCGGTCTCGCGACGCCCCAGGTTGACCGATGCCAGCAGCCCGTCCTCCGATTCGATCACCCGCATGCCGCGGCCGCCACCGCCCCATGAAGCCTTGAGCATGAGCGGGTAGCCGATTTCATCAGCCAGTTGACGAATCTGCTCATCATCGTGCGGCAATGGCCCCGTTGCCGGCAGCACCTGGACATTCGCGCGCTCGGCCTGGGTGCGCGCCGAAACCTTGTTGCCGAGTTTTCGCATAATCTCGGCCGACGGCCCAATAAATTGGATTCCGCGTGCTTCACAGGCCTCGACAAAATCCGGCTTCTCTGACAGAAAGCCATAGCCGGGATGAATGGCATCGGCATTTACATTTCTGGCAACCGTCAGAATTTGGTCGGTCGCGCCATAGGCCTGGATTGGACCCAGCCCGGCACCAATACGGTAGCTTTCATCCGCCTTGAATCGGTGCAGCGAAAACTTATCCTGTTCAGCGTAAACGCCAACGGTGTCGATTCCCAGTTCAGTCGCCGCGCGAAACACGCGAATCGCAATTTCACTTCGATTTGCAACGAGTATTTTTTTGATTGGCTTTGTTTTAGTCATCTTCAGTGATCATCAGGTTGCGCCGGCCCATATATCGCCGATCGTAAATCCCTCCGGAAAAGGGTCACCAGGGGAGACAACATACTGGGCGAAACCCGTGATCCAGGCTTGTCCTTTGATGACGGGGATAACCGCCTTGTACTCCCCAACTTCGCACGTATCCACCAGGCACCCGGTAAAGATGGTCCCGAGAATCCCTTCGTGGTGAAAATTTTCCTGCAGCCCGAGCTGCCCTTTCGCATGCAAAGCCGCCATTTTAGCACTCGTTCCGGTTCCGCATGGCGATCTGTCGAGCGCTGCAGTCCAGGTTTCGGGGCGCTCCCAATCCAGCTCGCCGGTTGAAACGACCGCGGCGTTCTTCAGAGTCGCTTGCGGGTGGTCGGGCGGACCGGAAATGACCCCGATGGTTACCCCGGAAATCTCAGGACTTTCGGGATGCACACAGGGCAACTGTTCCCGTGCAGCGGCTTTCACCATTTCACCGACGCGAGCGATTTTACCGGCTTCACCCGGGGTCAAGCGGACTCCAAGGTCCTGCGCTTGCGCAATGACATAGAACATGCCGCCCCAAGCAACATCCACCCTGATCTCGCCCAAGGTTGGAACGTTGATGGTCTCGTCAAGATAAACCGCAAATGCCGGAACGTTCCAAAACGACACCCCTGTGACTTTCCCCTGTTCAACGTCCGCTGCGACTTCGATCAATCCTGCCGGGCTTTCCAATTTCAACTTCGTGACCGGCTCAGTGACCTCGACCATGCCCGTCTCGATTAACGTCGTGACCACACAGATGGTATTGGTCCCGGACATGGGCGGGTATTCGACCTGCTCCATGATCACGTAACCCGCGTCGGCCTCAGGAACCGTTGGCGGCAGTATCAGATTGCAATTGGCAGCCGGATACCCGCGCGGTTCCCTGAGCATCAGCTTTCGCAGCCCGTCCCGGTGTTTTTCGAGATATTTCATTTTTTGGAACATGCTGTCACCGGGCACATCGCCGATACCGCCGACAATGACCCTGCCGTGTTCCCCGCAGGCATGCAGGTCAACGGCATGGATTACTTTCGAGACTTGCATTTTTCGAACCTATTTTGCATTGCCCGGGACAATTTCATACCCTGGCACTTCGGGTTCATGGTCTTCAATTTGTGCGGGAAACCCGGGTGCCAGAACTTGCTCGCCACACCCTTCTTCCAGTCGCTTGACGATGTTGGGGGACCATTCTCTTGCGCCGTAACGCTTTAACCCGTCTTCAAAAATTCTGATCAGCAACGGACTGATTTCAAGCGGCACACCGGCACGGTCCGCAACTTCCTGAAACAGGGTTATATCTTTGACCACCAGGTCCATGGTAAAGTTAATGTTGCGACTGCCGTTCAAAATGACCTGGCTTTCGGTTTCGTGAACAAACGAATTGCCGGAAGAAATGCGAATCGCCTCGTACGTTGTGCCAAGGTCAAGTCCAGATTTCTTCGCGGTCGCAAGCGCTTCACAGAGTGTGACAAGGTTGGCTGTTGCAAGGTAGTTGGTCATGACTTTCAATACTGACGCGGAACCCAGCTCCCCGGTGTGCAGAATTTTTCGACCCATCGCCTGGATGACCGGAAAAGCCCGCTCGAAAGTGGCGCGCTCACAGCCTGCGAAAATTGAAATGTTCCCGCTTGCGGCCCTGTGACAGCCACCCGAGACCGGACAATCCATGGGAAAGGCGCCTTTGTCTCGAACCCGCTCGCCCAAACGGAGCACTTCAGTCTGGTCAGTTGTACTCATTTCGGCCCAAATGCCACCCCGCTTCAACCCCTTGAGAACACCATCATCGGATTCCATCACGGCAGCACAAATTTGAGGACTCGGCAGACAGGTAATGACCATATCCACGGACTCGGCCAACTCGGCCGGAGAATCCGCCCAATGCGCTCCCGCTGCCAGCAAGGGTGCGGCAACACTGCGGTCCAGGTCTCGCACGGTCAGGTCGAAATTGTTTCTAAGCAGGCTGCCGGCCAGCTTGCCACCGACGTTGCCCAGTCCAATGAAGCCTATTTTCATGAGTTGTACTCCAATTGAGGTCCAGTTACATGGTCATTGACCATTCATACCCTTTCGATCACGCAACAGTTCATTCGCCGCGTCGGAGAATACCCACCGCGTACCGGAACGCAGTTCTCTCGCCAGGAGGTTGGTTGAATTCACAAACCCTGTTCCCCATGGGACATTATGTAATTTCAGATACTCTCGCATCCGATTGTTGAGCAGCAGATAGTGCCCGGTAATCCCACCGAAATCGCCAATTTTGAACTGTTTGAAAATTCGTCGGGTATTCGTGGTTGCTATCAGCAGTTTGACTTCCGTTGGAAACCCCTGAAGCCTGCGAAGGTCCTCCGGTTCGAGTGACATCAGGTGGTAATCACTGACCGGCCGCCAAGCTGCAAGACATTGATTGAGTCGGTCAAGCGCACGCGCATTCGGTGGATAACGCTTCAGCTCAATCATCATGTGAATCTTGCCGCAAAACCGCTCCAGCACTTCTTCGAGTCTTGGGACCAACGGGCAGACATTGCGCAATTCGTCCAACTCGATTTTGCTGACTTCAACCGCCGCCCCGGGCAGCCTTGAAGTATCCGAATCGTGGATGACGACCGGCCAGTCATCCAGAGTCCACTGAACGTCCAGTTCAATACCCCATGCACCGGCATCATGGGCAACTTCAAATGCCTTCAGGGTATTTTCATAGATCAAACGGTCCTGGTCAGTGCACCCCCGGTGAGCGACAAGATGACATGAGTTCCACTCATCCGGGGTGATTGGCGACCGAGGCAGCCATTTGAATATCGAATCCACCGAAAATTCGGCACATCTCACTGCCCAGTGCAACCCCTCCGTCATTCTGACTGCCGGTCCTGCCGATACGCTGAATTCGTCACTTTTCTATGGTTTGTGCCTGCAAAACCGAATGCAGATTTGCCGCGACTTCATCGAGTTGTGATTCCGTGATCACCAGCGGCGGCAGCAAACGCAGCACGGTCGTGCCGGCAGGCAGTGCGAGAACGCCCTGCTCCTGCAACTCCTGCAGACACGGGTTGGCGCGCACCTTGAGTTCAAAACCCATCATCAGGCCCAAATGTCGAATATTGCGGACCGAGGCCGGCTTTTTGGCCGCAAATTCACTGACAAAACGATCTCCCAGTCCAGCCGCCCGCTCGGCCAATTTTTCCCGCTCCATGAATTCAACGCTCGCCAGGAATGCCGCGCAAGCCAGCGGATTTCCACCAAAAGTGCTGCCATGCGAACCGACCTTGGTCTCGACCCGGTCATTAACCAGAATCGCACCCATCGGCACCCCGCCGGCAATAGCCTTGGCGAGACATATCACATCGGGTTTGACGTCGTAATGCTCACACGCGAACATTTTTCCGGTCCTGCAAAACCCGGTCTGAATCTCATCAATAATCAGCAAAGCGCCGCGCGCCTGGCAAATTTCCGACGCGGCATCAATGTATTCCTGTGTGGCGGGGCGCACACCGCCTTCACCCTGAACCAGTTCCAGCAAAACAGCCGCGGTCGTCTTGTTCACCGCTTCGTCAAGCGCATCGATACGGTTGTACGGCACATGCGAAAACCCGGGTACCAGTGGGCTGAAAGGCTGTTGATAATCCTTGTTTGGAGTCGCGCTGAGTGCACCCATGGTGCGACCGTGAAACCCGCGGACTGCACTGACGACTTCGAATCGACCGGTTGACTGGCGGGCGAACTTGATTGCGCCTTCAATGCTTTCAGCACCGGAATTGCAAAGGAAAACCCGATCCAGTCCAGATGGGCTGATTGATGTCAGCTTTTCCATACACTGCACGCGGACATCGTTCGGAAAAATGCCGGCGCAAGTGATCAGACGCTGGGCTTGCTCGTAAATGGCCTCGGCCAACTCCGGATTGCCGTGCCCGATATTGGCCACACCGATTCCGGCCGTACAGTCAATGTACCGGCGTCCCTGATCGTCCCAGACCAGGGCCCCCTCGCCTTTAATCAGCGAGACTTCGCGGCTCTTGTAGACACCGACACTCAGACCGGTTTCTCTTTCGTCGATACTTGTCATCAGGTTTTCTCCCCGCACTGTCTGATAATCGTTCCCGTTTCGGCGCTTGCAATGGGTGATTCAACTCGCCCGTCAGCGATAATCAACTCCGTCGCACCGGCTTCAAACAGCTGCCGCAGCGCCATCAATTTACGTTTCATCCGCCCGCTCGAGCTTGATTCGCGAGCTTCCAGATCATTTGCATCAAGCGACCTGATCAGACTTGACGGATCATCCCGATCAGCCAGCAGTCCCGGCGCCTCGATAAACTGAAAAACTCGCTTTGCATTCAACTGCCGGTGCAGCACCGTAATTATGTTATCGTTATCCGCATTGATCGCCACGCCGTTTTCGTCTGCAATGGGTATGCTGATCACCGGCGTGTAGCCGTTGTCGAGCAGGAACCTCAACAACTCGCCGTTTATCCGACCTGGCTTGCCGGAAAAATCCCGTTTGATTAACGTCTTGCCTTGCTCGCGCACGCGAATTCCGCGATTGCGTTGACCTTCAATCAAGCGTCCGTCAAGCCCGCTCAAGCCGATTGCATTCACACCCGCTTTTTGACAGGCCTCGACAAACCGGTTTCGCACCAGGCCCGCATAACTCATCATGATGACATCGATTGCGCTTTGGTCTGAATAGACGCTCTCATAACCAGACACCGACTGCAGGGTCTGAGTTGGCTGATCGAGTTTTCGTGCCACCTCGTCTCGAATCGCGTTCGCACCCAGAACAACGAGTGTCGGTTGTTTCAGCGTTGCCAGCTCTCGCGCAATACCCTGAGTGTTGATCTCGCGTCCGCCGCCGATCTTGACGATGATCGGCCTTGCCGTAAATTGCTTGCTGTCAGCCATCAGCGTATCTTCGGAATCTGCATAACACTGTGATTGTTGATTCGTGTCCACCCATCACTCGCCTCGTACGGTGATGAACTCACGATGATCAAATTGTCGGTGCGCTTTTCGTGCATTTGGAAATAATCCGGATTTTCGTTGAACTGGGTGCTCAACCAGGCATTCTCACCCGTTGCGATGATGAAGTTCATTGCACGGACATACCGGGTTTTTCGAATCAGAATCCGTACCCCCTGTCGGATGGCTGTTTCGATATCCCCGCGGTCATATCGACCAATGAAATTAAACACCTTTTCGGCACCGATCCGACCTTCTTCCCGAATCCGCACACCTTGCAACTCTCCGTTGAATATGAATGCCGTTTCAGCGTCACCGAACGGCATATTGTTGCTGACTTCAATGCCTTCATTTCGGTAGGCGCTCCTGGCATGCGCCAGAAAATAATTTGATCGCGCAAAGTGTTCGTAGCAATCCTCCCAGATGGGTTTGATGTTGTGATAGAACCGCCATCCATCCGGTGTCAGCCAGGTACAACCCCATCCGTGGCTTTGGTCTTCGGGACTGTTTTTTGCGGTCGCGGCAAATTGCTCAAGGTGGTGTCGCATGCTGACTGGAGCAGCACTCCTGACACAGAGCAGTCGGCACATCGGATCAGCTGCAAAATTTTCAGGAAGGATACAGGCCGGTAAACTCAAGCCCGAGTTGCTCCGGGATGCCATGCATGATATTCAAATTCTGCACGGCCTGACCCGCAGCGCCTTTCATCAGGTTGTCGATCGCGCTGATCGCCACGATCCGATTGTTGTTCGGATCGCGTTCGAATCCAACATCACAGAAATTGGTGCCGGCGAGGTGCTTGGGCTCGGGGTATCGATGCGTGCCCGATCGATCCTTGACCACCCTGACAAAAGGCTCATCCTGATACGCTTGCCGATAGCTTTTCCACAAGGAGCGCTCATCCGGAAGCTGGTGCTCGGAGAAAACGTGACAAGTCGAAACGATGCCTCTGACCATATCGATCGAAGTCGCCGAGAAACTGACCTCATTGATCTTGAGTTCCTGTGATATTTCTGCCACATGACGGTGTCCGGTTGGCCTATAAGAACGCACCGCGCCGCTTCGTACAGGGTGATGGCTGCCCTCATTCGGCTGCCGGCCGGCTTCGCTCGACCCCACTTTTACTTCAGCGACGATGGAGTCAACCTCGCACGACCTGACAATGGGATAAAGCGCCAGAATGACCGCGGTGGCGTTACAGCCGGCGCACGAGACAAGGTTCGATTTCGCGATACTGTCGCGGTTCAGCTCTCCAATGCCATAGGTGAACTCCTTTAGCAAATCAGCCCTTGGATGCGGGCTGCCATAAGCGTTTTCGTAGGCGGTTTCTGAATTCAACCGAAAATCGGCGCTAAGGTCAATGATTCTCGGGGCGAGAGCCATGTACTGATCGATTGACTTCATCGCCATGCCGTGTGGCAGACATAAGAACAGGACGTCACACGCAGCCAGCTCATCGGGCGAACAAAATTTCGATTGCAGGGTCTTGCGCAGGTTTGGATTGACCGAGTGAATGAACCTGCCGGCTCGACTGCTTGACGCCACCTGCCCGATTTCAACGTCCGGGTGGCCGTGCAGCAGTCGGGCCAATTCCCCGCCGGCATACCCGGCTCCACCTATGATTGAGGCCTTGATCATGATCGGTATCTACCCAAGCGAGGCGACAACGAAATCGACCATTTTGGCCGGTATGTTCACATCGGTCGGCTTGATGCTGTTGCGAAATTCCATGGTGTAGTTCACCTCGTTGACGATCAGTCCGTCCGGGGTTTCAAACAGGTCAACCGCCAGCAACCCACCCCCGACCGCATCAGCCGCGGCCAGTGACAGCTCAGCGATTTCATCGGTGATCGGACAATTGCCGGCGATCGCGCCGCGCGCAGTGTTGGTAATCCAGTGATCTGACTCGCGGTAGATTGCTGCGATGCACGCATCCCCCACTACAAACGTGCGAATATCCCGTCCGCTTTTTTCGATGTATTCCTGGATGTAAAAAATCGAATGCTGATAAGAACCCAATACTTTCTTGTGTTCCAGAACGGTTTCGGCGGCTTCCCGGTCGTTGATTTTTGAGAGCAGTCTTCCCCATGACCCGATCGCGGGTTTCAGTATGACGGGATAACCGATCTCTTCGATCGCTTCCAGAGCCGATTCCTCGCTATAGGCAACCCTGAGTCGCGGCTGCGGGATTTTGTTGCGCGCCAGGGTGAGTGAGGACTCAATTTTGTCGCCGCAAATCCTGGCGACTTCGGCGCGATTGATACACGGTATCCCGGCCAGTTCCATGAACTGCAGGCTGTAAAGTGCACGCGAATGGCTGACGCATCGCTCAAACAGCAGATCAACCGGTGGCACAGCATCAAGATCGAAGACGAGTTTGCGGTCATCGAGCATGACGAGTTCAATTCCTTCGCGACGGTTGAACTCCTCAAGGAGCAGCTTCTCCTCAAACCGGATCAAGGAGTGAAGAAATCCAATTTTCACGCAATCCGATCCGTCAGACGCATTGTGGTCTATTGGCCCCAGTCTTCGTCGAGTTCCGGCGCGAGGTCCAGTTCAAGCGGGCCGACACTGACCACTTCAAGCTCGGTGGCGCAATCCGGACACCCGATCAACTCACCTTTGATCGTATCTGATTCAAGTTCAATATCGATCGCGCAAACAGGGCATTCTGCCATCGTTTTCTCCTAAAGTTGACGTTGACACGCCGGCTCCAGTACTTAATCAACCGGCATTGTCGGATACATCAGCAACTCGTGCAAATCGACTCGCGGATGCTGTTCGACCGCGAATAATATCGCATCCGCGACATCTTCGGCTTCCATTGCGTTTTTTCTGGGGTAACCGAAAATTTCCGTGTTGGTCACACCGGGCTCGACAATGGTAACGCGCACGCCGCTCCCCCTCAGTTCCTCTCGCAGGTTATGGCCCATGCCCGTGACGGCCCACTTCGTCGCACCGTACATCGAACCGCCAATCGGTCTTCGACCGGCCGCAGAGCCGAGCAGCAGGATATGGCCCTTGCTCTGTTTCAGCGCCACCAGGCTTGCCCGAGCCGTCAGTGCTGCGCCATAGACATTGGTGAGAACCATATCCCGCCAGTCTTCAGGATTGCCGGTCTCGAATCCTCCGCCGCGCCGGTAGACCCCCGCGTTGGCAAGCACCGCATCGATTTGCCCGAACCTTTCGATGGTCTGACCGACCATTTCCTGTTGTTCGTTCCACTTCGCCACATCACACTGAACGGCCAATGATCGATCCGGACCGCCGAGTTCGGCGCTCAGTTTATTCAGCCGGTCGATGCGTCTGGCTGCCAAAACTGTACGAAACCCGCGCTTCGCGGCTGCCCGGGCAACGGCTTCACCAATTCCGCTTGATGCGCCTGTAATCAGAAATACTTTATCGTGCATTGCTCAATCAGTTGTGATTTATTCAGTCGTAAACAACGATACAGACTACGGGAGAATGACTATTATAAGTTTCGCATCAGTTGCCTTTAATCTGACCGTAAATTAATTCTCAAGGCTGATTTATGTTGAAGCCAAGCATTTGATCGGAATTGGATTGCCGCTGAAGCTGAACATTTGCTGACGAGTTGTCTGTGGTTTAGTCATCCGGAACTGAATTCGAACAGTGGGAGTTGGACCTGTCGGCGCTGCAGATTGTGCCAATCAAGCGGCCCCATCGGGCGCTTGCGCCTCTGTTGCCGCACGCGCCGCCCCAAAGCCTGCCTGTGCGGCTCGAAAGCCTTCAAAACCGATACAATTGCCTCGCGAAGCGACGACAGTGTGAACTCCCATCCAAATTATGCGGCGTTTCATTGGGAGAAGCGCTTCAAAGGCCTGAACAAAAATTCGCCTTGCAATCAAGAAAGTTTCAATGGTTGCCCCAGTGACGCATTCAGAATCAATGAGAGCAAACAGGTGACTGCTGCAACAAAACGATATTGACAAGATACGATCAATGACCTGCCTGTTCGATACATAGATCCCCAATATATTCGCCAAGACGTATATTGTTCCATTATTCTATATAACGTATATAATGGTTTTATACGTTTAAACGAATAGAGATAAAGCAAAAGTGGACAGGATGGTACGCAGCAACCAGGATTTCGGGTCGGTCATCCGCTCGGCGCGCAAACAACAAAACTTAAGGCAAGTCGATGTCGCTCAGAAAGCATCGGTGCGGCAGGCACTGGTTTCGGATATCGAAAACGGTGTGACTACAGCAAAACTCGATACCATCATTAGAGTGCTGGGAGCTCTTGATCTGGACCTGTCGATTATTCCGCGTCGGACAACCGAATTTGATCCTACTGAGTATTAAGCGTGGGACGAAAACGTCACAGGCGGGTACTGGATGTGTACATCGGCGCCAGCAAAGTTGGACAGTTGACTCGTTCACCGAGCGGTGTTATTTCATTTCGATATGATTCGAGTTGGCTGACATCCGATCTCGCATTTCCGATTTCATTGTCTATGCCCTTGTCAGACCGGGTCTGGTCCGGAGAATCTACAACTGGTTACTTCGATGGTCTCTTGCCGGATGACCAGAGCGCTCGAGAAACAATTGCGGTACGGCAACGGGCCGAAAGCGCCGGAGCATTCGATTTGCTGTCCGCCATCGGACGGGATTGCGTTGGGGCTCTGCGATTCCTGCCGGAAGACTCTGATCCACCTGACCCGGCTCAAATGAAATATCGATCAGTCGATGAGGCCGAAATTGCCTCTCGGCTGGCTTCCCTGCGGAGAAATCCACTGGGCCTTAATCTTGCTGAAGATGACTTCCGGATTTCACTTGCCGGTGTTCAAGAAAAGACTGCTTATCTTTGGATTGACAATCAATGGCAATTGCCACTCGGACCAACACCAACCTCCCACATCTTCAAGCCCGCTATTGCGGAAAGTCTGAGCGGCGCAGATTTCTCGGATACCCCCTGGAATGAACTTCTTTGCCTGAAACTCTGTGAGGCGTTCGGACTTGAAGTTGCCAGTGCCGATGTGCAACGGTTCGGAGGCAACCCCGTGATTGTAGTGGAACGCTTCGACCGGGTCTGGTACGACGGTGTACTGTATCGGCTTCCGCAGGAAGATCTCTGTCAGGCACTGGGCATCTCTCCAATGCGGAAATACCAAAGCGATGGGGGCCCAGGCATTGCGGATATTATGAAATTTCTCGATGGTGCAATTGCGCCGTTTGAAGATCGACTGACTTTCATGAAGACACAAGTCATATTCTGGCTGCTGGCTGCCATTGATGGCCACGCCAAGAATTTTTCTATATTTATCACACCTGGCGGTTATCGGCTAACACCCCTTTATGATGTAATGTCCTCGTCACCGTATCCGCAGTTTCCGGTACAGAAGGCGAAAATGGCTATGGCTATCGGTGGCAAGGGGTACTACCGCTTGAACCAAATTCAGTTACGGCATTTCTTTCAGAGTGCCCAAAAAGTCGGTCTGCGAGAGCAGAATATGGAGAGGATATTCTCTGATGTGGCAGCAGGATTGGATTACGCAATTTCAAAGACAGCAACAATCGCCACCGAAATTGGTGTCCCGGAGTCAACGAGCGGTCCGATTTTTGATGCAATGAGATCACGAGCAAGGGTGATTCAGTCCGGTCAGTAGTGCGGACATTTCTCATTGAACAATACTTGCAATCAATTCCGAAGTGATTCGACACCGGGCAGCCGCCTGTGCCTGAGCCAAGCCCCGCATTGAAGCCGGCTTACTTCGCCGGCGCCGGTCAAGCGGCCGTATCGGGCGCTTTCGCCTCCGTTGCCGCACGCGCCGCCCAAAGCCTGCCTGTGCGGCTCGAAAGCCTTCAAAACCGATACAATTGCGTCGCGAAGCGACGACAGTGTGAACTCCCAATCAAATTTTGCGGCGTTTCATTGGGAGAAGCGCTTCAAAGGCCTGAACAAAAATTCGCCTAGCCAAATGCCAACCAACGTAACAGCTGAATACAAAAAAGCCGAGCAGGCGTTTCGGGAGGCCCGGGAAGCGCCGGAAAAACTCCACTGCCTCAAGGAAATGCTTCGGACCATTCCGAAGCACAAGGGCACCGAGCACCTTCAACGCGACATAAAGACCCGCATAAAGCTCCTCAACGATGAGCTGTCAGGACCGCGAAAAGGCGGTGCGCGCACCGGTCCTTCACACTCGGTTCGGCCCGAAGGCGGGGCGCAGCTTGCGCTGTTGGGACCTCCGAATTCAGGCAAGTCCCAGCTTCATCACCACCTGACCGGCGCACGTTCGGAAATTGGACCCTACCCTTTTACCACGCAGATTCTGCTGCCGGGCATGATGCCCTACGAGGATATTCATTTTCAACTGGTGGACCTGCCTCCGGTTTCAAATGATTATTTCGAACCCTGGGTGGCCAACGCGTTGCAAACTGCCGATGCGGCATTGCTTGTCATCGACATCTCGAATCCCGACTGCATTGATCATATTGATCAGGTCATCGCACAATTGGACCAGCGAAAGATAACCCTGACTGAGCAGTTTATGACGGACAAGGATGCGATTGAACCGGACGACGAGACCGTTGCCGATCCTTTTCGAATCGAACTTCCGACCATTCTGGTTGCCAACAAAATCGATCTCGCTGCCGGACGGGGCGAGCTGGATGCTCTAAATGATCTTGTCAGTTACAACTTTCCGTCCGTTGCTATCTCCGCATTGACCGGTGCAAACCTGGAATCATTTCCGCGGATGGTTTTTGAGAAAATGAAAATCGTTCGCGTCTATACCAAAATTCCGGGCAAATTGGCAGATACCGACAAACCGTTCACGCTGAAACTGGGCGGTACGGTGTCCGACGTCGCTCGACAGATTCACAAGGATTTTGAGAACACATTTCGATTCGCGCGTATCTGGGGCAAAAATGTATTTGCAGGACAGCAGGTCGGACCGGACCATGTGTTGGAGGATCTTGACATTCTGGAAATACATGTCCGCTAGATTTGTCGTTGGATCAGAATCGATGCCGCGACCTGATGGAATCGCGAACATTCGAGTACAACCGGATACCCTGTTCGACACTCGCTGACTGTCCGAACTCGGGCATTGAATTACATTGGCAACTGTTTAGACGCCCGTTCAGACCGCGCAGGCAAGCAGCGACGATACAGATTGAATTGGAAGCAGTTGCGAGATGCCAGGCGCGTACGAAATGATGGAGACCTTGGACGGGACTGCACAGCGAAGCGAAACCGGCAGACAATAGTGCTGAAAACCAACCAACTGTGCTATGGAGTTAATGTATTATTTGTTTTGTGGGCAGTCTTCGTGCCATGCGAAGCATTCAGTTCCCATCTTCTCGCATAATCAGCCACATGCAAGCGTGGCAAATTCAGGTGAATGACCATGACAAATGAAAAGCAATCCAAATCAGACGAAAAAATCAGAAAATTGAATGAACGCTGCGCCGAAAATCAAGCCGAGGTGACTCAGCTGAACAAGGAAATTAAACAGCTGGACAAGGAAATCAAACAACTGTTCAAGGAAAATTCTGAACAGCTGAAGGTAACTCGCGAGCAGATCGGCGAGCTCGGCAACAAGTTCGCAGACTATACCGAAGCGATGGCGAGGCCTTCCATCAGACGAATACTGGAGGAGCGCTTTGGAGCCGACTTCCATGGGTCAATCCGTCTCAGAGATACCAAGGATGAGTTGGACCTGGAGGTGGATGCCTGGGGCGTCAGCCGCAACGGCACCGGTGCGGCCTACATTGTGGAGGTCAAGAGCAAGTTTCGAGATGAACACATTGAGCAGGTCCGGCAGCTGGTGGAACGGTTTCGGATCCATTATTCGGACTATTGCAAGCGAGCCGTGTATCCGATGCTGGCGGTGGTGGACATCAGTGAGGGTGATCGCAGGAAAGTCTGGAATGCGGGGATTCATCTGATCGAAATCAATGACGGTGCGTTCCAGTATGCGAATCCGCCGCAGTACTTTGAAGCGAACGGCTATCACGGCATGTCCGGGGTGCGAAAGGACGTGCCGCATTTGCGGGCAGTCCCCGGCCGCGCTCAGAAACGACGCGGCACCGGGTAATGCGATGCGGCCGGCAGAATTGGCGCTGAGTGCGCTTTACCGGCTCGCAAGATGATGAATTCGTCTATGCGCTGAACTGACGCCGGCGATGTCAAATGCGGCAGAGGTTCTGAAAAATCCGGCTGATTCGCCACTCAAGACCCGGAAAGTGACTCAAACGAAGTTTCCTTGCTGAAATGCTGTACTGAACTCCAGCCGGTAAAACCGATTGACAGCCCTTTCGAGCGGTATCGAAATTGCGGATGCAATGGCTTGTCGTATCGGGTGACGGTGCAACTGACGCAGAGCATCAAGTGAACAAAAAACGAAAATTGAACTCGCGCGAGCGCAAGATCGTGGGGCTGGTCGGAGCCGCACACTTCTATTCGCACTTCTATTTTCTGCTGCTTCCTTTGATGTTCCCGATCCTCTACGACCTCTATGGGGTGGGATACACGGAACTGGGAATCGGTTTCGCGGTGTTCAGTGTTTGCACGATGGTGTTTCAAACGCCGATCGGCTTCGTGGTGGATCGTTTCGGCGCGCGCTGGATGCTTATGGCTGGCGTTGGCGTTGAATCACTTGTGCTGGTATTGTTCGGCTTCTATCAGACCTATACCGGCTACCTTGTGCTGATGGCCATTGCGGGTATGGCCAACGCAGTCTATCACCCGTGTGACTATTCCATTCTGACCCGATCAATTGACCGCGACAGTCTCGGCAAGGCATTCTCTATCCATACGTTTTGCGGGCAATCGGGTTCTGTCGCGGCACCGGTCATAATCATCATGATCACTGCCGGGTTGAGTTGGACGTATGCGCTTATGCTGTGCGGTCTGCTGGGCGTGATCATCTTGGCTGCCCTGATCATCGGGTTTCGAGGGGTTCGACTGCCGGGTTCCGATGAGGTTGAAAGCACGCATCAGAAACGCACTGGCAGTATTCGGCTGCTTTTCAGCGCTCCGATATTGCTCGGCTGGCTGTTCTTCTTCGGGTTCGCGATGAGCAGCACCGGGCTCTATGACTTTTCCGTATCGGCGTTCACTGAAATTTACGACGCAACGCTGGCACAAGCCGGGATTGTGATTTGGCTGTTCCTGGCGGCCGACGCAGTCGGAATCCTTTGGGCCGGCGTTCTCGCTCATCGCTGGAAAAATCACGAACTGGTGGTGGCGAATTGTTTCATCATCGTGGCAGCTTGCATGTTCTTTATCATGCTGGTGCCGATGTCCCTAGCCATGCTGGCCATTCCGATGATGGTCGCCGGGTTGTTTTACGGATTCATTGCACCATCGAGAGACATGATTATTTCCAACCTGGCGCCAGCCAAGGATATGGGCAAGGTTTTCGGCACGATTACGACCGGGTTCAATGCCGGCGGAATCATCGGTCCGCCGCTGTTCGGATTCCTGCTCGACATGGGTGACCCCTATTCCATCTTCTGGGGTGCGGGCGTGATCTGTCTCTTGTCGATATTCACAGTCATCAAGCCATCTTCCATCAAACTGCTGTTTCGTCCGTCCACTGAACGGGGCTGAATCGTTGCATCGGCACACAAACGGCGGTATCAGGCTCATTCAGTTGCCGCGGATGCGCGACTCCGAATTGGTACTCGGCATTCCAGGTGTTTCTATCCTGAACAGCACGGCAGCGGCGCTCGCCACACTACCACGCGCAATCAGGAAATCAGCAGACCGATGATGATGGCAGCAATAATCAATACGAGGAGTATTCGCGAGAAACGCTTGCGGCGACTCTCTTCGGACCGGTATCGATTTCGGGGGACAAGCGCGAATTTTTCCTGGAGTTGCTTCTCCTCAACGGCTTGGGTCCGTTCAAGCTCGTTTAGTGTCGGATCACCCATGGTGCAATCTTATCACAATTGCCGGCAATACTTATGTTTCGGTTGTCCTGGTTCGGTCTTTGCCTTGGCTAAGGCAGCGAACCGAAGTCAAGGAACATGCAATTGACATAAACTGCATGTGGAATACAATCATGTGCGCGTTGACAAGCTCCTGCTGATTGGTCCAACCTGAAATTGGCAAAAAGTAAACAAACCTGCGCAGTCAAGCTCATGCAGCTGCTCCGCAATTACGACACCGAACTGGTCTTTGGAATTCCGGGGGTTCACACTCTGGAACTGTACAGGGGAATCGCCAGTTCCGGCATTCGCCATATTACGCCGCGCCATGAGCAATCCGCCGGTTTCATGGCGGACGGCTACGCGAGAGCGACTGGCAAATTCGGCGTCTGTTGCCTGATTACGGGTCCCGGGGTAACCAATGCAGCAACAGCGCTGGCACAGTCCTATTCGGACTCGGTTCCGGTACTCGCCATATCGAGTGTCAACAAAACAGGCAGTCTCGACCTTGAACAAGGTGATTTGCACGAGTTGCGTGCGCAAAGCAAACTCACGGAACATTTTACGGCTTTCAGTCAGACCATCCTGTCGACCGACACGGTACCTGAGGTTATCGCCAAGGCATTCGCCATATTTGACGCGAGTCGCCCGCGACCGGTGCATGTTGAAATTCCAATTGATCTGATTGACAATGAAGTGGATTGGTCTGCCGGCTCGATTTGCAGAGTTAGCCCGCCGCGCCCGCCACATCACCAACTCGTTCAAGCCGCCGAGTTATTGTCAGCCGCGCGGGACCCTGCGATCATCCTGGGTGGCGGCTGTCAGAACTCGGCATCAGAAGCTGCCGCTCTTGTGTCCGCTTTAAACGCGCCAGTGGTTACAACCTTCGCCGGGAAAGGCGTGGTTTCAGAGGATCATCCACTGAGCCTCGGCGCAAATCTGCTTCATCCCCCGGTACTGGATTTTCTTCAACAGGCAGATGTGGTCCTCGCAGTCGGCACGCATCTTTCCGAAACCGACATATGGAGTCGGGGTGGAGACATTGTCTTTGACGGCAAACTCATCAGAATCGATCTCGATATCACGCGTATCTATCAGAATGCCGCACCGCATCTCGGCATTGTCGGGGATGCCCAACACGCACTTGGTGAGCTCGGAAAGATGATCGCTTCAAGCCGCCAATCGGGAACAGGAGACAGGATGGAACGGGCGCAATTCGTCAGGGACCTGATCGAGAGTACCCGTCCATACTGGTATGAACACACTGCGTCTCACAACAAGGTGTGGGAAAAGATTCGTAGCGTGTTGCCGGATGACGGCATCGTCACCGCCGATTCGACCCAACTTGTGTACAGCGGGAACTACCGCTATCCGGCGCGCAGGCCGCGCACTTACCTGACCTCTACCACAGGCTATGGAACACTTGGCTATGCACTGCCCGCCGCGATCGGAGCCAAGCTCGGAAAACCGGATTGTCCGGTTGTCTGCGTCATAGGAGATGGTGGATTGATGTATACCATTCAGGAACTGGCCACCGCGGTCGAACACAGGCTGCCGGTCGTGATCGTGCTGTGGCACAACGATGGCTATGGCGAGATCAGGGACAATTTCAAAAAGTTTGATATTCCGTCGGTTGGTGTCGATCTCGAAATGCCCGATTTTCTCACCGTCGCTGAAGGATTCGGATGTGCCGCGATGGGCGTTGAAAGGGTTGAGGACTTGCCTTCAATGCTGGAGAACGGTTTTCGGGCGGATCGCCCCACGCTGCTCGAGCTTCGTGCGAATTCACTCGAATTTTGAACTGGACAGCCTGCCAGGGTAACGATTCAGTCATTGAGGCGGACGACTGCCGCCACCGTAATCGCTAATCGACCACCGCGTAGCCGGGTGTTCCCCACGACACGCGTGGATTATCCATCATCAGTTCAACAAAAAGCGGCAACAGAAATGCCAGGATCTTGGTAGCGTCTCGAATTTGTGCGCGGTTTACACTGCTTTGGTAGGTTGCAGCGCCGTGGAATACCTGATTTCGCAATACATAGAGCCGGTCGAAGATAATGCTCAGGATCTGAACGGTATCACCATTTTCAAGTGCACGATATCCCTTCTCGATCGCTTTCTCGAACTTGTCCTCCCAATCATCATTGCCGGGGATTTCGTGGTGAAAATTCCAAAAGGGTTGAAATACGTATTTGTTTCGTATGAGCACTCGAACCGAATCTGGAAACCGTCGCCACAATTCATCGTAAATTATCCGCTCGGAATCCAGCAATGAAATCTTTTGGAAAAACCCCTGAAATGCGCTCCTTTCACCGTCAATTTCCGATACATGCCTGACCTGGAATCCATACAGCGCGTTGAATGCGACCCAATAAAACATAAACGCTGCATCTTCGTCGTCAACCTGGTTTTCGGCCTTGGCCAACCAGCTTACGCCACGATGAATCCTCAACTTCAGATCATCGGGATATTCATCTGATAGACTTTGTTCGCGATCGCGTAATTCGTCTATTGTCAGATTCACAGTTCGCGTTTCCTCAAAAATCCGCCTGGCCTCCCGAAAATTCTTGTCCAGCAACACGAATGAGGCATCACATTCTTGTTTTAGATCCGATTAGTAACTTTCACCCCGTTTCAGGAAATTCACCCACTAATTTTCAATGTTCGGGTCTCGTCCACAAGTCTAGAGCGTACCATCTACTTTCAGTCGCTCATGCATGATAGGACTCGTTGTCGTGAATTGCACGCGCTGCTTGATTTCAGGATACAGGTAATTCTGTACCCCGAAAGCTGCCATTGCAGCTTCGTGGAATCCACATAGAATAAGTTTTTTCTTTCCCGGATACGAAACAATATCACCAATTGCGAAGATTCCAGGTTCATTGGTTTGACATTTTTCGGGTTCAACCACGATGGTTTTGCGGTCCAGCTGCAGGCCCCAATCGGCGATCGGACCAAGGTTCGGAGACAGTCCGTAAAACACCAGCAACTCATCAAACTCAACATCAAATGATTTTGGATTGTCACCGAACGTTACGACCCCTAATCCAGTCAGGGTGCCGTCCTGTTCAACTATTTTTTCAATTCTGCCGATGTGACAGGTCATTGTGCCATCACCGCGTGCCACAATTTTTTTCATTTTTTCGACCGACGCGGGCTGCGCGCGAAAATCCTCGCGGCGATGGATCAATGTGATTTGCTTTGCAATACCATGCAACTCGAGCGTCCAGTCCAACGCCGAATCACCGCCACCCAGAATTGCCACAGACTTGTCTCGAAAGCGCTGCTTGTCCTCCACGTGATAGTTCAGATTCCTGCCTTCGTGGTTTGCAGCGCCCGGTGTCCGAAGCGGCCGGGCATCAAAGGCTCCAAGACCGCCGGCAATAATGATTGAACCCGCATCCAATTCGCTTCCGGTCGAAGTCTTGACATAGAATCTGCCGTCGTCATTTTTCTCGACATGGGTGACCTGTTGACCCAACAAATAACCTGGATCAAAAGGCGAAGCCTGCTCCATGAGCAGATCAATCAGTTGCTGAGCACCAACCACCGGGTAAGCAGGAATGTCATAGATTGGTTTGTCTGCATACAGCGTGGAGCATTGGCCGCCTGCGCGCGGCAGCGAGTCGACTATGTGACATTTGATACCCAGCAACCCCAGTTCAAATATCTGGAACAGACCGCAAGGTCCAGCGCCTACGATGACAGATTCAGTTTTTATCATTGATCAGAAATTTTCCCGTTAAAACAATAAAAGCGACAGTGAGCAGCACATGCTCGTGACAGGCTGTCACCGTCGGATTATGCAATTATATTCGGTTCATGAACGGGTTCATATTGACGGCCCGAGCTTGGTCAAGTTTGATTTCTTCAACCGGCTAATCGTTTGGAATAACATGAAAATATCCGTTTTCTGAAACCACTTTGACTGCGGTGTCATAAAGGTCGCTCAACCGCTCGTCTACAAACAGATTGCATTTTTCTCCGGTTGCCGCGATATTTCCATCTTTCAAAAGCACGACAAAATCAACTTCAGGTGGAATTTCATGAATGTGATGTGTGACCAGAACAATTTGTTTGCCTTGTGCGACGAGTTTTCGGATGATGCGCAAATAGTGAAAAGTCGCATTGATATCCAGCCCGCTCGTCGGCTCATCCAAAACCAGTGTCGCAGGCTCGCTGACCAGTGCGCGCGCCAGCAAAAACCGCCGCTGCTCCCCGGTTGACATTCGAGAGTACGGTTTGTCGCTGAGATCGCTGATACCCAGGTCATGCATGATTCTGTGTGCAAGTTCAACTGACTTGGAATCGAATTGCTGGTGATCGTAAATCCCCACACTCGAATGGAATCCTGACAGCACAACTGACAGACCATTGACATAGCCGAAATACCGGTTCTGCAGGTCCTGTGAAATAAACCCGAGATTTCGACGAAGCTCCCAGACGTTCCATACCTCACTTCCCATGATTTTCACCCAGGAATCCTCATTGCGAACCGGGTACAGTTCTCGCATCAAAACCTTCAGCAAGGTCGTTTTCCCGGCTCCGTTCGGACCCAGAATCGCGATGCTCCTGTACAAAGGAATCTGCAGAGTAAACCGGTCCAGCACCTTCTGACCCCCGCGAAAAACGGTGGTATTTTTCATGTCAATCAGGTGAGTCATCACATCCAAATCTGAAAAGTCTGCTGGTTTTGCCGAAACGAAATTTTACGTGCGCACATTGTAGCAAGCATTTACAACGTTGATTTATCGGCAAATCCGTCATAATATCGATTAAAGCCTCATTATTACAGGCCGCAATTTACAACTTGATCTGAATATATAACCGACCGCAATGGCATTACTCATCACAGACGAATGCATCAACTGCGATGTATGCGAGTTGGAATGTCCGAACCAGGCCATCTACATGGGTCCGGAAATCTACGAAATTGACCCGAAGCTGTGTACACAATGTGTGGGTCATTTCGAAACGCCGCAATGCGAGGAAGTCTGCCCGGTGGAATGCATCATTGTTGATCCCGAGAACATCGAAACCGAAGCGCAGCTGCTTGACAAGTACAAGCGGATCATTGCTGATTCAGTTGCCGCATGAAGACCGATCAGGTCTGACACACCCGGCAAAAATAGGTCGAGCGTTGCCCGATCACCCGACGCTGAATCGGGTTTCCGCACTCGCGACACGGTTCTCCTTCGCGTTCATACACCAGCAGTTCCTGTTTGAAGTAACCTGGCTTACCTGAACCATCGACAAAATCCCTCAGCGTGGTTCCGCCAGCCGAAATTGCATCGCCGAGTGTTTGTTTAATGGAACCCGCCAAGCGTTCATAGCGCTTAAGTGAAATTCGACCGGCACTTCGCATTGGATGAATACCGGCTCGAATCAGCGATTCGGAAGCATAGATGTTCCCTATCCCGACAACAATTCGGCTGTCCATAATGAAGTTCTTGACTGCAGCCTTTCGTCCTTTCGCAGCCCGATACAGATACCCACTGCTGAATTCGTCAGCCAACGGTTCCACGCCCAGTTGAGCCAGCAAGGGAAACTCGTTCGGTTCGCCTTCGATCCACAATGTACAACCGAAACGCCGGGGGTCCCGGAGTCTCAATAGCAGGTCACCGTCAATCTCAAACTCAACATGATCATGCTTGCCGGGCGGTTCGGCCTGCGCCGACAAGCGCAGGCTGCCGGACATGCCAAGATGCAACATGACGTGACCGTGGTCAAACTCAACAAGGATGTACTTGGCTCGACGTCGTACGGAGCGAATGACGCTGCCGGTAACAAGACGATCGAGCGTAGCTGGAACCGGCCATCTCAACCTGGAATCGCGAACGGTGACCGAGGTTATCTGGCGTCCGACCAGGTAGGGAGTTATTCCGCGTACAGTGGTTTCTACTTCCGGTAATTCAGGCATTGAAACCAGCCTTTAGAGTTGAACCGAAAAAAATCAAATTTCGGACAATTTTGGAAATAATGGATGGAAAGTTAAGGCAAATCACTGCAAATCAAAACGATGTTGAGCTGTCTTGAACACTCCTAATCCGCATTCAGCGGCTCACAGTGTGGATTGCGACAGAATGTCCAACGAAAAAATCAGTACAACTATCCCACAGTATCAGGATCAATCGCATATTGTGTCCAGCACAACCCAGCAGCACATTCATGCCGTCAGCATTCATTGAAACCCGCTGAATTTGTTGCATCACTATCTGCAAAATCCGGTACAAATAACAGTTAAATCAACCAGAGATGTCAGTCAAATTGGTAGCTTGAGGGCACTATCTCACCCACACCTGTTTTTCTTCACTGAATACAATATCGTACAATGAAAATTTCGTTGGCGAACAGGCCATTTTTATCAGTCAGTTCTTTCCCGCAAAAAACCAATGTCTGCAACAGAAATTATTTTTGAAGTCAGCGAGGACGAGCTGGACGGAGGCCATTCGGCGACTGCAGTCGGCTTCGGTATCCACACGCAAGGGGATTCAATTGACGAGCTGCGCCGAAATGTCACAGAAGCGGTGGACTGTTACTTCGGCGAGACAATGGAACGACCGAATGTGATTCGTCTGCACTTCGTTAGGGACGGATTACCTGTAGCGTGAAAGTCCCGCGCGATGTTTGCGGCGCTACTGTGCTGGCTGCGCTTCGGCGAATGGGTTGCAAGCCAGTGCGTGACCGCAGTCCGCATGTGCGAATTCCAATCCAGTAGTGCGGGGAACACCATGAAACGATTCATCTGAATGTCCCCGACTTCTAGCAGCACTCAACCTCGAGATGTCTGAATTCCAGGTAACCAATCAATCGACCGGCCGCATTTTTGCGGTGCGTTCAGACGAAACAATTCTTGATTCCCTGTTACGACAGGGAGTTGCGGTGCCGTACAGTTGTCGAAACGGAACTTGTGCTGCATGCAAGGCATCGTTGATTTCCGGCAAGGTCGTATACGACGAATATGATCCTGCCGCTTTATCGGAAGAGGAAATTGAAAACGGATTCGCCCTGCTTTGCAGAGCACATCCGACCGAAGACCTCGAAATTCTGGCCGATGAATTGTCCATGCTGTCAAGCATGATTATCCAAAAATTGCCGTGCCGGGTCATTGAAATGAATCATCTTGCCCATGATGTGATGGAAGTCAAACTGGCGTTGCCGCGTGATACTGTTTTTCACTATCTCGCGGGGCAGTATATCGACATCATGATGCGAGATGATAAACGTCGCGGTTTTTCAATCGCCAATGCGCCTGGAGACAATGTGCTGACGCTGCAGGTGCGCAAAGTACCCAAAGGTCGATTTACCGGTCATATATTTCAGTCGATGAAGATTCGGGATATCTTGCGGTTTGAGGGCCCGCTCGGAACTTTCTTTCTGAGAACAGATTCCGACCGTCCAATCATATTCATCGCCGGTGGCACCGGGTTTGCTCCACTCAACGCAATTCTCGAAGATGTTTTTCGAGACCGTAAATTTTCCAGATCAATTCATTTGTTTTGGGGCGTTCGGACCACTCGTGATCTGTATCACCTCGAACTGGCTGCGAAGTGGACGAAACAGCACGAAGCACAGTTCAGGTTCACACCGGTCCTGTCGGAACCGACTCCAGAAGAAAACTGGCGCGGTGAGACCGGCTGGGTGCACGATTCAGTATTGCGCCACTACCCGGACTTGTCGAATTACGAGGTGTATGCGAGCGGTCCCCCGCCCATGATCGAGGTGATACGGGAGACCCTCCCGAACCACGGTTTGGATTCAGACCGATTGTTCTACGATTCGTTTGAATTCTCATCCGATACGCTATATCCCGCGCAATCAAACAACTGAACCGCCACTGAGTTTCAATTCCTGGGGGCGGCAATTCCGGTCTTGTAGACCCCGAAAGCCTCGTTGTTCTTGTCCTGATCCTCCAACAAGGCGCCAAGTTCTTCATAGGCGTCTTTTCTGCCGCCAAGTTCAATCGAATGTCTCAGGTGAGACTGGGCCTTCCCTTTCAGTCCAACCTTTCGTGCGAATTTACCGGCCGTCAGCAACAGGTCAGGATCATTCGGATGCTTTTCGAGCCAACCCAGCGCGGTATCGTAAAGATGTCGGCTTTTCATTTCGCCATCGACCATTCCATACAGGTAGACCAGCTCAGAACTCCATCGCCGGTTCAGCGCATCTCGAATGACTTTATCGATTTCCTCGTGGCGATCGAACTCAAACAGTCTTCGCACATACGTGGAGATGACGCTTTCGTTCATTTTCACCGGATTCTTTGCGCTTTTCCAGATTTTTTGCAAATCCGCAGAAGTCAACGCTGCTCGAAGCCTGTGACGGGTTACATTCGCGGACAGCTCATTAAGTTCCTTGCTTGATTTTGCCTGGGTTTTCTGCAGATGCGGTAACAGCTGTCCGAGCGATTCCCAATCCTGGGTTTGCTCGTAAGCCTCGGCCAACAGTTTGAATGCAAGTGCGTTTTTGGGCATTTTCGCACAAAGCTTTTTCAACTCCTTGATTGCGGCAGAATACTCACCCTGTTCAATACGCAGACGGCTGTCAACCATTGCAACCAGCGACTGATCGTGATTGCCCAGATTTCGCGCCTTTTTCAAATACAGGTCCCGTCTGGTGATGCTGCCCTGTTGCTGGGCAGCATAAGCAGCGGCAAGATAACTGACGACCGGTTCGGGCAAACGGGCGGCTGAATCGTCCAGCAGTCTCTCGGCCCTGGTCCAGTCTCCCAGCAGCAGGTGCTGAATCCCCTTCACAGACGCTGCATAGTTCTTGCGTTCCCGATATTCCCGATAGGTACGACCCAGTCTCCCCGGGATACTGACGACACTTGACAAAATCTCGAGTCCTACATACAGAACCAGAATCAGAAGCACAATTGCCACAACAACCAGAACCAGGGACAGTTCGACCTGCCACCCACCCCACTGCAACATGATGTAGCCCGGTTCATTGATGACAAAATAGGTCGCGACCGAAAAAATTCCAATCAGGACGATCAGTAACAGTAAATAGAACATAGGTTATTCGATCGGCGCACGATCGAGGATTTCCTGCAGAAGCTTGTAGGACCCGGATACGTCGGGGATGTGCGCTTCGACCGGTGTCTGAAACAATCGGTCCAGCGTATCGGAATACTCAACAACAGAATCATCGTGTGTCTTGAAATACCTGTCCAGCACCGACTCCACGTATTCCAGATTAGCCTGGTAAACCGCTGTCTCGCCCTGCAACGCAGCAATCTGCGCCGCCAATAGCGACAGTTTGATTTGCTGAGTCAACTCATTGGCAAGATTCGGGTTGAGTGGCAGCGTGGACTCATCGCCAATTTTCTGCACGCGCACCAGTGATTTTAGGTCGGTCCACAGCGCAGCCACATAATTGCCCTCACTGGACTCTTGTTGATCCGCCGAGTCATCCGTTGCTTGACTCTGATCGACGGGCGGATCAGTGAGTTCGGTGCGCAAAGGCAGACTTTCAGTCCGCTCAACGAGCTCGATAAGCCGATCCGACACATTTTCAACATCGACAACTTGCATTGCTTTCATCAGCTCAATCTCCTCACCGATACGGATTCGGACGACGAGCATTTGAGGGTCCACGATACGACTGATTTGCTGGTCAGCAACGTCCCAGATTGGCAGCACAGATGTCGGATCCCGTGTCAGTTGCAGTTGCTTGCCGCCGATTAGCAGGAGCAAGGCGATGTCCTCAATTTGCCATTCCTTGGGTTGTTGATCAACGTTGTCCTGGACTGACGAGGCTGACTCGATGGCAGCATTGATTTTTTCCGCAAAGTCAGAACTTGAGCGTTCAATCTGCATGCCCAGCGAATCGACCTCGTTGGATTGCTGATCAAGCGCCGCGCGCAGTGCCTGTACTTCCTTTTGCATTTGTTCGGCGCGATTCTCACTCGCTACTTCCAATGCCGTCAGTTCTTCTGTGATGAGGACAGACTGATTTCGGTCAGATTCCAATTGCGGGATGATCTGCAATTCAAGCCGATAGCCGAAATACCCTGCGCCTCCAATCGCAATCAGCGACAGCAAAACCGCAAAAATCACGCCAGCCCTGCGGGGACGTGTCGGTGCAGGTTGATTCGAATCGCTGTTGGTAGATTGAGCCTCGGATGCTGCCGGTTTCAAGTCCGTTTGAGTTTCAGTTTCTGCCATACGGTCAATACTGTATTTGTTATTTTTTCTAAAGTGCAGCTTTCGCAGCGTCAGTGATCCTGGGCAGGCGATCTTTATGCTTCTCAACGATGGACTCAAGTACCGCATGATCAGATGCGATTCTTGTCACCACGGTCGAATCAAATCCCTGCTCCATCAGATAGGTTTCAATGCGTTTACTATAGACAATCATACAAGAGTTTTTCAGTATCTCTACATGTTCGTTATCGAGCATTGCAATCAGGTTTGCCGCCCCTTCCACGCTGGTCAATACCACGAAATCCAGCGGCCTGCTGTCCAGAATCCGGATCAGCTCGCTCGTATCGCAGCGCGATTGCATCCGTTCGTACACCACTGCGTGGGTTGCTTTTGCGCATCCGCGTTCCTCCAACATAAGCACCATCGCGACACTTCGCGCACCGCCACCGTCAAAAAATATGACTCGCTTCCCGTTCAGGCATTTCATCGACTCCATTTCCATCAAGGCTTTGGCACCATACTCTTCCACAGGTGCAATTACGTCACTAACGCCAAACGCATCTCGTATGGCTTGTGCTGTTTTGTTGCCGACTGCCGCACATTTTAGGGAAGTTGGCCAATCGAGACCCGACTCCTTCAAGAAATCAGCGACTGCAGAAACCGCATTTCGACTGATGAAGACAGCAATGTCGTGGTCATTGAAACTCTCGCGATCGAGTCCTTCCGTGGTCATTCGGACCTCTATCGTCGGCAAGGCTATCGGACGCCCTCCCAGCCGTTTGATATTGTCGCTCAGGAAATCTGTGTATGCATCGGGACGCGTCAGCAGAACGGTTGCGCCGTTCAATGTATCCGCACGCGTCATTGCGGCTCAATTCGCTCGCAAAAGTTGTTGAGCGCCAAGCTCGTTCAGCTGCCCAACCAATTCAACTGCTCTTTCCATCAGGGTATCCAAATAACCGCGGGTGGTTGCGACAATTGATTTCTGGGTCTTGACAGAGCCGATATAGGCCGACATTTCATATAACTTTCCCTGTTTTTTTGCCAGAATACCGATCGGGATATGACAATTGCCTCCCAGCCCGGCATTGACCGCTCGCTCCGCGGAGACCGCAACGTTGCTGGAGCGATCATCCAAAACAAGCAGGTCTTCGATCAGTTCCTTGTCTTCGCTTCTGCACTCGATCCCCAGTGCACCTTGACCAGGCGAAGGGATATGAGGCTGCCGATCGAGAATTTCGGTGGTGCGATCCGCCAATTCCAGCCTCCTCAATCCCGAAACCGCCAGGATCACAGCGTCAAAATCACCATTGTCCAGGCGTTGAAGCCGGGTGGGCACATTGCCTCTGATCGGCAATATTTTGAGATCGTTCCTGACCGAGAGCAACTGGCTCTGACGTCTTAAACTGCACGTACCAATCGTCGCACCGGGTGGCAACTCTGCCAGCGATGGATACTTGGTCGAAACAAACGCGTCATAAGGATTCCCACGTTCCAGAATGGCCGCGATTTGAAATTCCTCGGGAAGATTAACGGTCAGGTCTTTCATTGAATGCACCGCGATATCGATGCGGTTATCCAGTAAGGCGACTTCCAATTCCTTGATGAACATTCCCTTTCCGCCAATTTCACTCAACAGGACGTCCTGTCGCTGATCGCCTTCAGTCTTGATCGGAACGATTTCAGTATCCGACTTGATGTTGCTGGCGGCAATTAGATCAGCAACATGATGGGCCTGCCACAACGCAAGTTGACTGCCTCTAGTACCGATTCGGATGACTTTCATTACATTGAGTCCGGTTGCTGAGCGCATGCTGTACTTCGACAACTTCGATCGTCGGATTCATACACAGAGCAACGAATACTGAATTCGAAGAACCGGGTTGGAAACCAATACTGACCGCGCACAGGACCTAACATACGCAATACGCTATACCATTATAATGAAGACGTTACATTGAGTTAGATTGCTAGAATCTGCATCCATCAACAGCCGGTCCGCATACCGCAATGCTTTGACAAACGTTGGCCGGTTATCCACAAGTTCATAGCGCACACCGCTCTGTACCGATTCATTGAACTGATTTAACTGAATTCGATCCAATATTGATGAGTTCTGATTCGCAAAAACTTTGGGGCGGACGTTTCACACAACGAACCAATCAGGATGTCGAAATGTTCAGCTCGTCCGTTTCCTTCGACAGAAAACTGTATCGCCACGATATCGCAGGGTCAATTGCGCACGCACATATGCTGAGCGAAGTCGGAATACTGAGCGATTCGGAGTTCGATGCGATTCGAACAGGATTGCAGAAAATCCTGAAACAGATTGAATCCGGAGACTTCGAATGGTCCGATGAGCTGGAAGACGTTCACATGAATATCGAAATGCGTCTCACTGAAGACATCGGGGAAGCGGGTAAAAAACTCCACACTGCCCGCTCAAGAAATGATCAGGTCGCGACGGATCTTCGACTCTACACACGGGAATCGATTGATCGTATTGTCGAGGAACTCAATGCGTTTCAGAAATCACTGATGAATTTGGCGGAAGTTGAGGCGGATACGATCTTGCCGGGCTATACCCATCTGCAAGTGGCACAACCGGTCACGCTCGGTCACCACCTGATGGCATGGTTCGAAATGCTTGACCGGGACCGATTGCGCTTTATCGACGCGCGGGCGAGAGTAAACCAATCGCCCTTGGGCGCGGCCGCACTGGCAGGAACAAGTTTTCCGATCGACCGGGAGATGACCGCGAAAGAACTGGGCTTCGAAGAGGTGATGCGCAACTCGCTTGATGCAGTATCCGATCGCGATTTCACAATTGAATTCGCAGCAAATTCAGCACTCCTGATGGTTCATCTGTCAAGAATCGGCGAGGAGCTGGTGCTCTGGGCTTCCGAAGGGTACAAATTTATCGCGTTTCCCGACAAGTTCACCACCGGGTCCAGCATCATGCCACAGAAAAAGAACCCCGATGTGGCGGAACTGGTGCGCGGCAAAAGTGCGAGAGTCATCGGCAACCTGCAAGCACTGCTGGTTCTGATGAAAGCACAGCCGCTCGCATACAACCGGGACAACCAGGAAGACAAGGAAGCCCTGTTTGATACCATTGACACAATTTCGGCATGTACCAGCATCATGCACGGTATGATTCAGAACATGCAACCCAACCGCGATCGAATGAGAGCCGCCGCCTCCGGAGGTTATGCGACTGCCACCGACCTAGCCGATTATCTGGTCACCCGGGGCGTCCCTTTTCGGGAGGCACACGCACGCGTCGGACAAATAGTCCGGCATTGCCTGGAAAACAACCGCACGCTGGAATCGCTCAGCCTGGCTGAGCTGAAGGCCTTTCACGCGGACCTTGATGAAGACGTGCTTGATATCCTCAAACCGGAAGGTTCGGTTGCTTCAAGAAATCACATTGGTGGAACCGCCCCGGATCAAGTGCGACTTGCCATACGAGAAGCACGACAAAGGTTGGGGTGACCCGAAAAGCAGTCATTGGACTATAGCCAGCGAGGTATGATCGAAAATGATTCGAAAAATGAGTAGCAAAATTGTTCTGGTGTCGCTGATATTGGCCTTCGTTCTGGCCTTTGCGTCATGCGGCAAGAAAGGCCCCCTGGAGCGGCCGGCAGCCGCAATTCCCCCACCTCCGTCAGCCACTGTCTTCGTCGCGGAATTTCCCGAATAAATGGAATTTTTCACTTATCGGGACGGTCTGCTGCATGCGGAAAACGTCTCGCTGGAGACTATTGCAGGCTCGGTCGGAACACCGACTTATGTCTATTCGCGAGCAGCGTTCGAGTACAGCTGGCGTGAATTCGAAAGCGTGTTTTCCGGTCATGACGCAACGATCCGATACTCCGTCAAAGCCAATTCCAATCTTGCAGTTCTCGCGCTGATGGCGCGACTCGGTTCGGGATTTGACATCGTTTCCGGCGGTGAGTTCGAACGCGTCGTTCGAGCTGGCGGAAAGCCGGAAAAAACCATCTTTTCCGGTGTCGCAAAAACAAAAAATGAGATTGCGCTCGCGCTGAAATCCGGGGTTTTTTCATTGAACCTTGAGTCGGTTGCCGAATTGGAGAGAATTCACGCGGTGGCGAAAGAGTTGGATACTCCAGCTCCCATCAGCGTTCGAGTCAACCCGGATGTCGACGCCAAAACGCACCCGCACATCTCAACCGGACTGCGGGAGGCAAAATTCGGTGTGCCATTCGATGTCGCACTCGACATATACAGGTTCGCCTCACAGCAACCGCACCTCGCGGTCAAAGGGATCGCAGTGCATATCGGTTCACAGATGACTTCTCTCGTTCCGATCATCAATGCGCTCTCGCAAGTCATAGATTTCGTCGAACAACTTGGTAAAGAAGGGATTGACGTTCCGCATCTTGATGTCGGTGGTGGTCTGGGCGTTCGTTACAGAGACGAAGACCCACCGACAATTCGGGAGTACTGCGCAGCGATTCTGTGGTTGTTGGGGGAGCGTGACCTCAATTTATCCATATCGATCGAACCTGGCCGATCGATCAGCGCGCATTCAGGAGTGTTGATCAGTCGGGTTGAGTACCTCAAGGCTACGGAAGCGAAGCGGTTTGCAGTTGTAGACGCGGCGATGAACGACTTGCTGCGACCTGTACTGTATGACGCGTGGATGGATATTGTGCCCGTAAAACAAAAAACAACCATCGAAAAGATAGTATGTGACGTGGTCGGTCCAGTTTGTGAAACCGGTGATTTTCTGGGTAAGGACCGACTTCTTGCAGTCGAGTCCGGAGATCTGATTGCGGTACTCGGCGCCGGAGCGTATGGTGCGGTTATGTCATCGAACTACAATACTCGCCCCAAACCGGCTGAAGTGCTGGTTGACGGCAATCACTTTGATGTAATCAGGACAAGAGAGACTGTCGATCAAATGGTTGACCTCGAACGTATTCCAGATCATATTCGAATCTAGACAATATGGTTTTTTATCATAGAATTTTATCGATCAAGGGAAAGGCGGCTTTGCTGTTGTGCAGCATGTGAACAAACAAATTCAGCGTAGTGGGGATATTCAAGGTGTCAATCCCGAAATTCTTCGCTGGGCCCGAGAAACAGCCGGGTTAACGAGTAAAGAAGCAGTTAGAAAAATTGGTCTGCGCGATACCAAATATTCCTCTGCGGCAAGTCATTTGAATGCGTTGGAGAATGGGACGAGAAAACCAACGCGTTCGCAACTTTTCAAAATGGCGAAACATTACCATCGCGCGCTATTGATCTTCTATCTGGACAACCCCCCCCCAAAGCCAGCGAAGCGAGGGGTGGATTTTCGTTCTCTTCCGACGAACTATGATGATTCTACGAGCAAATTCTTGGATGTATTGCTGAGAGACTTACGAGTTCGTCAAAGCATGGTTAAAGCTGTCTTGGAGAACGAAGATGAAACAAAACGTCTCAGTTTTGTCGGTGCAAAAAAAATGCGTGAAGGAAAATCGGCAGTGTTGCAGTATTTGCAAGAGTTGTTGAACGTGTCCAGGGAACAATATCGATCCAATTCCAGCCCTGAGAAGGCATTTTCCATGTTGCGAAATGCGGCCGAGAAATTGGGTATTTTCGTGTTACTCCAGAGTAATCTTGGAAGTTATCACACCAAGATCAATCTTGAGGTTTATCGAGGTTTCGTCATCGCGGACAGCATAGCACCGTTCATCGTGATCAACAACCAGGATGCGGTACCAGCCAGATCGTTCACCCTCCTGCACGAACTGGTTCACCTGTTATTGGGTGATACAGGGATTAGTGGGTTACCAGGCGGCGATGAGTATGAAAAATTCTGTAATGATGTCGCTGGCAGTTTTTTACTTTCGCCGGATGAACTGGGGATTCTTGACTTCAAAAATTCTACGGATATCAAAACTAAAGTAGATCAAATCAGCAAGTTCGCTAATGCTCGAAATTTAAGTCGAACGATGGTTACGTATGCAGCATACCGTGAGGGTCTCATCGGTCAGAATACATACAGTGAGCTTTCTCAGATGTTTCGAGCCCAATGGTTGCGGACTCGACAAATTCGAAGCGAAAAAAGTGGATTTGCGCCACCGATCGTTGTGCGACGGCACAGTTTGGGGAACAAACTAATCGAACTTATGCGTATTACAACGAATGATGGGAGTTTGACCACGACGAAAGCGGCAAGAGTTTTGGGTATAAAACCTCAACAGGTTCAATCCATTTTAGCGACAACACCCTGAAGTGATATTCAGTTCCATGCTTTACTGACTCAACGTAAATGTTCTGGTTTTCAAGGCGGAATTTTCATGCGTTACCCATCAGTCCGATCATCTCGAGTGCCCGTCGTAAATAGCGGTCGTACTTGGCTGCACGTCGCAGATCAGAGAGATCAAAACGCCCGTCTATTGCCGCGGCAGACATAGGTTTGGAGTATTCCGGCCACTTTTTCCGAAGAAGCGGAAGAGCACGACTTGGGTTCACAAAATGGTTTTCGCAGCCCTTACACAGACGCAGAAATAGCCCCTCCAGATTTGGCTTAAGATATACGAGCTGCAATTGTTCGCTACCTTTCGTCATCTCCGGGTCGCGCCCTCTTCGGCGATCTTCTGGAACCCTGTCAAAGTCCATCAAGACCAGTGCTTCCATGGGTGAAACCAGGTTAGAGGATTGCCTTCGGAACTGATCAACCGCGTACTCTACAACTGACCGACTATCCCCTCCTCCACTTACGTACACATGAAGGTGAATATTGAGCTTTTGTTGGTCGCTCAACTTCTGCCACCACGCTATCAGTGACCGTTCGCTCTTACCCTCGACACATACTAAAAATCGGGTTCGTTTGGGGATACTAGAACTCACCCTTACTGGTTACCCGAAAGTCGGAATGCCACCGAGAACGCCACTGCGATACTGCTTCTGTAGATTGCTTCTGCGCCGCAGCCCGGCCACTTCACGCATGCCAAAAACACGCGTAATACCCTGATGGCGCTTCTCAACAATGAAAATCTCTTCCTTTTCAAGAATATCGAATGCTAATGAATTGTGCAGCGAACAAATCAATTGCGCACCATGGGGATTCGTATCCTGGTTTCGAAACCAACTCAGGAGTTCGACGACAAGTTCTGTGTGCAAGTCGTTATCAAGCGCGTCCATGACGGCCAATGTCCCAGTTTCGAGGGCATAGTTCAGGGTGGGAAATGCATGAACAACGCGGCGTGTGCCCGCTGATTCGCTTTCGATGGAGACTGGAACAGAGAGACCGTCATGTCGAAAGGACAAGAACCATTTGCCGTCGGGAGACTGTAATACATCCATCTTCTCGATTCCGAGATCAAATTGCTGCAACTGGTGCGAAATGCGATCTTTCACCTGTGGATAATCACGGTAATACTGAGTGATTATGTCGGTATGGAGACTAATCGGATCGATGGCTGTGACATTAGTTTGAACGGCGCTGAGGTCCATGACAATCTCTGAAAAAGTCTCGACGCCCATCCTCGCCAAAGTTGAGAAGACGGATGCATTTTCAGGGATATGAGAAAGTCGGTCATCACCGCGTTTTATCGCCATATCCTTGGCTACGTATACAGTCTGGTTACCATGGCGAGCCACAAGGCGGCGAGGACGTCCTTTCGGAAAGTCTAGTAGCGCTTCGTAATGAACTCGGCTAGGGTAGTAGAGATTTTTCCCATCGCGTGCGAGTTCCAAAATGTACCGAAACTGTCGACGCGGGGATTTGTTGCCAGTCCCAAGCCAAGTGGCGTCAAAATCTACTTCGATTCGAGTGGGGCGTGCCAACGTCTCCTCCGTGAGAAAGGCAGGAAAACCGCTGATAAACCCTGCCTCGTTGCCATATGAGTGTGCAACAAAGCGGATAGTATCCGCGAGCGCCCGTAACAGTGCTGATTTTCCCGCTCCGTTGGGCCCGACTAGGACAACAACAGTGGGTAGACGAAAATCTGCTTTGGGGATAGTGGAGCGAAAGCAAGGTTCATCAGGCGTCGTCTGTGGTACACGAAAATCCAATGTTACATTTTCTTGTATTGACTGGTAGTTGGCGACTTGAATTTTGTGCAACATTATCGTATCTTGACCATTTTTTGTAATAATTGCAATTTATTATACTTATTTATCTAATTTATTCATCAAAATATTTTTACAGTGCGAACGGAGAAAACACTCATATGGTCTAATTTCCTAGCATTTGAACCTTCGGGGGTGTCAGCATTGGCAAACAGACAAGCGTTCCAAAAGAAAAATGAGGAATGCCCAAGTAATTCTGTTTGACCTAATCCCTTAATCCCTTAATTGAACTCAAGAAAGACCAAATTGAAGCCATTCGCCTTACTGCAATACCCGGATTTTGAGGCGGCTTTCCAAAAATGCAGGTGCAAGTACGTTCCGACTTGTATTTTCAGTACTTTCAATGCCTTCTGAACACCAAACTGAATTTCCAGAGCATTTTGTGTAATCTCCACATCGGTTGTGGATTTGTGTGGAGTTCAAATTCTCGTTTCTGCCTACAATTGAGCGTCACAATACATGAAGCACTGGTGGTTTTAAATGTTTCGACTGCCATTTTTTTTGTCATTGGCACGGACCATGAACTTAAGGTTATCGTCGTGAGTATCCGGCATCGCGATGTATAAAGTTTCGCAAATACAGCGATTGACGGCGATTGTGTCGAGGTGTTCGATCATAGTGGCGAAACTATAGGACTCAGTACCATCTGCGAGTTCGAGATCGGTAAAGCACAGACCAGGACACCAGTTCAACTCAAGAATCTACCAAGCTTCAATATGGAATCCTCGAAACAGCCACTTGAATTTTCTCAATTGTGGAGCATGGGTGATTCCAACAATTGGTTTCCAACCGCTGAATGTTACAATGTAAATACAGTATTTCCGGGTAGTGATAATCATGGCTTTAAATATTCGAAATGCTCAAACCGAAAAACTGGCTAAAACCGTTTCCGAACTGACAGGTGAAACCAAAACACAGGCTGTTACTGTTGCACTGGAAGAACGGTTGGAGCGAATTCAACGCGAACGCTCCGGTAAGAGTTTAGTCGACGAGCTTAATGAAATTGCGCTACGGTGTGCTTCTTTGCCAGTGCTTGACAATAGAAGTGAAGATGAGATTTTGGGTTATGACGGGGATGGCCAGCCAAGTTGATAATTATTGATTCTTCGACTAAGATTCAGATTTCGAACAAGTGGAATTCGCGTCGTCTCCAATGGTCGACTCACAGCTGCCAGCCAATACAACGTAGTCGCGTTCAATCTCGCGCTGGAATCGTTCCGGAATTCTAGCCCAGTCGCGTGCTTCTACAAGGATTGGGATGTTGGACTCGCGGACCGCTACTTTAAACTCTCCCAACACATCAAAATGAATCTTGTTCAGTCCCGGTCCTCGCAGTACTAAATCGAGGTCGCTGCTGTCGTGACCTTCCCCTTTCACTCGGCTACCGTATGCCCATACTTCCACATCGGGCAAGTGCTTCACGATGATTGCTTCAAGAATCGCACGGTGTTTCGGCGATAAATCAAGACGATCAGTCATCGGCTGCATCCTCAATAATGCTTATCAGCGCATATACGTCAGCGACAAAGTCCGGCAATACATCCAGAACTTTGTCTGCGTATTGTTCGCCATAGTCATGAACAGAATCATTCCGACAATCACGGTATACGAACCAACGTTCGACCGTGTCCAAATTGATCAGGCCATACTTCGCAGCATGCCGAAATACATCCTTGAAGGATAGATGATATACCTGCTGTTTGCTAACAAAAAATGGCTTCAAACGTTTACGCAATAACTTGCAACTTTGTTCAAGTACGAGTTCGAACTCTTTAACAGATGCTGCCCGGAAAATGTCATAGAGTTGATCGTCTGTTCCGTCGAAATTTTCCACTTCCCTGAAAGCAATCTCTAAAGACTTGATGCAACGACGAATAAAAATCGTGTCAATATTCATTATTGTCATGGACTCCTTTTGTTCTTTGGTTAAGGTATCAATACAACATTTTTCACGAAATTGGAAACCCATGCATGATATTTCGCACTTATACCTTCACTAATTTTCAGTATCCGTTGGAAATTGTAACAATCCATTACTGAACTGTACTTTCACATCCAGACCGGTTCTAGGAATTTGGACCAAGGTTCAGACCAGCAAGTTTACTTCTGCAAACCAAAGTATAGACCACAGACTAGCATGCTGACTTGGTACAAAACTCCAAATGACCGTCGCGTACCGCATTCGCGGATGCGTCGCGTAGACAGAAACACAATCCTCATTCGGACAGACACCTGAGGAGGACCAAGTGGACAACAGTTGAATACGCTGAACTAATCGGATAGAATTTGGAGCATGACAAATCTCCATATTAAATCCGTTCAGAGTCCGTACGATGATGCTAGACTTGGGGTGGCGGCAATCGGGGCACTAAGCCGCGCCGACGCAATGGGTTTGTTACCGCGACAAATCAACTGCCTGGACGACAGTGCCATGGACGAACTCAAGAATAGTATTGCCGAAGCCGGTATCGGTCTAACCTTCCTCTCGGAACTCCATCGTCTGCGATCTACAGACCCGGGTCTGCTTGCCGAATGGCTGGGGAAGATTAATGAAGCCCTAGACGAATCGCCTGCCCCCGCCTACGAGTGGCATACATTGCACAATAAACTCGGGCTGAACTTGCTGACCAAACTCCTCGGCGTTTCCGAATCCAGCGTCCAACGCTATCTCTCAGGTAACCGGTCCACTCCCGATATGGTTGCAGCCCGTCTCCACTTTCTGGCCTTCATAGTCGGCGATCTTTCAGGCGCGTACAACGACATCGGTGTCAGGCGTTGGTTCGACCGCCCGCGCAAGCGCTTGGACGGTAAATCGCCAGCCCTATTACTGGCAGGCAGCTGGCTGCCTGAAGACGAAGACCCACTGCGGGTACGGGAACTCGCCCGCTCCCTCGTTTCATCCCCCGTCACGTGATTGCGTTCCGCCACACCGACCCTCGTTTTCCGTTTCTGCGTGAAGACTCATCGCAACCCGCTGGAAGATGGAACGCTGCCGGTGAACTGACCCACTATTTCTGCGACACCCCCGACGGAGCCTGGGCTGAATTCCTCCGCCATGAGGAGATTGACGATCCCAAGGATGTTCTCACCATTCGTCGGGCGCTTTGGGCTGTAGAAATCGCAGATGCGCCGGTGCAGATTCCCGATCTGCCTTCTGAGACCATGACAGGCGGGCCCGAGACCTGGTCAGAATGTCAAGCGGCTGCACGACAACATCGCATGCGCACGGTCGGGTTCACCGCGCAATCGGCCGCGCTAAAGCAAGGTGGTGCGCATGGCTGGCAGGTAGACGGAGGGCTTCAACCTGGTCCCGATAGGAATGGCGGAGTATTGGTGCTCTTTGGGACTCGTCCCGATCTGGTTGGCTGGACCGCGACGGTATATGGTCGCCCCGGTGTCGAATTGCTGGCAGATGTGAAGCACTTCTGACGCGCCAACAATCAGAACTGCATTTGCGATTCTGATGCCAGCTTAAACTCGTTCAAAACTAATTGATCTCGCGTGCCATGCTGTAGAACTCGGCGTTGGGTTCCATCACCAGTACATTGGCCAGTCTGTTGCTCATGCCAAAGAACGCTGTAATGGCAGCGATATCCCAGATGTCTTCTTCGCTGAATCCGGCCTCTTTCAGCGCTTCAATGTCTGCCTCTCCAACTGCCCACGATTCGTTACACACTTTGACCGCGAAATCCAGCATCGCCATCTGTCGGGGTGTAATGTCAGCTTTTCGATAGTTGACCGCAACCTGGTCAGAAACTAACGGGTGTTTTGCGCGAATTCGCAACACGGCACCGTGGGCAACAACGCAGTACTGACAGTTGTTTTCACCGGAAGTCGCAACCACGATCATTTCCATATCAGCCTTGCTCAAGCCGCTTTCCTTTTCCATCAGAGCGTCGTGATAATCAAAGAATGCCCGGAATTCTTTCGGACGATGCGCCAGCGCAAGAAACACGTTGGGAATAAATCCCGCTTTCTCCTGTACTGCCAGCATCCGTTCCTGGATATCTTGCGGCAGGTCTTCGATTTTGGGTATGGGGTATCGACTTGCTGAAGGTGTCTTCATGGTCAGATTGACTCCGGATTTAAGGTGTCGGGCAGGGATGCCACAATCAACTTCGCATTCTTGACCCGCTGGGGTCAACCAGCGGTTCGGTCACGATTTTCGCGTCTTTGGCCTTGCCAATTATCTCAATTTTGATGTCTTTGCTTTGCTGTTTTGCCGGTGGGATGTATCCCAGTGCGATGCTTTTCCCGATGTTGTATCCAAACGATGCCGAGGTAACGATTCCCGCAACCTCTCCATCACACAGAATTGGTTCACCGCCGACCGCATCCTGCTCATCCACATCGACCGTAAAACAGGTGAGCAGCCATTTGCGATCCTGAGTCGATGCATCAAGCAGCCAATCGCGGCCGATAAACTCACCTTTATCCAGTTTCACGAATCGATCCAGTACGGATTCATAGGGTGAGTATTCCGGCGAATACTCCCGGCCCCAACTGCCGTATCCCTTCTCCAGTCTGAGTGAAAGCAAGGCCCTGGATCCGATCAGAGCAAGCCCATACTCCTTTCCCTTTTCCATGACCAGCTGAACCACCTCGGTTTGATGTTCACTCGGGAAATAAATCTCATAGCCAAGCTCACCGGTAAACGCCACTCGCAATACCCAAGCGAGCGCAGGACCCACGCGCATCTGGCGTATGGTCATAAACCGTTGCGCTTCGCGGGAAAAGTCCTCGCCCGTCAATGACTCCATCAATTCCCTGGAACGCGGACCTGAAACCGATAACCCGACCCAGTCGACAGACATGCTGGCAATTTCAACGCCGCTGGCAAACCCGTTCTTTCTGAACCATCGATGATGATGGTTTTCCGCAACGCCTGCACCGATCAACAGGAACTCATCGTCTTCGAGGCGAGCGACTGTAAAGTCAGCGACAACTCCGCCCATTTTGTGTACCATCGGCGCCAACGCCATTCTGCGAAGTCCCGGCAACGTGTTGGTCGACAGGTGGTCAAGCCATTCCGCCGCTCTTGGGCCTTTGACGATGAATTTCGCATAGGCTGAGGTGTCAAGCAGCCCGACTGCGGATCGAATGGTCCGGCACTCCTCCCCCACGGGCTCGAACGATTCAGTCCTTCGAAACGAGAAGTTCTCGATCGGCAGCGTGCCTTCAGGCGCGAACCACATCGGCACCTCCCAACCATACTGCGCGCCAAACATCGCACCCCTGGTTTTCTGGAATTCATATACCGGCCTGGTCCGCACAGGACGGCCTGCCAGTCGTTCTTCGTATGGGAAGAAAATCCGAAACCTCGTCTCGTAGTTGTCTGCGGTCGTCTCAAGGACATAGTCGCGCGTCACCCAGTCTCCGAAGCGGGCCACATCAATGGGCCAAAGATCAAGACTCGGCTGACCGTCCAGTATCCACTCGGCCATCATCAAGCCGAGGCCACCGCCAATGCTGAATCCGGGAATCAGGCCTCCGATCACAAAATAATTATGCAGTTGGGGGACCTCGCCAAACAGTGGGGACAGGTCCGGTGTCCAGATCATCGGTCCGTTGACAATCCGTTTGATCCCGGCGGTTTCCATACACGGCATCCGATGCATTGCCCGCTCGACATTTTCCACGATTCGGTCGAGATCGTTGGGCAGCAGGTCGTGCCCGAAATCGAGCGGCGTGCCATCCTGGGCCCAGTGCCGTCCGGCTTTTTCATATGCCCCGACCAGCAGGCCTTTGCCCTCCTGGCGCATATAGTATTCGCCATCGTTGTCATGAATGAGCGGGAACTCCCTGCCCAATGCCTCGATTTCAGGTATGCTTTCAGTGACCAGATATTGATGCTCCATCGGCATCAGGGGCAAATCGAGACCGGCGAGTTTGCCCACTTCCCGGCCCCATAAGCCTGCGCAGTTAACCACGTAGCGAGACTCGATTTTGCCTTGCGGCGTCTCCACCAGCCAACCTCCATTGGGTTGCTGGGTGGTGGCGGTTACGGGCGTATTTCGGTAAATCGTCGCGCCGTTCATGCGCGCGCCTGCGGCATAGGCATTCGTAACACCGCTTGGATCAATATGCGCTTCGTTATGTTCGAACATCGCGCTCAATACGCCGTCAAGGTTGAGCAGCGGATTCATTTCGCGCACATCATCGAGCGAAATCGTCTCAAATTCAAGACCCAGATATTTTGCTTTGGAAGCCTGGATTCGAATCTGGTCGTGCCGTTCCTGCGTTGTCGCAAGATAAATTCCGCCCACCGGATGGATTCCGCAGGACTGACCGGTCTCTTCCTCCAGCTGCGGGTATAGTTTGATCGTGTAGTAGTGAAGTTTGGAAAGATTGGCATTGTCCTGAAGCACATGGGTATTGCCGGCGGCATGCCAGGTCGAACCCGATGTCAGTTCCGAACGTTCCAGCAAAACAACATCCCTGCAACCCCTTTTTGCCAGGTGATAGGCCACGCTGCATCCGGCAACCCCGCCACCGATGATCGCGACTTCCGCAGTATTCCGCACTTTTGAATTCCTCCTTTATGGGCTAAAGAGGCGCGCTGGAGCGCTCCTTTTTTGTTATTTCGATAAACTCGTCAAGCTCTTGCAGGATTGCCGGATCAAGGTCCGGTTGCTGATATTCTGCAAGCAGCTGCTGATAGATTCGGTTCGCGCGTTGCGTCGAATCGACCGCACCGTCTTCAAACCATGTTTCAAAATTTCTCCAATCCGAGAGGATTGGACGATAGAACTCGGTCTCAAATCGTTCCATCGTCTGTTGTGTCGAGAAGTAGTGTCCGCCTGGTCCGACTTCTCGCATCGCGTCAATGCCGATCGTATCGTCGTCAACGACGACCGGCTTCATGACTTCTACCATCCCCTGCAGCATCTCCGCATCAATAATGAATTTTTCAAACGATGCGCAAAGCCCGCCTTCCAGCCAGCCAAGCGCATGATGCACCAGGTTGGCATGACCCATGACCGAACTCCAGATTGCCATTTGCGATTCATACGCGGCCTGTACATCCGGCGCATTGGAAGCGTTGACATTGGAGGATCGATAGGGGATCTTGTAAAACCGGGCAAACTGTCCGCCAATCAGCGTCGCCTTGACATATTCAGGTGTGCCAAATGCCGGCGAGCCGGTTTTCATGTCAACGTTCGAGGTAAACCCTCCATACATGACAGGTGCGCCGGGATTGACGATCTGGGAAAATGCAAGTCCTGCCAGCGCTTCGGCGTTTTGCTGGGTGATCGCACCGGCGAGCGTGATCGGAGCCATTGCACCGGCCAGGGTAAATGGCGTAATGACAACCACCTGGTTCGTCTTGGCGAGTTCGATAATTCCCCACAGCATCGGGATGTCATACTGCAAGGGAGAGTTAACGTTCACCACGGTGTAAAGGCTTGGGTGTTCGGCCAGTCCTTTCCAGTCCAGCATGTGACTGATTCGGGTGATTTCGAGCAGGTCCATCACGCGTTCCCGGCCAAGGGAATAGCACCTGAACACTTTGTCGGTCAGTGTCAGACTCATCCTCGCGGTATCCAGGTGGCGGGTCCGGGGGTCCAGATCAAGCGGTTCAACCGGATGACCGGAGATCGCGTGAACGGCGTTGACGCATTGCGCAAGTCGTATGAAGTTGCAGTAATCCTTGAAATTTCCGGAACGCCGGCCACCCTGGATGTCGCTCGCGTTCGGAGGACCGGCGACGGTCGAAAATGCCACCCATCGTCCGCCTATCTTGATGTTTCGGGCCGGGTTTCGTGCGTGAATGGTAAATTCTGATGGGGCTTTGGCGATTGATTCAAGAATCAGGTCGCGGTCAAATCGGACCCGCGTCCCGTCTTCTTCAACGTCGGCACCGGCTTTTTTCAATATTTCCCGCGCTTCGTCCAGCAGGAAATTAATCCCGATCTCTTCCAGAACAGTGAGAGAAGCGTCGTGAATTCGATGCAGCTGTTCCTCTGACAGTACTTCAACGGGTGAGAATGGATTCTCGACTTGCTGAAACGGCAGCTGATCAATACTCGCTTGACTTGGCTTGTCCCGTCGCCGTCTTGGATTGCGAGACCGGTTCGCCATTACACAACTGCGCAATTCATAGGTGACGGAAATTGAGAGTGCGGCAGCATTCGACCTGATGCACTGGAGACAGGGGGACTAGTTGGTTTCCAGAATTCGAACGATTCGAGTTATCGAAATTTTCTACCAGGGATTGCCAGCAAAATTCAACCGGTCGAAACTAAGCAGTCCAAATTTGCCGACATCGCACATACCAGAACATTAATATAAATTCTTTTTCGCTGACGGTTTAAAGTTTCTGCAAGAAAAACGGCATTTCTGTTGGCGTGAATTTACAATTCCAGGGGAGTAGGACAAAAAAATCGAACCATCAAATATTGACCGCCAAGCGGTGTTAATTTCGATGAATTGATGTCGCTTTTTCAAACCCGGAGACATTCGTCATGCACCGAAAGGATGCCTTGCGACGAATTTCGGAGCCGAGCGGTCAGTTGATTGATCCACATTGGAAGCCGATCGACAAACCCCTTGCCGTAGCCGGATCGGCGCCTGCGTCATCCGAGCCGGGATTGTCAGGCGATGCGGCTGCGATGAACAGCCTGTGACATTCATTGATCCTGTCGGGCCGCGTACATTGCATTCCGTGAAGTGATCAATTGCACTTTGCCACTTGAATTTTCTGCCGCTACAACCATATCTGAACGCACATCGTGACCATTCATTATGCCGGAGGACAAAGCATGACCGAATACGACCCCCAGTATAAGTTGCTGGTATCCAATCGCTGGATAATGCAGCAGCTTGTCGAAGCGTTCCTGGATACCTCCGTGACCGACATCATGGACCTTGACTCACTTGAGTTGTTTCCGACAGAGTCAATCAGTAAGAATGCAAAATCAAAAAAATTTAAGGTCCGACACAATGACGTGATGTGGAAGATCAGGCTCAGGGATGGTTCGCAGGCGTATGTGCTGCTGATGGTGGAGGCGCAGTCAAGCGTTGACCCTGCGATGGCGTTAAGAGTCGGAGAATATATTCTAAACTGGTATCTCTATCTGATGGCGACAGAGGGTCTTGAGGTGTTGCCTCTGATCGTGCCGATGGTCATATACAACGGCGATAGTGCCTGGAACGCTGAGACGCGGCTGCACAACATGATCGATGCGCCAGAGGCGTTTCGCAAAATGGGCGTTGTGATGGATGGCGGTTATATCCTGATTGACGAGAAGCGCCTGTATGATTCCGGCCAATTGCCTTCGGGCAATATTTTTGCACCGCTCATTACGGCGTTGCACACAAGCAATTTCGGCGAGTTTCGTGACAGTATTAAAATGACGGATCAGATGCTTGAGAAGTCGGGAGAGAATCAAGAATATATAGAACACGTCAATTCGTTTATACTTAATTTGAAGAGAATTGAGAACGACGTAAGATTGGCACAAATCATTCAGCAGCGAGGTATGCAGGACATGACAACGACCATTGCGGACTTTGAAAAGCAGATCATGGAGAGAGGCAAGCAGGAAGGTATGCTGGAAAAAGCGCATGAGTTTGCCAAACGCATGCTTGGCGATGGCAGACCTGAGCAGGAGGTCCGGCGCTATACGGATCTGTCATCCGAAGAAATCCGCCAGATCAAGAGTGAGATTGAGAATTCCAGGCGCTGACTTGGGCACTTGGAAGCGGTTCTTTTCGTAACTCAAGAATTCCACGTCGGTGAGAATCAACTCCGAAACGTAACTCGGGCGGTTTGAGCAAGCGGCCCGGCAGTCAATGCGTTTCATTCGTTGCCAGTAAGGGTGTCTGCGCCTTGGTTTTGCAGTGCGATGTGAATGGCAGCAAGCGGCGGCATGGTTCGGCACAGTTTACGTACCACTGACTTTTTGCTTGATTATTGAACTGCGATTTAAGCGCCACATGATTTGGCAAAGCGCAGGAATTCAACTTTATTGGTTTCGAAAGCCTCCAGCGGATTTTGTGCATGAAGGCATCCCTGAAATACAGTTCGCCGCATTCGCCGAAATTGTCAAAAACTATATTTTTACGCAGGTAAGGCCTATTTATTCATATTTATCAAACCTATAAGTCAATTTATTCGTCGTTTTTCAATTCCAAAACACGAGAAAATAAAAGAAGAACAATATGTCTAGTCGAACGGACCCCCTGCTCCAGCCTTTTCGTCTCAAATATCTTGAGCTGAAAAACCGAATCATCAGCACCAGTCATGAACCGGCGTATTCCGAAGATATGCTGCCTAAATTGCGTTACCAGTTGTACCACGAGGAAAAAGCCAAGGGCGGCATTTCGCTGACAATGTTCGGCGGTTCAACACTGGTTGACCGCGACTCTCCGCCGGCGTTTGGGAACCTGTATGCGGGGAGCGACGAAATCATTCCCTATTTCAGGCAGTTGTCAGAGCGGGTGCATCAGCACGGCGCGGCATTAATGTGCCAAATCACGCACCTGGGACGTCGAACCTCCCCCTATGTCGAAGACTGGCTGCCAACCGTCGCCGCGTCCTGCGTGCGAGAGCCCGCACATCGTGCCTTTCCCAAAGAGCTGGAATTTGAAGATATGGCACGCATTGCCAAAGCCTATGGTTCTGCCGCACGCAGATGTATGGAAGGTGATATCGATGGAGTCGAAATCGAAGGATATGGGCATCTGCTTGACGGGTTCTGGTCACCGATGACCAATCGAAGGACCGATGAATATGGCGGCAGCCTGGAAAATCGCGTGCGTTTCACGCGCGAGGTGATCAGCGAGATTCGCAATCAGGTCGGCAGCGACTTTATCATTGGAATCCGCATGGTGGTCGACGAGGACCTGGATGGCGGGCTTGACTTTGACGAAGGCATGACCATCGCCAAAATTCTCACGGATACGGGCCAGCTTGACTTCATCAATGTAATCAAGGGTCACGTCGATACCGACGAAGGGCTTTCTCACGTCATCCCGAATATGGGGACCCCTTCCGGCCCTCACCTTGAGTTCACCTCGGCCGTTCGTTCGGAACTCGAACTGCCCGTACTTCATGCCGCCAGAATTGCCGATGTGGCAACGGCCAGGCACGCGGTCGCGAGCGGCTGCGTTGATCTGGTCGGCATGACCCGGGCGCATATGGCCGACCCGCATATCGTGAAAAAGATCGAGGACGGTCACGAAGATCAAATCCGACCCTGCGTCGGTGCAGGTTACTGTATCGACCGCATCTACGTCGGCGGCGAGGCGCTATGTATCCACAACCCGTCAACCGGGCGCGAAGAAACCACCCCCCACATGATCAGTCCATCACGAAAATCGAAGCGTGCTGTTGTCGTAGGCGCTGGCCCGGCTGGCCTGGAAGCTGCCCGCGTTCTGGCCGAACGAGGTCATGATGTTGTGCTTTTCGAAGCTGCAGACCAACCCGGCGGCCAAATCGCAATCGCGGCAAAAGTAGAGCGAAGACGAGAGATTCTTGGGATTGTCGATTGGCGTTACGGGCAGCTGCAGCGGCTAAGCGTCGATATGAGATTCAATGTTTTTGCTGAAGCTGGCGACATCGCGGCCGAACGGCCTGATATTGTAATCGTGGCCACCGGCGGGCTGCCAAACGTGTCGTTCCTTCGTTCCGGCCATGAGTTGGCAACGACAACCTGGGACATACTCACCGGAATCACGTCGCCTCAGTCCAATGTGCTCATGTACGACGATAACGGGCAACATCAGGGAGTTTCCTGTGCGGAATTTGTCGCCCTCAAGGGAAGCTCGATCACGATCGCCACACCGGACCGAAGCATCGCCCAGGAAGTCGGCGGTACGAACTATCCGGTCTATCTCAAACTCTTTTATCAGCTCGGCGTTGAAATGATGCCCAATCAGAGGCTGATCGATATCAAGCGCAAGAACGGCCGCCTCAGCGGCTCGTTCTATAACGAGTATGACCACAGCACATCAGCGATCGAAGCGGACCAGATCATCGTTGAACACGGTACATTGCCGAACGATGAAATCTACTTTGACCTAAAGCCCGATTCATCCAATCTGGGGGTTGTTGATATTGATTCCCTGGTTGCCGGGAAACCTCAGAATCACATCTCCAATCCGGACGGCAGCTATCGGCTTTTCCGGGTTGGAGATGCGGTCGCAAGTCGCAATATTCACGCCGCCATATACGATTCATTGAGACTGTGTCAGCATCTCTAGCGAACTCCGGGAAAAATTTTGACGCGATCGTAATCGGCGGGGGTATCGCCGGCGCTTCGGTTGGCGCGTTCTTGGCCGAAGACGGGCTGAACATTGCCCTGCTGGAAAAAGAAAGTTCTCTGGCCTATCACACGACCGGGCGAAGTGCGGCGCTTCTCACACCCTATTACGGTCCGGAATCAATGCGAGCGTTCGGAGCGATCGGAAAGCCGTTCCTTGAATCTCCCGCCTTTGACACCGACTTGCAGGTTCTGAGTCACCGACTGACGCTTACTTTGGTCGAAAAAGCGGATGCGATACGAGTCGAACGACCGCCGAAGAGCATCTGGCTGGACGAGCAGGATTGTCTGCAGCAAGTGCCTTTCTTGAAACCCGGAAGATACATTGGCGGTGTGGTTGACACACAGGTTGCATCAATTGATGTGCACGCGTTGCACACCATCTATGTCAAGGCGCTGACAAGTCGCGGCGGACAGGTTTTGCGGGATTCTCCGGTGACTGATTTGAAGGTGTCTCCATCCGGTGTGTGGGAAGTCATCACCGATTCCGCATCATACCACTCTCCAACCGTAATCAACGCAGCGGGCGCCTGGGGCGATCACCTTGCGCAAGCTGCCGGAATCAGTCCGGTGGGGCTGGTGCCGAAGCGACGGACTGTGATTGTTGTTGACAGCGATCAATTCGACAACGTCAGTTTCGACGACCTGCCGTTCGTCATTGTCGAACCCGACTACCTGTATTTTCAACCGTTCGGAATTGGACAATTGATGATTTCTCCAATTGACCAGACACCAAGTCTGCCATGCGACGCACAGCCCGACGAACTCGACAAGGCAGTAACGGTTTCACGCTTTGAAGAGGTTTCAACGCTGAACGTAAAACGCATCGGCCACAGTTGGGCCGGGCTTCGAACATTTTCACCGGACGGGGACCCGGTGATTGGCTGGGAACCGCACCAACCGGGATTCTTCTGGCTGGTTGGACAAGGCGGTTATGGGATATTCACCTCGCCGGCAATCGGCCGCTATGCAGCATCGTTGATTTCCGGAACGGACTTGCCAAGTACTTATCGCGATGCAGGATTTCCTTTCAGCAAGCTGGCGCCAGACAGGTTCCGTCTGAATTGAGGGGCGCTGATTACCGTCCATATGAACCTCCTAAACGCGAGAGAGTGCCAGTCCATTGCGAGCAACGGGCTATCAAGATCACTTCACAGAGTTCATTTAAGCGTCCTGTCCATTTCCTTTTATGTTTAGGAAACCTCTATTTTCCCCGAAAATTGATGTGAATCAGGTGCCGGTTGCCTGATTGCTGAGAATCTTGCCTGGCCTTGGGCAAAACTTTCGGACTTTTCGCAATGCCCAGACAATTTTTAGTAACAATCGGCTGAATCTGACAGTTTTGCGGCTTTTAAGCCCCTAATCCCCCATCAGGGCACAATTGTCCCGATGCCGCTACCGAGGATGCCTCCAAGGACTTCAATCGCCGAATGTTGTAACACAGATTCCGCAAGCCGATCCACGCACTAGCTCGCTTCCTACCGCTACAGCGCATGCGATGCTCCGGCATCTCCATCCGCATCGCACCGAACACATGCTCGACTCTCGAGCGCACCTTCGAATACGCCCGCATCAGGTCAGCCTGCCTCTTCGTCAGCTCTTTCGAGCGCGTCCCCCTTGTCATTGATGCGCGGCTTGAAACCGAGTTGGCGCAACTCCTCAACCCCATCCTGCGAGCGATACGCACTGTCCGCCCAAACCTGAGGGTCCCCAGCCGGACTGTCGGGCAGAAACTGCCCGAATCCCTGACTGTCGTGGCGGCTCGACGCCGTCACCTCATACCGGTCAATGAGTTTCGTGTCACGGTCCGCCGACACATGATTCTTGCAGCCGTAACAGGACTGTCTGCGCTTCTTCGTCCAGCGCGCATCGGTGTCTTTTTGCCGCAACTTGTTCGGCTGCCCCTTTCGCTCCTTCGGCACCTCGCCCGACTTCACAGTCGCATGGTCCTCGCGACTGTTGCGCTGGCGCGGCACCTCCACGATCAACGAGGCCTTTGAAAATGATGCTGGATGGATGACCCGGTTGCTGTCGCGCCGCGGCAACCGCCGGTCAATCATTGAAGGCAGCCTCAGGCGCTTGATCAACTCGGCGAGTGCCACCAAGCCGGCACGGGCAGTCAAAGTTGGGGAAGTGTCGAATTTTTTTATACAATATACACCCGTAGAAACAGCGGTGAGTTTCCAGAACTGGAATCTCGGCCGCATTTGTCAGGTTTATGCATGTGCCTGAAATCGGGAGTGTCGAAATCTCGCAAGGCAGGCCATAGGATGGTAAAAGAATGCTACAAGGATGTAGCGCGCGTGCGGGATTTGGTGCGGACGCTCCCGCATTCGGGCGTGTTGGTGGCCTTGATGTCTGCCATAATGTGACAGCGACCCTGCGGGGGGGGGAACGGGCAAGTTAGCTCCCTCGACATCGACAGGCTCGCGACGGCCTGACGCCCGCACCGGGCGCTTCCGCCGCCTCTCCCTACTCCTCCCCGTCCTCGCGCTGCTGCTCGGCGCACTCGGCCTGTTCGCCCCGCCGCCCGCGCATGCCCAAGCACCCGAAAACCCCACGAACTTCCAGGTTCAGATCACCGCTGTAGGGTCATACACGGCAACGTGGACCCGCTCGGCCAGCGCCGACTCCTATAGAATCGATGTGCAAAGTTCTTGTAGTGGCAGCTTCCAAACCAGGACGGTGAATGGCGGCACTACCGAAACCGCCTCCGGGTCGGGGTTCGGCGGCGCTACTTTTTGTTTCAGGGTTCGGGCGTGCGCGGGCAGTTCATGCAGTGCCGGCACCCAGTGGCTGAATGTCAACACGGGCCAAGTGGGCACGTACCCGAACACCGCCGCCAACGCCAACCTGTCCGCCCTGTCGGCGTCGACCCACACGAGTTCGACGGGCACGTTCACGTCGCTGACGCTCACGCCCTCGACCTTCTCGGCAACCACCACGTCGTACACGGCGTCGGTGGGGAACGCGAGGACGCACCTGAAGATCACCCCGACGGTGGCGGCCACCGGCGCCACGGTGAAGGTGGGCAAGCAGGGGACCACGCTGGCCACGGTCACCAGCGGCTCGGCGAGCGCCGCCATCGAGCTCTCGGTGGGCGCGAACGCCATCACGGTCGAGGTCACCGCCGCGGACACCACCACGAAGAAGACCTACACCGTGACGGTGACGCGGGCTCCCGCCACCGTCTGGTCGGCGACGTTGAACGTGCAGAACATACCTGGAATTGGGCTGGGTTGTCACAGCAGTGCAACTTCACCAGCACTTCGGTGCACTGATGCTTCTGTACTCTCGGATGACGATTTCAGCATAGGTGAACACGATTACCCGATTCATGTGATACGACTTCTTAGCGACGGCACGCTACGGCTGAGATTTGCCTCGAATATTCAAGCTGCCCCGCTGGCAGGATATAAATTCTGTGTCGGCTCGACTGCGTTTGACATACCGAACAACGCAGGCCAAACCTTGATCTGGTCCAACTCCGGACTCTCCTGGACAGCCAATACCGAGAAGCAACTCAGCATCGGCACGTCCTGCACTACGCAGACCATGACACCGACGCAGTCCACCGACGCGACCCTGTCCGCCCTGTCGGCGTCGAGCAGCACGAGCGCCTCGGGCTCGTTCACTTCGCTGAGCATCGGCACCTTCGCCGCGGGCACCACGACCTACACGGTGTCGGTGGCCAATTCCAGAACCCACGTGAAGCTCACCCCGACGGTCAACGAATCCAACGCCACGGTGAAGGTGGGCAAGGGGTCGAGCCTCACCACGGTCGCGAGCGGCTCGGCGAGCGGCGCCATCGCACTCGCGGTGGGCGCGAACGCCCTCAAGGTCGAGGTCACCGCCCAGGACGGCTCCACAACGCAAACCTACACCGTGACGGTAACGCGCGCGCAGGCGCAGTCCACCGACGCGACCCTGTCCGCCCTGTCGGCGTCGAGCAGCACGAGCGCCTCGGGCTCGTTCACTTCGCTGAACATCGGCACCTTCGCCTCAGGCACCACGTCCTACTCGGTCTCGGTGGCCAATTCCATCACCCACGTGAAGCTCACCCCGACGGTCAACGAATCCAACGCCACGGTGAAGGTGGGCAAGGGGTCGAGCCTGACCTCAGTCACCAGCGGCTCGGCGAGCGGCGCCATCGCACTCGCGGTGGGCGCGAACGCCCTCAAGGTCGAGGTCACCGCCCAGGACGGCAGCACCACGCAGACCTACACCGTGACGGTGACGCGCGCGCAGGCGCAGTCCACCGATGCGACCCTGTCCGCCCTGTCGGCGTCTAGCAGCACGAGCGCCTCGGGCTCGTTCACTGCGCTGAGCATCGGCACGTTCGCCTCGGGCACCACGACCTACACGGTGTCGGTGGCCAATTCCAGAACCCACGTGAAGCTCACCCCGACGGTCAACGAATCCAACGCCACGGTGAAAGTGGGCAAGGGGTCGAGCCTGACCACGGTCAACAGCGGCACAGCGAGCGGCGCCATCGCACTCACGGTGGGCTCGAACGCCATCACGGTCGAGGTCACCGCCCAGGACGGCACCACGACGCAGACCTACACCGTGACGGTGACGCGCCTCGCGCCGCCGACGCAGTCCAACGACGCGGCCCTGTCCGGACTGACGGCGACAAGCAGCACGAGCGCCTCGGGCTCGTTCACGACACTGAACATCGGCACCTTCGCCGCGGGCACCACGTCCTACTCCGCCTCGGTGACCAATTCCGTCACCCACGTGAAACTGACCCCGACGGTGAACAGCTCCAACGCAACAGTGAAGGTGGGCAAGGGGTCGAGCCTGACCGCGGTCACCAGCGGTCAGCCGAGCGCCGCCATCGCACTCTCGGTGGGCGCGAACGCCCTCAAGGTCGAGGTCACCGCCCAGGACGGCACCACAACACAGACCTACACCGTGACGGTGACACGCGCGCAGGCGCAACAGACGCAGTCCACCGACGCGACCCTGTCCGGACTGATGGCGACAAGCAGCACGAGTTCCGGGGGCTCGTTCACGACGCTGAACATCGGCACCTTCGCCGCGGGTACCACGTCCTACTCCGCCTCGGTGACCAATTCCGTCACCCGCGTGAAACTGACCCCGACGGTGAACCACTCCAACGCAACAGTGAAGGTGGGCAAGGGATCGAGCCTGACCACGGTCACCAGCGGTCAGCCGAGCGTCGCCATCGCGCTCACGGTGGGCGCGAACGCCCTCAAGGTCGAGGTCACCGCCCAGGACGGCACCACAACACAGACCTACACCGTGACGGTGACACGCGCGTCGCAGCAGACGCAGTCCACCGACGCGACCCTGTCCGCCCTGACGGCGACAAGCAGCACGAGTGCCTCGGGCTCATTCACGACGCTGAACATCGGCGCATTCGCCGCGGGCACCACGTCCTACTCGGCCTCGGTGGGCAATTCCGTCACCCACGTGAAGCTGACCCCGACAGTGAACCACTCCAACGCCACGGTGAAAGTGGGCAGGCAAGGGACCACGCTGGCCACGGTCCCCAGCGGCACGGCGAGTTCGGCGATCGCGCTCAGCGTGGGGTCGAACACGCTCGTGGTACGGGTGACGGCCGAGGACACAACCACGACCAGGAACTACACGGTCACCGTCGCGCGGCAGACGACGGCGACCGAAGCGGAATCGGCGGCGCTGAACCTGTCGCTGGACGGTCTCTCGCGCACGCTGCTGAGCCGCGCTGTCGGTGTCATCGGCGAGCGCATCGCGGCCTCGGATGAACCGGCGCCGGCAATGCCGGAGTCCGCCGACGCTGACGCCTGGATGTCGGCGACCGGCTTGCGGTTAAGCCCGGCCGCCACCTCGCCGAAGACGGATTCGTGGCGGGACCCGCATGCGCAGAACCCGGACTGGATAACGGGCGACCTCAGCTGGAAGCGCTCTTTTGCGTTCTCGCTGGATGCGCCGAACGGCAGTCGGTCGCAGACGGACGATTCGCAATGGAGGGTGTGGGGCACCGGCGACCTGCAGAAGTTCAGGCGCAAGCAGACATCGACCACCAGCCAGGGTGGCTGGAACACCGTCTATCTGGGGCTTGAGCGGCGCGTTGCCGGACACTGGCTGGGCGGACTGGCGCTTGCCTCCGGTCGCGGCAAGGCCGATTACAGCTACAGTGAGGGGGCGGCTGAAGGTCGTCTCGAGTTGCGTCTCAAAGCGGCTTATCCGTATTTCAGAACCGTCACTGCAGAAGGTTTCGAGATCTGGGCGATGGCCGGTGCCGGCCAAGGCCGCGCGACCAACTCAATCAACGCTCAGGAGCCGCACCGCGGAAGATTGCACATGCGCATGGCGGCGGCGGGATTGCGCGTGAAGATGGCGGATTGGCCCTCGGTGCAGCTGTCGGCGCTGGCCGATGCGAGTGCCGAGACACTCATCATCCGCGGCGAGCAGTCGCTGGCGAACCTGAAGTCGTCAGTGCGGCGGGTGCGGGCCGGACTGGAGCTGTCCGGCCATCAGGGCCAGTGGTCACCCTATATGCGGCTGAACGTACGCCATGAGGGCGGCGGCTTGTCGGCTGCCGGACTGGAGAGCGAGGCCGGCGCACGCTATTCACACGGACGCCTGGGCATGGATGTGCGCATGCGGTGGATGAGACTCAAGGGCAGCGGGAAATATCGGGAATCGGGCGCCGCTGCAACGCTGCGGATCAGTCCGGCGGCGGACGGCACCGGCCTGAGCCTGACGCTGACACCAAGCCGGGGGCGCCCGGACGGGACCGACCTGGTGTGGGGCGCGAGTCCCCTGCCTTCGGAAACGCCTGCCGGAGCCGGCAACGGGCTGGCGATGACGGTCCAGGTCGGCTACGGCATCCGGCCCTTGCAGCTGCCGGGGCTGGTAACGCCGACACTCGGGTATGCGCGCGGCGCACAGGGTGACGAACGGCTGCGGGTCGGCGCGGATTACGCGACCGAACTGCCGTATGATCTCAGGCTCGGATTCGGACTGGAACGGCGCAAAACTCTCGGCAATACCGACCGGAACATCCGCCTGGATGCGCAAATGCGCTGGTGAGCCCAAAGCCTGTCTCATTCGCGGTTGCAACTCCCCACTTTTAACGGTTGAAAATCCCCTCCTGCCGTCAGGGCGAAAGCGCTGAACCTGAAAACGAAAAGCGCTCAGAAACTTAAACTTTGAGCGCTTTTCTATGACACTGAAGCACTGACTCGATGTGGTGGTTTCACAGACTTGAATCATTATTGCCCCGAGAAAATTGCTGAAATTCGGTTTGCAACTAATTTTCGACTTGATTCCTGAAGACTCCCGCATCACTGCCCCAATGCCCAACGTTCGGAACAACTGGAAATTGCCCAAACTGATGGACAGGCAAGCGAATTTCGGATCAGACTGCGTATATTGCAAATCGAAAATCGGAGTCTGTGTTATGACTTCCGGCGATTGAAGTCCTTGGAGGCATCCTCGGTAGCGGCATGGGGACAATTGTGCCCTTATGGGCGGGATTAGGGGCTGAAAGCCGTAAAACTGTCAAAATCAGCCGATTGTTGCCAAAAAATTGTCACAGAATGGTGAAAAATCCGAAAGCTTTGCCGAAAGCCAGACAAGATTCTCGGCAATCAGGCAACTGGCACCTGATTCACATTAATTTTCGGGGGAAATAGAGACTCCCTTTAATCGAACAGCCCCGTCGATATCCGCATCGGACGAATTTTTCGGGCTGAATCTCAACTGCCAAGGTCAAAATACATGGCAAATTGAGGGGCTCGCATTTGGGCTATACTAATAGCAGAAGTCGGTGCCTCGCCTTCCGGGGCAGCAGGTATGATGAGTGGTTAAGTGGTTGACAATACCGTACGCTTTCTCAGCAAAAAACTGGCACGCGCTTGTCGAACTCGATAGTTTGTCCGAACGGGCTGCTCACCATGCGATGTAATTCCGCCGGGGCGGCAATTCTTTCAGCAACACCTGTATTGGTCGCAAGCATTCTGATCCTGTTGTTCTCACCGTTCGTTTACAACACGCTCAACTAAGCATGGCAACAACAGCCGCAGTTTCCAAGAAACCGGTCCTTGAATCGTCACTCTGGAATGCGATTCCGCATTTCCTGCCGATTACCGTTTTCCCCCTGATTTTCGCCGCTGCAATTTACGGAGGCTGGTGGCTCCTGTTGCCCTTTGTTTTTTTCGGGATAGTCGGCCCGCTGGATCTTGCCTTCGGCAATGAAACGCGAAACATGGACCCAAAGACCACGTCCAAAGAACGCTTGATCTGGTACAGCATACCAGTGTGGCTATGGGCATTGCTCTGGCCGGTGACGTTCGTGTTCACGCTGTGGCAAATATTCATGGGCGGTCATCTGGTCTGGTGGGAGTCCGCATTGCTCGCGTTCATTCTGGCGGTTGAAGGTCAGGCGATATTCATCGTCGGACACGAACTGATTCACCGCCGAGCGCCATGGGAGCGATATATTGGCGAATTCCTGCTCGCTTCAGGTTCCTATCCGCACTACGCGACAGAACACTTTTATATCCATCACGCGTATGCCGGCACGCCGATGGATGTTGGTTCCGCACCGAAGGGACTGACATTCTGGCGCTATTTTCCGCGCGAACTGGTGAACAATCTGCGCCATTCATGGATTCTGGTTCGCAAGCGACTGGCAAGGCGTAAACTGCCAATCTGGCACTATAGCAATCCATTTTGGCGCTACAGCACTGAAATGGCTGCATGCTACCTTTTTGTCTTTTTTATGGGTGGGTGGTGGTCTGTTCTGATTTACATAATTTTGTGTCTCGGGATCGTCATGTCGATGAAGATCAGCAATTACATCCAACACTACGGCTTGCGCAGGATTCGTCTGCCGCATGGTCGATTCGAAACAGTCAAGCCACATCATGCGTGGACCGCCAGCCAGCGCTTCAGTGGCTGGATGTTTTTCAATATGCAGCGTCACGCGGATCACCACATGACGGCCAGTCGCATTTATCCCCTGCTGCAGTACTATGACGAAACTGAATCACCGCAGCTGCCCGGAAGCTACGGCAAGATGTTTAACCTGGCGGTGCGGCCCAAACGCTGGTTCGAAACGATGGACCCGTTGGTTGACCAGTGGCGAGCCCGCTTTTACCCGGAAATCGAGGACTGGAGCGCCTACGATAGCGAGATTTCAGAAACGTATCCGGAAGCATTCGATACGATCGTCGAGATTTTTGAATCTTCACCCCGTATGGCTAAAGCAATAGAAAAACAACCGTATTTGCTTGAGAGCCTGCAAAGCCAGGAATACACAGATCTCGAAGTCCCTAAAGGATACAGTCAGGATTCTGAAATGGAGAGAATTGCCCAGAGCGGGCTTGTACGCGTCTACTGGACTTACGAATTCGCAGTTGCCGAAATGAAACAGCAACTCAATGAGGTTCCTGCACAAGATTCTGCAGATGCCGCAGAAATCATACGTTTCTGGATGAACGACAAGGTGTTTCAAATCGGCATGCACACCATACGCGGCTACCTGTCACCGCTCGAAGCACAGGTTGCGTTCTCGAATGTTGCAGAAGCCTCTGTCGCCTCCATCCTCAGTGCGGTCGTGGAAGACAGTGTCGATCGTTTCTATCAATCCGATGAAGGCGCAATCGCAGCGATTGCACTCGGTGACCTGGCCACCAAAGAGGTGGTTCCCGGTACACAGGTCGAAATCGTTTACCTTTGTGAAAACGCTCTTGAAGACAGCCATAGAGACTTGTGCAATCGTTTTCACGAGGCCATCAGGATTTTGACGCAGGACAATCTGCTGTTTACTCCGCTTTCAGACGACCGACAGGAACCTCAAATTTTTGCTTTTGATGAATTCGTGTCGCAAAACCGTGCCACGCGCTCGACTCGTGAACTGCTGGACCTGGCCCGCGCGCGGTGTATCTTCACAAGAAATGGTTCCGAGTTCGAACAGAGATTTGATGAGGCGCGCCGCGATATCCTGCTGAAAGGGTTGACTTACGATTCGCTTGTTGCAGAATTGAGTGCAACGACTGCAACCGCTGGCGAATCTGATCTTTCTGTCGGTCTCACTGCGGAACGGAAATTGGAACAAATCGAGCGCGGCGCAAGGTACCTGCAATTGAAGCACATCTCCAGCATGCCCGAAGATCTGGATTCCTGCAATGCCATGGCGGTTATTAAAGCAGTAAAATCAAAAGACCTGATCCCGGATGCAGTCGCGGAGCAACTGATTGAGGCAACTCAACTGTGGCAGAATCTAAGGGGTATCAACAGAGTGGTTCTGGACGAAGGCACTGATGTAGAAAACGCGACCGGCAGTGTCAAAAGGACGGTCGCAAAAGCCTGCAAGTCGACCGATTTCGCCACTCTGAACGAGACAGTTGAAAAAACAATCGTCACCACCGAAAGCGCATTGGCGGCAGTATTTGGACCGTCCGCTTGAACAGGCGATCAAGCATATTTTTGCTGCAATCTTCGTGACATTGGCCCGGTTCAACGCAACCGCGGGAATCACTACCGTACAACGATTTTCACCAACGCCTGATTGAACAATGAGTCCACGCGAACGCCTGGAATCGATTGCCGCTAAAAATGGCGAGATAAAACAACCGATACTGACACCGCATCTTGAATTTCGTCCGATCGGTGACGGACAGGTGCTCCTGGTCTCCGAGACGTTCAATACCCTTTTGCACGGGCAGGTTTACCCGGATCTCCTGGCACTGCTTGTCGGTGGGCGTTCGACAAATGAAATCGTCGAATCGCTATCGACAGCACATGCAAAGACGGAAATAAAAGCAGCATTGACCTCAATGGCCGCCAAGGGATACATCGTTTCCGGCGAATACGAGATGGATCAAGGCAACGCGGCATTTTGGTCTTCACTCGGTGTCCCTCCATGCCAGGTCGAGGAAAAATTGTGCTCTGCAGCGGTGGCAGTTCACGGTGATGACGATAACCGGCTCAAAGCGAGTCTGGAAACCAAGGGGATCAGTGTCAGTTCGAAACAGGCAGCCCTTTCGATTTACTTCTCAAACAACTATCTCGACAGTCGGCATCATGCAGTCAATCGGCAACATATCGATTCAGGTACCCCTTGGCTATTGATTCAGCCGCAAGGCATGCATCCATTGTTTGGCCCTGTCTTTGAACCGGCTGATGAAGGGCCTTGTTGGGCGTGCCTCGCGTACCGTATCGGCAATAACAACGAGGTCCATTCCTTTGTCCGAAATTTTTGCGGTGAAGCAGCTGCTTTCCGACCCATTGCGGCCGACCCCGCTGCGCTGGATGTAATCTACGGGATCATTTCAATCGAGATCGCCAAATGGCTGGTGCTGGGTGATGCAGCTGCGCTTGGTCACCAAGCATTCTCGCTTGATGTGGCAGATATGAAAAGCCGACACCACCCCGTCATGCGTCGGCCGCAGTGCGAAGTCTGCGGCGACGAGGCGCTTAGAAACAAAAATCGCCCGGCGCTTCCGATACGCTTGCAGGCGAGCCCGAATAATCTAAGCAACAGTGGCGGCTCTCGTGCAATTCCGCCCGCTCAAACGCACGAGCGATATCGGCATCTGATCAGCCCGGTCAGCGGAATTGTTTCCTGGGTCACGCGCACGAGCCCTGAAGCTGATCCGTGGTTGCATGTTCACTGGGCCGGCAGCAACCTGGCGCTCAGAATCAGGAGCCTCAGTTCGCTGCGGCGCAGTTTACGGAGCAAATCCGCAGGCAAAGGCAACACCGCGGAACAGTCCGAGGTCAGCGCGCTGTGCGAGGCAATCGAACGTTATTCCGGTGCTTTCCACGGCGACGAGATACGCAGCCGGAAACGATATTCCGAGTTTTCAATGGACGGGGACGGGCAGGCGATTCACCCAAACGATGTTCAGCTGTTCAGCGACTGGCAATTCGCGCATGCCGATCAAATCAATGCTCGCGGCCACCCGTATAACCTCGTTCCACCGCGATTCGATCCGGACCGAGAAATCGAATGGTCCCCGATATGGTCATTCACAGAGAATAGACATCGCTATTTGCCGACCGCGATGCTTTATGGCATGACACCGGAGCAGCGCGGCAACGCGGGACTTTGGGCAGACTCCAACGGCTGTGCCGCGGGGAATACACTTGAAGAGGCGATATTACAGGGATTTTTCGAGCTGGTCGAACGCGATGCGTTCGCGCTTTGGTGGTACAACCGGATTTCTCGACCCGAAGTTCACCTGGAAAGCTTTGGCGACGAGTACCTGGCTTGTGCACAGGACTACTACCGCAAGTATGATCGAGACCTGTGGGTGTTGGACATTACCAGCGACCTCGGCATACCGACATTCGTCGCGTTGTCCCATCGAACCGACGGTGATGCTCAAGACATCATTTACGGTGCAGGCGCACACACTGACCCGAAAATCGCTGTGTTGCGCGCCGTGTGTGAAATGAACCAGTGCCTGACGTGGGTGCCTCACCCTGGCAAAGAATCTTCAGGATATGGAGTCGACGATCCAATGTGCCTATGGTGGTGGAAGAATGGAAAACTCGAGGATCACCCTTTTCTCACCCCATCCCGTGTAATCGAGCCACTCAAATTTTCAGACTATGCGGTCCCAAGTACTGACGATTTGTACGACGAAGTGAAACGGTGTCAGGAGTTGGTCGAAAACAAGGGCATGCATTTGTTGGTTCTTGACCAGACGCGCCCCGATATCGGAATGCCTGTCGTACGCGTGATCGTGCCTGGACTGCGGCATTTTTGGCCTCGATTCGCACCGGGACGCCTGTTTGATGTGCCGGTTGAAATGGGCTGGCGGCAAACCGCAATCGAGGAGCAAGACCTGAACCCCGTCCCCGTGATTGCCTAGGTATTCGTAGATGATGTGACGGGCGCCAGCTAGCTCCTGGTCTGATCATTGGCTTCCGGAACATCGGCTTGCATTGAATCAGAAAAAGGCATACCGGGGAATCAAGGTAAAATCTGTAATCAAAATAGTCATTGTGAATCGATTTCAATGCGCATTCGGATTGCCTCAATCAGCACCTTAGTTGTGGCGCTGATCTGCTTGTACTCTACCCATTCGACTCTCCTTGCTCAACAACAGACACCTGAAGAGAAGGGGCTGGCGATTGCGCGTGAAGCCAGCGCGCGCAATGACGGTTTTGGGGACTTCACCGCCCAGATGACGATGATTCTGCTTGACCGGCTAGGTCAGGAGACGGTCCGTCAGATGCGCTTCAAGGTGCTGGAGGTTCAAGGGGATGGTGACAAGAGTCTGTTTGTGTTCGATCAACCGAAAGACGTCAAGGGGACCGCCTTGCTGACCCATGTTCACATCAACTCACCGGACGACCAGTGGCTGTATCTGCCGGCCCTCAAAAGAGTGAAGCGCATCAATGCCGCGAAGCGTTCGGGATCATTCATGGGCAGCGAATTTTCCTACGAAGACATGAGTTCTCCAGAGGTGGATGAATTCACTTATAAGTATCTTCGCGACGAGTCATGTGGGGAGTTGACTTGCACCGTGACCGAGCAATTCCCCCTGGACAAGAAATCGGGCTACAGTCGCAAGGTCGTGTGGCAAGATTCGGTTGAGCTTCGTACCTGGAAAATGGAACTTTACGATCGAGGGGGATCCCATCGAAAAACGCTCACGTTTGCAAACTATCAACAATATCTGGATCAGTACTGGCGAGCGGGAGAGCAGACGATGGTCAATCACCTGACCGGTGCGAGCACGGTACTCGAATGGACCGATTTCAAGTTCCGCACCAACCTTGACGAAAGAGAATTCACACAAACCGGACTGAAGCGAGTGCGCTGATGCAACTTGGCGGCCTGTCCAGTAACCCCCATTTCTCCATGCCCAGTAAAATACTGTTATCAACACTTGTAGAGAGAATGTGCAATGATAGCGCCGGGCAGCAAATCCCTGAAAAAGATCGCTGTGATCGGACGAGGAACAGCGGGGTCCTTGGCAGCTGCCAACGTATCTCGTTTACTCTCCAATAACGACTGCGAATTACACCATATCTACGACTCTCGCATCCCCATCATTGGTGTTGGCGAAGGGAGTTGGCCAAGTCTCGTTCAACATTTGCAGCACCTGACGAATCTACCTGACGATACGGTTCAACAGAACTTGAACGCAACCCGTAAATACGGTGTCGCGTTCGAAGGATGGGGCGAGAACAAACACGACTTCATCCACTATTTCATGCCCCGGGATAAGTCCTACGCCTACCATTTGTCTGCCGATCTCATGGGAGACCTCCTGCAAGAGTGCACGCACGCCCAACACATCGACGCGCAGGTGCTGAATATCACCCGAGTCGAAAACGGTGCGCAGGTGGAATTTGAAGGCCGGATTCCAGAGCGCTATGACCTGGTTTTTGATGCTCGCGGGTTCCCCAAAGAACTCGACTCGAAACAGCATATCGACATCAATTTCATCCCCACCAACACGGCTGTCATCCGACGTTGTCCGGCAATTGTCAAGGCAGAGCAGAACGGGGGACCGGTTATTCAACACACCTACACCCGTGCAGTGGCGCGTCCGCACGGATGGATATTTGTGATTCCACTGACGGTGCACACATCCTATGGGTACATCTTCAACGGCGATGTATCCACTCTTGCCGATGTCGAATCGGATTTTGACGCGTTTTTTGAAGCCGATGGCGTGGTGGAATTTGAGAAACGGGCCGTGATTCAATTCCCGAATTTCATTCATCGCCAGATATACGATGGAACGGTTGCCCGCATCGGCAACGCGGCGGCTTTCATGGAGCCACTCGAAGCAACCGCAATCGTATCCGCCCAGTTGCAGATCGGCATGGTGCTTCAAACCCGATATCACCGCCCGATAGAATATCTTGAGCGCGATGCGCCAATGGTCAATCGATTTCTGGTCAACAACATGGTCTGCTACGGCCTGTTCGTCGGCTGGCACTATTGCCGCGGCTCCATTTTCGAAAGCGAATTTTGGCGTCGTGCCCGTGACCACGTCTGGCCGCAACACCGTGAAGCCGCGATCCCTGAGCTTGTCGATTGCGATGCACTTCGCAAGTTCGACGAGATGATCAAACTGATCGGCCAGCCGAACCTCGACTCGGCGGACTTGAACAGGATGTGCGGAGTTCCCGCTACCAGTTACACCCAAATGTCCCAAGGCCTCGGTTGTTGAGTCGCGCATTGCAGGCAGTTGCGCAATGACAAATGAACAATTCGCAAAGCGATTTATCGAACGAGTGCTCGCTGCTCGGTGGTGGGTTATTCTAGCCACGCTGGCCTTGGTTGCAATAGCCGCCAGTGGTATTGTCAAGCTCGAATTCTCCGCCAACTATCGAATTTTTTTCGACGACGACAATCCGCAGCTGCTGGCGCTGGAAAAGCTGGAACAGACTTATGGCAAAAATGAAAACATCGTATTCCTGATTGTTCCGCACGACGGCGACGCCACCTCGCAAAACGCGCTGTCGGCCGCAACCTGGCTGACAGACGCCGCTTGGTTTGCGCCCTACGCGAGACGCGTTGACTCGCTCGCCAATTTTCAGCACACAACCGCCGAGGGTGACGATCTTTACGTGCGAGATCTCGTGGACCCGCAAGAACTGGACCGGCCCGAAGTGCGGTTGCTGGTTCGTGAAATCGGGTTGTCGGACCCGCGTATTGCTGGCAGTGTTCTGGGCAGGAACGGCGACGTGAGTGTTGTAAACGTCACAGTTGAACTGCCGCAGGAAGGTCTTTTGGACGCGGTCGCCGAGGTTTCCCAGTTTGCGAGATCACTGGCTGCAGAGGCGGAACAGCAGTTTTCCGGCATCGATCTTCGCATCGTCGGTACGGTCATGATCAACCAAACCTTCGTGGAAGCTTCGATCAGCAGCCAGAAGATTTTTCTGCCGGTCAGTCTCGTGCTCATGGCCCTGATCCTTGGAATCCTTACCCGCAGCTGGGCCGGGGTTCTGTCAACAGGAATGGTCATCGTGTTTTCCATTCTTGCATCTATGGGTCTTGGCGCATGGGTTGGCTTGCCCTTCTCCCCGCCTATTTCACCGGCACCGACGATCGTGCTGATGATCGTCGTGGCCAACTGCGTACACCTGCTTGTGGCATTGCGACAGCGTCTGCAAGCGGGTGAACCCAAGCACGATGCCATCGTCGAGGCGATTAAGCTTAACCTGTACCCGATTTTCCTGGCAAGTCTGACGACAACGCTTGGATTTTTGAGCATGAACTTCTCCGAAGTGCCGCCTTATCGACATCTCGGCAACTTTGTCGCCTTCGGCATCGTCTCCTCTTTCATTCTCTCCGTCACATTTTTGCCGGCCCTGCTTTCACTTCTTCCCGCGGGTTCTGCCAAGAAACGCCAGCTGCGCGGGCCAAAAATGCGCCTGATTGCCGAGTTTTCCATGCACCACCGGAAGTTCCTGTTTTGGGGATGGCTGGTGTTTGTGATTGCAATGATTGCGGCCATTCCGCGCAACGAACTTAACGATGTTCTTGTGCATTTCTTCAACGAGAGCGTTGAGTTTCGACAGGACACCGATTTCATGGACGAGCACCTGAGCGGAAACACGCTGCTGGAGTATTCGCTGCGAGCATCAGCCGAAGGGGGAGTGACGGACCCGCTTTTTCTTGCCGAGGTTTCGAGCTTTGCCAAGTGGTATCGTCAGCAACCGCCTGTGCGCCATGTATCGGTTATTACCGATACCTTTCGGCAACTCAACATGAGCATGCATGGCGATGACCCGGATTTCTACCGACTGCCGGAAAGTCAGGAACTGACAGCGCAGTATCTGCTCCTTTATGAACTCTCGCTGCCCGAGGGTTTGAATTTGAACAACCAGATAGACAGGTCCCGTTCGGCCACGCGGGTGTCGGTCTCTGCCGAGACACTTGATTCGCAAGAACTGCTTGAACTGAATGCGCGGGCCGAAGCCTGGTTGAACGAAAACGCCACGCATGTCGCCAGCGTCAACAGCACCGGACCTGCAGCGCTGTTCGCCTACATTGGCCAACGCAACATTCGCGCGATGCTGATCGGAACGGTGGTCGTACTCATCGCCATTTCCACGATTCTCCTTTTCGCCTTGCGATCACTGCGAATCGGTTTGATCAGCATCATTCCCAACTTGATTCCCGCAGCGGCAGGCTTTGGAATCTGGGGGCTGACGGTTGGACAGGTGGGACTGTCGCTATCTGTTGTCGTGGCCATGACCGTCGGCATTGTTGTGGATGATACGGTGCATTTTCTCAGCAAGTATCTCCGTGCGAGACGCGAATACGGCCGGAGTGTTGAACAAGCGGTGTTTTATGCCTTTGAAACTGCGGGGCAAGCCCTGTTCACGACGACGATCGTTTTAGTTGCGGGATTTCTGATTTTCGCATTTTCTCCATTCATCCCGACCGCGCAGGTCGGAGTGTTGACCGCAATGATCATTGCCTTTGCGCTCGTCGCAGACCTGACACTCCTGCCTGCATTGCTAATTACGATAGACCGGGGTTCCAGGTCGCCTAAGCAATAACTATGCAGATTCAGGCATTTTGAAAGCAGGACTTATACGACCGCGAAATGCTGACAACTGGAAGCGGTTGTGACTTGAATTTCGGCAACCTTGAGCCACTTCTTCCGTTGCAGTGCATGCGGCTTAGCCAAACCTGGCCGGAATTTGGAATATTGACCTTGGTCGGACTGACCTGAGCGCAATTTCAGGAAAGCGCCAATCAGTCGGCCAAGAGATGCCCGCAAAATTCTCCCTTTTTGCCAATGCTTATAATCTATTCATACAAATTATCAGCACTTTGACACGACTGTGTTCAACAACCCGTTAAATTCTTTCCATGACACAGTTGCCGAAGCCAAGGACGAGCGTGAGCAACTTGACCGATTACTGACTATCTCCACACCGCGGGAACGTCTGCTTATCGTTGTTATCGCGATTTTTCTTGCCCTCTTCACAGCATGGCTCTTGCTCGGGAATGCCGCCCGCAGCCTGGCGGTTGACGGTGTCGTGGTCGGGCCCGGTGACAACCTGTCAGAGAACCGCCCGGCTGTGCAGGTGCTTATCGCAAGCAAGACAGAGGATGTATCGCATTTCAAGGTCGGAACGTCGGCACAAATAGAACTGAGCCTGTCCGACGGCAAAGTTAAAACACTGGTTGGAGAGGTCATTTCCATAACCGCTGCACACTTGTCTGAGGATTTGGCCGCGTTTGACTCCTCGGTACCGTTGTCTTTGCACCGGATAAACATGTCAATTGATGAAATCCTTGATTTTGCTTCAATTTCTGGCCTGAAGTGCCGGATTGTCTTTCAACTTGAAGAACAATCTCCAATCTCTGTGCTGCTGAATCGGCAAAATTAAGTTGCTCCGAACACCCCTGGTGTAGCAGGGATCATGCTATCTTGAACAACTTGAAACGAAAAATCACGACGCCAATACTGTTGCAGATGCATGCATCCGAATGCGGTGCTGCCTGCCTGGGAATTGTTTTGGCGTACTTCGGCCGCTGGGTGACGCTGACCGAATTGCGAGAAAAGTGTGAAGTCAGCCGAGATGGCAGCAGTGCGGCGAGCATCGTGCGCGCCGCCAGACACTATGGTCTGAACTGCTCCGGACTGAGCGTGAGAGCTGAGTGGCTGAAAAAGCTGGAGTTGCCGCTTATTGTGTTCTGGCAATTCAGTCATTTCGTGGTGCTCGAAGGGTTCGATGGAAATCATTTTTTTATCAATGACCCGGCCACGGGGCGGCGCAGCCTTTCCGCCGAAGAGTTTCTGACGAGCTACAGCGGCATTGCCCTTCGATTCGAGCGCACCGACGATTTCACCCCCGGCGGTAAGCCATCGAGTTTGTTCAAACAACTGCAAAAGTTGCTTGCGGGAACAACGGGTGCGCTGACTTGGGTCATTGCCTGTGGAGTTATGTTGACATTGCTGGCGCTTGTCATCCCCGCAACGCTCAGTGTTTTCGTGGACGATGTGCTGGAAAACCATGGACCTTGGGGTGGCTTGGTGACCGCCCTGCTTGGCGGTGGGGTGCTTGCATACATCCTGTCTTTGCTCAAGCACCGATTTCTGAAACGTCTTCAAATTCGAATTTCAGTGATCGGCTACACCCGCAATTTATCGCGGCTGCTGCGGTTGCCGGTTGATTTTTTTCAGCACAGACTGGTCGGTGACCTGACTGACCGGGTATCTTCAATAGACAGAATTTCGAAGAACCTGACGGAACAGTTTCTGGTGCTGATGATCGACATGGCAATGAGTGTGGTGTTGCTGGTCGTCATGTTCACATACGATGTCCTGCTCACGGCGGTTGTGCTGCTGCTGGCCGTCATACACGGGTTGCTGGCTCATTTTCTCAACGCGCCTCGCACGGTACGAAGTCAGACGATGAGACGCGAGCAGGGATTGCTGATTGGACTTGGCATGCAGATGCTGAGTCATATAGACAATCTGCGCATGACGGGGGCGGATGACCGATTCTATTCTCGCTGGTGCGGTCAGCAGGCCCGTGAACTGCATGCCCGTCAGCTTTTTTCGGAACTCGGTTCCGTCTATTCCGCACTGCCGGGTACGATAGAAATTTTTCGCAGTGCCGCAGTCTGCGGCATCGGCGGGAGCCTGGTCCTGGCAGGGCACATGACCCTGGGGACATTGGTTGCATTCTATATCCTGGCAGAGTTGTTTCTGACACCAGTCGGACGTTTTGTGGAGCTGGCCACCAAACGTCGGGCGCTTGAAACCGATTTGCAAAGACTGGACGACATTTCCAAATCCACACAAGATCCCGTCTACAGCCGTCGAAGCGAGCAGCTTGAGTCAATCCAAACACTCGATGGCCGTCTCCAGCTGACCGGTCAGCTCGAACTGAAAAACGTGACATTCGGGTTCAACAAGAGCCGGCAGCCGTTGATCAAGGACTTTAATCTCGCGATTAAACCGGGGCAGCGAGTGGCCTTGATTGGTCCCAGCGGGTCCGGCAAGTCAACCTTGGCGCGTCTTATCTCGGGAGCGTATCAGCCTTGGTCAGGCGAAATCCTTTTCGATGGCTATCCAAGGGATGAGGTTCCAGAGGAAGTCATGCGACAGTCCATATCCATGGTGGATCAGGAAATTGCGTTATTTGCAGCGTCTTTGCGCGACAACATTACCTTGTGGAACTCCGCCATTCCGGATGAAGCCATTTTCGCGGCGACACGCGATGCCCAGATTCATGACGAAATCCTGCTGAGAGCGCAGGGATACTCGACACTCGTAGAGGAAGGCGGGTTGAATTTCAGTGGCGGTCAGCGACAGCGGCTGGAAATTGCCCGCGCATTGGTGGGAAACCCGACAATGCTGATTCTCGATGAGGCCACCAGCGCCCTTGATGCCGCTACCGAGGAGCATGTCGACGATGCCTTGCGACGCCGCGGGATCACCTGCCTGATCGTAGCACACCGTCTGAGCACCGTACGAGACTGCGATGAAATCATCGTTCTTGAGAAAGGTGTCACCGTGCAACGAGGCACGCACGACGAATTGATTGGCGATCGCGACGGCGTCTACTGCAAGTTGGTCAAGTCAAGCTGATGCAGGGTTCAAATCCTAAACCGACCTCAATCGCGCAAGTTGCAGCTCGCACCGGCGAATCGGTGCTCTGTGCCGGAAACCTGCCGATCAGTCTTGATGATCCGGACAGTGTCTGGTTCATTGACCAGGGCCGCGTCAATATTTTCCTGATCGAACTCAAAGACGGAACGGAACAGGCGGCGCCGCAACACCTGATGACCCGAGAGTCCGGCTGGCTGCTGCCGGGTGTCGCACCGGACAGGCAAACCAAAGACGGCGGCACTACACTCCACCTGGTGGCTAAGGGACAAAGAGGCACACTGTTGAAACGGATGCCGGCAGCCGCATTATCGGAGGTCGATTCTGCAGAACTGGGGGAACAAATCGATACCTGGCTGACCGAATTTACCGACACTCTTTCGCGTCTGACCAAGCCGCTTCCGCGTCCGACTGAACTGGCTGAACCCGGTGAGATGCAGGTGTCTGCCCCCTGCACGCTGTCTGTACGGCGCGGCGTAGTCTGGACTTCCGTACCGCCTCCGAGTACGGTCCTGTTCATGGACCTCGTCAGCCAGGCGGACATTTCCCAAGCCAGTGGACCAGAAGAAGCCATGCTGCCGCTAACACGGACAAGTTGGATCAAACTGTTCGAGTGCGCAACGCTGACCGGCCAATCATCTGAAACACTGGCGCAACAGAACATGCTGATGCCAGCACTTGCTGCCTTTCACACGGTCGCATTGAAGTTGGAACGCTTGAATCGCCGGCTTGCGGTGGCTGATGATGTGAACCTGGAACGTGCGCGGACGGCCAGTCGCCGAACCGCAGAGAAGGCCGCGCGGCAACGGCTGTACAACATTTATGACCTGCCGATTGATCAAGATTTCAAGGTTGAAGATACGACTTTGGCGGACGCCCTGCAAGTGATTGGTCGACATGAAAAAATAGACTTCAAATTCCCGACTCGATCAGAAGATGCCAATGATCTGATGGGGCTTTTTGACGTGCTGACTGCCTCAGGGGTCCGCGCTCGACGCGTTAGATTCAAAGCCGAGGGCAAGTGGTGGTGGAGCGACAGCAACGCATTGCTGGCATTTCGCGCGGAAAACAATCAGCCCGTCGCATTGCTGCCAGGAAGATTCGGGCGTTACCGGGCATTCGATCCTGTAAGCCAACGCACGGTTCGGGTTACGGCCGAACGCGCCGCCACGCTGAAGGATGAAGCGTGGATGTTCTATCGCCCGTTGCCGGCAGGCCACATGGAACCATCAGAACTGTTGAAATTCGCACTGCACGGTTCGGCCGCAGATATTCTACGGTTGATATGTGTTGGACTCCCTTACGGCCTGATCAGGCTGTTGCCGGCACTCGCACTCGGAGTTGTTGCAAACCAGTTAACCGCGGGAGGAGGCTCTGAAACGCTCTACATGCTGGCTATGGTGCTGGCCGGTTTCGGCCTCCTTGGCGGACTGCTGCATATGCTGCAAAGCATGACAATGGCACGCCTTGAAGGACGTGCAGCTTCCCGCATCGAAGCGGCTTTCTGGGATTATCTCATGCGCCTTCCATCAAGCGTGCTAAACCGCTATCCGGCCGGTGACCTGGCCATGTCCGGCATGTCCTTCCAAAATATCCGTGATGGCTTGCAAGGTGTGGTCGCCGACAGTTTCCTATCGATAATATTTTTGCTTCCGGTGTTTGGCGTCATCTTTTTCTACGACGCCACCCTTGGAAGCGTTGCTCTCGCATTCAGTCTGGTTTCGCTGCTTGTCACGGTTGTCATTGGACTGCGTCAAATTTCACCTTATGCGAGAATGGCCGGTGCAAGTCGCCGCGTCGCGGGTCGTTTGTTCCAGATCATCGGCGGCATCACCAAGTTGCGTGTGGAAAACGCGGAAGGCTCCGCTTTCGCGAACTGGGCCAAAGATTACCGCGAGCAGAAACACGCCGAAATCGAACTCGGCGCGCTCGACGTGCATTCCCGGGCATTCAGTGCCGCACTTCCGTTTCTGGCTGGTGCAGTATTGCTCTTCGCGGTGATGGCGGGAGGCAATCGAAATGTACCGGTTGGTGATTTTCTCGTCGTTTACACGGTCTTCATCATTTTTCAATCGTCCATCGCCCGGCTCGGTGAGTCTTTCGGCATCATTGCTTCCATGCTGCCGGTGTTCGATCAAATGCGACCGCTGCTGACAGCAGCTCGCGAAACTCAATCCGAAGGAGAACCCGTTGATTATCTGGGCGGTGATGTTCTATTCGATCGCATTTCATTCCGTTACGAATCCGACGGTCCGATGGTTCTGGATGATGTGACCATTCATGCCCGTCGTGGCGAGTTCATTGCAATTGCAGGCGAGTCCGGTGCCGGCAAAAGCACCTTGTTCCGACTCGCGCTGGGAATAGACCGGCCGGCAGCCGGCGCAGTCTTTTACGACGGACGGGATCTGCGGCACCTCAATTTGAAACAGGTGCGCCAGAAAATTGGTGCGGTACCGCAGTCGGTTGGTCTCCATCCCCAGGATCTTTGGGACAATATCGTCAGTCACCACGAGGACGTGACGAATAACGACGTATGGTATGCGACCCGAATTGCCGAAGTTGAAAAAGAGATCAAAAGCATGCCAATGGGCATGATGACCATGGTCGGCACCAGCGGTTCGGTTCTGTCCGGCGGCGAAAGGCAGCGGGTCACGATTGCCCGTTCAGTGCTCGGCAATCCGCAAATCATGCTGTTTGACGAAGCGACCAACTGGCTGGATAACGAAAACCAGGCCCAGGTTATGAAAAATCTCACCACATTGACCTCCACTCGAATCGTCATTGCCCACCGGCTGTCAACGCTGGAACAGGCTGATCGAATTTACGTGATGCAGGCCGGAAGCGTGGTTCAATGCGGCCCCTTCAAAGAACTCATGGCGGTCGAAGGCGTATTCAAAGAACTCGTCAAAAGGCAGATCGCCTGATCCGACCCTAAGACATGGCCAACAGAAGCAGGCTTTTCAATGAAAAAAACGGTTGACAGCGTGGAGACTCTGATATCAAGGGCTAGTAAAGATGACAATTTTCGCGAACGGCTTCTAGCGAATCCAAAAGAAACGATCGAGGCAGAACTCGCAATCAAGCTGGACGACGATCACAAAGTCTTCGTACACGAAGAAACCGACGCAGCAATACATGTGGTGCTTCCGCCGCGCAGCAAATACAGTGAGTCTGAACGGCAGGAGGCCAAAACCGGGGCCTCGTCGCTTGAATTTCTTCGAAAAACACTCTACGACCCGGCACCGCCCCTGCGTCCCCCCGCACCGGAACAGGTTGGAGCGCCGGCGAACATTCCGAGCCCCGCGGCACTCGTCAAGGCAGCCACAGAATGCGTCCGCCGCGGTCTTGTTTTCCTGGAATCCGCCATTGACGAGAACGGGGCCTGGCACTGCATTCGTTTCAACACCGCTGATGCGAACATTCCGCGGCATTTTGAAAAGCCTCCTTTCATTTCAGCTTTTTGCGCATTGGCCCTGGAAAGCAGCAAACAAGCGCAAGCTAAAGCCCTGTGCGCCGCCACCAAGGCTTATCTTGCAAGCACCATTGAATATCCCGGATTGTGGCGCTACTACCGCCATTTGCCCCAGGACCTTGACAGTACAACACTCTGTTCACTAGTCATCAAGACCCACCCTTGGATACTGCTGCGAAGAAACGTTGCGCCGATCTTGGCGAACCGAAACGAGGAAGGCTGTTTCTCGACCTGGATTTTGGACGAAGACGAACCTGATGTGGTGTCAACATTTCGTATCGAAGCTGATCCTGTCGTTAATGCGAACGTCATCGCCTACCTCGGCGACCGACCGGAAACCAGGGATGCACAGCAATGGCTGAAAAGGTTGCTCGAAAAAGGCAGCCTCGAAAACACATCCAAATGGTACCCCGATACAGTCGCAATCTGCCATGCAATCAGCCGTGCCGTCAAACTCGCGCGACCCGCTCTCGATGAACTCCCCCCGATACTCGTTGATCACATCCAAGGCATGTACAGCGAAAAAGCACAGTTTGGCAACATTCTGCAGACTGCGCAGGCCGTATCGGCGCTCTACAACATCGGGAGTCTTGAAACCATCGACACCAAACGCCAAGTGGAAAGACTCATCGGTTCGCAACGAGACGATGGAAGCTGGCCTGAGCTTCTCGCGTTTGGCGACCAATCGATGAAATGGGGTACGTTCGGAAATATCGGACATGGCTCCGAATCGGTGACGACTGCATTTTGCATTGAAGCTTTGGAACGACTTGTTGAGACACTGTAATCGGGATATTGCATGCATATCGACGAAGCAATTACACTGACGCAGGAATGTCTCGCAGAAGAAGGCCGCTCCATGGGTGAATTGCTCAGGTTTTTTCGAGACAGGGTTTCGCCGGTCCTTATCGGAGATTCGCAGTGGGAGCACGTACTTGAATGTGCCGGGGAACTTCCGATTACGATGGCTGCCTTCCCATTTGGCTTCGAGTTGCCGTTACATACACCCAACCCGACTGCAGATTTCGGTGCCTCGCTGGCGAGCGGGACCAGAAGCGCAGAATTTTTCCGGGAGCGAGCGTTGGGTAACGAGGCGGATGAAGTCGCAAGCGTGATCACGCGGCTATTCAAACAAATGGATGTCGAAGACTCGCCCCTGCGTGAAATTGTCGGTCGCAAACTAATGCTGGAATTCGACATCGGCTCGAAGAAACAAGCTGGAATTACGTTTCCTGGGATGTTCCTGCGACCTAACGAACGCCCGATTGTCGGGGTTCAGGATCAGGCCAGCGATGTCGGCACGGTGGTTAACGCACTGGCTTCTTCCCTTGGTTGGGAGATTAGTGTTCCCCAACTCAATCACGTCAAGCGAGTTTATCTGGCGCAACCGGAAAAGACGCGCCTGGATTCGTTTGGGGTCTTCCCGTCCCGATCGCGTGCAATCCGTCTGGCAATCATGGGTTTCAAATCTCAGCGGGACGTGTGCGGTTTTCTTCAAAAGACGGGTTGGCCAGGACAGACGTCGGCTGTCGATTCGCTGATTGCCCGTTTCAAGGAACGCGTGAACATCGCCCGGGTCGGGTTAAATGTTGATGTACGGGACAATGGTCTCAGCCCGACACTTGGCCTCACGCTGATTGTCAAGCAACGGTATACAAAAGATTCCCGCTATTGGCTCGATGGCCTGACCGATTGGGACCCGTTTTTGGAGGTGCTGGGCCATGAAGAGATAGTCGTTCAGGAAAAACTTTCGGAGCTTGCGCATTGGGTTGCGAAACCAACAATACTGTATGCCAAGTCCGGGCGTTTCATACTGCTGCGCGGCATTCACCACATCAAGCTGGTCATTTCGGAAAACGAGCTCCAAAATGCCAAAGCCTATGTGTTCATGGTGCTTTCCGCAGCGGTCGTCAATTGATTAGACCTCAAGAGGGACATGCGTATTCAGACGCGGCACACCTGCGCAACTAATTGATCCGACGACCGCGGGCACTGGAATCGAACCAACTATGGCAGCACACGCCACGTCTCGCGCGAGTAGACATCGCGGCGGAGGCGCTTCCGCCGTCTCAATTCATCCGGCTACTTCGTGTATGCCGGCCTGATACCGTTTCCCGCCGTATCAGCTATCGGCTAACCAGGAGTCACCAGCAGCAACAAAGTCCGGCCGAAACAGCTTCGAGTTGTTCTTCAGTAATATTAGGGTCCGGTGGCAAGGCAATATGCACGGTTTGCATATCGCTCTCATGGACCACTATATTCATTGATTCGGGCATGGTGATGCCCAACTCTCCACAAATTGTAGATTTCGGGTCTTCAATAAGACTTCGCTTGAACTCTGAATCCAGAGCCGATTTCTCGACAATTTGTCTGAGCATGTCATCTCCGCTTCTCATAAATACACTCCCTCACGCAGATGTTATTGAATTTTAAAAACAATTTACCACAATACCCGTTTCAAATCAAATTTTTATGGTAAATTGCCAGTTGGCGCTTTGTCGCTCACAGGTGCAACAGACTCTGGCGCAAATCTTCTATCAGGTCTTCAACGTCCTCAATTCCTACGGAAATCCGAATTAAATTAACCGGTACTTTGCTATGCGGACCCTCAACCGTTCGCCTGTGTTCAATCAAACTCTCAACCCCGCCTAGAGAGGTTGCCCGAACGAAAAGTTTCGTCGCAGAAACAAACTGACGTGCGGCCTCTCGGCCTCCTTTCATCTGTACTGACATCATCCCGCCGAATCCGTTTGTCATTTGCCGTCTTGCAATCGGATAAGAAGGATGACTCGGAAGGCCGGGATACAACACTCTTTCAACCGCCGGATGGGATTGCAGAAATTCAGCAATTTTCATGGCATTTTTCGAACACCGTTCCCATCGAATTGCCAGGGTGCGCATACCGCGCAGCAGCAGCCAGGCTTCGAACGAACCGAGGATTCCTCCGGTCAGACGACGTACCTCGTCAATTTCATCCCAGCGAGCATCGACCATTCTGGTCGCCAGCACCCCCGCATTGAGGTCGCTGTGCCCATTGAGGTACTTTGTTGCTGAATGAAACACGATATCCGCACCGAGTTCCAGCGACTGCGTCGATATCGGCGCGGCAGCGGTGCAATCAACTGCCAGAATCGCTCCGGCCGCGTGTGCGTCCCGAGCCGCTCTTTCAATGTCGATCACATCCCACGACGGATTGATCGGCGATTCAATCCAGACGATGGAGGTTTTTCCGCGAATCACAGAACGCGCCAGATTGTCCGGGTCAGAGGGATCAAACAGTGTCAATTCGATATTGCGTCTTTCAGAAATTCGCTTGAGCCAGTCCACAGTCCCGTGATACATCACTTTGGGGGCAGCGATGTGTTCACTCATTTTCACGGTTTCAAAAACCGCTGCGATGGCCGCGAGTCCCGAGGCAAAGAACAGGGCCTTTTTTGCGCCTTCGAGTTCGCAAACAATGTTTTCGAGTTGTTCATAGGTCGGGTTCGAATACCTGCCATACACATAATCGCCAATCAACTCAAGGTCATCGTCTCGGGCGAATGTAACGGATGGATCAATCGGCGGAACAATTCCGCCGCTCGACGGGTTGATGTAGTGATTGGCCTGCGCCAACAAGGTTTTTCTGTTTTTCATTTCGATTTGATTTGATTTACAACTCGATTGACTCAAGCGGCATGTGCCAATTCGGCAATATGTGCTTTTTGATGAGACTGACCAGCTCTTCGGGGTGATGAGCCTCGTAGTTGGGACCTGCGGTACGAAGCCACTCGATACTGTGCCATCCCCAGCTCACCGCGATTGAAATGACACCTGCATCCCGGCTTTGCTCAATATCGCTGACAGTATCACCGATCATGCAAGTTTGGGATTCGGTTGAACCGTTGCGCGACATTATTGTCCTGATTTTTTCCGCTTTCGTGCCCGGCACATCGCCACCGACAATCGTCTGAAAACACTCACGCAACCGATGGTTCTTCATCACCCCGTCAATGACTGCAACCGACGACGCTGAGACGATTCCGACTTTTCCGAGATCGTACACCTGTCGGATCAAGTCATCCATTTCTGGAAACATATGGATTTCATTTCGGCGGCGATACAGCTCACGATCAATTTCGATGATAAATTCCATCGACAGATCGGGGTCAACGTTGGCTTTGTGGACAATTTCCGGGATTGACATTCGCCTGATGGCGCGCAAATCATCGGGTGCGAACGAAACAGGCTGTTCCAGTTTTCTGCCTGCGACATTAACCGCTTCAGAGAATATTTCGATGGAATCAACCAATACTCCATCAAAGTCAAACAGAATTGTCGCAGTCATTTTGTTGAACCGTATCGGTTAAATTTTGCGGGTTAATTACACTTTGCAGTCTGCCGGCCAGACAAGGACCGGCGTATTGCGCTAAGCGCCGTGCTCCCAGTCATCTGAACCTCTGTCAGCGCCTTGTGCTGCCAATCGTGATGATCCGTCGTGTTTTGAAGCTGCCAAGCGGACGCGATTGCAACCTCATCACTGCGACCAACAACGCAGATTGAAAAAAGACCTCTTCGACGATCAGCAAGCGCCTGGCTTAAGTTTGGTAAATTTTTTCGACCAGATTATAGAAATTGCCTGACTATCCAAGAGGTTTTCCGGCACCGGACGGGACAGATTTTAACCCGCAAAGGTTGATTCGATGCCACACATAGTCGAAATAGCTGCGATCAACATAAACTGAATAGGATCGGTCCGATTCATGAAACACGATTGCGCTTAGTGAAAATATGGCCGTAGCAGTTCCGCTCCCCGGGGGAAATTCGTGAAGATCGATTGGGATCGCGTGGGCGAGCGCTTCAGCCGCGTCCATGCCCGCGATTCGGATTCCAAGATACATGTCAGACAGGTTGACCACGCTCGTTTGTCTCGCGTCTGCGAGAGCGCTGTTCAATTTTTCCTCAATTTGAACCTCGTTGTTCAGTGTCGATTTGATCAGCGCTCGCCTGGGTCCGAGCTTCAGAATCTGCAGCCCGTTCGTACCCGCGATGCGATCTTTTTCGAATGGTCCGCCGACATCGAGTCGGAGCAGGCAATCATCGATGATCGGTTTGGCGGTCCTGATATCAAATACCGCCTGTTGCTCCAGAGGGGTGATTTCGACTGCGTATCCCATGCTTACATCCGAAGTTTTTCGCCTTCAGCGTCATAGAAGACGGGTTGCGTTGCAACACAGGGAACAGGTTTGCCATTGTCCCAGGCCATCACCGTTTCCCCGATTCTGGACCGCCCGTCATTCAAGAGCCCAAGCGCAATGGTTCGATTGCAGGTGTTGCTCCACACGCAAGCGGAAACAAAGCCTTCAGACAGGTTCTGGTCGCGAGCAGCCGCGATAGGTGCGCCTTCCGAAATCAGTGTTTTGGAATCTTGAGGCAGCAAACCGACAAGCTCTTGTCGGAGCGGGTGATGGCGCCGGCGGATTTCCATCGCTCGTTTGCCGACAAAGTCCTGTTTTTCACCGCTGATCAGCCACCCTAGTCCCAGGTCAATGGGGTCGACAGACCCGTCAGCCTCGTGCGCGAGCGACAGGAAGCCTTTTTCTACCCGCAGCACATGGTTCGCTTCTGAGCCAACCGGGCAGATTTCCCATTTTTTCCCGATCTCCACCAGGTATTCCCAAAGGGCGAGTCCATACCGTGAAGGAACGTTCAGTTCGAAACTCAGCTCTCCGGTGAAACTCACCCGAAAAACCCTGACAGGAATACCGGCGATTGTTCCTTGCTGCATATGCATGAACGGCAAGGCTTCACGCGACCAGTCCATGTCTGAATCGGAGGATTCGAGCATCGCCCTTGCCATAGGACCGCACACCGTCGCATTGGCCCATTGAGACGTTACGGGAGTGATCACTGCATCCAGTCCCGGGTATTCGACGTTGACCAGCTTGTCCAGCTTGCTTTCAACGGCGGGAGCGCCGCCCGTCGAACACGACAGCAAATACTCGTCTTCCCGCATGCAAAATGTAACACCGTCATCAAATACCAGGCCTTCTTCGTTCAGCATCACACCGTAGCGGCCCCGTCCGGGCTGAAGACCGTCAAATCGGTTGGTGTACAGGACATTCAGCAACTTCAGGGAATCGAAACCGCGCAGAACAAACTTTCCAAGCGGAGAACCGTCATAAATTCCGACCTGATTTCGCACCGCCCGGCATTCTCGTTCAACCGCGACATTCATTGACTCACCTGGTTTGAGATAGTAGCCGGGCCGCCGCCATCGGGCCCCCGCTTCATACATAACGGCGCCATTCGCCTTGTGCCATGCGGTCATGGGTGTATGTCGAAAAGGCAATACGGTCTCACCCGACTGGCTGCCGGCAATGGAACCGAACTCAACCGGCGCATATGGCGGGCGAAATGTCGTGGTGCCGATTTCAGACGGATGACATTGAAACGTATCCGCAAGTATGCCGATTGCATTCACGTTGGCGGTCTTCCCCTGGTCGAGTCCCATACCGGTTGTCGTGTACCGTTTCAAATGTTCGATTTCGTCAAATCCTTCACGAAGCGCCAGTTTCAGATCAAAAACAGTCACATCGCCCGCCATGTCGACAAATGCCTTGTCTGCGCGATTCCCGTCCGCCGCACTCCAAAACGGTTCGATTTGATAATCCGGCGACAAAGCCTCACTGAATTCCGGAACTGACACCGGATCAGAACGGTAACCGAGATACGTCAGTGCATCCGAAGCGACTCGCGCACCTTCGGCAAGACTGCGACTGATTGACAAAGTTCCGTTTGCACCACCCGCACACCGGATTTGCTGCACGGCTTCATGCGGAACGAACGCAGCGATTCGGTCATCGAACCGAATTGAACCCCGCGACTGGGAGAACAAATGCACACAGGGGTTCCAGCCGCCTGAAACACAAACCAGATCACAGTCAATTCGGAATGGATTGCCGCCTTCGCGCGACGATACCTCGACACCGGAAACCCGCTTTCGGCTGAAAAACGCTTTGTTGATCACCGTTGCCTGCCGCACCTGGGTCCCGGCATTTTCCGCCAGCGCATGCATTTCGGCGGGTACCGTTTCCCGGGTGTCAATAATCGCCGCGACTTCCACATCGGCCGCGCAAAGATGGGCAAGCACCTGGTAAGCGCAATTGTTATTGGCGAACAGAACTGCCCGTCTGCCCGGGACTGCCGCGTACACGTGAATCAGTTCGCTGACTGCAGATGTCATCATCACACCGGGCAGATCATTGTTGGCAAATACGATTGGACGTTCGATCGCACCGCTGGTCAATATCACCTGCTTTGCCCAGATTTTCCAATTGCGACCCAACACCCCGGCATGACCCGGTGTCCGTTCCTCGACACCAACCATATTCCCTTCGAAATAACCCCAGGCGGTCGCGTTCCAAAGACAGGTCACGTGTTCCAGGCTCTGCAACTCATCGATCGTTTGCTGCAACCAGCTTGCTGAGGGTTGCTCGGAGCAATCCACGCGGGCATGACGCAGACAGCCGCCAGGTTCAGTCATCTCGTCGACCAGGACGGTTCGTGCGCCTGACCTGGCCGCGACCAGCGCCGCCATCAAACCTGCCGGACCTGCCCCGACGATGAGGACTTCGCAGTGCGCAAATCGACTGAGATAAAGACCTTGCGGCGCCTCTTTCGGCGCGGTTCCAAATCCGGCTGCCTGTCGAATCGCAGGCTCGAATGCATGCCAGGACGGCCACATGAATGTCTTGTAGTAGAATCCCGATGGAATAATCGGAGACAGTCCCCGGAGTATTGACCCAAGATCGAACTCGACACTGGGCCAGCAATTGACGCTGCGTGCGTCCAGGCCTTCGTACAGCGGCTGCACGCTCGCAAGAATGTTCGGCGCTTCGTTGCTGCCACACAGTTGAACCATGGAATTCACATCGGCATAGCCGCGGTTCTGAATCCCCCGCGGCCGGTGATACTTGAAACTGCGCGCGATGACGTCCACACCGTTCGCCATCAATGCGGAGGCCAGCGTATCTCCGTAAAATCCACTCAATTTCCTGCCGTTGAATTGAAACGACAGGGGTTGGTTTCGATCGATTCGCCCGCCGTCCGTCAGTCTTCGCAGGTTCGAGCGCTTCATTGGTCCCCGTCCGAATCGATGAATTCGTGGGTGACGGTATGCCGTTTGAGTTTAAACCATTCGCCACAGCCCTTTTCGTGACACCAGTACTCTTCGAGCACACCCTGGTAATTGTCCGCCTGGTAGAGGTACTCCATCCACGTCTCGTCGTCGCTGTCGAGCATTTCGCCACGCGGCGGTTTGACCTGACCCGCACACCTGAACTCGATCTCGGCGCGCTGGCCGCACCAGGGACAGGGGATTAACAACATCGGCTGGCCTTCATGTTTTGTTACCCTGAATGAATCGATTTTCGATGGGATTTCGTGAACCTGGACTAATGGATTGGCACGGTCGTGCCACCCTCAAGCAGGTAGTTCAAAGTCGAAAAACGTTCCAGTCCGTATCCTGTCGCCAGTGGATGAGGCTCATTGTTTGCAATCAAATGCGCGAACGTCATCCCGCCAGCCGGAATCGCCTTGAAACCACCCCACCAACCCGCACTGACGTAGAGTCCTCCAACCGATGTCGCGGATATGATCGGGCTGCCGTCCTGCGCAAATTCCAGTCCGCCTCCCCACTGTCTTAACAACTTCAGACGTCTGAATGAGGGGAATAGCTCAAGCAATCCCGACACGGTATCTTCCAGAACCGGTATCTTGCCGCCCTTTCTGAACGAGATTTGCTGCGCATCGGTCACGCCGCCGATCACCAGCTCCCCCTTGTCAGAATGGCTGAGGTAGACGCCGAGGTCGGGGCAGTTCACAACGACATCAAGCACGGGTTTGATCGGCTCCGATACGAAGGCCTGCAAGTTGAAGGTCCTGAGCGGCAGGCTCAAATCCACAAAACCCGCCAGACGCGCATTTTCGTTGCCCGTTGCAATCGCGACTTTGTTCGTCGAAATGGTCCCGCGACTGGTCTCGAGTGCCGTCACACCCCCTGCACCATCCCGTCGGATGGCAGTAACCTCAGCGTTTTGGATGATGTCCACCCCGTAGGCATCGGCGCCTCGCGCGTAGCCCCAAACGATCGCATCATGACGGGCTATTCCCGCCCGTTTTTGCACTGAACCGCCCAGAATGGGCAAGCGGCAATTTTCCAGTGGCGCAAGTACCGGAATCCGTCGACGAACCTCATCAGCCGACAACATGCTGAACTCCACTCCCAACCGGCTCATGTTAAGCTGGCGCCGTCGCATGTTGCGCATGCTTGTATTGGTCAGCAACACGTCGACTTCACTGCGCTGACTGAGCATGATGTTGTAGTTGAGTTCCCGACTCAACCCCTCATAGAGACGCAATGACTCGTCAAAAAAACGAATGCTGGTGTCTCGCAGATAGTTGGATCGGACGACACCCGTGTTGCGGCCGCTGTTGCCACCGCCGATCCAGCTGCGCTCAAGTACCGCGACGTTGCGGATCCCGTGATTTTTTGCCAGGTAATAGGCGCTCGCCAGGCCGTGTCCGCCACCGCCGACAATGACAACGTCATAGTGAGATTTCGGTTCGGGATTGCGCCATGCTCTTTGCCAGTTGCGGTGACCGTCAAGCGCGCCACCGATCAAGCTGAATATGGAATAGCGCTGCTGCGGTTTCACAGCAATCAATGCTGCAGGATCTGACTCAGGAAGAGCTCGGTTCGATCGCTCTTGGGATTGTTGAAGAATTCCGCTGGCGGTGCGATTTCGACAATCTCGCCATGGTCCATGAAGACCATCGTGTCTGCAACCTGCTTGGCGAACCCCATCTCGTGCGTAACCACCATCATGGTCATTCCGCCTTCGGCAAGCTCGACCATGATGTCCAGCACGCCGGAGATCATCTCCGGGTCCAGCGCGGAGGTCGGCTCATCGAAAAGCATGATCTCCGGTTGCATGCACAACGCGCGGGCAATGGCCACCCGTTGCTGCTGACCGCCGGAAAGCTGGCTCGGGTACTTCTTTGCCTGCTCGGCGATGCGCACTTTCTCAAGGTATTCCATCGCGGTTTCTTCGGCTTGTTTTTTTGAGACTTTCAAGTTGCGGATCGGACCCAGCATCAAGTTCTGAACCACGGTAACGTGAGGAAACAGATTGAAATTCTGAAACACCATGCCGACTTTGCGACGAATGGACTGCATCGACTTTGGATCATTCTTGACGGGTTCGCCGTCGATCAGAATCTCTCCCGCCTCAAATGTCTCAAGCAGGTTGACACATCGGATCATTGTTGATTTGCCCGATCCCGAAGGACCGCAAACCACCACCCGTTCGCGCGCATGAACCGTCAGATTGATGTCCCACAAGGCACAAAAATCACCATACCATTTTCCAACACCGGAAAACTTAAGAAGCTCTTCTCGACCCAAATTGGGGTTTCTAATTTCACTCGTGTCAGACACTTGAAACTCCTAGTGATTTTGAATTCCCAGTCCCACCCGTTCGAATCTCTGAAACAGAATGGCCAAGGGAAAGCACATCATGAAATACAGTGCCGCAGTAATCATCCACGCTTCAAAAAAGTGTGTGGTCGTATTGGATACGTCCTGGGTCAGAAAGGTCAGCTCCTGCACAGAAATCAGCGAGACGATGCTTGAATCCTTGACCAGCGTGATGAATTGTCCGGCAAGCGGCGGCAAAATGGTTTTCAGCGCCTGCGGCATAATCACATCGCGCAATACAAAAAACCGGGAAAGTCCAATCGCACGGGCCGCCTCCCACTGCCCTTTGCCAATCGATTGAATTCCGGCTCTTACAATCTCTGTAATATAGGCCCCTTCAAATACGGCAAGGCAGATCAGGCCGGCAAGAAAGTTGGTGAACAGATCGATCGGACCAAACAGCAATTCCATGACCGCAAGGGTGCCAGGTGAGACATTTCTACCCACCTGGTCAAGTCCCAGCAGTGGAATGATCTGGCCGCTGATGAAGAAATAAAAGACGAAGATAAAGACAACCGGCGGGATATTCCTGATCAATTCAACATACAGGCGGCTGCCGACCTTGAGAAACAGGTTGTTGCTGACTCGGCACAGTCCCATGACGATTCCGATTACGGCAGCAATCAAGGTCCCCCAGAAGGCCAGCCGCAACGTCATCGCGACGCCTTTCAGAAACAGGTTGGGGAATATTTCACCGGTTATTTCATCAACTCGAATGACGTACTCGAAAACCAGCGCCCAATCCCAGGTATAGACCAGGACATGCTCCACCCGGTAGTAGGTGTATACCACCACCGCAATCACAATGCTCAATATCGCAATATCAAGCAACGTGACCCGCCTGGTTTTTTCCACCGGAGGCGGCAGTCGAGCTTCACTCATGTCAAACCGTCAATTCAAAGTTATGTGTTTCCCCGGCCAGTGCCGGGGAAACACAAAAGATCATGCAACCTTACTGTTCTTCTACCTGGTCTTTCCAAGTTTGCGCTTTGAACCAGAAGTCATGGCGCTCTTTCAGCCAACCGTTGCTCGTGTTCACGACAATCCAGTTGCTGAAGAAGTTGAGCGCATCCGGGTCTCCCTTGCGCAGTGCAAACGCTTCATCTCCAGTCGTCAAGTTCTCATCAGTCGGCATGAACAGCTTGCCTGGATAGTTGCCCATCCAGAAGCGAGGCTTTGGCGCCGATGAAATCATTGCATGCGCATTTCCATTGACGACCTCTTGAAATGCCTGGGCATCATCATCGAATCGAGCAAGACTGGCCTTCGGGAAAATCTCCTGTGCCGCGTTGCAGGGTGTCGCGCCGCGACGACATGCAATGGTTACGTCTGCCGCATTGAAGTCTTCGACTGCGAACCCTTCTGCCAACTCAATACTGGCAACCATCTGTTGTCCTGAGTGCGCATAGGGCGCGGTGAAATTGACAGTCAGATTACGCCCCGGCGTGATTGACATGCCGCCAATGATGACATCAAATTTTCGAGCGATCAAAGCGGGGATGATTCCAGACCACGCAGTGGGTACGAATTCGACTTCAACACCCATGTCTTTGGCGACTTTAGTCGCAACGTCGATTTCGAATCCGATCAGATTTCCCTGTTTGTCTCGCATGGCCCAAGGTACGAATGTGGACATGCCCACTCGAAGCGACCCGCGTTTTTTGATCTCTTCCAAAACGCTTTCAGCAGCAAGTTCCTGCGAAGCAGCGCCGGCCAGCGCGGAAAACGCGAGGGCAAACGCAGCAAACATAGTAACAATAGAGTTTTTAAGTTTCATAGATTTATCTCTCCAATAAAGTGAATACCGTTATCGCCCGCGCATAGCTCTTGACTCCATCCACGAAACAAATAACGAAAGTGATACAGTCACGACGAGATATATCCCGGCAACCGTAAACCAAATTTCGAAAGCCATAAATGTTTCCGAAATAATGTTCAATCCTTCGGTCGTCAAATCGGCGACCGCAATCACACTGACAATTGCCGAATGCTTGATCAAATTAATGATCAGCCCGGTCATTGGCGGCAGAATGATTGGAACCGCCTGCGGCAAAATGATGTCCCGATAGGTGTTGAAGCGTCCGAATCCCAGCGCTTTCGCCGCTTCCGACTGGCCGCGGGGAACCGATTGTATTCCCGCCCGTATGATCTCAGCCGCAAACGACCCTTCAAAAAAACTCAAACACAACACTCCGGTCCAGAACCTGTCTATGCCTGCGATGGGGGCGACGATGAAATAGAACAGGAACAGCTGCACCAGCAACGGCGTGTTTCGAATCATCTCAAGGTAGATGTTCGCAAGCAATTTTCCTGAAAAAGAATTAGACATCCGCAATAGTGCAGTCACCAGCCCGATCAACACGGTCAGCACCATACTGACCGCTGTAATTTCGAAGGTAACCATGAGCCCTTTCATCAACTGGCCCCAGATCAACTCACCGTCGATGACGCGATAAATGAACTGGTCAACCCGATACCACTGCCAGTTGTACTGCATCGCCTGTGCACCTTTATAAATGACCCAGACGGTCAAACCCCCCAATAACAATAACTGGGCGATATCAATCAGGGGCGACTTGCGGGTAAAAATCAAGCCCGGTGCAGGTGGGCGAATTTTATGGCCTGCCGAAGTAGGAGCGGGTTTCTTAAACATGAAGTCGAGGAATTGAACGACAGACAATAATTGCTGGTATTCTCAGAACCTTTGCAAATGGGACTACAAAGTATCTTATTTATTGAGCGTTAATGCAAGTTGCGAAAATTGGATGGTTTTCAGAAGCGATTCAGCTCAATTCGATGATCCTTCTTGCAATCGCTTCGTCAGCGCTTCTCGGAAAATGGACCGGGACTCTTCGCTGTGAAGTGCGGCGTAGTTCAGCGGGTAGAATTCACCGGGTTCGACGTGCATGCATACAAATACCGGACCGGTCAAAGTCAATATCCCGCCAATTTCCGAATCAAAGTCGGCAAGATCACTGAACGAAAACGCATGTCGGTAACCGGCTGCCAGCGCCATCTTGTCGAATTCAATGCGGTCTGCCCCTGGAATCGGAAACGCGCCATTGACTTCGTACATGTCGTTTTGGCTGACGAAATGACACAAATTCTTTGGCGCAATGTTGGCGATTGTAACCAGCGAACCGAGGTTCATCAGCAGACTGCCGTCGCCGTCGAGAACGACCACTTTCTCATGCGGTGCGCCAAGTGCCAGTCCCAAGCCGTGCGAGGATGCCTGCCCCATCGCTCCGGTACAGAAATAGTTCAACGGATGCGGACGGATCTTCATCCAGTCAAATGCGGTCTGATAAACAGCCACGGCGATTCCGTCCGGATAGTGCCGAGCCAAAACCCGCAGCGCTTCATCGCGTTTCATCATCTTGCAGTCAGACCGGCGGGCGGGAAACAAAAATAACACATGGGGATGATGTCTCGTACGCTTGATCAATGAAATCCCGAATTAGAGCCGCATCTCCTTCACCGTCGATTTCCGCGTGTTTCAGCGTTAACGCATTGCAGATCGGAACGAGCGAACGGATGCCGATAATTCGCGACTCAGTGGAACGGACTTCGGGTTCAATTCCCTGCAAACCGACGATCATCACAACCGGCAACTGGTAATTCACTGCAATCGCGCGAATCGCATTGATCGAATCCAGGAATCCTGTATGCTGAATCAGCAGTACTGCCCGATGCCCGCAATAGGAAAGGCTGGCACAGATGGATACCCCTTCATCTTCCTTGCATACCGGAATGAACATGAACTTGGATTGCGATGAGATCGGCCAAAGCACTGTCTCACAAGTAACAATGTCGGGCAGTGCGACAACCGACTGGACGCTGGCCGCCTCGAATGCTTCAATAATGGACGAACCTTTAAGCACAGATGACATGTTCAATTGGGGCCGAAAATTACGAACGACTGAACAGTGTGAGAATGGTTTGGGCAACTTCGTCCATTTGTGATTCCGTTCCGATTGTAAAACGAATGCAGTCCGAGAATGCTTTCGCTGTCTGCCTGCGGGCAAAGATTCCGTGATTGATCAACTGGCGGTGCAACTCAGCAGCGGATAGCCCGTCGCCAGAAAATTTCGCAAGTAAAAAGTTGGTTTGCGATGGATAAACGAGTGCACCGACTTGATCAAGCGTTGACTTGAACTCAGTCCTGCCGTTTCTATTGCGATCAAAAACATCCTGCAGGTGCGTCTTGTCCGCAAGCGCAAGCTTGCCGCACTCAAATGCAATATTGGACAATGGGAAAGTCAAGCCAATCCGCCGAATCGCATCAGCGATTCTGTGTGGCGCATAGAGCCATCCCAATCGAATTCCTGCCAGCCCGTATATTTTGGAAAAAGTACGAGTCATCGCGACGTTTTCAAATTCTTCAACGAGCGCAGCGGGGTTCTCAAATTCAGGGTCATCAACATATTCCAGGTATGCTGAATCCAGTATCAGCAGTACGTTTTCAGGCAGTCCTGCGTGCAATTGCCTGATTTCCCGGCCTTTCAGCCAAGTGCCAGTGGGATTGTCCGGGTTGGCAATCATCACGATACGGGTGCGTTCGGTAACGCAATTCAAAATTCCATCAACATCGACTCTGAATTCATCATCAGGCGCCAGAATCGGCACGGCATCGTTGGCCAAGGCATAGTTTGGGAATTTTTGGTATCCGTTGACACTGCATATCAATTCATCCCCAGGTTGAAGAAATGCCCGGGCCAGTCGGGCAAGCAAATCATCCGAGCCATTGCCGCATACAACTCCCGCGGGATCAAGCGCGTTGTTATCTGCGATATGTCGGCTCAGCGAGATTTCTGCGCCATCCGCGTATCGTTCCATGCAGCTGGCACCCTCAATGGCAATCGAAATGGCTGAGGGACTCGGACCGAATGCGCTTTCGTTCGACCCGATGTTGATACGAATACTCGCGAGCGCAGCGGGGTCCGCCGAAAGCATGTGGGGCCTGATATTCAGCAGACCGGGACGCAATTCTGGGTTCATGTCAAACAGCAGCTGGAAATGAGAAACAACTGAATTGCAGTATTTGAAAGCACGTTTTGCCAAGTAGTGTTGGAATCGCACGACGGTCGCATCGACCGCGCACTGCGGCAATTTTACAACCTCAACAAATCAGGCGTTTTCAAAACATTCCGATCCAAATTGGGTTGGCCAGTGTCACGGCATCAACGATCTTCGGTGCAATCAGTCATAGAATCTTCACAAGACTGCGCATGTATCAAGGCTCAATAGGACCTTGGCAAACCCAGAACATGCTCGGCAATATAACTCAGAATCAGATTGGTGGAGATCGGGGCGATTTGATAGAGCCTGGTTTCGCGGAATTTCCGTTCCACATCGAATTCTTCCGCAAAGCCGAAGCCACCATGGGTTTGCAGACAGGTTTCCGCCGCTTCCCACGACGCGTCGGCTGCCAGCATTTTAGCCATGTTGGCCTCCTCACCAGGGTTTTCACCGTCATCGTAAAGTCTTGCCGCTTCCTTGAGCATCAGTTCAGCTGCACGCATTCCGGCATAGGCTTTGGCAATCGGAAACTGAATTCCCTGGTTTTGTCCGATCGGTCGATTGAAGACGTTGCGGTCCTTGGCATACGAAACCGATTTTTCTATAAACCATTTCGCATCCCCAATACATTCGGCTGCAATCAGTATGCGTTCGGCATTCATGCCGGACAGAATATATTGAAAGCCTTTGCCTTCCTCACCGATCAAGGCATCTGTCGGCACTTCCATATCCTCAAAAAACACCTCGGTAGTGGAGTGGTTCATCATGGTACGAACTGGGCGAATTGTCAGTTGCGACTCAGGGATGGCTCGCATGTCGATCAGCATGACGGATAACCCGTCTGAACGCTTTTTGACTTGAGTCATTGAAGTAGTGCGGCAAAGCAACAGCAGCAGGTCAGAGTGTTCAATTCGTGATGTCCAAATTTTCTGGCCGTTGATGATGTAGCGGTCATCTGTGCGTACCGCAGTGGTACGCAATGAAGACATGTCAGTGCCACTGGTTGGCTCGGTTACCCCGAATGCTTGCAGCCGAATTGAACCGTCTGCGATACCGGGAAGGTATTTCGCCATCTGTTGTTCTGAGCCGTGGCGCAAAATTGTACCCATGGTATACATCTGGGCATGGCAAGCGGCTGCATTGCCGCCTGAACGGTGAATCTCCTCAAGTATGGCGGCCGCGGCAGCAATCGGCAATTCGAATCCATCGTATCGCCGCGGGATGAGTACTGCAAGATATCCGGATTGCGTCAGCGCCTTGACGAATTCATGGGGGTATTCACGGTTTCGATCACAATTTCGCCAATATTCGGAATTGAATTTGCGGCACAGTTTGCGGACACCATCGCGAATGTCCCGATGATCAGTTTTGTAGTTCATTCAAATTGATACTTAAGGTGCCTGAATTTCTATTTCAGGTCGAATTGTATTTTGTCGTGGCAGAGATTCAATTTACATCTCTTGCTTGTTCAGCAATCGCGCCGGCCGTGCCCTGGACCGATACTGGAGCACGCTATACCGACAATGGCCAAACGACAAATATGAATTGACTGGTTCGTCCTTTCAATGTCAATATGGTTGAATCATCGTTGACTTCCTAAACCTCGCTAACATGGACAACGTAAGGATAGTGGCGCCGCGAAAGTATCTGCTTGAATCTTGCTGGATGATCCGGTATGCAACAAGAAGGTCTTTTTCTGGTCGTCAAGCCATTGATTTTAAGCGCAAATTTCAGAGCCAGAATGTTTGGTTACCCCACAATTTCGCGCTCAAAGCTTACTGCATGTGCGGCTGGATGAAGGTGAGTCTATGGTGTGATATACCTGCCGCAATTCGCTTGCCTGTGCTCGCTGAACCCTTCCTGAACTATGGAAAATATCGTCCAGCGAAAATGTCACGGAAATTAGTTTGAATTCTTATTTCCGTTTTCCAGCTCTTCGACCTCTTTCGCACTCATTTGGGTATATTTGCAGATGAAATCCTGACTCATCCCGTCCCGCAGCATTCGCTCGGCAGTTTCCTGGCAACCTTCCCGCCAGCCTTCCCGCCAGCCTTCCTGCCAGCCTTCCTGCCAACCTAACTGTTTAGGAATATCCCATCCTTCCAATGCTTCAACCATGACTTTACCTTCCTCTAAAAATTGCATAACCAAAGATTGCCGCATGAGCAGCTGGATCAAGGTAAGTGCAGGGTGCGAAATACCTGCTGCAATTCACTTGCCTGTGCTCGCTGAACTCACCCTGAACTATGGAAGATATCGCCCAGCGAAAATATCTCGGAATCTAGTTTGAGTTTTTATTTCCGTTTTCCAGATCTTCGATTTCCTCTGCGCTCATTTGGGTATATTTGCAGATGAAATCCTGATCAATCCCGTCCCGCAACATTCGCTCGGCAATCTCCTGCCTGGATTCGATGAGACCTTTTTGGAGACCTTCCTGGAGACCTTCCTGGAGACCTTTTCGGAGACCTTTTCGGAGACCTTTTTGGAGACCTTCCTGGAGACCTTCTTGGCGACCTAACTGTTTAGGAATATCCCATCCTTCCAATGCTTCAACCATGACTTTGCCTTCCTGTAAATATTGCATACCCAATTCTTTCAGTTTGTTAATTGTAACCTCGTTGTGATAGTGGTGCAAGTAACCCAGTACCGGCACCAATACCTTGTCGAGCGTTTTGTCGTCAAATTTAGAACACAATTTAACTAGGTTGTGCGCGGTTTTCCGATCAATGTGTCGGGACGCTTTGCCCATCGCATACCAGCCCAGCGCCGAGGGATAGTTCGACTTCAACAGTCGCTTCTGTACCTGTGGATCGCGCAGATTCAAAATCACCACATTGAAATTCATCACCGAGTCGCCGTAAACTCGCCAAAACTCATCATTCGAATCCGTCAGCCAGTTGCGAAATTGCAACACACCATTTTTTCCAGCTGGCTGGCCATTGTTGATCAGCACCGTGACCACCGGGGAATTTTGTCGTTCGTACAAGCCGACCTGATAGCGTAACAATTGAAGCATCAGTTCGTGTTCGTCGATGCGTGATTTGTGCTCAAGCAAAAACCGTACTGTCAGCTTGTCTCGTGTATTCAGCCGCGGAACCTGAATCACCGTGTCCGCCACTTGGATTCGCAATTCGTGTGAGCGTAAATCAGTGGACAGCAGTGTCGTTTCATCCGGGTTAATGAAACTCAGATGCTCTTCCGAAAACGTCAGCTTCAGCACATCACCCTGGCACTGCTGCCATCCAATCAGTGTGCCAAACAGCCAGTTATGGTTACAAACGACAGGATTATCGGAACCCGCTGCCGATGGTTGATCTCGCAAATCTACTACCTCCTGATTGGATCTCATTCAATCTGTGTGCAGTCGTTGCAACGCGCCGCCGGTGCGCATCAGGCACCAAAGCTAAGCGCTTGGCAACGGACTCAGAATAATGTCGATCTGCCAGTTTCGATTAACGAGCTGTGAGGGTGGCAGCTAGAGGCCCGCAATTGGGCGCGACACTTTTTTGTCAAAGCAAATATGTCCAACAGACAACTGAACCCTTAACCATCCGCGTTCAGCCTGTCGGTTGTCGGTTGACGAGTTGATCTGAAACAACAAGACAAACTCAGCAATTAACATGGGTTCGTTTTCGTTATATTCAAGTTGTGATTGGCAACCATTTCGATTTTTTTTGTCACGTGAAATTCAAATTTCCGCTTACGGAAACTCGTGAACCAGAAACTATGCCTCGAAGAATCTGTATCCAGATCGGAAATGAGGTCTTTTCCAGGTAATCAAGCCATTGATTTTCGGCGTGAATCACAGAGCCTCAATGTTCGGTTAACCCGCAATTTCGCGTAAAAAAGCTTGCTGTATGTGCGGCTGGATCAAGGTGAGTGTGGGGTGAGATATACCGCCGCAATTCGATTGCCAGAGTTCGCTGAACCCACCCTGAACCATGGAAGATATCGCCCAGCTAAAATGTCTCGGAATCTAGTTTGAATTCTTATTTCCGTTTTCCAGCTCTTCGACTTCCTCAGTACTCATTTGGGTATATTTGCAGATCAAATCCTGATCAATCCCGTCCCGCAACATTAGCTCGGCAGTCTCCTGGCGACCTTTCCGCCAACCTTCCTGCCAGCCTTCCTGCCAGCCTTCCTGCCAACCTAACTGTTTAGGAATATCCCTTCCTTCCAATGCTTCAACCATGACTTTGCCTTCCTCTAAAGATTACATACCCAATTCTTTCGGTCTGTTTATTGTAACCTCGTCGCGATAGTGGTAGTGTAGTCCAATGAGAAATGAGTCTGAAAAACCGAGGGGACCGGGTTCACCATAGGAGGATGAAGACGATTATGAAACTCGAAGGTTTCAGGACTCTGGAAGACATGGGAGCGTTTCCGGATGGCACTGAAGCGGCAGGGTTCGAATTGGCAGAAGCAAAAGCGGTTCGCTGCCGATGAATTGAGCGCATATTGATTCGATTCAGCAATTCGAAGCTGTCGAAGAAACAGCGCGGTTGGGTGTTCCCCTGCTGATGAAGACCAGCGGTTATTCTCGCCAGCAGGTGATTCGATTGATCCAGCGCTACCGAACCGATGATCGGGTGAGTTGTATTGATTAGCCGTATTGGCGATTGAATTTGTTGCGAAAATAGAACTTTGCGTCGTTAAACAAATTGTAAATTGCATAATTTCTGTCAGAATATGTCGTATCAAATGAATTTGAAATTACATGCGAGAATTTTTTGGAAAAATTCAGCAAACAACAAGGTGTTGAAGTCATCACGGTATGTTGATGCTTATAATCCCTTTCGTCCTAAACTCACTTCTAATGCTCTGATTCAAAATTATTTTTCGCACCTGGAATTCAAAAATGAACACTGATCAATACGAAACACTGGTCATCGAGGTAGTCGACCACCACGTATTGGTGATTACCCTGAATCGCCCCGAGGTGGCCAATGCGTTCAATACCGTTATGGCACGTGAGCTGTATCAGCTGTTTGAGCAGACCGCCCTGGAAAATCGTGATCTCAGATGCATCGTTGTTACCGGTGCGGGCAACCGCGCATTTTGTGCCGGCGGCGATCTCAAGGAACGCAACCAAATGAATGACGACCAATGGAGCCGGCAGCACCTAGTTTATGAACGTATGGTAAGAGCCATCAGGGATTGTCCAATACCGACAATCGGCGCAATCAATGGTGCTGCTTATGCAGGCGGCTGCGAAATTGCCTGTTTACTCGATTTTTTGTATGCCGCCGAGAACGCCCGATTCGCGCTGACCGAAACGACCCTGGGCATTATTCCCGGCGCGGGAGGAACACAAACGCTGCCGCGGGCCATTGGCGAACGACGGGCGAAAGAAGTCATCCTGACCGGAAAGCCGTTTACAGCCGGCGAGGCGCACGAGTGGGGGCTCGTCAATCGAGTGATTCCATCCGACCAATTGCTGTCGGTTGCAATTGAAACCGCAAAGGTCATCGCTGGCAATGCGCCTGTCGCGATCAAACAAGCCAAGCAGTCGATCCAGAGGGGGTTGCAAATGTCACTGTCCGATGGACTTGCATTTGAACTTGAAGCTTACTATCGAACCGTACCTACGCGTGACCGAAAGGAAGGCGTCCTGGCCTTCAATGAAAAACGAAAGCCCAAGTTCGAAGGGCGGTAGTAACCGAATAACTGCGTTTGCAAACACGATGTCTTCCGGACATCACCGGTTAAAGCGCCGAGTGCAGCAAACGGGCGACATGGATTGCCTGTCTGCCAGTACCCAATTCGATCTGCTGCCGACAAGAGGTGCCGTCGGCAACGATGATCGTATCGACTGGTGAGTTTCGAACTGCAGGAAACAGATCAAGTTCCGCCATTTGTTCCGAGATTTCGAATGTCTCGCGATCGTAGCCAAACGCACCGGCCATCCCGCAGCATCCCGACTCTATCGCACTGAATGCCAGACCGGGAACACGTTCAAGTGCCTGCTCCACGTATTCCATTTGGGCAAATGACTTCTGATGGCAATGTCCATGAACGAGGACGTTGGAAATTGATGGTTTGAATTTAATGCTCGGACCTTCTTTCTGAATAATTTCTTCGAACAGGTACGATGATTCGGCGAGCTGTTCAGAACGACGGTCGCGTATCAATACGGGAAGTTCGTCACGCATTCCCAGTACGCAGCTCGGCTCCAGTCCAACTATCGGAATGCCTTCATTCAGATAGGGTTCCAGCGTATTCAGCAACCGGCTCACTTCCCGCTTTGCCTGATCAACGAAACCGCTTGTGAGATAGGTTCGACCGCAGCAAAGCGGTTTACGTCTTTCAGAAGCAGACGCGAAGATCACACGATATCCAGCGGCAGCTAACACGGCTTGAGCAGCCCGCAAGTTTTCAGGTTCAAACCACGTATTGAAGGTGTCAGCGAACAATACTACAGGCCTGCCGTCGGCGGGTCCGGCCGGTTGTGGGTCTGCAAATGGAAAGCGATGCCATTTCGGCAGCGGTCGATGTCGACTAAATCCGGTGAACGGCTCTAGAGCAGACCGTATCAGCTTTGACCCCGCTGCCAAGTTAGTGAGCCAGGGTGCGCGAGCGGCGTATGGGGCATACGCTGGCAGGTGTGCAATCAGCTTTTGATGTAACGTCGCGCCGGATCCAGCATGGTGAGCTGCGGTAACTTCAATTTTCATTCTTGCCATATCGACACCGGTTGGACATTCGCGTCGACAAGCCTTGCAACTCACGCAAAGTTTCATCGATTCTTTCATGGAGCTGGAAATCATCGCGTTTTCACCAAGTTGTCCGGAAATCGCAAGACGCAATGCATTCGCCCGACCCCGTGTAACATGTTTTTCATCCCGTGTCGCACGGTAGGAGGGGCACATGACCCCGCCGGTGAGTTTGCGACAGGCTCCATTGTTGTTGCACATCTCGACCGCGCCCTGAAAACCACCGCCTGCGCCAGTCCACCCGCGCCAATCCAGTACGGTCTCGATTGCCGGTACGGAATAATCCGGCGGGAAACGAAACAACTCTGAATCGTCCATTTTTGGAGGATTGACGATCTTGCCGGGATTCATGATTCCATCGGGATCAAACAGTCGTTTGACCTCGGCGAACCTATCGGTCATTCTTTTTCCGAACATCTTTTCGTGGAATTCCGAGCGACACAAGCCATCGCCATGTTCTCCGGAATGGGAGCCCCTGTATTCCAGAACCATGTCGAAGCACTCTTCCGCGATCGCTCGCATGGCTTTGATATCTTTCCTGTCCCGCAAATTCAGCACCGGTCTTACATGCAGACATCCAACTGAAGCATGCGCGTACCATGTTCCCCGAGTCCCGTGTTTGTGGAATATCTCGGTGAGTCGGGCGGTGTATTCAGCGAGATCTTCAAGTTCTACCGCGCAGTCCTCAACAAACGAAACCGGCTTTCTGTCATCACGCATTGACATCATGATGTTCAAGCCGGCTTTTCGAACTTCAAACACCGAACTTTGAAACTCTGAATCTATCGCTTCGACAACGCCACCCCGAGACCTTTCGGGATTCGAGAACCGGAACCCGAGATCGGACATCAATTCACCCAGCGCCCTGAGTCTTCGAAAATTTTCATCCTGGCTTTCTTCGGCAAACTCAACCAAGAGCAGGGCCTCCGGTTCACCTTTCACCATATTGGTGATGGTTCGCTCAAAGAGCGGGATTTTACGCGACAAGTCGATCATGGTCCGGTCAATCAGCTCCACCGCGACCGGACCCAGCTTTACCAAGTGCTGGGCGCAGTCCATGGCCGCGTGGAAACTCGGAAAATGACAAATGCCAAGCAGTTTGTTTTTGGGAACTGGCGAGAGTTTGAGCTCTATGCTTCTGGTACAGGCGAGCGTGCCTTCAGACCCAACCAGCAGATGCGCCATGTTCACCGTACCGTCTGCCGAAACCAGCGCGTCAATGTTGTAACCCCCAACTCGTCTCAGGACTTTCGGAAATCGCGCTGAAATTTCGTCGCGTTCGCGCTCCCCGATACCAAGCAAAGCACCAAAAATTGGATGGAGGTTTTTTGAAGCGGAATTTGTTGCACCAAAGTCGAGCGTTTCACCATTTGGCAGCACAGCGTCAATCGAAGCGACGTGATCGCGCATGAGTCCGTAACGGATGGAGCGGCTGCCGCAGGAGTTGTTCCCGGCCATCCCGCCGATGGTCGCTCGACTCGCGGTGGAGATATCTACCGGGAACCAGACCCCATGTGGTTTCAGATGCCTGTTCAATTCGTCAAGAACGATTCCACTTTCAACGCGACAGCGAGAATTTTCGAGATCGAGTTCGATTACCCGATTCATATATTTGCTGTAGTCCAGCACTATGGCGTGATTAACGGTTTGTCCGCATTGCGAGGTTCCGCCGCCGCGGGGCAGCACCGGGATACCTTGACTTCTCGCGTAGCCCAGTGTGGCAGCGACATCGTGCTCATTCTTCGCCACGACAACCGCCAAGGGCATCATCTGGTAGCTGGAAGCATCCGTTGCATACCGGCCGCGATCAAATTCACCCGTCAAGAGCTGACCCTGTATCTTTTCAGCCAGATCTTTGTGAATTGCGGACGGGAGCTGCATTGAATAGAGCGCGATTGAAGCAAATGATCGTGGGAGATTTTTCCAGTTTTCACAAATTCGAGAATTATTGATCCGCAGGGATGGACAATCTGGGGGTCAACTGCAGGATTTTTTGGCGATGGAGCCTAGCCTGTACCGTAAATTCTGTCCCCTGCATCTCCCAATCCGGGAAGAATGTAACCACGATCATTCAACTGACGGTCAACTGCGCAGGTATAGAGCTTTACGTCGGGATGTGCGTCATTGACTGCTGAGACACCTTCAGGTGCGGCAAGAAGGCAGACAAAAACGATGTCTTTTGCACCGTGCTGTTTCAAGCGTTCGATTGCAGCGGTCGCAGTATTGGCGGTTCCAAGCATCGGGTCCACCACGATTGTTGTGCGATTACCAATATCGTTCGGAAGTTTGCAGTAATATTCGATCGCGATTAGAGTCTGAGGGTCTCTGTACAGACCAATGTGCCCCACTTTAACCGCAGGCATCAGCGATAGCATTCCATCAAGCAGTCCATTGCCTGCGCGAAGTACGGATACAACGCACAATTTCTTTCCGGAAATAAATGGAGCCTCCATCGTCTCAAGCGGGGTTTCAATGGTGCGTTTTTCACAAGGCAAATCTCGAGTTACTTCATACGCCAGCAACATCGCGATTTCCTTAGTGAGTTGACGAAACACATTTGTGGGTGTTTCTTTTTGGCGCATCAAGCTGAGTTTATGCGTAATCAGTGGGTGTTCTAAAATGCTGACGTTCAATGGGGCTAACGAAGTGTTTGATAATTGACAGGAAGTTCATTGTAAACTTTTGTTGTTTCACCAAGACATTGTTATCGTATTGCCGGAAAATACCAAAGATACTGGAATAGATCAAAAGTGTGCGCTACGGGCAGATCGCCGAAAAAGAGACAAAAATAAGTGAGCGGCGAGGTGGCAAAAAATCTGCCGCCAACTTGGTGCTGGCAGGCAATGTCAATCACGAGAGAGTCGTGCAGTTTCACAAACTTTCCCAGTGATTGTGCGATTCGTTGACTGAGCCACTGCAATGGGCGAATGTGTAGGCAGACAATCAAGACACTCTCACTGCCCTGCCGGAATGCAGAAATGGCGGTGTGTTACTGGATACGGGGGTCATTCGCCCAAAGAATCCGGACCTGCCTCCACAACTTGCCTGATCTGCGATCAAAGCCGGTTTTCGAGTGGCGGCATTGACAGTCAGGCTGATGGATGATTTAGCTGCAAAAGTGCGGTCGCTGCTTGACAAATATGCAGTCCAACATCCGCTTGGCAACATCCTTCAGGGGGCAACCTGGTCAGCGGGTCGCAAAATTGCTCGACAATTTCGTCGAGACGTGTTACCACCAATACGGACCACATTTGAGGGCACGAATTTTGAGGGCCTTTACGTCTTTAACCTAGGGATATCAGATTGAATTTGGGCAAATTAATTCACTTTGCATGATTCACTGTACTTTTAATCCATTAATTTGATTAAGAAAATCCCAATCAATTGACATGTTTTGCAATCTGGGAATATAATTCCCAATTTGCATAATATTGCAAATATGAATTGTAAAAGTGTTGGAAACTGCACCAGTAGTTGCTATCTTGGGATTGTGAAAAGTCGACAAGACAACACTCAAGCACGAAATTGCAGAACATCAAACTATTAATTTCATTATGTAAATCCCAAACAATAGACATGTTTTGCAATCTGGGAATCAAATTCCCAGATTACAACAATGATTTCTCGTTCGTTACAAAATCGGATTGTAAAAGCGCTGGCAACTGTGCCAGTCATCGCTATTCTGGGACCGCGTCAAGTCGGCAAAACAACGCTCGCGCGCGAAATTGCAAACCGATTTCTGGAAAAGGAGTCGTTTCATTTAGACTTGGAACGAAATTCCAACCTCGTTAAACTCGATGAACCGGAAGATTATCTTACCGGCTTCAACAACAAACTGCTGATCATTGATGAGGTGCAAAGGAAGACCGATCTATTCACGACTTTGCGCAGTCTGATTGACGAAAGAATACGTAACGGAGAAAGAGGTGGACACTTCATTTTGCTGGGCTCCGCATCCAGGGACTTGATTCAGCATTCAACTGAAACACTGGCAGGACGAATACAGTATTTGGAACTCTGTCCTTTTTCAATTCCTGAAATCTATCAGTCCAACCCACGACAGTTTGATACCAATCCACTTTGGTTGAGAGGTGGTTTCCCTGCCAGCTTCTTGGCACAGGACAATGATGAAAGTTGGGACTGGCGAACAAATTTCATTGCTTCCTACGTGGAACGCGATATTCCGATAATGGGGCCGAGAGTTTCAAGTGTGAGAATGCGACGAATTTGGAGCATGCTTGCTCATTTGAACGGTCAGCAAGTTAACCTCTCGAACTTGGGTAAAAGCCTTGAGGTCGATCATAAAACAATTCGATCCTATATTGATCTGCTCTCGGACTTCTACATGGTCAGATATTTGACCCCTTGGTCCGGGAACACCAAAAAACGGTTGGTTAAATCACCGAAGGTGTATCTGCGTGACAGCGGTGTACTTCATCGCCTGTTGAATATTTCGGACTTTGAATCGTTATTGGGACACCCAGGTGTTGGCGCCAGCTGGGAGGGGTTCGTCGTGGAAAACATCATCACGAACCTGCCCGACACATGGCAGTTCAGTTATTACAGATCTTCCGCTGGCGCGGAAGTTGATTTGGTGATGGAGGGTCCCGGCAATTCAATTGTTGCAATTGAAATCAAGCGTTCGTCTTCACCCAGAGTTTCCAAGGAGTTTCACTCGGCTTGTGAAGATATGAAGGCTACCCGGAAACTGGTCATTTACTCCGGGACTGACAGATTTTCAATGAGGAACAACACCGAAGCAATTGGGCTGACTCGATTCCTCTCCGAATTTGCTCAATTGGGCTGATCATCTGCCAAGAAACACGACCGAAAACCAAAATTAAGCGCTCGAAAAATCCGAATCAACCCAAACAATGTATACTTTTTAGTTCATTTGAAAATATTTTCGCAACTCCACTCCGTCCTGTGCACTCATTCCCCATCATTGATATTTCTGTATTGCAGAACGAATCTGAGTCTGCGTTGCAATCGGTTGGAAAGGAGTTGCATGAAGCAGCTCAGAATCACGGATTCTTTTACATCAGTGGACACGGTATAGATCCTGAAACGATCGAGTCAACCTTTGAAGTCGCTGCAAGATTCTTTTCGTTGCCTGCCAAGCGAAAGGCCGAAGTCAGAATGTCGGGTTCCCATCGCGGGTTTCTCGCAATCGGCGAATCGACCATGGAGGGGTATAGCGACGCCGACCGAAAGGAAAGTTTTATTTGGGGGCTGGATCACGCATTGAGCCAAGATTTCACTGGCGACTCTGATCAACTGATAGCTCCGAACCGTTGGCCGGCAGAACCCGATAAGATGCGCCTGTCGCTTAACGCCTATTTCGATGCTGTTCATACTTGCTCCGCAAAAATACTTCGCGCCCTCGCAGTTTCGTTAGACGTACCTGCTGATTATTTCACCAGAAATTTCAATCGACCGACATCCCGGGGTTCAATCATCTACTATCCGCCAAATGAGAATGTATCGGACGACTACGGGGTATCGCCCCATTCAGATTTCGGATGCCTTTCCATGCTGATTCAGGGAGGTCCGGGCCTCAGCGCCCAGTCAGCAGATGGGCAATGGCGCGAAGTTCAGCCGATCCCCAATACTTTTGTCGTCAATGTCGGGGACTTGCTCTCGCGCTGGACTAACGGAAGATTCAGGTCAGTTCCTCATTTTGTCGTGAATAAAGGTACGAACGCAAGATATTCTGTTGTTGTATTCGTAGATCCGGACTCCGAAACAATCATTGACCCGATTGTTCAATGCGGTGAGTCCTCACAGTTTAGCCCGATCACCTGCAATGAGTATATTAGTGGACGATTCAATCGTTCTTTCGCCTATCGAAATTAGTCTCACCGATGTCAAAATGGTAAGCCAATGACCGCCTGGATTCACATGCTATCGGACGCTGAAGCAACCGGCGAGGCGAAAGCCGCATTGGAAGCGGCTCGGTCCCCGCATGGAACCGTAGACAACGTAATGCGAATTCACAGTCTTCGCCCCAAGACGATGCATGGACACGTATCACTTTACCGCAGCGTGCTCCACAGCAGCGACAACTCCTTGCCTATTTGGTTTCTTGAAACTGCCGGAACCTATACCAGTCTTTTGAACCATTGCGACTACAGTGTCGCTCATCACAGTTCGAATCTGAGAAAACTGGTGGACAACGAGGAACGCTATACACAAATAATCTCGGCACTGAAAACCAACGAACCTGGAAAAATCTTTCAGGGCAAAGAACTGGCAATGCTGCGATATGTCGAAAAACTGACGGTCGCAGTCGGTGATATTGTCAAGAGCGATGTCGACGCTCTTCGCGACGCGGGATGTGATGACGGAGAGATACTGGAACTGAACCAGGTTGTCGGTTACTTCTGCTACGTCAACCGTCTTCTGAACGGGTTGGGTGTAACCACCAAGGGCGATGTGATCGGTTACTATTGACGTACTTGCCAATTGAGGGACACTGCTCCCCTGACAGCAAGTACATCATTCATCCAGTTCCGCCAATTTCCGCTTCGCTTCTTCATCAAGCAGACCATCATAGGCGTTCCGCGACGGAATATTGATTGCGCGCACAAGAGTCTCGCGAGCCTTATCGCGATCCTTGCGCTTGCCCTTTATCAATAGACCTCGGGCATAATCAAACAGCACCTCCTTTGACTCCGGAGCCAGTTCCAGCGCCCTCTCGAAATGTTTGGCGCCAGTCTTATTCGATGCACCAAGGGTTGCACGAGCCAGAATCCCGGCTTTCTCAATGGCTTCCCAATGCCAGCTTGCCAAACTGGTATGTGCCTTAGGCAAGTCGGGATCAAGTGCAATTGCCGCTTCAAACTCGTCTCGGATCCGTTTTCCGTATCCTTCACCCAAAGCTTCCATGGTGCTGATAGTCTGCGCATAACGCCCCATTGCCTGACCCCAGCGCAAGTGAGCCAACGCATTGCTGGAATCCAGGCTGACTGCCCTTTCTCCCAGTCCCATGGCACGTATAAAGATCGGTTGCTGATCATCGTCTTGAGCGACATAAAAGCCGTAAATCACTAATGATGCAGTCGCCAACGTCAATGCCTCGGAGGTATTTAGCGCCTCACCCAGCTCAGCCGCTTCGAGAAACCGGCCATCATCGTATGCTGCCCGGGCAGATTCGATGGATTCGGCCGCTATGTGTGGCGATGCAAAAAATAGTGCTGCAAACACCCATACGCTCAATACTGTTTTCTTAACCATAGCCTTCTCACAATAGATGTTCATTGCTCGTCTGACTTTGAGGCTATTGGATTTGATGTTCTCAGACCTCAAATAGAGAAGAGTTGTTTGTCGGTAAACCTGTAATTCCATACACGATACACCATGAATGCCATCGCGCTTCGAATATTCAAAAATCATGAATCGGTGATTTCTCAGACCATGTCTACCCCGGACACACCCAGTCGATTGGAAATGCCTACGCGTTCCAGGTTTGTGCAATTCTCCCCATTACGACCACAGTGTCGAAATCGGGGCAGCGAGCATACGGTCTCCAAAAGGCACTAACTGGTCGCCGTCGTACAATACCAGGCCCAAAACGAACTTTTCATCGCACGCGGTTGCGAGTTTACGCAATCCGGAAAAGTCTTTTTTGGTAACGGTCGCCGAGGCTTTTGCTTTGATCCCGACAATTCGGCTACGCCTGTCTTCAATAACGAAGTCCGCTTTATTTTGCTCCTTGTCCCGAAAGTGTGAGAACACATAACGCTCCTCAGACCAACTCGCATTCTTGAGTAATTCGCCGAATACGAAACTTTCCAGCAGTGGTCCGAACAGTACGCGTTCGTTGACCAGTCTATCCGGAGTGATATCTCTGAGTGCAGCAAGCAGCCCAGAGTCAAGAAAATGCAGTTTTGGAGTTTTTGTCAGACGCTTCAATTTGTTCGAAAACCATGGCTGTAATGTATAAACGACATACAGACTTTCAAAAATATCGACATACTTTTGCGTGGAAACATGGTTCATTTCCAGCCTTGAACCGACTCCCGAGTAATTGACAAGTTGCCCTGAATACTCAGCGAGGACTCGCAACAACCTTGACATGACACCCAACTTCTGAATCTGCGCAATGTCACGGACATCTCGCTGAACTATTGCTTCAACATAGTCCTGATGCCAGTCCTGCCGGCGTCTCCAGCTGGAACGGGCCAACGCTTCGGGGTATCCACCTGCAAGCACTGTAGTGACCAGCTCATCACCCATAATCAAGTTAGCAGGTTTCGGAGCTTTGCCCAAGAACACCTGTTTCAGAAACGAGGACTGGTTCTCACGCAATTCTGCTTGGGACAGAGGCAGTAAGCGAATAATCGCTATGCGACCTGCAAGCGAGTCGGGGATGTGGGGAATCGTCATCAGATTCGCAGACCCGGTCAGCAAAAACCGGCCCGCGCGCGGGTCTGTATCTACCGATGTCTTGATTGCCAGAATGAGATCCGGCACACGATGAACTTCGTCAATGACACCTCGATCAATGCCGCGGACAAAACCGACGGGGTCATATATTGCACCTTCAAGCACATGGGGATTGTCAAGCGTGAAAATCGGAAAATTGTCACTTGCAATTTGCTTCGCAAGTGTCGTCTTGCCTGATTGCCGAGGACCACAAAGAAAAACAATCCTGGTATCAGACAATGCTTCATTGATTCGATTTGCAACGAATCGAGGATACAAAATGGCCTCCAATGGTTTTGACTGATCGAAAGTGATTAAGCGATCATTTACAAAAAATATATTGACTGATTGTAAGTATAAGCGCGACCAATTTAAAATAAAGGTCCGACCAATTGAAGCGGATTGGCAGTCTTAAGGTGAGGTACTCGTCTTTATGGAAGCAGCGCCAAGCGACGATCAATCAAACTGAACCACTTCCGATGACAATTCTCCAACCGTCGCCACACTTCTCCAGCACCGCTGAAACCGCATCAACTATAGTGCTGTAGTCAATTCTAGGTCAATGAATTCGATTACTTATAATTTTCAAGAGATTGCAAAAAAGCATGAATTCTGGATCTGCACACTTGCACTTCCAGTGGTGAACAACTGATCTGTAACCTCTTGCCTGTTTAAGGAAATCGAAACTCATGAACAAGCCCTATCGGGAACTCTATTGGTACCAGACCCGAATTCAATCAAACCTTGACTTTAAGTCACCCGGCAAGCGTTTTGGCGACTTGCAACTCAAATATTCAGACAACAGCATCGCACTCGGATACGTCCCGATTCCTGCTGGCGTGATCGCCAATGGTGTCGGACCAACAGTTCTTTTGACCGGCGGAGTGCATGGCGACGAATTTGAAGGACCGATTTCGCTGATCAAGTTATTGCGCGAGACGAGTGTAGACGATGTTCAGGGGCGAATCATCGTGTTTCCAACTCTGAATTCCCCTGCTGTGAACGCGTCTTCCAGAGTCTCACCGCTGGACGCCGGCAACTTGAATCGTGCGTTCCCGGGTGATCCCGACGGGACGCCAACCCAGATGATCGCAAACTTCATCGAAAAAACTGTCATGCCTGTCTGCGATGCAGTGATCGACATTCACTCTGGCGGCAAAGCTGCCTGGTTCTCGCCTTGTGCAATGGCAACCTACCACGAAGATACTGAACTGCTGCGCAAGAACGTCGAACTTGCCACGGTATTCGGATGTCCATTTGTTTGGCTGATGGGTGATTTTAACGAAGACCGAAGCGTAAATTCTGCCGCCGAAAGAAATGACCTGGTCGTAATTTCAGCTGAACTTGGAGGCGGCGGGCAAGTCACACCCGAAACACTGAAACTCAGTGAACGCGGCATTCGCAATTGTCTGCGACATTTGAAAGTGCTAACTGACGAGATTCAACCGCGCACGGAACCTGTAACCTTTCTGAAAATTGTTGATGCGAACCAACACGTCTACTCAACTCACAGAGGGCTGTTTGAACCGGCTTTCTCCCCGGGTGACACTGTTTCAGCGGGAGACCCGGTCGGATTTATTCACAACACCGATCAGATCGAATTGCCACCGGCACGCATTGATTTTCCGGTCAATGGAGTGGCATTCGTTCGTTGCCATCGCGGGTTGGTGGAAAAGGGGGAACTGCTCGCTCTCGTAGGCATTGAGTCTGAGAGCGACTTTTGATCAAGTCTTCCCAGATCAACCGCTACCAATCGGTTGTGGGTTATCAGTTCATACGGCTTTGTGAAATTTTTCCTTTGGTTTTTCTTCGACTGGCGGACAGTCGCTAAATTTGAATGCCCAAGCGCTACAACCCCGCTACGTGCTGCTTTACTGTTATTGGAATCATTAGAGGGACAATACCATTCGATACCATATTTGCGAATGTGCTCAATCAATGGCTGGTGATCGATGCTATTGAAGAGAACCAGGTCAACTGACTGAGCCATTGGAATCAGTTCCATAGCAGCACCAAGCTTGGCTTGATCGGTTAGTGTGAGTGCATCTCCAAACAGCGCGATGTCTACGTCAGACGTTACCGTATTGGTACCCATTGCCCGCGAACCGAACAGCACTGCGCGTTCCACTTTGTCGTTTTTTGCTATCTCGCTGATGATTGCTGCATGATGCTTTTCCTTCAATCCACCTGTCATTGCTTGGACTTCTCGATCAGTTTTTCATAAAGCTGCAGTAGCACGGGGTAGTATTCGTCCTTGATCAGGGTTACCGCTTCCAGAGCTGTGATTTCCCGGTATGCATGACTAAGTACGTTACGCTTTTCAAGCACGTCAAGCAATATTTCACAATTGTGTTCATCAATGTAACCCGATTCGAAACCTTTGCGAAAAATTGCTCTCGGTCCGTTCACTTTATGACCTTCGTAATAGAGCAGGTCTTTCAATACTTTCCAAGACAACTCAAAATTGAACTCGAACGTTTTTATTAGGCCTGCTTGTTCAAGCTCAGTGTATTGGTCTCGATTGCAAGCATCGATCAGTCGTGAAATTGCTTTACCGAAATTCTCTAATCGCTGTCTCCAGCGTATTTCATCTGAATTGCTCATTACGTCGGTTCAGAATCCTGGATTGGAAAAAATTCTCTGAATGGTTACTCGAACCGGTATCGGCGAAATGGCTCTTTATTGAGCCATCTGGTGCAGTCAGGAGCGGTGCTGGTTATCTAAATCAAGACTCACTCGCCGTCCGTGTCGAGATAGATGCCAGAGCCGATGACTCCCCTCTGGTCCGTGTTCGGCACCGGAAAACTCACCGCGTAGCCGAGTTTGGGGAGCCGGTATCCTCGTCTCCCTCGATGGCCGGGTTGTCGTAGTGATATCGCAAAAACTTCCGACCTTCGCGTCTCGCACCGCCGATCAACTCCTCGGCGATCTTCACCCCCTTGGAGTCTGTCCTCTCCATATCCGTGGTTTTGCCTTCGCGGTACGGCTCGGACTCATGAAAAAGTGTGATACCCCCGCCACTCACGACGAACAGGTAGATGGAACCCGATTTCCAGTCCCCTCCTTCCTCCCGGAAGGCGTTTCTGACCCCGGTGAGCTCGCTGTAGCCTTCAGACGCGACAGCGTCAAGGTGCACCTTGGCCGCCTCCTCAACGAAAGTGATGAGTGTCTCGCGGTCTACAACCTGTGAAGCAGTGACGGCGGGCTTCGGAAGATCCACGATCTGGATTGAGACGCGGGAGACATCCTGTGAGTAGCCGCCGGCCAGCACAAATCGTCTTGCTGTGATCCCGGAGGTATACTCGACAGCATATGCCGTCTCCTGTCCCCCGTCATTGTATTTGACGAAACCGCCACCAGAAGCTGCAGCTGTCAAGAGTTCCTGAACGACCTTGGTTCCGCGCTCGTCCTCGACATCCAGCAGGTTCTTGCTCTCGGCCGTGCGGTCATTCCCATGGATAAACGGTTCCCCGGTCTTGAGGAAAATGACGAGAAACATCGAACCGGACTTCCAATCGCCCTCCGTTCTTAGCCTCTCCCTGAGCTTTGCCCCTTCGTTCATGTCCGTGATCGCTTCGATTTACGCTTTTGCTCCCTCAACAAAAGCCTTAAGGCTTTCATCGTCGGTGACTTGGGCGGCGGTCGGCTCGCCAGCATGACCGAGGCCAGGACAGCAATAAATGACACCATTTTTTGTTTCAGTCGCATCGTATTCTCCTCGATTGGAACGACCCGTTGGTTTGTGATTCGTTGCAAGCTGACGCGTTGTCCTGCGTATTGGCAGTTAGCCGGTCCGGGGAAGCTGGAGTCCGCACCCGGTACTCCCACCATCCAAGCCGACATTCTAGGCTTTTTTCCAAATCGACTACCTCTTTTCAGCGAACCATTTTCAATTGAACTCCCAATTCAAATGAATGGAATCTACTCGGAGCAATTTGCTCGTCCTCAACTAACCAATCGGCTGCCGCTACAAGTCGCGCTGATAGACACGCCGACCCATGCTCCAAGTCTCTCTCACATTCGCAGCACTGCCGAGAATAATGTAAGCGAACAAAATCTCGGCAAGTGAGTTCGTTTGACTGAGTTTTTGCCGCGTCAATTGTCTTCCTCCATCATCCAGCACAATAAAATCAGCTTCCTTGCCGCGATCGAAATTACCTATATGGCGATCAAGATGCAACACTTTCGCACCACCGAGCGTTGCAAGATAAAACAAATCGAATGGATCAACGTAATCATTCCCAAGTTGAACCACCTTGTACATCTCGTGCATTGTCTGCAGCATGGAAAAACTGGTCCCTCCGCCAACATCAGTACCGAGCGACAAACTGATATCTCTTTCGGCCAACTGATTCAGTGGGACCAGACCGCTGCCGAGAAACAGGTTCGAGGTGGGACAAAGCGCAGCAGCGGCACCTGCATCCGTCATTCGAGTTTGCTCGGCTTCACTCAAGTGAATACAGTGTGCAAAGACCGAGCGATCAGTGACGACTTCATACTTTTCGTACACGGCAAGATAGTCAGAACATTCCGGAAACAGCTGCAGCGTCCAGTCAATTTCAGCCAGCGTTTCAGACAGATGAGTGTGAAACAGCACATCTGGGTAGCGTTGTACCAATCGCCCGCAGCTTTGCATCTGGCCATACGTTGATGTACCTGCGAAACGCAGTGTGATGGAATAGGTTTGTCGGCCTTTGCCATGCCATTTGCGGATGAGTCTCTCGGTCTCGTCTTCACCGAGGTTCTTGCCATCCAACAGTCCAGACGGCGCATTCCGGTCCATCAGAACCTTGCCTGCCACCATCCTCACGCCGCGTTTGTGCGATTCTTCGAAAAACGAGTCAACTGAATTTTCGTGAACTGTGGGATAAACCTGTGCTGTGGTTGTTCCGTTGCTTAGCAGTTCGTCAAAGAACTCAACGGCCACTTGCGCTGAATACTGCGGGTCCTTGAATCGAAGCTCTTCGGGAAAAGTGTAGGTTTCCAACCAATCCAGCAACCCGGGTGCCGGACAGCCGACGATGCGCGTCTGTGCATAGTGGATATGGGTGTCGACAAAACCGGGGCAAATCAAACAATCCGGATATTCGAAAACCGGAATGGCGCCGTTGATTGAGTCAATGCATTTTGACGCCGAATCGACAGACTCCACCCGGCCGTCAGACACAATCATGATGCCGTCTTCAAAGTGACGCCAAGCGTTGCTGCATGTCCTCGGGTCCGCAACAAAATCAACGATTGAACCGCGAACGGCATATTTTTTTATGTCATTCATCGATCACCCGAATTTGAAGCAACCGGAGTCCTAAGCCGTTACATTTATGCTTGCTGACCGGGGTCAAAATCAACGACCAATTCTTCGACTCCTTTTACGTAGTATTTCATGCCCAGCAAATGGCTGTCACTCAATACCTCATCGGCTCCAATCACTTGGTTGCCTGCCTGATCGATGATGGGGCCGATGAATGGATGAACCGAGCCTGAACGGATTTCCTCAATCGTTGTATAGACATCATCAATCACACTCTGGTTCAAAGAATCCGAATTCAGTCGGGCGATTTTCACGGCTCCAGCGGCAAACCCTGCCCAACTGTCCTGCGACTGCCACCTCCCTTCCATGACCGCTCGAATCCGCTCGATGTAATATGGACCCCAGTTGTTGACGATTGCAGTCAAATGAGCATTGGGAGCATACGCGTACAAATCAGACCCTTGGCCGAATGCGAAAAGTCCGCGTTCCTCCGCAATCAATAGCGGCATGCGAGAGTTCGTATGTTGAACCAGCACATCGGCACCGGCTTCAATCAAAGCGTTTGCGGCAAGACTTTCCTTGTCTTCATCAAACCAATCGTCGGTCCAAACCACTTTTACTTTCGCTTCCGTGTTCACACTTTGCAGACCTAGTGTAAAAGCATTAATGCCTCGGTTTACCTCCGGGATCGGTTTTGAGGCGATATAGCCAATGACATTGGTCTTGGTCACCCCTCCGGCGATGCGCCCGATCACATAGCGTCCTTCGTAGAATCGAGCCGAAAAAGTGCCAACATTATCGGCGCGCCTGTTACCGGTAGCAATCTCAAAATACGTTTTGGGATAGTCTTTGGCGACTTTGAGAGTCTCATCGGTAAATCCAAACGAAGAGATGAAGATCGGGTTATAGCCGTCGGCGGCGAACTGCCGAATTGCTCCTTCAACATCGTCACCCATGTCGGGCTGAACCTCAACAAATCCCGTTCGCACCTGGTCACCGAGAATCGCTTCGACCGCGAGTCGACCTTCGTTGTGCTGGAAGGTCCAGCCGTGTTTGCGGATTTGTCCGCCGAATATAAATCCTACCGCGAGCGGGTTGTCTGCCTTGACAACCGTAACACTGCCCGCCAACATCAGCGCCGCTAAACTGGAAAGAATAAAACGTTGCATCTCGAACTCACCTCTTGTTTCTTACCTGAACTGAAACGGTAAAAGTCATTTTATTGGAATTTTACGGCTCATAAGTTAAACGATTTGGGGCTTTGAATGCACGAAAGGATGTGCGGCGAGTCCAAAATTTCGCAGTCTGTCCAGTTTGATTTCACTGCGAGAAAAAAGGGGCACTTGCAATCAAATGCCCCTTTTAATTTCTTGGCTGCTTGCCAGGATGCAAAGCTAGTTTGGAATGGAACCTTCGACACCCATGACATAGTAGCTCATACCAAGCAGATCGCCGTCAGTCAAAGTGGCGCCCGCTGCGACTACCTCGTTGCCGGCCTGATCCATAATCGGTCCGGCAAAGGGATGAATGGCTCCCGAACGAATGCCATCTACGGTGGCATTCGCATCAGCGATGACATCGGCAGGCAAGGAATTCGGATTGAATTCGGCCATTCTGATCATGTCGGCCGAAATGCCACCCCAAACGTCACCCGACTCCCAGGTTCCATCCATCGCCGCGCGGGTACGTTCGACATAGTAGGGTCCCCAGTTATTGACAATGGCACTGAGGTGGGCGGTTGGACCGAAAGCAACCATGTCAGAAGCCTGTCCAAAAGCAAATACGCCTCGTTCTTCAGCAACCTGCAACGGTGCCGGTGAGTCGGTATGCTGCGTCAATACGTCGGCACCCTGATCAACCAGTACTTTGGCGGCATCACCTTCCTTACCCGGATCAAACCAGGTGCTTACCCACACAACCTTGACTGTGGCATCGGGATTGACACTGCGCAGACCCAGAGTAAATGCGTTAATTCCTCGCACTACTTCCGGAATTGGGAATGATGCAATGTAACCGATCGTATTGGACTTGGTTATTGCACCGGCAATTCGTCCGCTTACATATCGACCTTCATAGAATCGTGCCAAATAGGTCGCGACGTTGTCAGACCTTTTGTAACCGGAGCAATGTTCAAAATACACATCCGGAAAACTTTCGGCAACCTTAATGGTTGGATTCATGTAACCGAAAGAAGTTGTGAAAATGAGTTTGTGGCCATCGGCGGCGAGTTGGCGAATTGTTCGTTCGGCATCTTGACCTTCCGGAACAAATTCAACAAATGTAGTTTCGACTTTGCCTCCGAATGCCTCGTCGATGGCGAGGCGACCTTCGTTATGCTGATAGGTCCAGCCATGGTCTCCAACCGGTCCGATATAGACAAATCCAACCTTGAATGCATCCTCGGCCAACGCACCAGTTGAGCCGACTGCAAAAAATAATACTGCAATTGCAGTTGTGAAAATACGTCGCATATTACTACCTTCTCTGTGGTTTTGATCGCGTGATTGTGAGGTGATACCACACATGAATTTTGTCGCCCAGATTGGACATATTCAGCTTGACCCTGAGCGAAGTTCAACTCATTTTAACACAATCCCCATCAAATACATTTCACGCGATTTGGTGTGAAAGTGACAGTGTATTCCGATGACTGACACCCGCTATTTACCCATGTTCCAATTCGCAATCAGGTATTCGGATGGAATATCTTGCCGAGAGAAGCAGGCGCACTCAGTTTGACCCGGGCCGCGTTTCGTGAAATCAATACCAACACAAGAATTGTAATCAGATAGGGCAGCATCGAAAGTATCTGGGCGGGCAGCTGGACTCCGATACCTTGAAGGTGAAGCTGAAATATGGTTACCGAACCAAAAAGGTAGGCGCCGATCAGTACCCGACTAGGCTTCCAGGTGGCAAACACAACCAGAGCCAACGCAATCCATCCTCGTCCAGCAGTCATTCCCTCAACCCACATCGGTGTGTAAGACAGGGACAGAAACGCTCCGCCGAGTCCGGCCATGGCGCCTCCGAACATGACCGCGAGGAACCTGATTTTCTTGACGGAGTAACCGATCGAATGGGCAGAATCATGCGATTCTCCGACCGCTCTCAGAATCAACCCGTGTCTCGAGCGAAACAGAAACCAATGGACTGCGACAACCATCAGCACCGAAAAATAAATCAGAAAATCCTGTCCGAATACCAGCGGTCCGACAATCGGAATATCGCCCAGCACGGGAATATCCAACACCGGCAATTTGTCGATTGGCAATCCGATGAATGGAATGCCAAGCAACGAACTGAGGCCGATGCCAAACAGTGTCAGGGCCAGTCCCGACGCAACCTGGTTTGCCAGAAATATGAGCGTCAGCACACCAAACAACATCGACATCATGACTCCGGCAACTGCGCCTGCGACAATTCCAAGTGCCCAACTCCCCGTCGTTAACGTCGCAATAAACGCGCACACTGCGCCAACCAGCATCATGCCTTCGACGCCAAGGTTCAAGACCCCGGACTTTTCGGCGACCAGCTCACCTGTTGCCGCCAGCAGCAGTGGCGTCGCGGCACTGACCACGGTCAGCAGAATCAACTCAATAGTCGTAATCGATCCCATCATGCCGAACTTGTCGATTCACCCGATCGCGCGGACCTGAATTCAATTCGGTAGTTGATCAAAAGATCGCACGACAGCAGGAAAAAGAGCAGCATTCCCTGAAACACCCCCGCAATTCCAAGAGGAAGGCCAAGTTTGATCTGAACGGATTCACCGCCCAAATAGGTCAATGCCAATACCATGCTGGCAAAAAGAACCCCAACGGGATGCAACCGGCCAAGAAAGGCGACGATGATCGCGGCGAAACCATACCCGGGAGAAATGATCGGCTGTACCTGCTGGATTGGACCGGACACCTCGATAATCCCGGCGAGACCCGCAAGTCCGCCGGCTCCCAGAAGCGCGTACCAAATCATTCGGTCCGGCCTGACTCCTGTATAGCGCGCCGCGTGCGGCGCAAGCCCGGACACTCTCACCTGGAATCCGATCAGGGTTCGAGAGAACAACACCCAGCCTGTGGCAATCACCAGTATCGCAAGTATGGCGCCAAAGTGAAGTCTGGTACCCGGAAGAATGACCGGTAACGTGGCGACATCCTGAAAGATCACGCTTTCAGGAAAGTTGTACCCATGCGGGTCGCGCCAGGGACCATGGACCAGCGTACTCAAGACCAGAACTGCGACATAAACCAGCAGCAGACTGGTCAGGATTTCATTGGTGTTATACCGGGTCTTCAAGAATGCCGGGATCGAGGCCCACGCCATTCCTCCCAACACGCCCAGAACCAGCATCGCCGGCAGCATGAGAATATTCTGCGATTCAGGAAAGTAAATCACCAGTGAACTGCCGGCCAGAGCGCCGATCGTAAACTGTCCTTCAGCACCGATGTTCCAAACGTTTGCCCGGAATCCCATTGACAGCCCCACCGCAATGATGGCCAGCGGAGTCGCTTTCACAAAAAGCTCGCTGATCCCGTACAAATTGTTGATCGGGTTGATGAAGAAAGCATGCAAACTCTCGAAAGGAGGAAATCCGAGCAGATAGAACATGACGGTTCCCGCGACAAGACTTAAGCCAAGCGCCATGATCGGGGTCAGCCACGTCATGGTCTTGGAATGTGTCTGTCGAGCTACGAGTCTTGGCCGCATCTGGTTTCCTCAAACTTCACTGGAGCCGGCACCGCCCATAAGCAGGCCAATTTTTTCGGCCGTCAATTCCGAAACCGGATGCGGCGAAGACAACTGCCCGGTAAACATCACGGCGATTCGGTTGCAAAGCTCCAACAGTTCATCCAAATCCTGGGATATGACCAGCACCGCGGCGCCATCAGCTGCCAGGTCCAGGAGCGCTTTGTGAATCGCCAGCTGCGAGCCTGCATCAACACCCCATGTCGGCTGGCAGGCCAGCATCACCAGGGGCTGCTGGAGAATCTCCCGTCCGATCAGGAATTTCTGAAGATTACCGCCAGATAAGCTGCCCGCGTCCACCTGTATGCCGGTGTGCCTGACATCGAAATCGTCGCAGGTCTTTTTTGCGAATGACCGGGCGTTGGAATAGTTCATCCACAAACCGCGGGACAGATTGAAGCGCCTGTGGCTGCTGAGAAATACGTTCTCGATCAAAGACATGTTGCCCACCGCGCCATGTCCCAGCCGTTCTTCGGGAACAATGGCCGTGCCAAGATCGCGCCGCCCTCTGACGCCGCGTCGCCCACAGGCAACACCATTGATACTGATTGCCGAGTCATCATCGGCCAAAACTTCACCGGACAGCATCTCCATGAGTTCGGTCTGTCCATTGCCGGCAACCCCGGCAATCCCGAAAATCTCACCTTCGCGGACATCGAAACTGATCTGTTTCAGCGAAATGCTTCGCTCGGTTTCAGCCGTGCGGGACAGATTTCGAACCGCAAAGCGCACCTCGCCGGATTGCTTCAATTCGTAGGTTGGCGGATTCAGGGATTTACCGATCATCATTTCCGCCAGGGTCCGTGTGTCTTCTTTTGTCGGATCGCACTCTGCCACCACTTTCCCATGTCGGAGAATCGTAGCATGGTGACACAACGATCTGATTTCCTCAAGCTTGTGGCTGATGTACAGCACCGCACACCCCTGTTCAGCAAGTTTGTTCAAGACTTCGAACAGGTTGTCGGCTTCCTGTGGGGTCAATACGGATGTCGGCTCATCCATGATCAACAGTTTCGGTGACTGCAACAGGCAGCGAACAATTTCGACCCGCTGCCGCTCCCCGACCGACAACGAGAAAATATCGCGCTCGGGATCAAGTCCAAGACCATAGGCAGTTGAAACTTCGTGTATGTTCTGCGAAAGCTCATCACCGGTTTTCCCCGAAGAGATGGCCAGCTCAATATTCTCCCGCACGGTCAACGCGTCAAACAATGAGAAATGCTGGAACACCATACCGATGCCAATCTGGCGCGCATGGGCCGGACTTGACACCTTGACCGGATTGCCCATCCAAAACATATCGCCGGCATCAGCGGAATAATAGCCATAGATGATCTTGACCAGCGTGCTTTTGCCTGCACCGTTCTCACCAAGCAGGGCATGAATCTCCCCTTCCGCAATCGAAAAATCGACCGCGTCGTTGGCCAGCACACCGGGAAAGGCCTTCGTTATCCCCTTGAGTTCGAGTAGTGTCGATCTCATAATCGCGCGTCCGCACGCACCGGGGACTTCTCAGATTGACCGCTCAATACACGATCTCGTTTTTCCAGCAGCTGTGCCGCGGTTGACATCGCGATGACCGCCGGAGTTTTACCGCGTATGCCGGATATGCCAATGGGACAAACCAAACGCTTCAGCCTGAACGGGTCGATGCCATCCTTGATCAATCGTTGCTCAAACCTTTTGCGTTTGGTCGCGGACCCGATCAACCCGAGCCAGCCAAAGCTCTGCCGCTTCAGAATACGCAAACACAGCTCGTAATCGAGTCCATGATCGTGCGTCATGACCACGAAAAAAACGCCCGGTGGTTGCCGCTCAACCAATTGGACCGGATCAGCCGACGAAATGGTGCGGGTATTGGCGGGGATTTCCGAAGGGAACATATCCGGACGCTGATCAACCCAGTCGACCTGAAAGGGCAAATCCTGCAACAGTTTGACTAACGCTTTACCGACGTGGCCAGCACCGAACAATACAATTCTCGTTGGAAAATCGTCAAGACGCGTGACAAACCATTGCTGAGAGCCGTCAGCGAAAAGCCGGTTCGAATTCTCATCGTCTGCCACCATTTCCTGAACCCTATTCCATAGGTGACCGGAGATATGGCTTATGTCGCTCTTGCCAGATGCAACAAAGGCCGGTCGATCGTCGAATACCGGGGAAATCAGGAGTCGCGGGTATTCGGCGTGCTTGACTCCAAACTCTTTGATCAGCTGTCGCGCCTGGCCGCCGGAGAACTTCTCATACATCAGCTGAACGGCACCGCCACAGCACTGTTGCATCATAACACCGAGCCCAAAAAACTCGGTTTTGCGCAAGAAATCAGATTTATCAGAAAGCAGATCCCGCGCGCTCCGTATTGCGTGAAATTCCAGGTTTCCACCACCGATACTTCCTTTTGAGGACTCCTCCGTCACCACCATGCGCGCACCGGCTTCCCTGGGGGCCGAGCCGGTGATTTCGATCACGGTTACCATAACAAACCGGTCAACCCCGCTGACCATATCAAAAATTTGCTGATGAAGGCTCATCGCGTCAATGCCGTGGTCGAATGCATGTCCTGAATGGCCATCAGCACACGCTCCGGTGTTGCTGGGGCATCGATCGCGGGCAGAGACTTGTAACCCGACAGACTCGAAACTGCATCCGAAATCGCGCTGAACACTGAGATCGCCAACATCAGCGGCGGCTCTCCAACGGCCTTGGACCGATAGATCGTGTCTTCGACATTTCGTCCGTGCTGCCAGATGGTCACGTTAAAATTCTCCGGCACATCGCCGCTTGCCGGAATTTTGTACGTAGACGGCGCATGGGTTCTGAGTGAGCCTTTGTCGTCCCACCATAACTCTTCACTGGTCAGCCACCCGGCGCCCTGGATGAAACCGCCTTCAATCTGACCGAGATCGACTGCAGGGTTGAGCGATTGGCCGGCGTCGTGAAGAATGTCAACGCGGGTCATCCGATATTCACCCGTCAGCGTATCGACCGCCACCTCGCTGACTGCCGCACCGTATCCAAAATAATAAAAGGGATGACCGCTCATCGTTTGCCGGTCCCAGTTGATTTTTGGCGTTTTGTAATGCCCGGTTGCAGAAAGCGGAACGCGCGACTTGTGTGCCATGAGAACCAGCTCCCTGAACGAAACTGATGAACGTCCGGCAATCACATTGCCGTTCAAAAACAGAACATCGTTCTTTTTTGTGCCAAACTCTTTTGCCGCGACATCGATCAGCCGGTCCTTTATGGTTCGAGCTGCGACTTGTGCCGCTTTGCCATTGATATCCGAACCCGATGATGCTGCCGTTGCCGAGGTGTTGGGAACCCTCGATGTATTGGTCTCGGTTATTTTGATGGACTCAAGCGGGACTGAAAACTCATCAGCGACAACCTGGGCGACCTTGACAAACAGCCCCTGCCCCATCTCGGTCCCCCCGTGGTTGAGATGGATGCTGCCGTCCGTATAGACATGCACCAGTGCGCTGGCCTGGTTGAAGTATGTCATGGTGAACGATATGCCGAATTTCACCGGCGTCAGCGCGATTCCCCTCGCGATGGTCGGGTTTCGCCGATTCAACCGTTTGATGCGCTTTCGACGCGCACGGTAATCAGAAGACTCAGCCAGTTCCGCAGTCAATTTATGCAAATTGAAATCAGTGATTTTCATCCCGTAAGGAGCGATGTTGCGGGTGTGCCTGCGGTAATAGTTCCGTCGTCGCACCTCAAGCGGGTCTTTTTGCAAATGACATGCAATCTCTTCCATGATTCGCTCAATGCAGAGCATCGCCTGGGGAGCGCCGAACCCTCGAAATGCGGTATTCGATACGGTATTGGTCCGACACAGTCTTGTCGTTGCAACGACGTTCTTCAGAAAATAGGCATTGTCAATGTGCAGCAGCGCACGGTCGTTGATTGGCAGCGACAGGTCTGCTGAATAGCCACACCGCGATGCCATATCGACCTTGAGGCCGCGAATTCTGCCGCCAGCGCCAAACCCGACTTCGTATTCAAACAGAAAATCATGCCGTTTCCCGGTTGCCAGCATATCGATATCCCGGTCGAGCCGGAGTTTTGCCGGTCGTCCCGTCTTTTCAGCGACGATTGCTGCAATACAGGCCCACTGCGCCGCCTGTGTCTCCTTGCCTCCGAACGCGCCACCCATGCGTCGCACTTCCACCGTTACCGCGTTCAGTGGCTTATCAAGCGCATTAGCGACCAGCAACTGTATTTCAGATGGGTGCTGCGTCGAGGAGTGAATGACCATGTCACCGCCTTCTCGCGGCACCGCCATCGAAGCCTGACCTTCAAGATAAAAGTGATCCTGGCCACCGCATCTGATCGTACCCTTGAGCTGATGCGGCGACCCTTCGATCGCTTGCATGGCATCACCCCGACTGATGGTCGATGATGGCAATACAAAAGATTTACGCGCCAGGGCCTGTTCGATTGACAGTATTGGCTGTTCAATCTCGTACTCGATGAGCGCCTTTTCACACGCCAGGCGGGCTTCAATCTCGGACTCAGCGGCTACCGCGAACAGTACCTGACCTGCAAATTCGACCTTGTTTTCGGCGAAAATCGGATCATCCCCGATCGTTGGACTGCAGTCGTTCTTGCCGGGTATTGATTCGGCATCGAACACTGCAACGACTCCGGGTGATCCGGGAATTGCACTGGTGTCGATGGAAACGATGCGGGCCGCAGCATGCGGGCTGAGCGCAGTCCAGATGTGCAGCAGTCCCCTGGGCTCGGGTATGTCGTCAACGTAAACGGCTTCACCGGATACGTGTCGCACGGCGCTATCGTGCGCGATCGGCTGATGCACCGTCGCCGGACTCAAGTTATCCCGCGGACGATCAAGCATGACCGGCTTCCCAGATGCTGGTTGTATCGCGCCCGTTCAGTTCGTTCGCCATACGTTCGAGCAAAGTGCCCGCGACCAGGGCTCGGTAAGCGGCACCACCTCTGAAATCCGTAATGGGTGCGAAGTCGGACTTCAACGCGGATTTGGCTTCCTCGATGGTGTCTTTTGATAATTGCGATCCTTTCAAGATGCGCTCACAGGCAATCGCCCGTCGCGGTGTTGCAGCCATCCCGCCATAGCAGATCCTTGCGGATTCTACGCGTCCCAACCTTCGCACAATGGAAAAAGCACCGCATACCGCTGAAATATCCTGGTGAAAGCGCTTGGAAATTTTATAGATTCTGAAATCCTGTCCTGCGCTCGGCAATGGCAGATCAATGCGCTCCAGGAACTCTCCGGGCGCCAAATCCTGTTTCCCATAATCTAGAAAGAAATCTTCAGCTGGCAGTGTACGGGATTTTTCGGCATCGGTAATGATCAACTGGGCGTTCAGCGCCACCAGTGCCGGCAGACTGTCGCCGATCGGTGAGCCGTTTGCGACATTTCCGCCGATGGTTGCCAAGTTACGAACCTGGACCGATCCATATCGTCTGAACAATTCATCCAGGGACGGATAGTATTCACAAATCGTGTCCATCGCGGCCGCGATGGTCGTCGCTGCGCCAATCTGGATTACACCATTCTTGACGGTCACGCCTTGCATTTCCGCGATACCGGAAACCGAAACTACGGATTCCAGGTGTCGCCTTTGCTTCGTCACCCACAATCCGACATCCGTCGCGCCGGCAACTACACGGCTGCGTGGTTTTTCTTTCAGAATTCCGGCAAACTCCCGGATCGATGCGGGCGCATCGTAGCTTTGTCCGTCCGACTCCAGGTGAATTGAAGGCGCTGCGTCCAGCTCGGCCAAGGCGTTGATGGTCTTGTTCTGGTTTCTGTCGAACTGGTCTTCCTTGCGTGATTTGAGCGATTGTCGCACCGCCCTTACAATCGGGGCATAGCCGGTACAGCGGCATAGGTTTCCGGCCAGCGCGTCGTCAATCGCCGAACGGCTGGTTTCGCAACCGTCGTGATACATCGCGAACATCGACATAATAAACCCAGGTGTACAAAAACCGCACTGCGAACCGTGCTGGTCGACCATTGCCTGTTGAACCGGGTGAAGCTGTCCGTTCTCGTCCTTTAGGTGTTCAACGGTGATCAACTGCTTGCCATGCAGGAACGGCAGGAACATGATGCAGGAATTGCAGGCCTTATAGTGAAGCGCACCGTTCTGCTCCTCGGTTACCACGACGGTGCAGGCGCCGCAATCACCCTCGGCACAGCCTTCCTTGGTACCGGTCATTCGTTCAACGGTGCGAAGATATTCGAGCACCGTCATGGTCGGACGCAGGTCGCACAGCGACCGCGGCTGATCTCCAAGCAGAAAACGTACAGCGCTGCGGTCCTGCATCAGCTTCCGCGGTAAGTTGAGTAACCGTAGCGCGACAGCAGCAGCGGTACGTGATAGTGCTGTTCGGGATCAGAAATTCCGAACCGAATCACGACCTGGTCCAGGAATTTCAGCTCGCTCATGACATCGTCACCTGAACCAAAGTAGTCACCGGCATGAAAAATGATTTCGTACAGGCCCCTGGCGAACGCGTCTCCTTCCAGCAAAGGCTGATCGCAGCGTCCATCGTCATTGGTTGAATCAGAGGCAACCCGTGTGCGAGTCGCGGACAACTGATCGGAGGACTCATCGCAGTCAAGCCGGTAGAGGTCGATCTTCACGCCGCGACCGGGGCAACCGTTCACTAAATCGAGGACATGGGTTGTCAATTTGCTCATTGTTCCTCCCGAAGCAGCGCGGCGTACCAGCCGGCAATGGTCTGGCGTTCCTCTTCTGTCATTTTTGACAGATTGCCGATCGGCATGGAGCGGGTGGTCACAGAAGTCGCAAAAATGCGGGCTGCATGCTGATTGATTTGATCGTCAGTATCCATTAATATTCCATTCGGGGCAACCGGGAAGCCAGAAAATACAGGTGTGGCGGAATGACAGACTGTACAACGTTCATGGACGATGTTGCGCACCGTATCTATTGACGCTGATTGTACTGTATCCGCTGTAAATCTTGATTGAGGCAATGTCCACGCAGCAATCGCCACCACAATCGCTGAGGCAGCAATCAACAGCCACCACTTCACACCCGGCAGATGGCGCACGTTGAAATAATGCCGAACCAAAATGCCGGCAACCGCAAGTCCGATCAGTATCAGCCAGTTCAACTCATCAGCAAAAGTGGCCGGGTAGTGGTTGCTGATCATGATGAACAGCACCGGCAAGGTCAGATAGTTGTTGTGCCGAGACCGGGTGAGCGCAGCCCTGCCGAGACGCGCATCGGGCTCATCCCCGGTTTCCATCGCGGATACGAGTGATTTCTGGGAAGGAATGATGACCGCCATCACGTTCAGAACCATCACGGTACCGATGGCCGACCCAACATGAATAAATGCCCCGCGACCACTGAATGTATGGCACAGGAGTATGGTCAGAATACAGAAATATGCGAACACGATTGCAGTCAGCAAGCGGGGTTGCTCACTGAGGTTCGAACGGCACAGAAAGTCGTAGCATAGCCAGGATATTGCGAGCGAGCCGACCCCGATTGCAATCCCCTGCCATGGTGAAAGTTTTGCAACCGATTGATCAAGCAAAAATACGTTTGCATTGAGATAAAACGTCAGCACCAGCAGCGCCAAGCCGGTGAACCAAGTGGCATAGGCTTCCCACTTGAACCAGTGAAGGTGGGCTGGAAGCTGGTCCGGCGCCACTTGGTACTTCTGCACGTGGTAGAATCCGCCGCCGTGTATCGCCCAAAGATCACCTTCGATGGCGCCTTTGGAATTTTGCCGCTCCAGTCGGTTTTCCAGCCAATTGAAGTAAAAGGACGCACCAATCCACGCAATGCCGACAATCATGTGCGCCCAGCGCAATGACAACTCGAGCCAGTCCAACAGGTGAGTTGTGATTATCGACATGTGAACTTGTTTTTAGTCTTTTTGGTTATCACGGAGCAACGGCCTTTTGCTCACTTTGGGTCTGTCTTTGAACAAGACAGCAAATTTGCGCAGAAATTATATTGATTTGACCTGTATTCTGAGTTTCCTCTGCCTTCCACGGTCTCATTGGCGTTTGCACGCATATCCGTCATGTCAAACTTAATTCGTGCCCAAAACTCCACAATTGCTGTTTCAAGCGGTAAATTCGACCCTTTCTCTTTTATTTCAATGTGATAAACAGAATAATTTTTCAATGTTCAATGAACTCGGAGGCATTTGCACTAAAAATTTCGGAATGAATGACTGAATCAGTCAAAAATAGAAAATCTTATTGACATAATTTATATAAATAATGTCAAATAATTGACTGTATTAACATATTGATCATATGTCAAACAATCGCTATATACCTCAAGTGCTGTTGACACAGCTGCAATCCATTGTTGTTCCAAACAAAGTCGTTGCAGTTTATGGTCCCCGTCGCGTCGGAAAAACAACATTGCTTCATCAATATGCGAATGAGCATGATCAAAATACACTGTTCGTGAATGGGGAGGACAGATATGTCCGAGAATATCTGGAAAGTGAGTCAATTGGCAAGCTTAGAGATTTTGTCGGCAGCCGACGGACGCTTATTGTGGACGAGGCGCAGCATGTCCGGCAAATTGGATTGAACCTCAAGTTGCTGGTTGACCATGTGGAAGGACTTAGAATTATCGCAAGCGGCTCATCATCCTTTGATCTCACTCAAGTCACAGGCGAGCCTCTAACAGGAAGAAGATCCACCCTGCTCCTTCTGCCGCTTGCGCAATTGGAACTCAAAAACGTGGAAGAGGCACACGAAACTACCGCCAATCTCGAAGCTCGCCTCATTTACGGTTCTTATCCGGAGGTCATTCTTATGAGTTCCAACGAGGACCGTCAAAACTACCTGAAGGATTTGATCGCGTCGCATTTACTGAGAGATATTCTGCAATTCGAGGGAGTTCGGCATCGTGGCAAGCTAGGTGACCTTCTCCAATTGATCGCATTTCAAGTCGGTCAGGACGTATCACTTTCTGAGCTGGGCGGTCAGGTTGGAATGAGCAAAAACACAGTGGAGCGCTATCTCTACTTGTTCGAAAAATCCTTTATCCTTTACAGTCGACGCGGATTCAGTCGTAATTTACGCAAAGCAATCAGCAAGACTCGTCGGTACTATTTCTACGACACTGGTGTTCGGAACGCATTTGTCAGTAATTTCAATCCCATAAACTTGAGAAACGACATCGGAGCGCTATGGGAGAATTACGTTTTGGCAGAGCGAATGAAAAACAACCTCTATAGCAGGCGTCTGGTGAACAGCTATTTTTGGCGAACCTATGACCGCCAGGAGATCGGCTTGATCGAAGAAACCGACGGTCGTCTGCTTGCTGCAGAAGCAAAGTGGTCTCAGAAATCTTCACCGCGCGTGCCGCGGGCCTGGCGTCAAGCACATCCTGAAAGCTCATTTCAAGTGGTCAATCCCGAAAACTACCTTGAATTCGTTGGTGCATCTCGTCGTCAGCCGATGGAAGACGAACAATAGAGCTGTTGACGAACGGGATTGCCGCCACCTGTCTGATGAGAGCCGGTGAGGGCGGCACTTTGGCCTCAATGTTCTCGAAGATGACCTGTGTTCAGTGCGTATCGCCTACCCACAAATGCCTTTGTATGCGACACTTGGTCTCCGCGCTTGGCAATCCCAACTGCCTATTGAAGAAATTGTTTTGCCCGTTTAGCTCGAGTCGTCATTGTCGGCTTTCTTTTCAGCGCGTCTCGCCCGAAGACTTGGCAGAACGATCAAAATTACTGCGACCGCGAGCAGCGCAAGCGTCATTGGTCTTTCAACAATGAACGCGGCGCCATCATAGAGCTGCATGGATCGAGCGAAGTTGTCCTCAAGCATTGACCCGAGAATAAACCCGATCAAAACAGGCGCGAGCGGATAGCCCGCAATCCGCAAGGCGGTTGCGACGACTCCCATTCCCGTCAGGATCAGAAGCTCTGTCGCATTGTTCTGGCCGATGTAAGCTCCCATGAGCGTGAAAAACAGGATAAATGGGATCAGGTAGTTGCGCGGAACGCTGAGCACTTTGGCGATATATGGAATTAGCGGCAGATTCAGAATCAGCAGTATCAGGTTGCCGAGATACATTGAAATTATTACGGCCCAAAAAATTGACGGATTGTCAATCATCAGTCGGGGACCGGGCGCGACATTCAGCGCGATCAGCGCACCGAGCAGAATCGCGGTCGTCCCCGAACCGGGAATACCCAAGGTCAGCAGCGGCACAAAGGAGCCGGTAACCGCGGCGTTATTGGCACACTCCGGTGCCGCCAGTCCCTTAAGCGATCCCTTGCCAAACTCTTTCTGTTCCTCTTTGCTGGCAATGTTGCGTTCAACCGCATAGCCCAAAAAAGACGATATGGTCGCACCTGCACCCGGCAACACACCGATCAGAAAGCCCTGAATCGCCTGCCGGCCAATAACGGGCGTAATGGTCTTGGCTTCCTGCCTTGTGATCCTCAAGTCTTTTATCTCGCCGGAACTGTCTCCCTTTTTCTGAGACCGCTTCGGGTCTAGCACCATGAAAATCGCCTCCGGCAGAGCGAACATCGCCATTGCAAGCGTGATAAATCCAAACCCCGACTGCAGATCTTGAATTCCCATCGTAAACCGCGGCATGTTGAACAGCACGCCTTCGCCAACGGTCGCCATGATCAGCCCGAGCAATGTCATCATCAATGCCTTGGCGATCTGGCCGGAACCCGCAAATGCAGCGATTGCAGACAACCCGACGACCATGAGAGCAAAATACTCGGCTGAATGAAACAGCAGCGCTACCGTGACCAAGGCCGGTGCGAATATCATCAGCAAAATCGCACCAAGCGTACCACCGGCAAACGAAGAAATTGCAGCGACCGTCAGTGCCTTTCCTGCCTTTCCCTGGCTTGCGAGCGGGAACCCGTCAAAGCTGGTCGCGACCGTCGAGGAAACTCCGGGGGCGTTAATCAGGATTGATGAGGTTGACCCACCGAAAATTGCGCCGTAATAGACGCCAGCCAGCAAAATCAGCGCAGCCGATGGATCTCCAATCGTGATCGCGATTGGGATCATGATCGCGATAATCGACATCGGGCCAAGACCCGGCAGCATTCCGATGAATGTTCCAATCAGACATCCCCCGACCACCATCAGAATATTGACTGGTGAGAAAACGGTGGTCAGGCCGATCAGTATGCCCTCGATCATGACTGGATACCGTTACAGAAACACACCCGGCAAGGGTCTCATGTAAACTCCCAGGACACCATCCACTAGGTACCAGACGACTACGCTTGCCAAGACGGCAATGAGGATCATCAGAAACCATTTTCGTTCACCTAGAATGGCTGCTGCGATGACTATAAACAGTGTGGTCGCAACTAAAAAACCGGCAGGTCGCAGTATCAGTGCGTAGACGACCATGAGCGACAGCAACAAGACGGCTTGTCCGATCTTGTAGTCGGCCAGTTTTCGGTAATCAATCTCCACCTTTGCGGTGCTGCGAGATTTTTCGAATCCCAGGGCAACCCACAGGCTCACCAAAATTCCAGCCACGCTCAATACTTTGGGAAACGTGCTCGGCCAAATCGGATTGCGCTGCATGATCGGCGCCAGGCCGTCATCCATCGTAAAAAATGCGGTGTATCCGTAGATTACGCACACCACAAGGAAAATCAATGCAATGTAGCGGTCGAGTCCCATGTTCACTTACCGCGCAGGTAGCGCACGCCCGTATCAGGCGGGCGTGCTCAAGGTAGTCGTTAACTCAAAGGAATCCCAGTTTTCGCATCAAGTCCCCAATGACCTGTTCCTGATTTTCCAGGAAACTGCGAAAATCGTCTCCGGAGTTATGCACGTTCACCCAGCCATTTCGAGCGCGAACCTCTTCCCATTCCGGCGTGTCGTACATTTTTGTCAACACGTCCTGATAGCTTGCCAGCATATCATCCGGAAGTCCTGGAGCACCAAAAAAGCCGCGCCAATTGACAAACATCGTATCAATTCCCTGTTCTTTCATGGTCGGGGCATCTTCAAATGCCGAGACGCGCGCGTCTGACGTCACCCCAAGAATTCTGACTTCTCCGGCATTGGCAAGTGCAACGGCTTCCGAAAATCCGGTGCTGAGCGCGGCAATTTCTCCGGACAGCAATGCGGCCATCGCTTTGCCACCGGCATCGTAAGCAACGTACTTCACTCCGGTCGAATCCACACCGGCAGCTTCAAACACCATCGCGGCAACAAGATGATCCATTCCGCCTTGCACCGAACCGCCACCGATCGCGGTGCCTCTCGGATCAGAGTTGTAGGTCGCGATCAGATCGCCCATTGAATTCAGAGGACTGTCTTTGGCGACGACGATCGCCGCATAGTCGCCGATTGTTCCTGCGATCAGCGTGAGATCGCGGAAATTGTGCGGGAAAACCCCGGTCAGTGAACGGATTACGATCGGGGTCGAATTGACCATCATCGTCCCATGATTGCTGTCCGCATTTTCAATCAGAAAACCGATGGCCTTGCCGCCACCGCCGCCTGACATGTTTTCATAACTTGCTTTACCGACCAGACCTGATTTCGTCAGCGCTTCACCCGTGCCGCGCGCGGTTCCATCCCAGCCGCCACCGGCGCCACCGGGAATCAGAAAGTGAACACTATCGACGTCTTGCGCCCCTGCTGAAATACTGAAAGCCATTGACAGTATCGCTCCAGATACTGCAGCACTCCACAACGACCAAATTCGAGATTTTTTCATATTTAAGCTCCTTTTTATTGAATATTTTTGTTTTCCAAAACCGAAACGTTCTTGGGAAATTCAGATTATAGAGATTTGGTTTGACTAGTTTCTGAAGTTGGTGAACCAAGCGATACCGTCGAATACTTGCTGATAACCTGGTTCCCACAGCCAGACCGGTGAACTTCAGGCAATAGACTATTCAATGTGGTGCAAAAGGCGTATGGGGGCGAAAGACCACTTACGCCACCGCGAACAATCGGACAACATTGGAGTTTCGTGGTGTGATCAGCGCAAACCTGAAGTCATAAAATAAGCGGAACAGGATAGTCCAGGCAGGAAAGAACCTGTACTGTCCTGTTTCCAACATTTGCAATGTCTGAAGAGGGTAATCTAGTGGAAAAACGGCCACAAACCGCTCGGGAAATGGGAATCATGCAGGGGTTCCCTCCTCCCGTCGAAAAACAAGTCACCTTGGACAACTGGGACCGTCCCCCATTCAATCGCTGGGCGTTTCAGCGCGTGCGGGAAGTTATGCCCACGACCGCGGTTTCCAGAGGAAACGGCCCTGCCTGGCAGCTCGCTGCAGATGATCAGGATTTTGATGATCTGAAAGTCATTCATCCAAGAAACGGAATTTGCAGGTCAGTCAAAGAAATTCTTGAGCAAACCTATACGGATGGATTCGTGGTGATTCATGGAGATCAAATCGTCTATGAACGCTACTTTAACGACATGGTTGCAACGACCCTGCACCTGTCGCAATCAGTCGCCAAGTCGGTAACGGCCTCGGTTTGCGGCATTCTGATTCACCAAGGCGTGATTGACCGCGATGCACCGCTATCGACCTTGATTCCCGAACTTCGAAACAGTGGCTACGCCGATGCGAATTTGCGTCAAGTGATGGATATGCGCAGCGGTGTCCAATTCAGTGAGGAATACACGAACCCCGATTCCGATATTGCGCTTGTAGACTACGCCGCAGGCTGGAAGCCTCGTCGCGAAAACTCACATAGATGTGTGTTGGACATCCCGTGCACACTTTCGAAGGCAAGAGAACACGGTGGCCACTTTGAATACCGGTCCATCGAAACGGATGTGATGGCGTGGGTCATGCAAAGATCAACCGGCCAAAGGCTCGCTGACCTGGTCAGTGAATTACTGTGGCAACCCATGGGTGCTGAGTCAGATGCGAACTATACCGTTGATCCAGGTGGATATGCGCTGGCGAACGGAGGGTTCAATGCGACACTTCGGGACTATGCCAAAGTCGGTCTGCTTTATTTGCGAGACGGATTCGGATTTGCCAAGCAGATTATTCCCGACGAATGGGTGCATGAGACATTCAATGGGGGCGACCCTGAAGCATTTGTTGACTCTCCGTGGTCAAAGCGCTGGCCGCGTGGCACCTATAAAAACCAGTTCTGGGTCCGGGACATTGATCAAGCCCAGATTATGGCTAGAGGGGTATTCGGCCAGGCAATCTATATTGACAAATCAAGCAACCTGGTTGCCGCATCTTTGTCATCATGGCCGGATTTCCAAAATCCTGAATTCGTACTTGACGAGCTGGACGCGATTGACGCAATTGCTCAAGAACTGAGCGTTTAGATTCGTCAGGCCTGGAATTTTTAGTTGCGGTTTTGGCGGGTAACAATTACCTTTTGGTTCGCCGCAATTGACTGGCTTTCTCCCGCATGGTCTCCTTCAGTTTTGCATGGGATTGTGAGGTTCCATCGTGAAACGAACCGAAAAACCTGTCAAACGGAAACTCCAGCCCGCCGTAATTGCAATGAATGTATCGATGGTGCATCTGGTGATGGAAAGTACCGAGTGACAGAATTTTGTGCTCGTTCTTCACGATTGACTGATAGCCACAATGCGTCGTCGCGGCAGTCAGGGCGAAATACTGCATGTGAAACAAAAGGTGTATGGGATGGGACAAGATGATCCAGTGAATCAGTGCAGACCCGAGAAACAGCAGGTGTTCGACGGGATGCATGGATAGCCCGGACCACGGACCAACGTTCATGTTTCGATGATGGACATGATGGGCCAGCTTATAGAGCGGTTTCCAGTGCAGCCATCGATGAATCAGATAAAAATAGAAAGTCTCCCAAATCGGCACGAGAAAGAAAATTGCGACAAACCAAACCGGATTTTGAGACCAGTGCATGACTTCAATGTATCCATTGGCAAAGCCCCAGATAATCAACGCTTCGTAACCGGTCCAGACCGTTACACCGCTGACGATTGTCCAGAACATGTTGTCCCACACCTGGTCTCCAAATGTATACGGACGTCCCTTGCCAAAAGCCCTGCTTTGGTATCGACGGCTTTCCTTTTGGACACGAAAAACGTAAAAATAAAGGTGAAGTCCGCCCGCAACGATCAGGATCAGGACGAAGTTCCGCAGCCACATCAGCGATATCCAGTCCAAACTGAAGTTTTTGGATGCCTCAAGCGGCGGTTGAAAGTACGTCCATGAAATATATGCGGTCGCAACAATGATGAGTTTCTCTGATATTGGGAACCAGCTTCGCCAAAACCATTTGAAAATTTTGCGAAAATTAAAGGGCCATTCGAACAAAGGCGATACAGGCAATGGAACCTCGGGTTGATAGTTCCATTGCGGTAAACTGTCTCGCTTTGGGTGCGCGGGTGTTGGACTGGCGTCGGCGATCACGGGTTGAAACAACTAACAAACAAAGTAAACGATTTTTAATCATCATACTACGTTTACAACACTGAATAGACTGTCATGCAAAATAACGAAAACCTGTTCTGCATGTTCGAGCAGCAGATGCTGGATGCGCCTGGTCGCGTTTTGCTGGAGCTGCATGATGGCAGTCAAATCACCTACCGGGATGCTAACGCACTTTCAGCCCGACTCGCCAACAAGATGAGCGACTTGGGCTTGCGATCCGGAGACCGCGTCACGGCACAGGTTGAAAAATCTCATCAAGCGGTCCTTCTTTACCTCGCGTGCTTGCGGGCTGGCATCGTATTCCATCCATTGAACACGGCTTACACGCTCAATGAACTCGATCACTTCCTACAGGATGCACAACCGACGCTTTTCGTTTGCAGTTCGACGCGGGCGATTGAATCGCAAGACATTGTTGAGAAATCCGCGGTAAATTCGATTCTGACGCTTGATGCTGACGGAAGCGGTTCGCTCTGGGACGATGTTTCGACTTTCGGCGATTCCTTTGAAACGGTCCACAGAACCAAAAACGACACAGCCTTGCTGATTTACACCTCCGGAACGACCGGCAAACCCAAAGGCGCGATGATCACGCACCAAAACGTGACCTCCAACGCGCGAAGTCTGATCCGTTCCTGGAACTGGCGGTCACAGGACGTATTGCTGCATGTGCTTCCGCTTTTCCATGTCCATGGACTTTGTGTCGGACTGCATCTGCCAATGGCGCTCGGTTCGAAAGTTGTGTTTCAGCCCAGGTTCTCGGTTGACCGAACCATTGGTCTTATTCCACAGTCAACCGTCATGATGGCAGTTCCAACCATCTATACCCGTCTGCTTTCAGATGCCAGGCTGAACCAAAAATTGTGTGAAGGCATGCGGCTTTTCATCTCCGGGTCGGCACCCCTTCTCCCCGAAACTTTCATGCAATTCGAACAGCGTACCGGGCACCAAATTCTGGAACGATATGGCATGACCGAAGCGCAAATGATCACATCAAATCCGCTCAGGGGAGCAAGAATCAGCGGCACCGTCGGTTTTCCCCTGCAAGATGTCGAGCTCAGAATTTGCGATGATGGAGGCAGAGCGCTCAAGCGTGGAGAAGTCGGCTCACTTGAAATCAAGGGTCCAAATGTGTTCAAGGGTTACTGGCGAAATCCGGATGCAACCCGAAAGGCATTTCGAGACGAAGACTATTTCGTTACGGGCGATGTCGGTTTTATTGACGAGAACGGATGCCTGTCCATTGTCGGGCGGGAAGTTGATCTGATCATTTCTGCCGGGTTTAACGTCTACCCGAGAGAGGTGGAGCTTGAAATCAACCAGGTATTGCACGTCAGCGATTCAGCGGTTTTTGGTGTGCCGCACCCGGACCTGGGGGAAGGTGTCGTCGCTGCGGTCATCCGTCAAACGGACGATTTGACTGAAAGCGAAATAATTTCGAATCTTGAGAAATATCTGTCGGCTTTCAAAGTGCCGCGCAAGATCATTTTTGTTGACGAATTTCCAAGAAACGCGATGGGCAAAATTGAAAAAGCCCGCTTACGCGGGCAGTATCGTTCGATATTTTCTGGTGAGTAAGCGAAAGTCTTTGCGCCATTCAATATCGCATGGATCATTCACCGCGCTCAATTGCACGGGCAAGTCCGTCCATGAGCCCGGATACACCACCCAGAGACCACCCACCGTCAACCGGCAAAACGATTCCAGTCACATAATCAGCCATTTCCGACGCCAGAAACATTGCAGCCCTTCCAATATCGGATGTCTCTCCAAGTCGCCCAAGCGGGACCGAATCAGTCACCGTGTCGAGCAATTCCTGGGTAGGCGCCAGTCTTTTCATGCCCTCCGTTCCCTGAATCGGACCGGGTACGATCGAATTGACGCGTATCCCATCACTGCCCCACTCCATGGCAAAGGTGCGGGTGATCATGTCAACCCCGGCTTTAGCTGCACAGACGTGCGACTGCAGAATCATTGGGATGAAAGCCTGCGGTGCGGAGATATTGATAATGGAACTGCCTGGTTTCTTGAGGCAAGGATACGCTGCTCTCAATACGTGATATGTCCCAAGGAGATCAATGTTCACGACTGCTGCGAATCCGTTCGGTGACATCTCGCTGGCTTTGGCGGGAAAGTTTCCAGCCGCACCGGAGATGAGCACATCGAATGCGCCGAACTTTTCGTTGAAAGTGTTAAGGGCAGCTTCAATGTTTTCATAGTCTCTGACGTCCGCACTATAGCCGGCAACCTGACCGCCAGCCTGTTGCAGGTCGTCAACGGCGGATGCTACTTTTTCGGGGGATCGGCTGATGACCCCGATATTTGCGCCGGCTTCAGCAAAATCTTTCGCGACACCCAGGTTGATGCCGCTCGTTCCGCCTGCGACTATGACAGTTTGGTCTGAGAAATCGAACTCAGAATGATCACTCATGCCAGGCAATCAATCTGACTGGGGAGACCAGAAACAGATTCGGAAAGTGGGTGACAAAAATGGGTCAGGAAGAGTCAGATTGATTTCCCTGCATTGTCGACAAAACCATGTAGACTGCAGTAATTCCGACTCCCCACCAGGCCACATTGACAAGTGGTGAACCAACGAAAGAGTCAAAAGTCGACAAAATGATGCAACTTACAATTGCTACGATTCCCAGAAGATGCTTCATGTTTGAACCTCGGTTTCTTGAAGACGGCTCGCGTCAGTTAATTTACTGAGTCTGATTTTATCAGATGAATGGTACAGATTATTCTCGTTCGAAAGAGGGATTAAGGAGATGGGCGGGGAGGCGAACATAAGCGTACAATGCTCAACGAACTTCCGGGGACTGCTCTTGAAAACACGACAACATCTACCGCCATGGGACGTTTAGACGGGCTTGACCTCGCACGCTACTTCGCGTTCGTTGGAATGGTCATCGTCAACTTCAAGGTCGTGATGGGCGCCCAAGACGGCACCGATTTGTTAAGCCAGCTCACAGTAGCCCTGGAGGGGCGAGCCGCGGCGACATTCGTTGTTCTGGCTGGCGTTGGTTTGGGTCTTGCCGGTGCGAAGAGCATCAACCAAACAATCTCGGTGACGACCAAAAGAGCTGTTTTCCTGCTCGTGTTGGGGCTGGTGAACACCCTCGTCTTCGACGCTGACATCATCCACTACTATGCATTCTATTTTTTCTTTGGCATACTCCTGCTTCCATACGGCAACCGTCTGCTGGTCACCGGAATTGTGTTGTTGAACGTTTTGTTTGTCATCCTGACTCTGACCCTGGACTACAACTCAGGCTGGAATTGGGAAGACTTAAGCTATGCCGATTTCTGGACACCTGCCGGATTTGTGCGCAACCTGTTCTTTAACGGCTGGCATCCGGTTATCCCATGGTTGGGCTTCCTGCTGTTTGGGATTGTACTGAGCCGTGCGCCGCTTTCGGAGCGGCCTACACAAAGAAACCTGGTTGTCGGAGGAGTTCTGACTATCGCAGCCGCTGAGGGTTTGAGTGTCATGATTTCACCAGTTCTCACGTCAATTGACGCCGAGCTGGCAGTGTTCGTCTCAACCCGCCCACTGCCACCGATGCCACTGTATACGCTGGCAGGGATTGGCGCCGCTTCTGTCGTTATTGGTCTCTGTCTGATGATTTCGAAGTGGGCCGAGAAACACGGTATTTTGTGCATATTCGTTCCCGCCGGCCGCCAGACGCTGACTTTGTACATTGCACACATCCTTATTGGCATGGGAATTCTGGAAGCGCTTGGGATGCTTGGCGGTCAGTCCATCCAAGCAGCTGTCATTGCAGCGGTATTATTCTGTGCTGTCGCGACAATTTATGCGTGGCTGTGGGCGCGACGGTTCAAGCGCGGCCCAATTGAGGCATTGATGCGCATTCTGGCTGGTTAAATTCCTGTCACCAATGGTAAGTCAGCGAGAACCCCGCGGGTCGTCGCGGCTGTAAGCGCTTTTTTCCAGTAGACCGGGTTTGCCCGGCCAAAAAAAGCCAAGAGTCTGCATTGAGAAGCCGTTTTCGGATCCAAAAGGAGTACGGACACCCTCCTGGCGATGAGTCCAGAATTCACGTGCGGTGAATAAAGTACTGCTTGGTCGAAACCGATTTTTCGAATTCAAGGGCATTCGATTTTTTTGATGCCCGTCTTTTTGACTTAACGAAAAATGTAGATTGGACTGGACCAAGTGAAATGCCCGTCTTCGTGGGTAATTCGCACATAGAGTGCATTGTCGCGATGGTTGACAAGCTGGATCCGACGTTTCAGCGATTCTTGATGATGCGGGTTGACATCGGGCAATCGAAAAACCCTGATTCTGCGGTCGATGCCACCATTCGCAAAGATCAACTCATCGCGTCCGATATCCTCAATCGATATCGTTTCCTTCACCAGCTCAGTGTTGATTTCGAGATTCCCTGCATACGGCGATTTCAAGACGGCATCAAATCCTCCGAATCCACCCGTCGTCAAGGCTGTCCATTCAACTCGCCCGTTTTCTGTCTGCTCGAATTTCTTGTCCAGATTGTAGCGATTGATCGGAGTTAGCGATTCAAACTCGTTACCGGTCAATTGGGCAAACCCATCCCAAATAGTCTCGCGGCCGCGACCCCGATACTCTGACCCCTCCCACAGTATGCGAATGCGTCTTCCAAGACTCTGTTCATCATAAGGTCGATAGACTTCAATAGTCTCCAGTCCATTTCGAATATCTATCCTCTCAATCGGAGATGGGCTATGCAGGTCAATCGCAAAGGTTACCGCTTCTTGATCAGACCGCACAATGTCGCCCATCATTGCCCGATTGCAGGGTTTTGCCTCCTCCTTTCCATCGGTGCCTTCCAAAATAAGCTCAGCAGTCTGATCAAATATCACGTGCGTACTCAAAATGACCCTGTTTCCAGTCGTCCCGTAATGATGTCTCCTTCTCAACCCTTCCATGATGCCCGCTCGGGTCAGCTCGGGAGCCAGCACGCAAGTCAATCCTCCGTAGGCTCCGAACTTGGTCGCGCCCGGATGCGATGCGCCAGGACGGCCCTTGTGGCCATCTGAATTCGACATTATCCCCACCCGATACCCTTGTTCGAGTGCGTCCTGAATGAGCCACTCGAAAGTGCCCCAGGCGGAATGAACCTCAACCGCCCTTTCGATTCGTTGATCGTGAGCAATCTTTATGTCCGCGTAGCGACCGCCAATGTGAGCAAACACGACACAGTCTTCGTCTTTCAGGACATCAAACAAATCGTTGGCAGAATTGGCATCAGTTTCAATATCTGAATGGTCGTCAACCAGGGCATGCGACGAACGGTGAATTTGACGTCCTTCTCGCATGTGCAGAACATTTCGATCACCGCCAAGTCCGGTATTTCCTGACCACTCCCAGCCTGGAAAGGTGATGAACCGTCCATTTTCAGTAAATTCAGCGGAAAGCTCGTTCAGGTGATTCCAGAAATCGGTCGTGATCTGAAAATCATTCCCTTGGTGAACGCAAATGTCGAGAAAAGCCTTGTCACGAGCAAATTCATAAAATTCGCGCGCGGAGTTTGTTCCGATAGTTTCTTCGGACTGCCCATGCAAATCACCCCAAAATGGCAGCAAGTCACTGCTGTCGACAATTCGACAGGGGTTGCTTCTGGCTACAGTATTGTCATTTTCGTCCAACAACTCGATGATCAAATCGCCGGTCTCGAGGGCTTGCAGATTTTCGAAAATTCGGGCGAAATTCCCTTTGTTCAAGCGAAGGTTGGATGGCAGTCCGTTGATCTTGAGATTTGAGCGAACCTTGAATTGAGTATCACACTGATCAGAAGGATTTCCCCAGCGATCAACTCCTTTTACGCAGAGCCGAAACGCTTGCGATTGTCTTCTCAACGTCGGGAGAACTGCCTGGTAGACAACGGGTGGACCTGAAACAATCTCAATGACCGGCTGGTTCGGGAGAACAACGTAATCGTAAGTCGCGATGGCATCGACCAAAACTCGAAACTCAAATGTCTTTTCGCAAAACGTCTGGACCCTGATTCCCGGGCTTCCTTGGCGACGGTCGCCAAACCTCACTATGATTTGGTCTCCCTCTCGCAAAAAACCTCGTACAACCTTGATGTAGAGCGTCTTGTCCCATGGACGTATATTCCTTTTGGGGTCATATTCGACATGCAGCACCGCTCCGTTCGAGGCTTCAACTGTTGTGTAGTTTGGCGCACTCGGGTTATCAAACTGGGGTCTGCCCATATCTGAAGCAAATCTGTGGACGACCTTAATGGAACCTGTATCGTCGATTCCAAAATATCCGGCCGTATAGACGAGGCTAAATTCTTGAAATGATCCTGCTTCAAATTGACCTTCAGGAGAAATCGTTGCAGACCCCATCTTGTGGGGGAGATAAGTTGAATGCGGCATTCCAGTGGAGGTTGTCGTAACCGGATAAAAGGTTTTCGAAGGTGGAATTTAGTGAAATAGAGCGCAATTGCCCATCGGTTGCGCTATCGTTCGTACATTAAACACAAAACAATCCACGTTGTGTATTTGGAAAATTCGCTCTACGTAAATCAAATAGATTCAAAATCAGATTGGATGCTCGTGCATCAAGGATTCTCTAACATGACTTATTGGGACAGTTAAACGAAAATTCTTTTGCGACGATCAGATTGATGCTGCTCGTTCCGCCTACGCCTATGACGATTTAGGCTGAGAAAATGAACTCGGGATGATCGCTCATATCGAGCAATCAATCGGACCGTCAAGCAATTGATAGAACCGGAAATTGGCAGAGGAGATGTGTCAGGAAGCGTCGGATAGGTTTCTTTCCATTGTCGACAAATCTATGTGGACGATAGTAATACCGACTCCCCACTATGCCGCATTGACAAGTGCAGAACCGAAGACACATCGATTCCGCTAGCCTACCACCTATGAACCCCATTTGCTTCAGAGAATCCATTTCCTTATTAAACCAAGAGGGAATCGCGCGTCAATTCAACGGGTTATTGATCTCAAAATTCCCTCTGTCCCATCGCTCTGTCTGGCTGCGGTCCCTCGCCGAAATAGAACCATGCGGTTTCCCGCCCCGCCGTGTTGTCCACACAGCGGGGCGGGGTAAACTACGCCCCTGACCGCAAACTTTGATGTTTGCGGGACTGCCTCGGCCGCTTGATACTGGCCAGAGACAGCCAGTTTGACTGTGCTTGACACAACTATTCACTGGCACTATTGAAATTTGTTCTTGACTTTATTTGTCTATCACTGTATAAACGTCCTTAGGACGTTTATACAGTGATAGACACTTAAATTTTGTAATGCAAATACAAAGGCTTACAAGAGCTAAAATTTTCTTGTCTCGGCTCTAGGAGCGACAAATCTGCCCGCCGTCACTCCGTACAAGTTTTTCCGTTTGCTTGAAGCCATGTATCGAGAGTGGCAAAGCCTCTACCTGAAACATGACCAACCGATGCTGAGCGACTACCTCAGAGGATTGTCAAAAACCTAGTCAATGCCAAACAGATCAGACGTTACAACGACTATAGTACTCGACTCATTCGCATTCTTGATGCACCCGGGCGTTCGGCTGAAGAAATCGTTTGCCTGGCCTATCCGCTGTGCTACATATCTCACTTGTTGATCGGCGTGGCCGCAAGTACCTGACTGCGGTCGAGCGACAGAGGTTTGTCAAGGTGGCAGAAACCGATCCGACTCCTATAATCCGGACCTTTACGCTGACCTTGGCCAATACCGGTTACGAGACGCTGGCGGCGCGCTATTGCGACGTTGACCTGGACAACCTATCGCTTCGATTTAAAAAGCTCAAACGCCGTAAGTACATGTGGCGGGAAGTGGCAGTGCCACAGGATCTGATTTGAGCCATTGACCTGGTGTACTCGGTACACGCTACGCAACTCCGGCCTTGAGGGGCGATACGGAGATTGTGGGTATTCAATCGTGCAACTGTTTCGAGACATGTAAAGCAGTTAATGACCAAGCCAGATATCGAGGGGCCGCAAGCGTAGGTCAAAGGATTGCGTCATGGTTTTGGTGTGGCTACCATTTAGGCAGGCGTACCGTTGCCGACAATCGCTGCAGTGCTTGGTAACGCTAAAATCGAAACCACCGCGATTTACACCACGGCCATCATCATGAAGGCACGCGAACAACTGGCCAGAGTGTGGTCGTAGCGAGCTGAGAGGCTTGAATTTTATGCTAGGGGTTGGGCCAGGGTAATCGCCGATAAAAATCAGCCACCCGTTCAAAGCAGTCACCAAAATCCGGCAGATCCGAAATTTCGAGTTCGAGCGCGTGCCATTCGAAACCAGATCTTTTTTTGATTTCCGGATCGTTGATTGAGTCGGGCGTTGGAGATATGTCCCTAGATTCACATTTTTGAAAGAGTGATTCGACGATCTCAGCAGGATCTGAACCAGGCACCTGAATCAGAATACCCAGATCATAAACGTCCTGGCGCCGATAGCGATTGCGCTTTTTTTGCTCAAGGACTGCGCGATATTTCTCCGCGATCATATCGTTCAGGGAATAAGCCGACAGCGTTTTTCCGTCAGCCAATTCTAAAATCTGAACTTGGCTCGTTATTTCCTTGAAGCTAATGTCGAGCTGGACGACATTGCTCGCTTGCCCTTCTCTGAGCCTCTCTTCCTGTATCGTGCCGCGGGCTGCATATCCAATTTTTATTTCCAGAGCGGGAAAATTAGCATTTGGATATAGATTGTGCGGACGCCCTTCTATCGACTGCACTTGTAGGACAAAATCTGCATGGCCAAGTGCTACGGCCATGCGGCGCAACGCAGGATCCAAAAGATTGCGCAGTTCATCTGCAGTACGATCATCCGGATAATAATCCGATGAAGTTGAAAAATCGATATCGCTGGTCTGGCGATCGCTGCCATATCTAAGTCCCATCAGTACGCCGCCTTTCATATACAACCGGTCCGCCAGAAACGGTACTATTGCAATGGCGTATAAAATGATTTCAGTCATTTGACGCTGAATGTAAGTCGTTCGATCCGCCCTAACGCTGTCGATCCATTCAGTTAAATTGACCTTAATGTTTGGTTCAGACATTGAGCGAAATCATCCACGTTTCAGAGTAAACCGGCGCGTAGCTCTTGCTAGGATCCAGTGTTCGGCTGCCGCCTCTTTGTGCCAGATTTTTCCAGGACTCAATTCTTTCATCCTTGATTTCCAGCCGCTCCTCGAGTAAGTAGCCAGCGCGAATTTTGGCGGGGTCGCTATTGCATGAATCAACGGCCGTTATAATCTCTTCGATCCAGTCTAATGCGTGTTTGTCATAGATGTCCAGGACATGAGACATGCCTCCGCACTGCCGCGAATGTTGCAGCATGTCGAGAAATGTCTGGCCGATCGTTGCCAGGCGCTCGCCGGTGCCTGGTATATTGACACATGCTCCTGCCTTTACGCTCTCGGTTACGTGCAGCCGGCGGCCGCGAACCGTCTCGGGATGCCCAATGTAGCGAAGGCGAACACGTTCAGGTGGCAATGGGCCCGGATCCTCTGCCATGATTTCGGCAAATCGGGCGTTTGCCGTTTCCCTGTCGGGACGGGTGCAGGTAAGAACCCTGGAAGAGCGGTCGGTCAATCCCCATCTTTGCATAGCTGACAGGTGAGATATGTAGCACAGCGGATCGGCTAGGCAAACGATTTCTTCAGCCGAACGCTCGTGCGCATCAAGAATACGAATGAGTCGGACACCATAGTCATTGTCACGTCTGATCTGGTTGGCTTTGATTAGGTTTTTGACCACTCTGAGATAGTGATCCAACATCGACTGGTCATATCTCAGGTAGAGATTTTGTCCCTCTCGATACATGGCCTCAAGCAAACGGAAAAACCTGTACGGAGTGATCGCGGCCAAATTTGTCGCTCTTAGAGCAGCGAGAAGATAGTTTTCAGCGCGTGTAAGCTTTTGATTTTGCATTGGAAATACTTAAGAGATTGGCCATAATACTGTATAAACGTCCTAAGGACGTTTATACAGTATTATGGCAAGTAAGTCAAGCACAAAAATTAGTAGTGTCAGTGGATAGTTGAATCAAGCACAGCTGGCTGGCTCGACCCCACGTCGAGCGTCCGAGACAGCCCCGCAAACATCAAAGTTTGCGGTCAGGGGCGGGAACCCGGATGGTTCTATCTAGGCGAGGGTTCGCACCAGGCAGAGCGATGGGACCCGCATGAGCACTTCGGGGTGGACCGAAATGGCTGTAGGTTACGGTTTAAATATCCCAGAAGTTACGGAGTAATTTCCCACTTTTGGGTTAGCCGGTGATCAGCCGCGATTATAGAACAGACCCTCCTTTTTTGATTTTGGTGGTCGTCCGCGTCTTTTTTTCGGTAATTCGATGTCGCTATTGACCCAAATTTGTAAATAATCCAAGTACATTGTTAAATGACGCTCAATATTTCTAAGTAATTCAAATGCTTTAAAATTAGAAATTCAATATTGTTTCAAGTTGAAAACTAGTGTTTCATTGATATTGCAAATTGAACTAATTCGATCGCCAATCACGGATTATGCAAGTCCTTGACTTATCTCACGAGTGTAGCGCTCAACGTTTAAACCAACAGGTTAACGGTGCGTTTGCCTGGACAAAAGATGACATCAATCCATATGACTGTCTTATTGAAGTCAGCGAGGTTGTGCACGAAGAATTCATGCACATGGCTGATGTCATCGAAGCCAACCCTTTGCCTACGGTACTGAGACAACCGGATCAGTTTGAAATCCCGCATACGCTGGAACTAATGGCAGAGGTGAAACACCGACTGAACGAGTCGCCCGGTGTTGTTGTACTCGACAGTCTGCCGCTCGACGAGATGACCAATGAACAAGCGATTGATATCTTTTGGACGATCGGACAGGTCATCGGTCAGAACGTGGCCCAGAAATGGGAAGGTACCATGGTTTACCACGTACGCGATACCGGCGCCAAATATGAGTATGGCGTTCGCGGGTCGTACACCAGCGTTGAGCTCCAGTTTCACAACGACAATGCTTTCGGGATTGTCTTGCCTCACTACGTGGGTCTTATGTGTTTCAGGCCTTCGCTGGAAGGTGGATTGAGTCGCTTTTGCAGTCTTTACACGATTCATAATCGACTGCTTGAAAAATTCCCGGCCCAGCTTGAGCGCCTGTACCGTCCCGTTTTTTGGGACCGACAGGCTGAGCACGCCGAAGGGCAGCCAATCGTGGCGCAAGCTCCGGTCTTTCGATATGAAGACGGACGTTTGTGGACTCGGGCAAATCCGAGCCTGATCATGAAAGGGTACGACGTGGCGCAAACTCCCATTGACAGCGAAACGGAAGACGCGGTTCTAGCGCTCAAGGAAGTTTCCGAAGACCCTTCGCTGTGGTTTGAACTGCCAATTGAGAGAGGGCACCTCCAATACATCAACAATATTGATATCGCTCACTATCGAAGCGAATTCATTGATCACCCTGATGCCGATCAGAAACGCCATCTTGTCCGCTCATGGCATCGCGATGACGGCGCGGTTACCTACGACGGGTGAGCTGTCACTGGACTTGCTGGTGTATTCCGTTATCGAGCGAATTCAATTCTTTCGTAGTGACCGAACATGACCAAACTAAGCATTAACCTCAACAAAATTGCGCTGCTCAGAAACGCCAGAGGAATGGATTTCCCGAAGGTCTTGGATTTTGCCGAACTCTGTGTGAAATACGGCACTCACGGCATCACCGTGCACCCCCGACCCGATCAGCGACACGCAACTTACCGGGACGTATTCGAACTCGCGGAGTTCTGTCAGGATCACCCTGATGTTGAGTTTAACGTCGAAGGCTACCCGACTGATGATTTTCTGGACGTCGTTAAATCGGCCAAACCCGATCAATGCACGCTGGTACCTGATGCACCGGACCAGATCACGTCAGATCACGGATGGAACACAATAACCGAGTGTGAAAATCTGATCCCGATTCTTGCCGACCTGAGAGAGCACGACATCCGGACCAGCATCTTTTTAGACCCCGATACCGGATTGATTCCGTCTGCGGCCAAGACCGGCGCAGACAGAATCGAACTCTATACCGAAGAGTATGCACGGACTTACGGAACGGATCAAAATGAGGCTGTTTTCAACCAATACCAGGAAACGACTGAACTGGCCCAAGAATTTGAACTCGGTGTCAACGCGGGGCACGACCTGAACCAGACAAACCTGGCCAAGTTTCTAACCATCCCGGGAATTTTGGAAGTCTCGATCGGACATGCACTGACGATCGAAGCTTTGCTGGAAGGCTTTGAGCCGACCGTACGATCGTACGTCTCAATTGTCGAAAGAACCGGTACCACTACCCCATGAAGGCGAAAACGTTCTGAGTTTGTTCGCCAAGCCCCTCAACACCCAGCTTCATTTGATTGCCGGGCTGAAGAAAAACCGGTGGGCGAAGTCCAAAGCCGACGCCTGAAGGGGTACCGGTCAATATTAAATCTCCCGGCATCAATGTCATGAATCGACTGACGTAGCTGATCAGGTGCTTCACCCCGAAGATCATGTCATCGGTTGACCCATCCTGGTATCGTTTTCCATCGACGTCCAGCCACAATCGCAAATTCTGTGGATCTGGAACCTCATCGCGCGTCACAAGATAAGGACCAAGCGGGCAAAACGTATCCGCACTCTTCCCCTTGACCCACTGACCCGACCTTTCAATCTGAAACTCGCGCTCTGAAACATCATTGGCAACACAATAACCCGCAACATAATCCAGCGCATCTTCTTCATAGACATACCGTGCAACGCTTCCAATTGCAACGGCAAGCTCCACTTCCCAGTCCGTTTTTATGCTGTCCCTCGGTATCATCACGCCATCATTCGGACCAACAATGGATGTTGTCGCTTTCATGAATATGATCGGCTCTTGTGGGATTTTTGCCCCTGCCTCTTGTGCGTGCAAACGGTAATTGAGGCCAATGCATACCAGTTTTCCAATTCCCGCCACCGGCGCACCCAACCTTGGTGAGCCTTCGACTGCACTCATACTGTCAATATCCAGGTTGGCAAGTCTTTCCAAACTGGCTGGTGCCAGTGTCAAACCGTCAATATCTGGCACATGGTTCGACAGGTCTCGAATATTCCCGTCCCGGTCCAGAATGCCTGGTTTCTCGTGGCCAGTCATGCCATAACGCACTAGTTTCATATTTGACTCCTTGGGTGGTTCTCCAGCGGGTAAGAAAGTGAGTATTATGTGTTTAGAATGACATGGATTTGAAAATATCAAAGTTTTTGAGATCGAACATAACGCAAAGGAATGCACTGAATCGATCAAATCGCCGACATTCACAAAAGAATCGCTTATGGCAATTTACCAGCTTTCAACCTCGCTGAAAAACGTGCCAATCTGAAAAACCCGAACCAAAATACTTCCAATGAATCGAAGAATTTGGGCTAATATTTCACCTGTCAAACCAAATCCCTTAATTTGACACGACTCAAGGTATGTTCTGATGAATGTTCTGATCACCGGGCTGACTCTATTTGTCGGCCTGCATCTAATTCCCAGCGTTCCGCCGTTGCGTACGGCACTGATTGCAAGCCTCGGTGAGAAAAAATATCGAGCGATATTCGCAGCGGCTTCATTCGTCGGCTTGGCGCTGATCATTTGGGGTTTTTCCAGGGCTGAATTTCAGCCTGTCTATCAGCCTTTGATCTGGGGGCGTTCGCTGGCGTTTGGATTGGTGCCTATCGCAGTGATTCTCTTCGCGGCAGCAAACATGCCAACACACATCCGGGCATTTGTACACCACCCCATGCTGGCAGGATTATTTTTGTGGGCACTCGCGCACCTTACAGCAAACGGCGATTTACGGTCGATTGTGCTGTTTGGGACGTTAGGCGCTTTTTCTGTAGTTGCAACCGCAAGCGCTGTCTTGCGAGGCAAACAGCCCTCCCAGGACAAGGCTCCCCGGTGGGCGATGGATGTCGCGGCAATCGTGTCCGGGGTTGTTGTCGCCGGGTTGCTTGCGAAATTTCACGGCACATTGTTTGGAATGCCACTGATGTAAATTCAATCGCGTAAACTCTTCTTGACTGCGCGGGTTTTTGTCCGAGAAATTCCGAAATCAAGAATATCGATTGAACTTGACCGTGGTTCGCGAATCAGGCCGATTTTCGAATCAAACGCCAGAGACTCTCTGACGTCGCCGGCATTTGAATGTCCGTGATTCCCAGTGGTCGCAGCGCGTCAGTGATCGCATTCATGATTGCTGCAGGCGACCCGGTTATCCCCAACTCCCCGACACCTTTTGCGCCGAGCGGGTTTTCGTCCGTTTCGACTGGGTTCCAATAGGTTTCAAACATTGGCAGGTCATCTGCCCGCGGCAAAGTGTAATCCATAAAACTTCCACTGATCAGTTGTCCGGTCAGATTGTCGTATTGTGCCTTTTCCAACACCGCGTGTCCGATTCCATGCGCAATTGCGCCGTGTACCTGACCCTCGACAACCATTGGATTGTAAATTTTGCCAGGATCACTAACCGTCAAGAGTCGAGCGATTCTAACCTCGCCGGTTTCGGCATCGATCTCCACTTCGCACGCCTGGCATCCACTGGCAAACATATGTCCCTGGGTGACATGCTCATGTGCGGCAATCAGCTCGTCTGCGGAATCTTTCCTGATTAGTTTCGCGACATCGAACAACCCGATTTGCTTGTCTGTCCCAGAGACGCTAAATACACCTGAATCGTATTCGAGATCGTTTGGTGAGACTTCCAGGTGATCCGCCGCGAATTCACTTGCTTTTTTGAGCACTTTCTCCGCACTGAAGTGAATTGCTGAACCACCGATACGAAGCGACCGCGACGCGTGCGTTCCATTGCCCTTTTGTACGCGATCGGTGTCGCCGTCAACAAACCGGATTCGTTCCATCGGGACTTGCAAGCGGCTTGCCACCAATTGTGCAAAGACAGTTTCGTGTCCAACGCCAATTGATTTAGTACCGACTCTCAACTCGACAAATTCTCCATCGACCGAAATCTCCGCAAACTCACTCGGTGTGCCGCCGACGCTGTCGACATAGGTCGCGAATCCCAATCCGCGGTACACCCCGTCTTGTGCTGACGCCTCTCGTCGCTGCTCATATGCCATCCAGTCAATGTGCTCAAGCAGCATTTGAAAGTTTGCCGGAAAGTCGCCTGCAGAATACTGTGCCCCACTCGATGCAGTCCAGGGCATCTCGTGTGGCTGGATCGTATTCATGTTTCGGAACGTTATCGGATCAATCCCGATTTCATGGGCAGCTTTGTCCACCACCCGTTCCAGCGCATAGCAGGCTTCAGCACGGGCAACGCCACGAAAAGCGCCAATGTTTGCCGTATTGGTAAACACTCCCTTCATCTGGCAGTAGCTGACCGGAATCCGATACAACCCGCATCTGACGAGCTGCAGGTACAACGCATAAAGCCAGACACTTCGAGGGTTGAGATAGGCGCCGAGGCGCCAAATGCTCGATAGACGAAGCGCAGTCATTGTGCCGAGCTCATCGACTGCGAGTTCAACAGTCGGCTGATGGTCCCGCGATTGCGAGTCAGTCAGGAAGCTCTCGGACCGGTCCAACGTACATCGCACGACTGATCCGGTTTGCTGTGCGAGCCATGCAACGACGGCAAACTCCGGATAGGGTGTCGCCCGGGCGCCAAAACCACCGCCGGTGTCCGGTGAAATGACCCTGACCTGGTCGGCCGGCACATTGAGAATTTCGGCAATGCCGACCTGGTGCCAGTGGGCGGCCTGGCTGCCGCACGTGAGTTCATACCGTTCAGTGTCTTCGTCGTAGCGTGCGATCACCGCGCGCGGCTCCATAAATGCCACGATGTGCCTTGGATACTCCAGGGTGATCGACACGACTTTGTGTGCTTCGGCAAATGCCGCGTCAACTGCAGACGCGTCACCGTCTTCGCAATCCACACACACATTGCTGTCAAGTTCTTCCCAAACAAGCGCCGACTCCGGCGACTGCGCGAGATCAACATCGACAACCGCCTCTATCGGCTCATAGTCAACCGAAACTGACTCCGCAGCATCACGCGCCGCCTCAACACTGTCGGCGACCACCACGGCAACCGCTTCACCAACCACACGCACTTTGCCTCGGGCAAGCGGCCATCGACGGACATCGGGAAGCGCACTGCCATCTTTGTTGCAAATCGGATATCTCGGGTCTCGCGTCAGGGAATCGACAGCTTGCAGACCGGCCTTGACCAATGTCTCGCCGTTTGCAACGAACCTGACGCCCGGCATTCGTGTCGCAATTGAAGCATCAACCGAATGGATGCGGGCATGAGCATACGGGCTTCGAACGAAACATGCAAACAATTCACCGTCGAAACGCAGATCATCCGTAAAGGTGCCTTCACCGGTCAGCAACCGCTCGTCCTCAACCCGCTTTATCGATTTGCCGATCAAGTCAGTCATTTCGCTCACTCGACTTTTTGGGAAACAGCACTTGGTGGTGATCGGACTGGGGCTCCAGCGCGCTCGAGCTCAAGTGTCCGCAGATGAACCGGGCATTTGTGATTAATCCGACATGGGTTTTTCGCAATGCAGTTGGCATAATAAAGGGTCTATTCTTTACAAACGGTATGAAGCATCCGATACGCTGCGATGCAAACCGCTTGAAATTTTTCAATTACACACTAACTATATTTGCCAAATACTATAAACCACTAATTTGAAGACTGGAGTAGCCGGATGTCGGAAGAAATGATCGCGGAAAAAATTGATTTTCAAGCCGAAGTGCAACAACTGCTGAATCTTGTCATCCATTCCCTTTATTCGGAAAGGGAAGTGTTTCTCAGAGAACTGATCTCTAACGCTTCGGATGCCTGTGGACGCCTTCGATTCGAATCTCTCACCAATCCGGACATGCTCGAAACCGAGCACACGCCAGCGGTTGAACTGGAAGTTGCCAAACGCGGCAGGACCATCACCATCCGGGACAACGGAATTGGGATGACGCGAGATGAAGTCGCAGAAAACATCGGCACTATCGCCCGTTCCGGTACCAAGCGATTCGTGGAAGCGCTGACCGGGGAGCAGTCTGAAGACGCTAACCTGATCGGCCAGTTTGGCGTGGGTTTTTACTCTGTCTTCATGGTCGCGGAAAATGTCGTGCTGAAATCACGCAAAGCCGGTACGAAAAAAAATCAGGGAGTCGTTTGGGAATCAGACGGCGTGAGTGGTTACACGATCGATGACGAGGACATCGAAGTTCCCGGAACCGAAATCACTGTTACATTGCGCAAGGATGCAAAAGAGTTTCTGGATGTCCAGAAAGTCTCAGAAGTCATCAAGAAATATGCAGATCACATCTCCGTGCCGATTCGACTGAGGGCTGCGCCGACTGCAAAGAAAGAAGAGGAATGGGAACTCGTGAATGACGGTTCGGCACTTTGGACGCGGGCGCGTAAGGACATTACCGACGAAGAATACGAAAATTTCTACAAGTCTCTATCCTACGACCTTGAAGCGCCGCTGATTCGACTGCACAACCGGGTCGAAGGCCGGCTTGAATATTCGGCGCTGCTATTCATACCTTCGCGGGCCCCTTATGACCTGTGGGACGCTGAACGCCGACAGGGAATCAAGCTGTACGTGCGGCGCGTTTTTATTGCAGACGACACCAAGAACCTGATGCCGGGCTACCTGCGGTTTGTACGCGGCGTCATCGATTCGGATGACCTGCCGCTCAACGTATCGCGCGAGTTTCTGCAAAAAAACAAGCAAGTCGAAAGGATTCGCGCGGGTGTGGTCAGGAAAATTCTTGGTGAACTCAAGCGTATCGCCAACAAGGACGACGAAAAGTTCCAAACCTTCTGGAAAGAGTTCGGGCGGGCGTTCAAGGAAGGAATCACGGAAGATTCGGACAACCGAAAAACCATTGCCGAACTCTTGCGATTTGCAACCACCAAGAGTGAAGGCGAAGAGCAGACTGAATCCCTGCAGCAGTACGTTGACCGGATGCCTGAAAAGCAGGATGCGATCTACTACATCACCGCTGACAGCCATGCATCGGCCAAGGGTTCACCGCATCTGGAAGTTTTCAAGAAGCACGATATCGAAGTGCTTCTGCTGAGTGATCCAATCGATGAATGGGTGGTCATGCACCTTACGGAATTTGGAGAAAAGCAGTTAAAGTCTATCGCCAAAGGTGATTTGTCGCTGGACTGGCTGGAATCTGAGGAAAAAACCGAGGATAAACCTGACGAGAAAGTGGACGCACTGGTCGGCAAGCTGAAAGAAGCACTGAGCGGTCGAATAACCGACGTCAGAGTCACGTCTCGATTGACTGATTCTCCGGCATGCCTGGTCGCAAGTGACTATGGACTGAGCGCCAACATGAAGCGAATCCTCAAAGCCAGCGGTCAGGCTTCGTATGATGTTCCGCCAATTATGGAAATCAATCCGGATCATCAGATCATCAAAAAACTGGTTGATTCCGATGACAATTTCGATGACTGGGCGCATGTACTGTTCGATCAGGCGGCGTTGAGTGAAGGCTCTGCACTTGAAGACCCCGCCGACTATGTTCGGCGGATCAACACATTGCTCAGCGATTCACTTGAAGATAAAGGTTCTGTCATCATCGCACCTTAATCATCAAGAACATATTCTAATTTCTACGAGAACCTTGTAAACTAGTAAACATCGCGCCAAGGTTGTTCGAATCAATCGTTCGCCCAATGCATGCAGAATGATTCTGCCTCCGCCATGGCGCTGAAGGCATGGGAAACGCTTTCTGAATTCATTGGGAAATCATCTTGCTTCCACTTCGGAAGCAAATCGGGTCCAGAGGAGGAATGAATGAATTCGAATTTCGCAGCGTTAATTGAAGATCTTCAACCACGGTTCGAGCGACTCATGGCCATGGCCCCCGTACGACACGGTCGGTTCATTAGTCCGGTTCCCGAACAAGGCGTGTACTTGTTCTCGGAGCCCGGCAATTGTCATCTTTATGTTGGTCGGTCGAGGAGAATTCGCCGTAGATACGGCGGGCACTGCAATCCAGGGGCAAAGGAAAACACGGCTGTTTTTGCATTTCAACTCGCACGGGAAGCCACCGGCAGGGTTGAGGCTAGTTACAAGGCTGGACCGGATAGCAGGAAGGGATTAATGAAAGATTCTGAATTCCTCGCTGCATTTGATGCGGCAAAGGACCGGATTCGCGGGATGGAATTTAGGTTTGTCGAGGAGCCCGACCCGACCCGGCAATGCCTCCTGGAAATTTACACCGCCGTAGCTCTAGACACTCGTTACAACAATTTTAAAACCCACTAATCAATCAAGGGGTTTGTATTCGAATGACTAGTTTTCGACACGCTCCGCGGACTGACACCTCCTTGGAGGAGAACGTGTAGTCAATTGTAGAGTTGAGAGTGCACGATGAGCGTTCAATAAATCTTGTAACAGAACTAAACCACCGGAATCGACTGGCTTTAGTTCACGAAGCAATTGGTATAAATGACAACCTTGTCGAGTGTGAACTCACTGTACACCGAAGACCCTTTGATGTAGAACTCACATTCACCAATCTGTCAAAAAATCATAAGCAAAGGTTGACCGTGATGAAGGTGAGCGTTTCCCAATGAAGATGCGTAGACGCTTGATATTAAAAGTTTTTAGGGGAATAGTGAGAGCCCGATCTTCAAATACAACGTCGGTTCGTGGAAAAGCTGTCTGGTGCAGTTTTGGGTGATGAACGCGTTGTATTCTTGGGCATATTAGCCGCTGTGTTGTGTCGACTTGAAGATGGAACAATTGAGTTTGCTGGGATTCCCAACAGCCGCGTGCCTGTCGTCAAAACGAAACAAATGATTGATTTGGGGGTGGTATACAAAGCCCGAACAATACTAGAGACGATTGAGCATGGTTTGCGACAACATGGTCAACTTTAGTGCATAAATCCCGCACTACAATTAACGTTTAAATCGAACTTTATTGGTTTCCTGATTGTCTCATTTGTGTTGTACCAGTCAGATCACCAATATTGAAATACAATAGAAATAGTAACTACTCGGACGGTTTGAGTAATCGGTCCGGCAGTTAGAGTGCATTTTATTCGCTGTCAGTGAGGATGTCTGCGGCTTTGTTTTGTAGTGCGATTTGAATGGCAGTTAACGGGTTGTAGCCCATCAGGCTCATTGATTGCAGATAGCTTGAGATGCGGCAATAAGCGGCGGCATATTCGGGTGAGCGGAACGTGCCACTGACTTTTTGCTTGATTTTCGAACCCCTGATTGACCTTTCCGCGAGATTATTGCTCATAGGACAAGCAGCGTTTTTGGTAAAGCGAAGGATCTCAGTTTCGTAGGTCTCGAAAGCCTCCAGCAGATTGTGTGCATTGGTCTTCGGTGTACGGCCGCGCTTTCCTGTCCGCTCCGGCAACTCCGGCAACTCCTTTTTACCTTGCGTCAAAATCGTCCGGTACTGCTTGCGCACTGCTTTGCAACGCTCATCGGTGAGTTTCTTCTGTTCCGTTGCAGCCACTTCGCGGTTCGTTTTCAGGAGCAGCTTTTGCATTCTGTCTGCCCAGCTATGACCATGCGCATCAACGACAAACTGCAGATCGCGCAGCAAGTGGCTGCCGCATAATGCATGCGCACACTTCTTGTAATTGAAATAACTCGCCCAGCGGTCATGGACCAGCACGGGTTTTTTATCATCGTCGTCTTCATCTTCATCTTTGCTGCGCCCGGCACCGTAGCGCGGGAGGATGTTGATCTCGTCCATCGCCTCGGTGCCGCGTTTGGGATGGCAAAACTTCACAATCAGGTTGCCGGATGAATAACTGTGCAGCCAGTGGTTTTTCTTGTTGATGCGAATCGAGGTCTCATCCGCATGCATCACCGGCATTTGCAGCAACTGCTCGGTCGCAGCCGCTTCCCATTCGGCCAGCGCCAGATGAACCCGCATCACCCAGGCCATCAAGGTGGACTCTGAGATCAGCCGCCCGGTCATCACCTTGAGCAACTGTGCGGTACGCCTGACCGCAATCATCTGCGAGATCAGCAAATGAACCGCATAAGCCACGATGCCAGCGCCATATTGCAGGCGACCCGGCATGGTGTCCGGAAAAGTGCCGCGGGTGATGCGCTCGCAGGCCGGACAGCGCTTGATTTCAGCATCGATATGATGTTCTTCGGTGAGGAACACAATGTCAACCAGAGTGCGGCGCTCATGACCAAGCGGCTTCACGCTGGTTAAATCCTTACCGCAGTTGCCACAGTGCTCCACCTCAGAGACCTCGCTGGTCGACTTGGTTTGTGTGTTGTCGCATTCGCTGTGCGGGTGTTTGCGTCCCTTGCCCTTGGAACCGGCGCTCGATTTTGCCGTATCGTCCTCGGGCGACTTGGAGCTCGGCAGCCCGGAGTTGGCTGAGCTTTTCGGGGTTTTCTTTTCAACCAGCAGCATCACCACTGTGGTGAGCAGCAACATGAGCGACTGAAACAGCTGCAGCGTCTTGTCATTGAACTCGCCAGCGTCCTTGAGCTGCTCAAACTGAGCCTGCAGCTCAGACAGATTCTTCTGTATCGACGCCGGCGTGCTCATCGCTCCGCCTCAACCGACATGATGGCACCAAGCACCGCCACGCGCTCGGCACGCCCCATCGCCTGATAGCGCCGCGCCCAGTTCTGCGCCTTGCGCTTAATATTCTGACGGTGATTCGGATTGTCCCCGGCATGACGCGACCAGTGCAGCCGGTCTATGTCAAAGTTGTACCACACCACCTCAGTCACCACCCCCGCCTGATTCATCACCTGAACCTCAAGACGGCGCCAATTCGACAACAACTCATCATACAAAGCAGAACGATAGCCCGACACCATCACCTGGCACGGCAGCGACTTCAAGATCTCAAGCAACTCCACATGGTCCGCTTCCTCGTAATCGTAGCGGTACCGATACCGCTCAGGCGCCTTGCGGGTGCTTTTCAGATACGGCGGGTCGGCATAAACCAGCACATCCTTGTCAAATTCATGGCCGCTCAGATATTCATGGCAGCAGCCATGAATCAGTTCAACCGGATAGTCGCAGGAGAAATCCGCAATGGCGGCCGCATCCAGATCAATGCCGATGTTATGCAGCGCCGGAGGCTTGCGCTTGAGAATGGAGCCACCGCCCAAATGCGTTTCGAGATATACATTATGTGGGGGCATCATGCCGATCAATGGCTGGCACAGACCTGCGGTTGCTTTGGACCCAAGATAGGCTTTGCCCATCGGTTGCTCCTGTCATTTGCTCACTACCTGTAAGAATAGGCGATTAGATCGCAAATGTCAAGCGCTCATTAAAACCTTCGCTGGTGACGGTGACGGTCGCAAGTGCCGATTAAATCCATACTTCTGACGATTCAGGCTCCACACCTGAAAGGCGAGTAAAATTACCCGTCCGAGTAGTTACTAGAAATATTGGATTGGGGGAAGTACCCGGTCGGCGATTGGCTCTGGGATTGCTCAGAGCCTCTCGTTTTATAGGGAAACACTTTAAATCAGCAGCCTGCAATTTCTTCCGAGTTGATTTTTCGAAATTTCTTCTCAATGATGTCGGCTTCCGATTGCAGATCCGGGTTGCTCTATAGCTGCTGTCAGCGATTCACTAACTCCTATATAATTCAGCGGCATTGTCGGGGCTGACATTCTTCATTGCTGCGTGGTTCAAATCTCGACAAGACAAGCGGGGTATGGCGCAGTCTGGTAGCGCACCTGCTTTGGGAGCAGGGAGTCGGGGGTTCAAATCCCTCTACCCCGACCAGTGCAATATGCGCCTGTAGCTCAACTGGACAGAGCAACGGCCTTCGACAGGAGCCTTTTCAGGGAATTGTGAAACCTGTTAAGTGGAGGGCACTGTATCGGTGAAACCTTAACACGTCGTGGTGATGGCAATACCGAGGAAACCGCTGACTGTGATCATAATGCGGGATCCGTAGAGACTATACGTGCCCCACCTGAAATGGTGAAGATATAGTCCAGACTACAAACTGGTTATTTATTCGATCAGGCAATGAAAATTGTAGTGGTACGCTAAGCCGTAGGTTACAGGTTCGAGTCCTGTCAGGCGTGCTTTTTTTCGGCTTCAGAGGAGTGTCTGTAACAAGCATGAATTTGAAGCCGAACCTAAAAAATTTGTGGTGGGCGTAGCTCAGTTGGTAGAGCCCTGGATTGTGGTTCCAGTCGTCGTGGGTTCAAGTCCCATCGTCCACCCCAGTTTTTCCCGGTCCACGATTCTCGGTTCTTCAGAATGAACTTGCCATCACTCAGCGAAATTGAAGCCGCTGCCGCACTGATCGCCCCATACGTCTCACCTACGCCGCAATACTGTTGGCCGCTGTTAAGTGAGAGGTGTGAAACCGAAGTGTGGGTCAAACACGAAAACACCACACCGATCGGATCGTTCAAAATTCGGGGTGGCATCAATTACCTGGCAAACCTTGATTCCGACCACGTCATTTGTGCGACCCGTGGAAATCACGGGCAATCTGTTGCATTCGCCGCAAATCTATTCGGCAAAAAAGCAACGGTTGTGGTCCCCAAAGGCAACAGTGCCGCGAAAAATGCTTCAATGCGTGCTTTCGGTGCGAATCTTGTTGAATATGGGCGCGACTTTACCGAAGCACACGAATATACGCATCAGCAAAGTGAGGAACTCAACCTCCATTTTGTTCCGTCATTTGATCGCAAACTGGTGGTTGGCGTTGCAACCTGCGGGATGGAAATTCTAACAAAAATTCCTGATCTCGACATCCTGTATGTTCCGGTCGGACTGGGCTCAGAAATCTGCGCGATGGTCGCAGTACGCGAGGCTTTGGGCCTCAACACTGCAATTGTCGGTGTGGTGGCAGACCGTGCACCGGCGTATGCGCTTTCGTTCGAACAAGGTCGGGTCGTTACAACGGATTCTGCAAATACGATTGCTGACGGTGTAGCGGTACGGGTACCGAATCAGCAGGCGCTCGATGTCATGCGACAACATGTTTCCAGATTCGTACGGGTGACGGAGACGGAAATCGTCGATGCGATGCGTATTTACTTCACCGATACCCATCACGTGATTGAAGGTGCCGGTGCAACCAGTCTGGCGGCACTGATCAAGGATAAATCGGAAGTTTCCGGAAAGCGCGCCGGAGTCATTGCCTCGGGAGGCAATATCAACCTGGATTTGTACAGCAGCATCTTGAACGGCACATTTCGACCCGAATAAGCCGACCGCCCATGGCATCCAAACGACGAGTTTCCAGTCGCCGAAAAGCGCGCGACACCAAGTCAGTTCCAAGACTTGACTGGAACAGAGTCGTAAATCCCTATCCGCCGCTGGAGATTCTCTCCGCAGATCAGATCGAAGCGATCCATCAGGCATCGCTGGAAGTGCTGCGCGATGCGGGAATCAAGTTTCTGAGTGCAACCGCGCGTAACTTGTTTCGTACAGCTGGTGCGATGGTCGACAACTCGCGGCAGATTGTCAGGTTCGATCCGGCCCTGGTCGAAGAGTTGATTTCCCATGCCCCGTCGAATTTCAGGATCAAGGCCCGCAACCCCCAGCGTTCGATCGAAATGGGTGGCGGAAACATAAACTTTGCAACCGTCGGCGGTCCATCCTTCGTCTCGGACCTGGACAATGGCCGACGAAGTGGAACGATTGAAGATCTGAGGAACTTCTTCAAAATTGTTCACGAACTGGAAATCTTTCATCTCGGTGGTGCAAATTCGTTTGAGCCGCAAGACCTGCCTGCTGATTCCCGGCACCTCGACAAGTACATGGCAGCCATTACCTGTCACGACAAAATCTGGGTGGCAAGCATGCTGGGTCGCTATCGAGCTCGCGATGCCTTGAATATGCTGGCGATCGTACATGAAGTGAGTCTTGAAGAGATACCATCGGAAGTGTTGACCATGGGAAACATCAATGTCAACTCTCCCAGGCAAGTCGATGACACCATGTCAGATGCGCTGATTGAGTTCTCAATGATGAATCAGGCTGTTTTGGTCACACCGTTTACGCTGCTCGGCGCGATGGCGCCAACCACCATGGCTGGCGCACTGGTTCAGCAAAACGCCGAAGCGTTGGCTTGTATTGCCCTGTCACAAATTGTTCGCCAAGGTTCACCGAACGTTTATGGAAGTTTTTCGAGCAATGTGGACATGAAAACAGGGGCACCGGCATTCGGCACGCCCGAATACGTTCGTACCACGCTCGCCAGCGCCCAGCTCGCCCGACGCTATTCACTGCCGTTTCGCGCCAGCGGTTCCAATGCCTCAAATGCGCCGGACGAACAAGCGACCTACGAGACCTGCATGTCAGTCTGGGCCGCGGTGATGGCTCACACCAACCTTCTGTTGCACGGCGGCGGCTGGCTGGAAGGCGGTCTTGTCGCTTCGTTCGAAAAACTCATCATCGACGCTGAAATTCTGCAACTGATCTCCGAATCCCTGAAGCCAATTCCCGTCAACCGCGACACACTCGCAGTAGAGGCCATTGCTGAGGTTCCGCCGGGCGGACATTTCTTTGGATCATCCCATACGATGGAAAGATACGAAGATGTCTTCTACGAACCGCTTTTGTCGGACTGGAGAAATTTTGAAACCTGGCGGGATGACGGCGCTCAACACACCGCTCAGCGGGCAAACCGGATATGGAAGTCGTTGTTGAACGAATACCAGGCACCGTCACTCGATGAGTCGACCGCCGAAGAACTTGAACGCTATATTGCGCAACGGAAAGATGAAATTTCAAAAGGCCAACAGGACGCGATCCTGTCGGACATCGGCGCCTGAACTCAATCAGGCTGTCTTGCTGTTTCCGCGCAATGTTCCTGTTCCGAACTGACCATTTCGATCAACCATCATTCCAAGCCAGTTTCTGAACAGGATCCTGCCATGCTCGCTCCAGGTGTTGTTGATCAGCGGCAGAATCGCTGATTCCGGGAATTCAGGCGAAGGCTGTTTCTGTTCCATCGCATTATGGAGATCAGTTCTGTATTGCTGCAGTATGTTCCTGGCTGACTCCGGCAGGTAGTTTGCCGGGAAATCGGGGTATTCAATTCGCTCCGACTTCTCGTAGAGATCAATTTCACGCTTGTATTCCTTGAGCAGACTCACCGCGTCGTATTCGGGATGTCCCTGCGAGAACACCCATTTGAAACCGTCTTCACTGACTGCGATGTGAAAGTCCGCTTCCTCGCTGAATGCCAGTATCCGAACTCCATGCGGCTCCACCTGTGCAGAGGTCATTTCGAAAACATGTGACCGGGGTGCGTCGAAGTAGACAGGCATCCCATCCATCAATGGATGTTGTTCCTGGGTGATCTGATGCTTGTATACCCCCCAACGTTTATCCGGTTTGCACCGGATTCGCTCAATATTGTGAAAAATTTTCAATATCCCGTGAGTCGCCAGGCACGAACAGAATACGCTCGACACATTCAAATTCGCCCAATAGATCACTTCCTCGAAGTGCGGCCAGTAAGCTTCGGCTTCCAGCTGCGAAGTACCCGGGTTTGCTCCCGTCAATACCAGGCCGTCCAGGTATTGGTGCCTGGTTTGTTTAAACGAGTCGTAAAACTCTGAAACATAGTCCAGATATTCTGTTTGCCTGGGCAACCCCTCGATGGTGAAGGGATGAACATAGATCGATATTTGGTCGGCGCCTGATGCAAGGAGCCTTATAAATTGTCTTTCAGTCGCTTTCAGCGCGCGGTCCGGCATCATATTGAGAAACCCGATATGAAGTTCAGGCAGGCCAGAATCGCGAGCTTCCGCCGGACTTGCTATCTTGATTCCCTCGCCCTGAAGTCGGTCCCACGAAGCGAGATTTCTGTGATGTACCAGAGGCATTGAATCAGCCCAAGATTTCAGCCGCGTTCTGTCTCAATCAGGCAAAACTTCACAGACGAGATCGATGAAATCCTTTTCGTCGCGAACATGTGTGGTCTCCTCAGCCGAAATGGTGTAACCATATCTGGCTGCGATGCGTTCGTATTTGGGCCTTCTGAAAGCAACAAGATCTGGAAAAATCCATTGTACGAACTGGCTGGGATCAATTTCATCAACGCCTTTCAATTCTTCTGTTTCCAGGTAATCGGCCAGCTTACTGTCAAGAAATTGAGATTCGTAATAGAGCGGTTTCGGGTATTGCACCTGCCGATTGATGATTTCCGATTCAAATTCCTGGCTGACATCAATAAAAAGGATAAGTGTCTGGCGAGCAAGCGCTTCGAGTACCTTCTCGTCATCCAACTCGCACAAACTTCCGCTCGTGTCATTGACGAAGTGATCGTATCCGTAAATGGATTTGGCTTTTTGGACGAACTCCGTGACGTCATACATGGACCTGATTTCAGCCTCGCGATGCAGTTCCTGTCGCCGCTTGAATTCTTCCAGATTCAACCCGCCCTGTTGCTCGTCACCCAGCATGCCGACGAACTTTGACAGCAGGTCCAGATTGTCAAACGTCATTGCGCTCTTGACGCGAATTGAATCACTGCGCAACAGGTCCCGCAGGAATGGTATCTGCATGGCCTTTTCTTTAATGTTGTCAATAATCGGCTCATCCAGGTACCGGGTGCCGATGCGATAGTCAGCCGAATAGTGAAACCACTCTGTGGACGGCAATTTGCGCGCGAGCACTGTCTTGCCGCAACCTGACATTCCGATGAGGGATACGATCTTGCGCTCGGCATCCCTGAACTGTTGTTTGGTTAATTTCATGTCTAGAAAAAAGCTGATCTCTCACTGCGCAAGAAGAGCCAATGAATTATCGCACTGCCCGCCTGCGGTTCCTTTTTGCGAGGCCGCATCATTTGATCGTGTAAATTTCAAACTCACCCGGATGGAGTCAACCAACTCCCGTATGCCCAAAACCACCTTCTGCCCGCGCACTCGCCTCAAATTCTTCAACTTCGACCAGACTTGGCCGAATGACCGGAACGAACACCATCTGCGCGATTCGGTCTCCGGGTCGAACCGTAAACGTTTGCGTTCCGCGATTCCAGCATGAGACAAAAACCTGGCCCTGATAGTCCGAATCAATCAGTCCGACCAGGTTGCCAAGTACAATCCCGTGCTTGTGACCCAGCCCGGATCGGGGCAGCAGAACCGCCGCCACTTGCGGGTCTCGAATATCAATCGCAATCCCTGTCGGGATCAGCTCACACGCAGAGGGATTCAACTCCAGGTCAGAATCGATGCAGGCTCTTAAGTCCAGACCTGCCGCGCCTTCGGTTGAATATTCAGGCAGCGGTATTGATTGCCCGATTCTGTTATCGAGAACTTTGTAACGTACCTGTTTCACGGAATCTTTCCGAGATTTGCTCAATCAGCTGTTCTGCAATGGTGGTTTTCAGCGCCGGACCGAGTGTGGTCACGCCGCTTCGGTCAATCAACTGGAGCGTATTGGTATCAGACCCGAGCGCATTTGAATCTCCGCTTACAGAATTCGCGGCAATCAGGTCCGCACGCTTCGACAATAATTTTTTCCTGGCTTCGGAGACAAGATTGTCCGTTTCAGCGGCAAAGCCGACAGCCAGGATCCCGGGATTGTTTTTCTTTACTTCGGTCAGAATGTCCGGATTTCGCACGAACTCCATTTTGAGCACTTCTTCGTTTTGTTTTTTCATTTTGTTCCTGGACTCTCGCGCCGGGCGCCAGTCCGCTACGGCTGCGACGGAAACAAATATATCCTGATCACTGATGTGCTCCATTACCGCAGCGAGCATATCCCGGGCGCTGGTAACCCGAACCACTTTTTCGACCGAATCCGGAAGCGGTTGTGTCGCGGGTCCGGTGACAAGTGTTACATTTGATCCTGCCCGGACCGCGGCTTCGGCAATCGCATAGCCCATTTTCCCGGAACTCAAGTTTGTAATCCCGCGCACCGGGTCAATCGCCTCCCAGGTTGAACCTGCAGTAACCAAAACACGCACACCGGCCAGCAGCGACGTACCAAACAGGTCGTTCAACTGTTCAATGATCTGTTCAGGCTGCAACATGCGACCCGGGCCGACTTCCCCGCAGGCCTGGTCTCCCGAATCGGGACCCATGATAACAACGCCGCGCCGCGTCAGCTGACTGACATTGTCCTGGGTTGCTTCATTCGACCACATTATCCGGTTCATGGCCGGTGCGATCGCTATATGCGCATCTGTTGCCAGACATATCGTTGTCAGCAAGTCATCGGCAAATCCGTGCGTCAGTCTCGCGATAAACCCGGCCGTTGCCGGTGCAACAACAATCGCATCGGCCCAGCGGGCGAGTTCAATGTGACTCATTCCGGCTTCAGCGTCTGCATCGAAAATTTCACTTCGGACCGGGTTGCCGCTGACAGCCTGCATAGTCAGCCCGGAAACAAATTCCTGGGCATTCTTCGTCATGACAACGCGTACGTCTGCATCAACGTCACGCAGTCGCCGAACCAGTTCTGCCGAACGATACGCGGCGATCCCGCCGGTAATTCCGAGCAGAATTCGCTTTCCGTTTAAGGAGTTTTTATTCATTTTTCTACCGCCAGAGGCGAAACTGACTTTGATTTGTTCAGGTCAATAGTATAGAATGTGCGCCTTTGTTAACAAATATCAATATTCGGGTTCTCTAAACATGCCAAGGGTCTGTCAGGTAACCGGAAAGAAGACAGTTAGCGGGCACAACGTGTCGCATGCGCACAACAAAACCAAGCGCCGCTATCAGTCCAATCTGCACTATAAACGGTTTTGGGTCGAAAGTGAAAATCGCTGGGCCAAGCTTCGTGTGACCCAAAAAGCGATTCGCACAATCGACAAGAACGGCATCGATAGCGTGCTCGCCGACCTGCGCGCGGATGGCGTCAAGGTATAAACCATTCTGTGAGTTAGAATCATGCGCGAGAAAATCAAGCTCGAATCAAGCGCTGGAACCGGCCATTTCTACACGACATCCAAAAACAGGCGCAACACGGAAAAGAAGATTGAGTTGCGCAAGTACGATCCCGTCGCCGGAAAACACGTCATCTACAAGGAAACCAAGCTGAAATAATTGGAGCTTCCTCCAAATTATTTCCGCGATTCCTGACACTCTCCAAGCGATTCGCTTTCGTTGTTATTGGTGGTGGTGTTGCGCCGAAACCAATTCGGTCACACAATGTTTGCGATAAACCGTGAATGATTGGTTTCGGTAATTTAGCCGACCTGCCACATGAAAATCAAAGGGCACTGAACCTCATCGAATCAGAACCCTGGCATCAGCCTAGCGCAATGTGAAGGCCCTCTTCGACAAACTGGCGCTTGACTCGGTCCACCTCGCGATAACTGATCTGCAAAAAATCGGGAATGGAGTCACAGAGGGAACAACTAGTCTGACAAGTAAAATATTGATTTATGAACATCATATATTCGACATTTGAAACAAAAACCAAATTTTCGGAGGTTCTCAAACTGGTTCGGTCCGGCAAGATCGTAACGATTTCCTACCGCGGAAAACCTGTTGCTGAAATACGACCAATAGCAGAAAAAAATCTGTCAAACGACGAACGCTTGGAAGAGTTGCGAAAGCGCGGAGCATACATTCCTGCAAAGTCGCCACTGTCGGTATTCAAGTCAAGTGTGCAGCGGCCCGGTGCTGTGTAACGATTTCTTGGGGACCGCGACGAATAAATATTGATTCCTCCACACTCATTGCAATCGCTTTCAATGAGCCAAGCGCCCCCTTTCGACCGATACGATCATCGGGTGTGAATAAGTCATCTCTTCAAATTTGCTGGAAGCAGAGATTCGGTCTGCATTTGCACACGCGAGAACGTTGAGTTTCCCGAATCCCCGCTGTCTGGAATTGGCTGGGTACTGCCAGAGCGTCCATTGACGAAAGAATTTACAACAGCACTCGACGCCGGGTATTTAAGGGGTGCGGATTTGTGGCATGTCGCATCTGCAGTCTATGAATAATCGCATTCTATCAGACACACGAAAAACTTGATTCGCCGATTTAATTTGATTCCTTTTCTTCTCCCTTTATGTAATCGCGCAAGGCCCGATTTATTTCAGTTTGATAGCCTCTACGGCCTTGCATTCGCGCTCTGAACCAATGAACAATGTCAGCGTCCAAGCGCAGAGTGATCTGTTGTTTCACCGGTTTATAAAACACGCCGCGTTTGGCACCTGACCAATCCAACATTTCGGGAATATCTTTAACGTTGATCTTTTCGTCATCCAATTGAGCGAGATACTCCAATTCAGCTTTTTCGTTATCCGTCAATTCAGCGTCTTTCGTTTTCATACGTTTTTCTTTCATGTTTAGTGGCTTTTCGAGCACTAATGATTCTACCAGACTGTTGTCCACTTTCATTTTGTATAGGCATGGTATGGATGACCACGACTACCACCGTTCCAATCATTCCCATCGTACGCCAGCGCGGCTCATCCCAATATGGATCTTCTTTTGTCATGGACAATGGATCTTCAAATACGCGAGTAGCGGTTCCAAAACTGATACCGTGAGAACGGATATTTTGATTTTCTTTGTTCTCATCCCAAATCCAATTCAATTTAGCACCGCTAAATTATCACTACATTATTGTAGCTACATTATGGCATAGAATTCAAATCAATCTGTTCAAAAATATTGAACTCAAACTTAGCATTACAGGTCAACCAGTACCCGCAACGCTCGTAACAAACTCGGCAAAATGATGGGCGAGCGTTGTCTTATCAGATTGCCTCAATCCCAGTATTGGAGTGACCGGTGATCTGCCGATAGCGACAAACAAGCGAGTCAAATCACTCGTTGGAGAAATCATTTTTAACAGAAAAAATTCGAAAATTCGTAGTTACACTTCGAAATTTCAAACAAAAAAGGCACGCCAGAGTATTCTCGGTTTCCAAATCTGAGAAGTGAGATTGTCCTCGGCACTCTCGCTACACCTTTAATGGCGAGCCGCCTTCACACATCATTTGGTGGTTAGTGCGGAAACCTGGTATGGGAAGCGGGCCAACTATCAAAAGGTTCACAAAATGAAAAATGCCGATCAATAAAAATCAACCAAATTGATAATATTTGGTACTATAAATGTATACATATATTTCGAAACAGTATAGAAATGAACATCGCATCGGCTTTGAAATCCTTGCATGCATTAGACGTTAAAGGGCGGTACGTCTATACTTCAAAAGACTTGGCAAAAGTATTCTCAGACGACAGCCGCCACGCGTTTCGAGCCGGATTAAAACGCCTCGTGAAAAACGGAATCCTGCAACGCGCAGCCCGAGGTGTCTACGTATTTGCGTATTCCAGAAACATTGACGCAGACACCGTGGAGTCAATCGCAAAGTCGTTGCGTCGCGGTCACTACAGCTATGTCAGTTTGGAGTCAGCACTGTCTTTATACGGCGCAATTTCCCAAGTCCCGATTGATCGTTTAACAGTCTTGACTACGGGACGCGAAGGAGAATTCAAAACTCCTTTCGGTGTCATCGAGTTCACACATACCAAGCGTTCTGTTTCTGAGATTATTGGAAATGTCGTGCAAACTGGACGACCACTGAGATTGGCGACGAAAAAAACAGCGTTTCGAGACCTCAAGAGAGTCGGACGTAATATCCATCTAGTTGACGAATCAGAGATTGATGAATAATCGCCAGAACGTATTTGCGCATCTGGTTAATCGTGCTGTGAGCGATTCCAAATTCAGCCATATGCGCAATGCGGTCGAAAAGGAACTGTTGATTTACAACATCCTATTCTGCTTCGATCAACATGGCTTATTCGAGAATATTGTTTTCAAAGGTGGTGCATTGCTTCGTTTGGGGCATGGTGGCGAGCGACTTAGCGAAGATTTGAATTTTGTTGCTGGAGCGGATTTTTCTCCGACAGATTTCAGTCCAGTCAAACTTGGAATGGAAAAATTCTTTTCCGAAAGATATGGGTTGGCAGTCGAAGCAGAAGAATCAAAAATCGGGTCTGGAAATGTCGAACGCCGAGAATTTCCAGTATACCGGTGGCGAATCAATGCAACCATATATCCGGAGCGAAAAGAACTGCCCAAACAGCGTATCAAAATTGATTTTGTAGATGTACCTGCATATACAAAGGAAATTGTCTCGATGCGCACCCACTACGATTTTTTGCCCGATGGATACGACGATGTTTTGATCGTTTCAGAGACACTAAATGAGGTAATGGCCGATAAGCTTGTTTTGTTACCTGCCAACTCGCGGTATACCCGATATCGTGATTTTTGGGACTTGTATTGGCTAATTAAACGGCGAGCGGAAGTTGATATGAATTTGGTACAACGAAAAATCATTGACTACCATTTGTTGGACTATGTAGAATCACTGAACAAAATGATAGAGAGGCTTCCGGACATCGTCAACAGCTCTGAGTTTCACACAGAAATGCAAAAATTACTGCCAAGCGACGTATTCGACCGCACTTTGCGTAAAGACAAATTTTGTGAGCATCTGCTTTCATCAGTTCAAAAACTGTTTGAACAAGTTTGGAATTCACTGAATTGATCGTGCTGAGAAAACGGGTACTACCTCACCTCCAATTCCTCTGCAATTCAAATGCCAGCAACGGTGTTCATATTCACTGGAATCTAATTCACATAACTCCTGAATATGCATTTGGAAAAGCAACACAGCTAGCTTTATTGCTTTTGGAATTGATCAGTTTTGAAGATGCTTCGGGTATTAATGCAATTTTCGTGACTAAAATAGTATCGCAAATCCGTTTTCGAGCTTCAGACAGAGGCATCACATTTGTCAGAATGAAAATTGACCATAATTTTGTATTTGAACGCTGAAAGTCGAGTCTGATACATCTATCGACTAATCCTGAGGAGTTATGACACGGATTGTTCATCCAGGCCTATACGAACACCTGCTGACTTCAGCGCTGGAAGCAGAAATCAAGGCTCGAAAGGAAGAAGGCTGGCACATGGATTGTGACCTGGCTGATTCTACTGTCCGCTCTGAAATACTTGCCCGACACGTTTATCAACTTGTTCGCCGCGTTTTGGATGGATTTTCGAATGACGAAAACACTCAAACCACTAAACAGATTGAGCTCGTAAACAACTTGGTAGACACGCTATCCGATCATGGCATAACGAAAGATGATCGCGTTGCGGAAGCCGCACAATTGCTGATCGAGGCGATTGATCGACCCGGATTGAAGAGTACTCCTTTACCGCGTCCAACCTTATCTCTTCGTCGAACCGGGTTGCTTGTAAATAGCCGACGCGATGTCCAGATGGCACGCGAAGTCGTTCATGAAATTCCAACCGCTGATCGCATCGACCTTTTGTGCGCATTTGTACGAAACACGGGATTGAGGCTATTCCAAGACGAACTAAAAGCAAGGGCTCAAGAAGGAGTGCCGGTGCGAGTGATTACGAGTGTATACACTGGAACTACAGAGCGTCGAGCGCTAGACAAACTTGTCGAACTTGGTGCAACGGTGAAAGTGTCTTACGACACGACGCGAACGCGTCTTCATGCCAAGGCTTGGTTGTTTCATCGAAAAAGCGGACTGCATACCGCCTATATCGGCTCATCTAACCTCACCCATACCGCCCAGGTTGACGGACTTGAATGGAACGTGCGCGTGAGTGTTGTTGAAAATCCTGAAGTCATTGAAAGATTCGAAGCAACTTTCGAACAATACTGGCAAGAACCTGAATTTAATGACTATATTCCGGAACGCCATGCTGAAAAATTGGACGACGTTTTATCGAAGCAAAGAGGTGGTGGTAAGGGCGAGAACAATTTTCCGTTACCCCTAATTGTTGATGTTGAGCCCAAATCTCACCAAACTGTCGCGCTTGAGGCACTCAAAGCGGAGCGTCTACGTGGATTCAACCGAAACCTGGTTGTTGCTGCAACCGGTGTTGGCAAGACATGGATTGCAGCCTTTGATTTTTTGGAATTACAAAAGCAAAATTCGATGCGGTCCCTGCTATTTGTGGCACACCGGGAAGAAATTCTGCAACAAAGTCGACAGGTTTTTCAACTCGTTTTGCGCGAGGCGTCGTTCGGCGAGTTACTGGTAGCCGGACAGCGTCCGCAGGTTGGAAGTTTCATATTTGCTTCGGTGCAATCTCTGAAAAATCGCCTTGACGACATTGAACCGGAGGATTTTGATGTTGTTATTGTCGATGAGTTTCATCATGCAGCAGCTAAAAGCTACGAACAACTACTGACACGACTGAAGCCAAAAGTTCTTCTCGGACTTACCGCTACACCAGAGCGCACAGATGGCAAGTCTGTGCTTGAATGGTTTGATGGTCGCATTGCTTTTGAATCCAGACTTTGGGATGCGCTTGATCAGGGGCTTCTTTGCCCATTTCACTACTTCGGCATCAATGATCCAACCGACCTTTCTAGCATAGCCTTTGAACGAGGCAGGTACGTGCAAGAAGAACTAGACAATGTACTCAGTGGAGATCACATTAGAGCACAACGTATTCGGCAAGCACTCGAGAAGTATGTCTCAGAACCAAGAGAAATGCGAGCGTTGGGATTCTGTGCTGGAGTTGATCATGCACACTTCATGGCAGATCAATTCGAACGTTTTGGGTACCCATCTGTCGCATTGGATGCCAATACGCCACGCGGAGAACGTCATCGGGCACGCAATCAATTGCGAGAGGGAAAGATTCGGATTATCTTTACCGTCGATTTGTTTAACGAGGGCGTCGATTTACCGGAAGTCGATACAGTGCTAATGCTACGGCCGACAGAGAGCCCCACCGTATTTTTGCAGCAACTCGGCAGAGGACTGCGGTGGTCGAAAGAAAAACAGGTACTGACAGTCCTTGACTTCGTGGGTCAAGTGAGAACAGAATACCGCTACGACATTCGTTATCGGGCTTTGCTAGGCGGCACACGACACCAAGTCCGGCAAGCCATTGAAGCAGACTTTCCTTTCTTACCGCTTGGATGCGTACTCAAACTGGATTCGATCGCAAAAGATACCGTACTGAACAACTTAAGACAGGCGGTTCACAATGCTCGAGTGAACATGGTAAACGACCTTCGCAACTTAGGTCCCGATGCACGACTTAAGGAATTTATGAGGGAGGCGAATATTGAACTTGAAGAGATTTACTCCAAACCCAATAGCGGGCACTGTTTTTCTCAACTTCGACTACAAGCCAATTTTACAGACGATACGGATCTGCCTGATCACTACAATTCAATCTTCAAAACTTTGGGACGGATGATTCACGTCGATGATTTAGAGCGACTCGAAAATTGGCGCAAGATTCTGGAATCCAATAATTCCTCTCCAATTTCCAGTCTACGGGGACGTGAATATCGCTTGGGTCTTATGTTGTTCGGAGTACTCGAAGGAAACCGTCGTTCAATTTCCGAAGCTGATCAGATCGTCAACGATATTCGCGAATCAACAGAATTACGCCGGGAGGTTTGCGATCTTCTGGAAGTCCTGTCTGACAGAATTCGAACAGTGCCTGAACCAGCCAGTTCATTGGATGAAGTGCCATTGGCTAGCCATGCGACTTATACGCGAGGAGAAATTATGGCTGCTTATGAGCGTTTCGATAAAAATGGGCGTATATTTCTACCGCGAGAGGGCGTTCTGTGGGACAAGTCAACAAATACAGATTTATTTTTCGTAACCCTTGAGAAATCAGAGAAAGATTTCTCACCGATGACACGCTACGCGGACTATCCGATTTCACCGACCTTGTTTCACTGGGAATCACAGAACTCCACATCACCCAATACAGCAAGTGGACGTCGCTATATAGAACAATCAACGCGCAAATCGAACGTCCTGTTGTTTGTCCGAGAACGCAGCAAGGATGGTCGTGGATTAGCCCTTCCTTTCCATTGCCTTGGTCGGATCTTCTACAAGCGGCATGAGTCAGAGCGACCTATGAAAATTATTTGGGAATTAGAACGACCAATGCCGGGTTGGTTATTTCAGGCGGGAAAAGCGGTAGCGGGTTGAATTGTTCAATTAAAAATTCATTTGCACAAACGGGAAATTCGAATTAGAAATTGGAACAGCCACACCAGCCGACAACCCATGGTCTCGATGACGCCATTCTCAAGGCGGAATTGGATTTTTGTTGGTACCTCAAATTCCTGACTTTGACATCATTGCTTTGTTCTATCGAATTGTCTCTTTTGACAAAAATTGGCTAGGTTTTCGTAATCAATTAGCGATAGGATGGCGGCAATTTGTCCCAAAATCCGAATAAAAGAATCGCGTAACTTATCGTTTGCTAAAAATCTTATCCGCATTGATGATGGAAATGGCCATTTCAGAAATCGTGACTTGCTTGTTCATTGCTTCTGTTCTGATAAGCGCGTAAGCGTCATCCACTGTAATTTTCTGATGCTCAGCCAATATTCGAGTCGCTCTCTCGACCGACCTGCGTGCCTTAAGCGTCTCATCCAATTTTGCTATTCGTGCATTCAGTCTCCCCTCATACTTGTAGATGGATAAGGCGGTGAGCAATTTCGCCAATACCCCGATCGGGCGAATGGGTTTAGTTATCACGCCATGGACACCAGTATTCGTAATCGATTGCAGAATAAGTGGATTTTCGTATGAAATGATCGCAATTAATGCTGACTGGTGCCAGTCACTCAAATAACCGAGACTGTCAGATTGACTTGGGTCCGCCAGGAAAAATATGGCATCGGCCCCGTTCAGTGCAGCTTCCTGAAACGGCCATACTTCACTTACCCGACAACCAATTCTTTGCAGTTGAAGCGAAAGATTCTTCTGATCTTCATCAATCGGATGAACTACAACAACTTTGGTATTTCGAACGTCACGGATGAACCGATCATTTACGGTCACTAGTAGCTCCTCAATGACACATTGCCAATATCTTTAGATTGTAGCAATAGTTCTGTCATAAGCGACAAGATAGGGGTCTGGTTTTACGGGTTGCGGAGCTTGCCAAACAACCTCAAAAGTTCCATCTGCCGTGGAGCGTCCGATGCGAGGCGTGACGTAAACGTGGTTGTTATCCGGGTCTATCTTGATTCTTCCTTGTGGAGCTTCAAATTGTGCGCCTTTTATCGCGCTCAACAATACCTCAGGTGAATGATTGTTAATTTGTGCCAGCGCCCGAGCCAAAATACGGACTTGTGAATACGCAGTTTCCGAGTAGACGCACGGCAGGTCGTCAACTCCAAACTTCGATTGGTACCGGGAAAGAAACTCCTGGTTTGCATCCGTATCGATGGACTGGAAATAGGGTAGCGAAGTTATATGGCCCACTCGGGAATCAACGCTCATGCATGACAATTCACTTTCGCTTGTTGTCAGGCTGGCTATTGGACATTTGTTCGGATCAATACCCTTGCTATGACAGGCCTCGTATAACTTTGCAGTATCGTTTCCCACAACAGTCGAAAGGATTACGCTTGAACCGGATTCGGCCAGTTTTTCAGCAGCGAGGTGAAAGAGTTCTTCGTTGGCGCTCAAAGGTAGATAGAATTCAGTGGTGGCAACGCCATTGCTTTCGACCAGAAACTCCTTTACGATTCGGTTAATTTCGTGGGGAAAGATGTAATCCGATCCAACGAGGGCAAACTTCTTCCCATAATTTTTAAAGAGAAATTCCACTAGTGGAACAACCGTTTGATTGGGCGTTGCCCCAGCGTACACAATGTTGGGCGAATATTCAAACCCCTCATAGAAAGATGGATAAAAGAGCAATACCCCGTGTCGTTCGACAATTGGGAGCAGTGCTTTGCGGCTAGCCGACGCGCAACATCCAAAGATCACTGATACTTGATCCTGAATGAGTAGTTTCTTCGCCAATTCCCGATAAATGGTCGGATCCGATTTCGGATCTTCCACGATGTAATGCAGAGGCAACCCACCAATTCCGCCATTCTCATTAATTTCATCGATGGCCATCAAGGTGCCTTTTAGGTGTGCTTTTTCAGTAACTGCCATTGGGCCATCTTGTGAGAAAAGCACCCCAATGGAAATCTGGGAATCGTTTCCAGAACTAATACTGGTTTTGTTCCTTGCCATGCGAAACTATATGAGAGGAAATATTTTCGATTGTGCGTAAAAGGATGCTAATTGGGTTTCATCTCGTGCCACGTGGTTAATTTCTGAAATTGATCTGCAACAGCGATGATTTTACTTTCCCGGAAAGCGGCACCGACCAGCATTAACCCAATTGGAAGCCCTTTGTCATCGTACCCACAGGGAATGGAAATTGCGGGCAATCCACAGGAGTTGGCAATCCATGCGATGGATGTCATCGCATCTTGAGAGGAAATCGAACTGCCATTTATATTCAGCGTGTGCTCTCCAATTCTCGGGGCTGTTGTCGGCAGAGTCGGCATTGCGATCATGTCATATTGCTCGAAGATTGCGCCGATTTTTTGATTGAGTAGTGTACGGTACTGCTGGGCCTTAAGGTAACTTTGGGCGGAAAGACATCTTCCCGCTTCGATTTGCACTCTCACATTGTCAGAGTATTTTTCCGGGCATTCGGAAAGAAATCGCGCGTGATATGTGGCTGCCTCGCTATGAAGAATTATTTTCCATGCGCCAAAACCGGTGCTTAATCCCGGAATAGTTACATCTTCAACTATCCCTCCCTCTTCTTCCAGATTGCTTAACGCCGCTTCAACGGCGGCGACAACAACGGGGGCAGTGACAATTTCGTCACTGCGAAGAGCGGCGATTCGAACCTGATTTCCGGGTCGCTGAACTTGATTGTATTGGCTTATTCCGAACGTTGTAGGGTCTCTAGGGTCTTCTCCGGACATGACTTTAAGCAATAGATCGAGATCCCGCGCAGAACGCGCCATGGGTCCAGCGGTGTCAAGTGTCCAAGACAATGGGAGAATCCCAGCTCGACCGACACGTCCAAAAGTCGGTTTCAGACCGCTTACGCCGCACGCGGCCGACGGAATTCGTACAGAACCTCCCGTGTCGCTTCCCAAGGCAGCAGGGACCATTCTTGCCGCCAATGCTGCGCCTGACCCTCCGCTAGAACCTCCGGTAATGTGATCATTGTTCCATGGATTACAGGCAGCCCCGAATATAGAAACTTCATTGGTTGCGCCATAGGCCCATTCGTGCATATTTGTCTTTCCGATTATGACTGCACCGGAAGCGCGAAGCTTTGAAACGACTGTAGAATCCGTACCATTGGGTTGACCCAAATGCACCTTCGAACAGGCTGTAGTCGGAAAATCCGCGGTGTAGTAGTTGTCTTTGACCGCGATTGGAATACCATGAAGCGAACCGGCAAATTGTCCATTTGTTGCTTGCATATCATAGGTTTGGGCTTGCTCCAGTGCCCATTCAGCGTTGATTGCGACAAACGCATTTGTCGATTCTTGAGTCTCCTCTATGCGGTCGAGACATTGCTGAACCAATTCCGTAGCGGTTATTTCACGGTCATGAATCAACTTCCGCAATGCGACCAAATCAAGTTCATTTAGTGCACTCTTGTTCATGTCATCCTCTCTCGTTGTTGCCGGAATTTACTACTGAAAATCGGATGTCGGGTTCAGCCCACGATACATCATCCAGGGACCTGTCAGTTTCGTCTGCCTCAATCAGGATTGCCAGGACTTTATCGATTTGATCATTCGAGAGAGGCTCCCAACCTTTCTGCATACGGTACTTAATCAAGTTTTCTTTTGTCCAATTTGCCATGATAGTCTCCCGTTACACTCCTAGCAGTTCATGCAGGAGGGCTTCATTAGTGAGAAGGTGTTCTTTTGAAGTTTCATGCGTAATCGTTCCGTTGTTGAGGATATAGGCCCGTTCCACCAAGGAAAGGCAAAAATCAAGGTTCTGTTCGGCGATCAAGATTGAAAGTCCGCGTTCGTTGTTGAAACGGCGGAGAATTGCTGCGATTTCATCAATGATCGTCGGTTGCACCCCTTCGGTCGGTTCGTCGAGAAGAATAACTTTGGGCTTCGTAGCCAGGGCTCGTGCAATGGACAGAATCTGCTGCTGTCCTCCGCTCAGGTTGCCCGCCAAGGAATCCTTTTTTTCTTCGAGAATCGGGAAATCGACATAGGCCTCATTGATAGCGGCTTTCTTGTCATGCCCGCAGGCAATTGCAGCAGCGGCGATATTTTCAGAAACACTCAACCGTGGAAATACAAAACGTCCTTGGGGAACATAGCCCAGTCCTTTTTTGACTCTTTTCGAAGTGGAGGCCGGCAGTGTCTTTCCGTTAATTGACACAGACCCTCCAAAGCTATCAATTAACCCCATTGCGTATTTCATGAGTGTCGACTTACCCGCTCCATTACGCCCAAGGAGAGCAACAATTTCAGCCTCGCCCACCGTCAGTGATGAGTCGTAAACAATTGTCGTTTTCTTGTATCCGCCCCTAGCTTCAGATATCTCGAACACTTTCTCGCCTCCCAAGATATATATCTAAAACTTGATCATTCTTTTGCAGCTCCTCGATTTCGGCTTGGGCAAAAATTGCACCCTGATGCAGGACGGTCACCTCCGCATCCAATGTTCGTACAAAGTCCATATCATGTTCTACAACAACAACTACGGCTTTCTTGGCGAGAGAGCGAACCAGTTTAGAAAGCTGATTTCTTTCATTTTTAGTCATGCCAGCCGCTGGTTCATCCAACAGAATCACATCTGGAGACAGGCACAGCACCATTCCAATATCAAGCCACTGCTGCTCGCCGTGAGACAGTGTAGACGCCGGGCGGGCGGCAAGTTCGGACATATCCAACATCTTCATCATGTTGTCGGAGGTGAAGTTGGCCTTCTCTTTATCTCTCTTCCGGCTGTAGGCAGCAATCCAAAGGTTCTGTTGAACAGTAAGTTCATCAAAGACCTGCGCTACCTGCATCTTGATACCAAGGCCGTAATTCACTCGCTGAAACTGGCCGATTTTGGTGATATCTTTGTCGCCCAATAGTACCTGTCCCGCATCAGGTTTGTATGTTCCGGTGCAAATTTTTAAGTAGGAACTTTTGCCTGCACCATTCGGCCCGATGATGCATCGAACTCTACCTGGTTCAAACGTTTGAGAGATATGATCGACTGGAGTTACACCTCCGAAACTTTTCAAAGTATCGACTGTTCGAAGTGTCAGCACTGATCCATCTACGGCATTAGTTTGCAGATTATCCAGAAGTTCAAAATTTATTTGGATGGCAGAACTGGTGGCTTTGGAGTCGCTTTCCATTGGGGCACGTCGAAACAAATGGTCGTACGCCATCTGCAATCCACCCACAATTCCTTTTCGTAAAAATAGCACCAATAGAATCAGGCAAACTCCCATGACGAGTGTTGTCTGTCCGCCAATCGCACCTCCACCGAGCCAGAAAGAAAGTCCACCGACTGTGAGAGCACCTATGAATGGCCCGACAAGCGTTCCGAGCCCCCCTACCAGCACATAAATGGGCACCAATAGCGCTTCGTAAACACTGAAAATTGAAGGGTTCAGATAGTTTGCCCATGCACCGAACATGGCACCTGCAATTCCAGCGACCGCTCCGGAAAACATGAAAAGAACGAGTTGAAATTTTCGGATGTCATATCCCAGCAGTTCCGCCTTTACAGGATCAAGACGAATGCAGTCGACAATCAGGCCGAAATGCGACCGTACGATCACCTGTGCAATCAAAAATACTATTGCTGAAACCAGTACGACGAATAGAAACATCATATTCGGGTCTAGCGAACTGGCCTTTGCCCCAAAATCTATAACGAAGCTTGGAATATTCGACATACCGTTATCGCCGCCGACTACTGCATCCCCGATTTTCGTTGTATAGGAAATTGACCCTGTCCAGAGAATCAATGTCAACGTGTAAGTCAATATGCAACTTTGAAAAGGTCCCATTCGACCGTAGAAGATAAACCATCCGACCAATGTAGCCATAATCAAGCCGGTGATTGCTCCAAACGGCATAGTCCAAATTACGGTATTGCCGGTCAGTGGCGCGAAATTAATCGCAGCGATACTGCCGACGTAGCCGCCAACGCCATAAAATGCCGTTTGGCCTAGGCTAAGCAACCCGCCACGTCCCCAAACCAAGTCCAGGCTTAAACCCAGGAGACCGAATATGATCCAGGAAGTACCGACATAAGCAAGGTAAGGGTCAATCCAGAAAGAAGCCAGGGAAAAAACAGCAGCAACCAGAACCGCTGGTATCCACCAAGCATCAAGGAATGACCATGCAGCCCTTTTGGACAGTGGATAAAGTACTTTTTCCTTATTCATTGGAGAATCTTGCGATTAGAGTTTCATTCGCCAGCGACCGGAAATTCCTAATGGGAAAATTCGCAGTATCGCGATGGTTAGGAAGAAGAAAACAAAGTCACCAACGACGCTTGTCCAAAAGCTTGCGGTGATATTGCCAATCGTACCTAAAGCACCCCCAACTACAACCGTGCCTGTCAAAGTAACCGGCCCAGCTGCCACAACGGCCAAGAAAGCCTTGACGACATATGCGAATCCCATGTTTGGGGTGGCTGGAATTGCCGGAAGCAGGATTGCGCCTGCGAACCCTGCCAGTCCAGAACCAAGTGCAAAAGTAATTGTGTTTATGCGCGAAGATTCAATTCCTATAGCGGATGCTGTTTCACTGTCCTGAATTGCCGCACGTGCAGTAATTCCATACCCAGTTTTCGTAAGCAGCCAGTACAGTCCGCTAATCAAGAGCGCTGCAACCACAATCAAAAACAGCAAATAAGATGAGATCGAGTAGTCGCCGATTTGCACATTGGAAATTGGAAGTCCGATACCGGGGGTGACTGAACCGAATATCAAAACTGCTGATTGATACAAAACGAGACTGAGTCCCCACGTTGCCAACAGAGTGTCGAGAATGCGACCGTAGAGGTGGCGAATGATCAGCCGTTCGACCAACCCTCCAAAAAGAGCAGTCGCCAGGCAAGCAAATATTACGGCAATCGGATATGGAATTCCGATTTGTGTCGCAAACAGGGCGGCGTAAGCACCGAACATGATGAACTCGCCGTGGGCCAAATTGATAACGCCCATCAGACCAAACATAACAGCCAGTCCAATTGTTGCGATCAGCAGAATTGACGCACTTGACAATGATGACAAGAGAACTGTTGCGATATAGTCGAGTTCCATTGAGTTAAATCGCTACTGAGCCCTATTTGTTTCAGCTAACGAGTGACGGTTGATTCAGAAATTAGTGCGGGTAACAGTTGAATGTTACCCGCACCCTAACACATTTAGGGAAAAACGCCGATAGCAATTATGGCGTGAAATGCTCAGCTGTATCCGGATTGGCTATCAAGTCGCAATTTTCATCTTCAAAACTTGGTGCCACTGCTTCAAACTTCTGAATAACATCGAATCCGTGCGTGCGATTTCCGCGCACAATGTAGATATTCTGTTTCAGATGATGTGAACCAGGCTGCATGGTTACCATTCCATTGGGTCCTTCGAACGACAATCCGCTTTCAAGAGCTGCAATAACAGCATCACTGTCCGTGGTTCCTGCTATTTCGACAGCCGCGGCCCATATATGAACAGCATTCCAGACATCAGCAGCTTCAGAAATAATGGGTTCGTCAAGACCATAGGCTGCTTCCCAGATTTTCATGAATTCTTCGTTACCCGGTTCGTCAATCCACATGAAGTACTCTTGCGATGCAATGATTCCTTCGCCTGCATCAGGGGAGACCACAACTTGTTGATTTCCAGAGCCATAATTGGTCGACACAATTCCGATATTTTCCTTAAGACCGGCAGCAGCAAATTGCTCCAGGAATCCTGTCTGATTAGCTCCAACTGGAAGGGCTACGACAAAATCAGGCTTAGCGGCTTGAATCTTTTGAATTGTCGGAGAATAGTCGGTAACGGTTAACGGCAGAAAATCGGACCCCACCACTTCACCACCGTATTCATTGGCGTAGTGTGAAACCCAGTGCGCAGAAATCGTGCCAAAATTGTAATCGGGCGCCATTACGTAAATTTTTGACCCATATTCTTTTATGCCCCATTCAATCAGGACGCTCATTTGCTGAGAAGCGGACGCACCTGTGATGAATGTTTGTTTATCGCAGGCTCCCCCTTCATACAGTGCACTATAAAAATATGGAACGTTATTTTTGCGAACGATTGGTCGCATCGCTTCACGCGATGAACTCGTTAAACCAGCAAAAAGAACATCGATTTGGTCTCTTAGAATAAGCGTGTTTGTGTACTGGGTGAATTTCGCCAGTTCGGACTGTGCGTCATACTCTATGACTTCAATTTGTTGACCCAGCACTCCTCCATTGGCATTTATTGAATTCACCGCTAAATGAAGAGCGTTACTTTGCTGAATCCCGTAAATGTTGAGACCACCTGTAAGATCAAATATCGATCCTACCTTTACTTCATCGTCGGCTTGGACTCCACCGATAAAAAGAATTGAAGCCAGAAAAGCGAGTCCGAAGTAACGCGAGAATCGACGTTTTCGAGTCATGGAATTGTTTAAATTCCTGTTGATTGTAACCAACATAATTGCCTCCTTTTGGAAACTAACTTTAGATTTCCAAAAATTTATACCTGCATCAAAGTGACATGAGAATTCGGTGCAATACACAAAATTCCGCTTGCGTCTCGTCCGAAAGTAGTTTGGGGAGGTGAAAACAAAAAAGCAACCACACACCCTCTCAAAACTTCAGTTTGATAAGACGTTGGCTGCTTTGCCACTTATGTTAATGATAGCCTAGTTGCTACCAGAAGCCTTCATCGGCATCACTAACAATTCTATCTCCAAAAAGACGCTTAGTCAAAATTTTGTCCTGGTTGACCAAATCAGGGAGGGCTGTTGTGTGATCAAGCAGAGCGTTTCGTTCTGCAGGGGTTAGACAAAATGATTGCGGTGGAATCCTTTAGTGTTCAATTATCGAAAAAATTGAAACGTCCCGATTCCAACAAGAGACTAAGCCTATCGTACTCAATGCTGAGCGGGAGAATTTGCAGCATGCACACGCCAAATCCGCTGCAATTGAACTGTCATCACACGTGTTTATATTCATCGGAATCTTGCTTCACTTTTCTCACAGAATACAGCGCATTCGCATTTGGAAACGTATACAAAACCGCTTTTTCGCATATCAATTTGTGCAATACATATACAAAGCTCAACAATCGTATCTGTTTTGTAAATAACACTGCCCACTAGCCAACGCAGCCCGGAAACCTCAAAGCAGCATTGCATATGATTCTCGATGCCGTGCCAGCGAGACCCGTACACGCTACTATTTCAACGCCGTCTGCACACGAAATCTTGAGTGTCATGGTCGTGCATCAGCCGACCATATAATTGACGAGAGTTGTCCCACGTTCTTATCGAAAACAATTCCTATTGCGTTGCAGCATGAATCAACTTGCTTCTTCCACTGGCTCTGTAAGAGATGCGATTTATCGCTACAACAAAGAACTAAAACAATGTCGTGACCTAGTCAAACGTATGCCTTTCGTGCGCTCGTGGTATGCTATTCAAGGAGACGACGGAAACTGGAAATTCGGGCCATCGAAGTGGGTAGGATATAAAGGATTAAACGCTGAGACATATTTGAATCAGTCGAATAAAACACTCGACGGGCGCAAAACTGAAGCCCACTTGAGCATATGGTTCCAAGAAGTCAGTCCGACAAGTGAACTGTATGTGAATCTAACAGCGTTTCTCGCAAATTACGACAAGTCCCCGAACAAACTTGTACGCATTAACGTGTGCAAGGATGTTCGCGGAGATTGAATCGAGGCCGAAAGATCCTTCGTTTGTGTCGATGGATTTCGAATTGGTGTCAAGTCATTTGGGACTCAGATTTTCTGTCACATAAATTTTTCAAATCGCACAATACAGAATTGACTACCTAACGATCTGCAACAGGGATCTCGCGCAATTACTTGCGTGCGCCCTGAACAAGACGATCAAGAATCATGGCACAGAACAGGATGGAAAATCCTGCCAATATCCCCTGCCCCACATTGGCGTATTGCAGTGCTTCCAAAACATCTTCACCCAAACCCTTGGCGCCGATCAGCGATGCGACGACTACCATAGCCAGGGACAACATTATCGTTTGGTTGATGCCAGCGCGGATTGAAGGGGCGGCCAACGGAAGATCGACTCGCGTAAACAGGTAAAATTTTCCGGCGCCGAACGATATTGCAGCTTCGCGGACGCTCTCAGGAACGCCGCGCAATCCCAACACCGTGAGACGTACAACGGGAGTTCCACCAAAAATCATTGTAGTGACTACGGCGGCTGGTTTGCCCGTTCCGAAAAACGCAATCACGGGGATCATGAAAACGAATGCAGGCATGGTTTGCATGAAATCCATGATCGGCTGAATAAAAGCGTAGAACCTGGGCCTGCGGGCGCAGAACATGCCTAGTGGAATGCCAATCGCGATGGAAAGACATGCGGCGGTTCCGAGAAGCGCCAACGTAGTCATGGCCTTGTCCCAAAAGCCCAAGAGCCCCATATAGGCCAGAAAAGCGCCGGACCATACCGCAGTGCGAACACCTGCCGTAAGCCATGTCAACAAGACAATGAAGCTGGCAATTACGATCCACGGTGTACTGACGAAGACGAGTTCCAGGGCATCAAGGATCAGGCGTATGCCATAAGTAATGAAATCAAACAATGCCTCACCCTGTGTTACGCAGAAGGTGAAGAAGGCCTCCACCCCCACGATGCTGGTCAGACGAATATCCGGATCAGTGGGAAAATCAGCCAAGGCTTCGAACTGTCCAGGGAAGCTGTAGTGGTACATCGCTGTACCAACAATCACGGCCATAAACAGTGTGCTCAAAATCAATTGCCGGTGCGAGAGGCCAGAACGGATAGAAGGGTCGGACAGCCATTCCGAAAACTTCGCCTCCAGTGTCGAATTGGCAATTACGGATTGTACGGCTTTAACCGCGAGCAAAATGATCACCCCAGTTAAGGCGATCCAAATACCCTGATCCGCAATGTCCTGTGCCTCCAGCCTTATTCCATCAATCGATTCTTCTAACGAAGCAACCGTACGTTTATAGACATCGACTTTGTCGGACTGAGTCTCAATCGCTGAAGCCAGCTGCTGGCGACGCAATTCAAGGGTCCCCTCGATTGACTCGATTCGGGCTCGGGCATCAGCCGCCAAGTCGCCAATCAGTCCGCGTGCAATCTGCACATAGCCCAGTGTCTCGATGATCAAAAAAGGCAAGGCCCACATCCACAGCCCTCGAGCGCCAAACCAGATGGGTCCGAGGACGCCGGCAGACGCATTGAAGGTTGGTGTGAAGCGAGCGCTACCGCCGATCTTGTCAAACTGTCTGATGTAGTAGTCTGGATTGGTTTGTACGAAAGTACGAATGTTTTCCAGTCGCTCCTCAGCATATTTTTCTGCAACTTTGAAATCGAGAGCATCTTCAAGTTGGTTTTGTACTTTTTCTGTCATGACACATCGGCTCCTTCGATCACGGTACGTAATATGTCTTTTCTGGTAATGACACCGACATCAGTATCCCCGCTCTGCACCAGGATTGCTGAATCGCTGTCGATAGCCATTTCAATGAGTTTGCTGAGCATCTCGTCTTCATCGACTCGTTGCGTATCTGGTGGCAGGGGGGCGTTGTTGGCCAGATACTCTTCCAGCGGTTGCATGACGACGTGGGCACGCACAATCTTCAGTCGGGAGATGCCTGCCACGAAATCGGCCACGTAGTCGTCAGCGGGATTCATCACGATATCTTCGGCGGTGCCGATCTGAACCACCTTTCCATCATGCATAATCGCGATGCGATTCCCGATACGTACGGCTTCGTCCAGATCATGGGTGATGAACACAGTTGTCTTTTGCATCATGTTTGACAGCCGGATAAATTCATCCTGCAACTGTCGTCTGATCAAGGGATCAAGTGCGCTGAAGGGTTCGTCCATCAACAGAACATCGGGATTGGCGGCCAATGCCCGCGCAAGGCCGACACGTTGCTGCATCCCTCCGGACAACTCGTGGGCAAACTTGCTGCCCCATGCCCCCAGTTCGACAATGTCGAGGATCGCCGCAGCATGACGCATTCGATCGTTCTTGCTGACTTGTCGAATTTCCAAGGGCATCGCCACATTGTCGAGAACCGACCGGTGCGGCAACAGTGCAAAATTCTGGAAGACCATCCCAATTCTGCGATTTCGAAACTGCTGCAGGTCCGCGGGTTTAAGGGCCATCACATCGGTTCCGTCAATCTCGATCTTTCCCGCGGTCGGTTCCAGCAATCGGTTGAAATGGCGCACAAGGGTTGACTTGCCGCTGCCCGACAACCCCATAACACAGAATATCTCGCCCCGATTGACGCTTAGGGTGACATCGGCGACCCCGACCACAGCGTTGTATTGTGCAAGCGCTTCCGCCTTCGTCAGCCCTTTCTCCTGAACGGCTCGCATCGCTTCGACCGCGTTCGTTCCAAAGACTTTCCAGACGTTCGAAATCTTGATGACAACTTCTTCCGTCATATCTGGTGAATCGACTGGCACCATGCTAAACCCACAACAGGAAGTTAAAATTGTTCTTCGTTGAAATCACACCTGGAGGACTCAATCTCCAGGTGTGATTCAATTTGTTCCTGGCTGTAACGAACTAGAGTCCGAGCCAGGCATCAACGCGATCGGTGTTGTTAGTTACCCATTCCCTGGCAACTTCTTCCGCTTCACGTCCTTTCCCGGAGATTTCATAGGCAAAGCCACTGACGTCATCCGCGGTCAGTGCAAATCGTTCGAAAAACTCGGCAATTGCAGGTGATCGCTCCGCCAGAGAATTGGACCAGGCAATCTGAACGTTTTTCAGTGCATCCTTGGAGGCGACCATCGACTGTTCATACCAATCCGGGGAATCAGATGGTTGCAGCATGACGTATTTTTCCGGATCGTAGGGCGGCTCACTTAACATTTTTACATCAAACATGAACCAGATCGCGTGTGGTTTGTAGCAGTAGAAGGCATAACCCTCACCCTTGGCGATCGAGTCCTTGACGCGTGCGGTCTTTACACTTTCCTCGGCGCGGATCGGCTCGACAAAGTCCAATAGACCATAGTCCCGAACCTTGACCTCATTTACATTGGCTGAGGCCCAGCCCGGGGCACCGATCCACATCTCGCCCCGCCCGTTGCCATCACTGTCCATCAGCGCTGCAACTTCGGGACGTCCCAGATCTGCGATATCCGTAATGGAGTTTGCCTCTCCGAAATCCTTGGATACGCAAAAGCCCTGGTTGCCCTCGTAGGGGTTGCTCGACAAAGTAACCGTGCCTGCGCCATCCACGTATTTCTTGGTAAAACTCTCTTGGTTCGGCAACCAAACGTCCGGGTGCACATCAATGTCGCCCTTACCCTGATCCATTGCCTGGAAGATCGTCGCGTTGTTGCCTGGCACCAGTTCAGCTTCCCCACCGATACGCATCTCGACGACAGCCGCCAGCAGGTTGGCAATTGCCTGGGCACCGGTCCATGACGGCACACCGATTTTTACTGACTCAGCGGCAAATGCCGGAGCAGTGCACATGGTGACCGCAACAGCCAATGCCATAGCTTTGTATTTCGTTCTCATTACTTTCTCCTTAAGTTGGTTAGTACCGGATTTCTCCGGTGTTTGGTGATATTGAGACAAGTCTCTGTCTATCGGAATTGGAAATATATATTAGAAAGATTCATATTGTTGTCGAAAATAGGAGCCGGCATAGGCCGGTGGGGTGATGAGGGAAAGAATTCGAACTCTTGCCAAATACCTTTTTGGCGCGGTTATCTCCGTTCGGTGAGACAGTCGCTCAGTTTGAATATGCGGGAAGGTATGTCAAATGAAACCGAGCTGAAACGCAGTCAGGTGCTGAAGTTTTATCCAGCTGTCACTAGCGAAGCTCGAATGCCGTAGACACGAACTCTGAACATCGTCGATCAGCGTTCATGCGGGGATGCCTGTTTCTTTCTGATGGCCTCGATCGTTTTGTAGTACGCTTCGCTGGTTGATTCGTTGTTTTTCATTGCCTTGGACGCTGCAGATTGCCTCAGTCGATCACAATTTTTACAAACGCTGGATAATCCGCATGAACGACTACCGTCCGAATGATATTCATAGTCTCGCTTTAGTTGATAGCACACGCGGCATCGATAATTACCCGGTCGTCGATCCGGATAATAACGTTGAGCGTATCGGCGATTCTTTCGGCCTCTGGCGTTTTTCGGCGGTGATGGATTCGACTCATCGATTTGGAATCTTTCTTCGCGGATTCCAAAGCGATTGAGCGGTTTTTCGAGTTTCGAGATTTCGGAACGCTCGGCTTCGTCTGCCACTCGTTTCGATTGATGTCTGCTGAGCACCTGGACATCATGTCTGTCGCCGCGGTTCAGTCGAGCAAAAAGCTGGCTGTTGCAAGCAGTGGACCAGTTGGAGTGAGCTTTAATTCGAATTGGGATCAGTCGACTGGTCTGTCCAACATACGCTGCACCATCATCAAATACGATTTTATAAATTTGAATCATGGTGTGTTCCGTCCTTAGTTCTCTCTCTTCATCATGCCGATATAACCAGTGCTGTTTTGTCCCACAATTTTGTTCACCTACCGGAGGTGATTTGGCTGAGGTAAATAACGTTTGAACGGCGAGATACCACTGTTGAAATACTTCTTACAATTCCTTTTTCACGTCTTTTTTTGTCCCTGTATTTTTTTCTTCTTTGTTTTTCATGCACTTGTCCAACTTCTTCCGTACACTTGCGCCATCTTCCTTTTTCACTGTTACTTTTGTTCTCAAAAAAGGTAATTGCATTCAACTGTTTGGATGCTCCTGAACCAACTCTCTATAGAGCGCTACCGACCCGCATGCGGTCAAAAATTCGGGGCGCTTTCGTACCCCGTTTCACTCATAAGGAACTTGCTTTGCGAAAACCAGAAGTTGACTTGCAAATTCGCTCTGGTTGCATTGTCACTTTCATTGATCGCATGTTCCAATATTCATGCCGGCTCCACCACCAAGGCTTTTGCCGATGCCTAATATCCAAGGCTTATGGTCGTCCCCTATGCTGACCAGCGATCGAATTTATTTTGACCAAAAATGTACGTTGCTTGGTTTTTTTATTTACTGTTATTATTTTAAATAATAATAGGTCAATTGAAAAGGAATCGGAAACGATTCTAATTTGAACCGTCGCGATTTTTATGTGAAAGAATTAATCCCTCTCTCAGAGGGCGGCTTATTTGAACCGCTGAACTTCACTTTGAAGTTTCAGCAAACTCCGGCTCAGATTCAACTTTTGACTTGCTCGGCTGCTCTTCTTTCGGCAGGTCTTTGTGAACAGTATGCAGTGGCCACAGATCACCGAGGTCGAAACTGATCGCCTCATAGTGCGGCAACGAAACTTTTGTATCATTGAGCAGCCTGTCTGTCAAAACCCACTCAGAGCCGCGTAACGGAAATGCTTCCAGCGATCGGGCATCCGGGTCTACTAACCGAGGACAGTTAACTCCTTCGCGGGCGTAGACCGCACGCTTACCACCAAGATCAAGTGTTCGGGTCGAAGGAGAAAGGACCTCACGCACCCAATCCGGAGCCAATGTGAAGTTCGCTCCAGCAAGCAATTTAGACATTCGCTCGCGTCGCCATCCTGCAATGTCAGGTACCAAAATGTCCTCGCCGAGATGGAGTTCAGGCTCGTCGAGAATCCACCAGCCGCCGGGACCACCGCGACCTTAGCGAAATGTTTCACTAAGGAACCCTCCAAGCCCAGTTCTGGAGTTTGTCTGAAGAGTTCCTGGTCTTCGGTTGGTGTAAAGCGTTCCGTCCACAATTTCCGCAACCAAGCGGGGCGGCGCATCCAGTACATCCTGATAAGTCGCTTGACGTGAAGTTGGCTCCGGATTGGCTTCCTGCGATTTATTTATGTGTCTTGATCCTTCAAAGGTGTTACGGTCCAATTGCGACCAGCGATTACCTGGCTTGCTGAGTTAGTCTTCCAATCTTTATATGCCGTCAGTGCTGTAAGCTGGGCGGGTGTGACCCTAATAGTGACTGGGTATTTTCAATCGGGTGCGCTCTGTCAGGAAAAATTATTGATCAACGTCCATATTTGAATCACAATGATTGCACTGCAATCGCTTTAATTTTGTTGTTTTCAAATTTTTTTAGAGGACCAAATTAACCTGGCAAGCTTAATTTTCCGCAACCTTGATGAAGATGCAATATCGCACTTGCGCATGCGTGCTGCTGTGCACAATCGGTCTATGGAAGAGGAAGTTCGCACTATCTTGCGCGACACTGTGAGTTGTAAAAAGCCCGTACCGCGGAATCTGGCGGAATTTACCCGCGAGTGCTTTGCGCCTCTTGGTGGCATGAGTTTGGCACTTCCCGCGCGTGAGCCAATACGCAAACCGCCTGACTTTTCTTGAGCAACAGTGTCGTAGGTATTGTCTTGGATACGAATGTTGCGTCCGAGTTGATGCAATCAGAGCGAGAAGCCCTGTCTTTTTGTTCGCGGCGTTCATCGGTACTACAACTTCGCGGATAGCTTTCTTCTAGACATTGGTCATTTCCTAAAACAGGAATTGGCTTCACACTACACTCAACAAAAATTCTTCGTGACCATCCAACCACTGGTATTGGTACGATATTCAAATCAATTTCGTTCTAGGTAGAACGTTGACGGTTGACACAACAGCCACCAAAACCTCTCATCTTTCACTTACTTGAATAGGCTTGAAATTTTGTATATGCTGTTCAGTATATTCATTCACCAAAATTTGGAAGCCCCGCAAATGCTAACCGGATCTATATTTCTCAATAATCGCACCCAAGCAGTCAGGCTCCTTGCCAAAGCTCGTTTTCCAGATGATGTGAAGCAAGTGGCAGTACGGGTCGTTGGTAATGATCGAATCCTGACTCCCATTGAGCATACCTGGGACAGCTTTTTTCTCTCGGACGAGCGTGTAAGCGATGACTTCATGATTGACCGAACCTTTCAGATTCAATCTGACCGTGAAGATCTTTAATGCTGACATTCATGCTCGACAGCAAATTTGCCATTTTTGTGTTGAAAAAACGCCCAGCAAATGCCTTGAAGTCGTTCAATCAATATTCAGGACAAATGTGTATCAGTTCAATTACTCTAGCCGAATTGATGCATGGTTTGGAAAAAGCTCTTACCCTGAACACAACCTGCGACAAGTTGAAGATTTCATATCGCGACTGCAGGTTCTTGATTACGGAATCAATGCAGCTGCTCACTATGGCGATATTCCAGCGTCGCTGGAACGAATTGGCAAGCCGATTGGTGTGAATGATCTCCATATGGCTGGCCATGCTTGAAGAGAAGATTTGGTACTCGTAACCAATCACCTTGCGGAGTTTGAGCGAATCGAAGGATTGAAATTAAGACCTCCTGACCCCGGCTAATTTGGCGGTGTACATATTTTGGATTTGTCATGTCTGTATTTGATCTGCTGATAGAACCAGACAGGTGAGACGGAGGACTTTTTGGTCTTTGAAATCACCCACAAAAACTTGTTGACGCGGGTTGCATCTGGGGGATTGAGTTTGAGGTCCTGTTGCGTTCGAGATTTCTGACTTGTGGCTGACGACCTCATTGGTGTACCGGCATAAATTAGCTGGTTGCGTAAAGCTTTACACAACCGGCTAGTTTTCGTTTGTGTTCAACTTTGGGTGTTAGTGATCGACATATACTATTGATTGATGATGTTGTAACCAGAGGAGACACTGCTCGTGCGTGTGCAGAACTACTCAAAAACAACGGTTGTTCCAATGTTAACTTGTTGACTTTGGCGCAATCAGAAAGTTCACTCCAGTCAGAGAGGCACCATGAAGCCACTAGAGTCTAACTTCTACGAGTAGTTCTATGGAATTAAGTTGCTTGATCAAATTTGGGTCAAATGGCAATTAACGCAATGTGCAAGCAAACATTGGGAATACCTTAATTTCTTTTCAAGATGTCGGTAAGTAGAAGCATACCTGTAGAAGACGACTGGAATTTCTCAGTCGAGAATCTGACCTCTTTGTACGCCCTTGACCAGGTGAAAGGATTCGGTCCGGTTAAGTTTCGTCAAATTCACCAATTCGGTGTGGCACCCTCGGCACTGATTCAAGACCCATCCCTCTTGCCAGTAGAAGGCAAAATTGGAGAAAAACTCAAAAGGGAGTTGTCGGTAATCACCTCGGAAAGTATAGAAAAATTGCGTAACTTTGCCATCTTACAGATTAAGTTAGCAAAAGAGTTTGGTGCGCGTATTCTCACTTACGATTCCATTGATTATCCCAGAACTGTTTATGAAAGTAGCAATCCAGTTCCGATTCTGTACATTAAGGGAAGTGTTGAAGCCTGGAAGAGAAATGGTACGGTGGCAGTCGTTGGCTCAAGAAAAATTAGGTCTCCCTACGATAGCCTCGCTCAAAAGTTTACAAAAACTGCTGCTGAAAACGGATTTACCGTTGTATCAGGATTTGCCAAAGGTGCCGATGAAATTGGACATCGTGCGGCTTGGGACGCTAATGGGTGGACAATTTGTGTAATGCCGTGTGGTGTTGATAAGGTGTTTCCACCGGAAAACAAAGCACTTTGGGAGAGCCTTCAAAAATACCATCGGGCGGTATTCATCAGCGAGTTTCCATTTGGCCGACGCACATCCGCTTTGTTGCTGCGCAAACGCAATAAGACTATCGCAGCCTTTTCTCAAGGTGTTTTGGTTGCGCAGTCAGCCGTCAATGGCGGTGCGATGAATGCTTACCGCTTTGGACGGGAGCAAGGCAAACCTGTCGCTACATTTGAACCGGATTATTCCAGCGACACAGGCGGCAATGAATTAATCAAGAACGACACAAAAACAGGTGAATTCTCATTCAATTTGAATTCTAATCCGTCTGAATACTTGGAATGGCTAAAAAAATTTTCCTGTTCGACTTAGACGGAACGCTGTGGCATAGTCAACCTTGGTTTGCGTACCAACTAGCTGACTTATCTGAATTATCCCACCGTGAATTGCGAGACAAACTCGCAGCGGGAGAAAATGTCGTCAAATTATCGAAAGATTTGGGAATACAAAAAACCTTCTAACGCAATCTCGCAAATAATGCAACTAACCTACAACTTCACGATGGCGTTCTTGACGTTCTTCATGAATTAAAAAATCGAAAAAATGTCTTTGGTGTGGGCTTGAACCGCGCTCAAAGTCCCTTCAAATGTAGCGAATCTTGTTCTTGTCAGTTAACGACGCTACCTTTCAAGTGATCAAAACTCTCTGGATACGTTATCCGAGCTTGTTAGTGGATCACCCAGAATTTCCAAGCTATAGGGCAAATTTTGGTTCTTGCCTGTCTCTCAGTGGGGGTATTTCAATCGGTGGAAGTGAGGCATTCCAATCGGTAGAAGTGGGTTTTTAGAATCGGTAGTGGATTTGTCTGCAGTCATTGGAAGCCCCTGCTTTGGGCCAAACAGCACAAAGTACGCTTCGTCCGCTCACTCTTTTTTAGGCAGGGACGGACTTTCCAGAAGCGCACGAGAACCGTGGTCGCTGATTTCGCGACAATAGCGAGAAACAATGCACGTCATGGGTTTTCGAACCATTCCCAAGCGGGTACTGACAGAAACTCCGACAGGGAAAGACCTCCTTCGCCGATGACCATAGTCGTTTCAACATCGAAGCGCTCGGAAAATCGTGCAAGTCCGCTTGTCGTTAGCTTACGGGTGCCGCTATTCACTTCGAAAGCTACGATTCTTCGTCCGCGTGTCAGAACGAAATCCACTTCAAAGTGGTTTTCTCGCCAATAGTGCAGGCGGTGTCCGGGTGTACCCGTATTGAACAGATGCGCGCCCACCGCATTTTCAACAAGACACCCCCAATAGGTCCGGTCGGCTTTCGCTTCTTCGAACGTGTATCTCGACGTAACAGCCATGAGCGCGTTGTTGAGCACGTTGAGTTTGGGACTGGAGGACCTTTGTCGATAGGCACCGGCAGCATACTTGGGCAATCCAGCAATCAGACCTGCGTTCAACAGGAGTTCCATGTAACGCGCCAAAGTCGTCGTGTTGCCGGCGTCCTGAAGCTGGCCGAGCATCTTGTTGTATGAGAGAATCTGCCCGGAATACTCGGCACCGAGCTCGAACACCCGCTTCAATAGCGCGGGTTTGTCCACTCGCTGCATAGTCAGGATGTCACGCTCAATATTGGGTTCAACTAACTCCTCAGTTAAGTACGTACGCCATCGAGCCTGCTCCGGGATGAGTGAGGCGCTTCCCGGATAGCCCCCAAAATAAATGTACCTCTGGAGATCGAAGCCGAATGCAGCCGACATTTCGGTAAACGACCAATGCATAAGACGGACGGTCTCGAACCTGCCGGCAAGGCTTTCCCTCAATCCTTGCTACTTTAGAAATGGAACCGAACACAATAGGATCACATGGAGGGGTCGATTATGCCAACGATCCGAATCCCATAAGCCCTTGACGGTCTCGGACCAGTTGGGCAATTTTTGAATTTCGTCGATCGCCAGAACCAAACCTCGGCTAGATCGCCCGGAGGCAACCCGCGCCTGTTCCCAAATGCGGACCAGCCATCGTGTGTCTCTTGAGCCGTCAGTCGGAGCAACCGGCTGTTCCGCGAACTCAGGAGGAGGCCAGTCACCTAAATCTGGGATAGGGCGAAAGACGGCGGTATCAGGTTCGTCGACAGACACGTAGTGGGAGGGCCGGTCCAGTTTTCTAAGTGCCTGCTGAACCAGCGTAGTCTTGCCTGTTTGGCGCGGACCGGTCACGATTGTGAGGCGCTGGGGCTTTTCGTTCAAGCGGCTCAACAAGGTCGAAATTTGGATTCTTTCATAGACTGCCATGGTAACTTTCTATCTATTGAGTAATTTTACTCAACAGCGTCTCATATTCTTCAAATTGCCGCATTCACAAGATCGTTGGTAGGTAAGCCAATTAGTGGTGTCACGTTGCTCCGTCAGAGATTTGATGCCCGCCAGCTGACTGTCTATTTGTGCTGAAAGCCACCACCAGGCGATGTTGGCGATTGAGCGCAGGAATATCTTGATGAATGGCGAACCCGAGTGGGTCAAATGCTTTAGCACAATGAAAGTGGATATCTTGATCGGATAGGTGTTTCGTCAATAGCCAAATGAATACAGATGGCAACGGACATCTCTCCAGTTTGAACAGGGTTCCCGAGGGCTAGTGAGTGACCACCTCTTGACGGCTGGATCGGGAGCTTTGCGAATGCAAGTCAGACATCACATTGGCATCCACAAGCACAGACATATCCACAGAATCAATCGAATGACCGCGGCTCAAACAGTCGCACCTTCTGCGGTAGATTCATTGTGACATACATGTCAGTTTATGTCGGATAAACGAAAGGTTGATTGAGAAGTGTCCTAAAAAATTGAGAAACTCTTGCATTTACCAATCTTGCTCATAACATTTCAAACAACAGCGAAATTTTAATTGCAAATGTTGAGACAACACTGAATACAGATTTCACCAGCATATTTCAATTTTCTCAATGAATGAACCAAGGAACCTATAAATGAACAACAGCATTAAATTCCAACTGGAAAAATTGGCTGAAAGCATTGAACAATTGAAATCCCGGTCTTGCGATTTCCCTGCGGATGGGGGCTGGACGGCTGAAGACATCGAATCAATTATCGAAAAAATTGACGTTCATGCGCTCGAACACCGCATAAATGAACATATTGAAAATCACCAGAACCAGGAACTCGCCAACATCAGCCGAGCATTGAAGTCCATGCGATTGGCGATTGGATGTTCTGACTCAACCGACCGGAACCTCACTCGACACGCCAGAAAGTTGCTGAAGAGTTGGTGCCATCCACTGCGAAGTCTCAGAAATAGCGCTGACCATTTCGCTGATCTTTTCGATCAACTCAACATCAGCGAAGTACCGAAATTCGATCAAATCATACCAGTGTACGGCGATTACGTGCTAGCCATGATCAAAGATATCAAACAGGTTCGATATGTTGGAAAAGCGCTGGGCAACTGTGTTGCTGACTATAAATATGCAAATCAATATATGAACAGGTACAGAGATGGCGAAATTTTAATTTTCACTTTGCTGAAAGACGGCGAACCCATGTATCTGCTGACGATCAGAAAAAGCGACAAATGCGTCGATCAGTTTGAAGGAAAAGACGACTACGATGATTCAGAGAATGAGCTTCCATATGAATTGGCAATCGGGATACTGAACAAACTGAACGTTACTGCCCTTTATATTGAGGAATTCGTTCAAGCTGGCGCCTTCAGCCGATTTAAATCCGGCAGACCGGAAACGACTCCGATCGAGATTAACGGCATCGAATTCTGGGTCTGGTCCTATCACGACGAGTTCATCATTGCAATGGACAGCAATTCCGACGGACGTCTGTCTTGGTCTCATTACAAGAGACCCTTTCCACAATACTGCATGGATCTCGGAGATATAGAAGAATCCCATAACGCACTAGAATTAGCCCAGCTGTTTGAACTGGCGATTCAAAGCGAGACACTGATGAATAAACTGGTCAATCCGACGCATCATTGAGTTCTGCGATCGACCATGTACGCATTACCATCCTGACGAAACATGAATGTAGAAATCTTTCGAATAAGTCAACGATTTTAGAACCGACTCAAGAGCTAAACCAGCACCACAGTTAACCAACCTTGATGACACAACACGCTAAACACCGTGGCCAGCTAAACCCGTTTATGCATAGGATCGAAATGATCGACGAATTTTTAGGGTGTCGGTTCGCGGGTTTGACCGGGGTCCGCACCGCTTGTAAAGGTGCATTGTCGAGGCCGTATAGATAGACGCAAAGCTTGAGTTGATTGTCATTGGTCAGAAGGCCTGCGCCAGTTTGAGAATAGGGATTGATGGCAGGTTGAATCAATGTACCAATATTTAACAAATGGTCAATATAGAACATTCACAGCAAGGAGAAGAAAATTATGGACAGTAAATCCGATGAACTGATCTTCTACACGGAAGACGGTAGTGATTGCGTCAAGGGGTACTTCAAAGTCTTGACAGAGCCTGAGGAGTCTAGCGATTCCAGCGTGGTCTGGACAGCCGAAGTGAAAGTTGTGGGAAAGGAAGTCGGCGAGTTGAAGGCGCATTATTATCTGCACACGGCCGACGATGACGATCGCCGCATCTTCGGGACGATGATGAGATGCCGGGCCGGAGACAGGGTGTATCTCGACGGGCAAATTTGGGCTGGACACAGGGGAGATTCTTCCAGAAAACTTCTGATCGTGGACGATATCGCCTCTGATAACCCGTACGATACGGCGACGCGAGAGTATCCAGCTGATCCAGAATACTGGGAAGAATATCCTGGAAAATTTGTATTACACCGAGCAAAAAAGAAAAAGAACGGAGAACCAAGATACATATTTATCGGCGAAGTTGATGGCGTATGTTATCAAGGGGCGATGACCATCAGACATGGTAACTGCCGATTGCTTACTGCTTGGAAAGCTGGAACCAAAGCCAAAAATTATTTTAAAAAAAAGAAAGAAGACATGGATGGGAATTGGGACCCCGGATGCCGAAGATTGAACGGTTCAAGGCCGACCGCTGGCGGTCCTGAAAATTCCGAGATCCGCAAAAATGGCAATGAAAGTAAAGTCAGGGCCCCTGAAAGAAAAAAATTTATGGTGGCAGTCGATCTCAATAAATATTTTATGGTTCACAATTCTGATGCGGTTGAATTTTTCAGGGAATTGGAAGAAAAAGGTGAGAAGTATGTCCAGCGACGTTTGACGAAAGAAGGTCTTGAATTTGATATTGGAGGCTGGATTTATGCGCCGCCCGGACATTTGAAATAAATTACTCAGCGAGAGAAGGGGGAAGAAAATGACAAACGATTGGCCTGACTATCCCACCGATCAGGAATACTGGGAAAGAGTACTGCCTGATAAGACAAACATTGCCAAAGTTATGGAAGGTGCCCATAATTTTAAGGTTAGTGTTGCCGCGCAGCGGTGACTCTAACCTTAAATTTGTGTGGTACTCCGTATAAGTTCCAAAGCTAAACTCTGAACAAGTGCCAAATTTCTTTGCCTTGAAATATATCAGAGAACAACCACCCTGCGGGCGCGTCGAAAGTGCGCACCTTTCCAAAGGTTCGCGAACAAGACGATTGATTAATCTGAATTGTGCCGGACTGCTGAGCTTGGCGATGCAGTTCCCACAACTCTTTCAGCGATCAAGCGACATACCAGTGCGGCTAATTCAACGCTTCGGTTTGTCAGGCGGCAGTTTTGCTGGGCATTTGCTCCGGTCAGCAAAGATCCGATATTCTATCAATCTATACCAGTGCGCGATGAGTACGTGCTCGCAGTGACTACAGGAATCAGACAGCTTCAGCATGTTGGAAAAGTGCTGGAAAACTGTGTTGCTGGCTATGACGCTGCCATTAATTATTTGAGCACGTACAGAGAAGATGAATTTTCAATTTTTACTTTGTTGAAAGACGGAGAACCCATTTATCTGCTGACGGTTGAGAAAAGTGACAGATGCATTTATGAGTTTCAAGGAAAGAATCACAGGGTTGATTCAAAATATGAACTTCAACTTGAATTGGCAATCGGGGTACTCAGTAAACTGAACATTGCTGCAGATGATATTGAAGCTTTCGTGCAAGCTGGCGCTTTAAGCCGATTTAAATCCGGCAGACCCGAAACGACTCCGATTGAAATTGCCGGAATCGAATTCTGGGTCTGGTCATATCACAATGAGTTAATCGTTGGAATTGACAGTAATTCCGACGGGCATCTTTCTTGGTCTCATTTCAACAGACCCTTGGCAATAAGCCCAATTGAGCGCAGAACGAGAGGATATTGCTATAACGGAATAGCATTGGGACGGTTGTTTGACCTGGCGATTCAAAGTGAGACGCTGATGGATAAATTGATTAATCCGACGCACCATTGACTTCTGCGATCAACCATCTACGCAATTCCTTCCTGAAGAAACATGAGTATGAAAAATTGCTGAAGTAGCCGACATGTTTGCAACCCGCTCTTTTGCTAGTGCGGGCAAGTGATGAGAATTGTTGCCCGATTAATTTAATCAGAGGAGTTGAACATTTCCGCCGCGTTTCCCGCCTTATGGCGGTGAGCATCCACCAGCCGAGAGAAAGCCTACGTACCCGCCGAATACGGACGCTTACGATTGTGACCACGCATCCGACGCTGTCAATCGCACAGGTTGCTTCCGTGATGTTTTCCCGCTGGTCGCAGGAGAATGATTTCAAATACATGCGCGATCAGTTCAGCCTTGATGCGCTGATCTTGCATGCATTGGCACCGATGGATGATGACACGATGGTCGTCAAGCCGCGCTGGCGTAAGCTCGAATACCAGATTCTCAAACTGAAAGGACGCATCAGCACGGTTCGAAATCATATGGCGATACTCCGCAAAAACGAGGCCAAAGCCAAACAGCGCGACAGCCTCTCGCAGGAGAGTCGTCTGTTGAAGCCGAACACGAAAAGCTGGGCTAGAGAATATCGGGCGGACAGCCTCACCCGGAGGTGCAGTTCGAAATTTCTGAGTGTCTTGACGTGCTGCCTAAATCACAGCGGCTTTTCATCGACGTCATGCGCATGACCGCCTATCAGGCGCAGACGCACATGGTCCCGGCCGTGGCAAGCACGCAGGGCAAAAAAGCCAATCCGAGCAAAGCGCTACAGGCATTGTTCAAAGCCGATGCCCGTATCGTCCCCGATCGCGCCAAAGGCTTGCTTAAAGTGCGGATTCTCGGGCTGGGCAACAATTGCACAGACCGAGCCCTAAAACCCTTTCTTGATGAACTTAGCGCGACTGAAACTTTGTAATCCGGAACGAATCTGAATCTGGTTTAAGAACCGTCTGCGGCAGCTTGATTTACAGATACATGTCAGTTTGTGTCGGATAAAAATGACAAATGTTGAAAAACGCCGAAAAAACACTGATAAATTTTTGCATTTGATAACCTTGTCCATTAAATTTCAACATCTGCAAAAGATGTTTACAAATGTTGGGACAACGTTGAATTCGGTGTTTCACGAACATTTGCCAATAAAATGAAGTGAGCAAGCTACAAATGAACAATAACGTCAAATTCCAACTGGAAAAATTGGCTGAGACTATTGAGCAATTGAAGCAAAATCCTCGCGATTTCGATGCGGATAGCGGCTGGACGGCGGAAGACATCGTGCAAATTGATGTCGATGTGCTCGCAACCCGCATAAGCGATCATATTGAAAATTACCAGAACCAGGAACTCGCCGAAATCAATCAGGCATTGGCCGACATCGGCCGGGAATTGAACGCCGACATCAGCCGGGCATTGAAATCCATGCGATTGGCGATTAGCTGTTCTGAATCAACCGACAAGAATCTCAGTCGACACGCCAGAAAGTTGCTCAAGAGTTGGTGCCATCCAGTTCCAAATCTCAAAAATAGCGCCGATCACTTCTCCAATCTTATCGGTCAACAGAACGTCGACAAAGAACCGATTTTCTACCAATCTACACTCAGTCAATCTACAATCTTCCCATATATACCAGTGTGCGATGATTACGTGCTTGCAGCGACTACAGGTGTCAGCCAGCTTCAGCATGTTGGAAAAGTGCTGAACAACTGTGTTGCTGACTATGAAGTTGCCATTGATTATTTGAGCAGATTCAGAGAAGGCGAATTTTCAATTTTTACTTTGCTGAAAGACGGCGAACCCTTTTATCTGCTGACGGTTGAGAAAAGTAACAGATACATTTATGAGTGTCAAGGAAAAAATCACAGGTTTGGTTCAAAAAATGAGCTTCCATTTGAAGTGGCAATCGGGATACTCGATAAACTGAATGTTACTGCAAACGATATTGCGGATTTTGTGCAAGCTGGCGCTTTCAGCCGATTTAAATCCGGCAGGCCCGAAACGACTCCGATTGAGATTGACGGCATCGAATTATGGATCTGGTCTTATCACAATGAGCTAATCATTGGAGTTGACAGTAATTCCGACGGGCGTCTGTCTTGGTCTCATTTCAACAGGCCCTTTGCAGAAAGCCACACCGGTTGCGAACAGGGAGAATATCGCTGCAACGCAATAGATTTAGGCCGGCTGCTTGACCTGGCGATTCAAAGCGAGACGCTGATGAAAATATTGAATAATCCGACGCACCATTGAATTCTGCGATCAACCATCTACGCATCACCGACCTGGCGAAACATGAATGTAGAAATCTGCGGATTTAGTCAACGATTTTGTCCTCACATTTCAATTTATTTCAGGCACAGACTAAACTCAAACAAGACTTTTTACGGGAGTTACTCACGTAATGCGGAACAGAAATGGAATTCTGCACTTCAGTGCGACTGACCTAGCTGGCCACCTGAGCTGCAATCATCTAACCCAACTCGATGTCGAGGCAGCGAGAGGTAAGCGGACTACACCAGAAAGTTGGAACCCGCTGCTTGAAATTCTCCGCAAGCGGGGTGAGCTGCATGAACAGGGCTATCTCAACCACCTTGAAGAGAATGGGCACGAAATCCTGCAAATCGAAGGCAGTGGCCTAGACAAAAATCATGCTGAAGAAACTTTAGCCGCCATGCAATCCGGCGCGACCATCATCAGTCAAGGTGTGCTGTTGCACGGGCGATGGGGCGGCCGCGCAGACATCCTGAAGCGTATCGATCAACCCAGCAAGCTTGGGGATTGGTCCTACGAGGTAATCGACGCCAAACTCGCACGGGAAACCAAAGGAGCCAGTGTTCTGCAACTGTGTCTCTATGCGGAACTTCTTTCGAAAATTCAGGGTCTCGTCCCGGAGTTTATATATGTCGTCACGCCAAGGTCGGACTTCGAGTTGCAACAATTTCGATCAAGCGATTATTTGGCATATTACCGGTTTGTGAAACAAAGTCTGGAAGCGGCAGTAGCGAACCATTCGGAATCGCAGACTTACCCGGACCCCAAGCAGCACTGTGATGTCTGCCGCTGGCGGCGGATCTGTGATACCCGCCGTCGAGACGACGATCACCTGTGCCTCGTTGCCGGAATGTCCCGGCTCCAGATTAATGAATTGAGAGGGCGAGACATCGACACGGTACAATCGCTCGCCACCGAACCCCTGCCTCTGACCTGGAGACCCGAACGCGGCGCTGTTCAGACATACGAGCGGCTGCGCGAGCAGGCCCGGGTCCAAGTTTCTGCCCGAGAAAGCGGGAAAACCGTCTACGAGTCTCTCGAACCTACGTCAGGACGCGGTTTAGAGCGATTGCCAACACCGTCAGCCGGGGATGTTTTCTTCGATTTGGAAGGAGATCCCTATGTTGGTGAAGGTGGTCTTGAATACCTGTTCGGTTATGTTGCATTCGATGATCACGATACGGTGCAATATACCGCCCGATGGGCGCTTGATTACGAAGAGGAAAAACTTGCTTTCGAGGAGTTTGTCGACCAAGTTGTCACGCGCTGGAAACGTTATCCAGACATGCATGTCTATCATTTCGCGCCATATGAACCGTCCGCTCTCAAGCGACTGATGGGGCGGTATGCCACGCGGGAGGAAGAGATTGATCAAATGCTGCGCGCGGGCTTGCTGGTCGACCTCCACCGCGTTGTGCGCGAGAGCATTCGGGCCAGCGTTGAAAGCTATTCACTCAAAGAACTTGAACAGTTTCATGGTTTTGACAGGAACGTCACCTTGCCCGACGCAAACCAGGCGCTGGCGCAGATCCAGGCTTACCTCGAATTTGACGATGTTGAGGGCCTGAGCGAAGAAAGCAAAAATGCCGTCCAGGGCTACAATCAAGATGATTGCCTCTCGACGCTAAGCCTGCGCGAATGGCTTGAAAACGTACGCAATGGTCTGATTGATAACGGGACTCAAATTGAAAGACCCGCAGCCAAGGAAAGCGATCCCAGTGAGGCAATCAGCGCTTGGCAAGAACGTGTGAACGCTCTAGTGGAACACCTGAGTGGGGACGTGCCGGCGGCCAGGGAAGGCCGGACCGACGAGCAGCAGGCGCGATGGCTGCTGGCGAACATCGCGGACTGGCACCGGCGCGAGGAGAAGTCCGTCTGGTGGGAATATTTCCGTTTGCGCGATTTGTCCGCAGACGATCTGATCGATGAGCGCAACGCTTTGGCCAACCTGGAGTTTTTGGGTACCGTCGGGGGCACAGCAAGAGCCCCCGTGCATCGCTATCGGTTTCCCGCACAGGAAACCGATCTTCGCGACGGCAAAGAACTCAGAAGCGTCGGTGGGGACCCGTTCGGCAAGTTGGAGACAATTTCGTTTAAAAACTGGACTGCCGACATTAAGAAACGTATGGACAGTGTCGGCCGGCATCCGTCCGCGGTCTTTTCCCATGACCATGTGAATGCCAATGTTCTTAAGAATTCTCTCGTCGGCATTGGTGAATATGTCGCGGCGAACGGTATCGAAGGGAATGGCGCGAACCGGGCAGCCCTGGACCTGTTGCTCAGGCAACGGCCGCGAGTCGGTGGCGCACCTTTGCAATGTGAAGGTGAAACAACCGCTGAGGCTGCCGTAAGAATTGCGCCTCTTCTTGAAGGGGGTGTGCTGCCGATCCAAGGGCCTCCGGGTGCCGGAAAGACATTCACGGGTGCGCGCATGATTTGCGCCCTGGTTGCCTCGGGCGCGAAAATCGGCATCACCGCGAACAGTCACAAAGTCATACGCAACCTGCTCGACGAAGTGGTGAAAGCGGCTGAAGAAAATGGAACGGATCTGACCGCAATACAGAAACCCGCTGAAATGGAAGAAGACTTGAACCGACTGCGCTTTACAACCGGTAACGAGGATGTCTTCAGAGCACTGCAGATGGATTGTCAAGTTGCGGGCGGCACGGCATGGCTGTGGGCGCGCCCTGAAGCGCGGAACGCGGTCGATGTGCTGTTCGTGGACGAGGCGGCGCAGATGTCGTTGGCTAACGTGCTTGCTGTTTCCTCAGCTGCCGCCGGTCTCGTGCTAATCGGTGACCCACAACAACTGGATCAACCGATGCAGGGAAGTCACCCGGATGGTACCGCGGTCTCGGCCCTGGATCATCTATTGGACGGTCAGCAGACAATCGGAACTGATCGCGGTTTGTTTCTGGAACAGACATGGAGACTGCATCCGGATATATGTGCATTCACGAGCGAGATGTTCTATGAGGGTCGGTTGTCCTCACGGCCGGGCCTGGAAAACCAGCGCATCGTCTCCACTGGCCCTGTCCAGGGCAGTGGACTGCGCTTCCTAGAGGTTGCCCATACCGGTAACCAGAGCTCTTCACCTGAAGAGGTGGATATGGTTTGTACTTTTGTCGAATCACTGGTCGGGGAAGGCGCCAAATGGATTGACAAGGACGGGGACGAGAATCTCCTACACTTGGAAGACATACTGATCATTGCACCTTACAACAAACAGGTGTTTGAGCTGCAGGATAGACTGCCTGACGCCCGGATTGGCACAGTGGACAAGTTCCAGGGACAAGAAGCGCCACTTGTAATTTACTCAATGGCAACCTCGACACCGTCCGATGCACCTCATGGAATGGAGTTTCTCTACAGCCTTAACCGCCTCAATGTGGCGACCTCAAGAGCGCGCTGTGTGTGCTTACTTGTGGCCAATCCAAATTTGTTCGAACCGGAATGCCGCACACCACAACAGATGCGGTTGGCGAACGCTTTCTGCCGCTACCGAGAGTTGGCAGAGGACATATCACTCTGACCGGTTGCAACGGTCACGAACCATGCGGTTGTCAGTTTGCGGATTGCAAGATGCAGCAAGGTTCCCTGTACCATTCACCACGGTACGACTTGACTTGCTGTCACTAGTCATGTCGTTGCGGATGACTACGGACAAAATCGATTTGAATGATATGCGCAGCACGGAGAGTAAATCGATTTTGTCGGCGATGATTATTTCATCTTGTTTCAACCAACTTGTGGAGTCAAAAGACCCATCGCACCAAGGCAGGCAGGAATCGTCAAATACCAACCCCGGACATTTCAGTGCGGCGCGGTAAATCGGCCCCGCGTCTGCGACAGGTGATTGTTGCGGCTTGAACCGCAAAATTCAGAAGATTCTCCAGCCGTTTCTTGTCAAGTGCATTCACCGCATCCTTTGGGTTGCCTGCTCCTTCTTCGGACAACTTTACCAGCAATGCAGCCTGAAAGCTGTCACCCGCTCCTACTGTATCGACGACTGAGGTAACAGGCGGTGTTACGCGCACGACGTGATCCTTGTGCGTCCAGGCCGAGACTGCTCTTCCACCATCAGTGATTACAACCAGTTTAACCCCGGCGTCAAGAAACATCTTGGCCAGCTTACCATTTTCGACATTCGGATAGAGTGTTCGCAAATCTTCCATACTGAACTTCATCAGGTCGGCACAGGATGCGTATTCCTTCAATCGCGACCTCCAAATTTCAAGATCGGGCTCCACCATCGTTCGAACATTGGGGTCAACTGAAATGAACCGGTCCGTAACCGTCGCCGCAAGATTTGCAAATGCGTCGGCAATCGGCCGTACTGCAATTGAATAGGATCCGAAATGCAAGCCACCGACCTCGGGACCAATTGCAGGAATCAGTTCCGTTGTCACATTGCAGTCCGCGGATCCCAATCCGTAAAATTCATAGTCCGGCTGCCCTAAATCATCTACACCGACGATGCTAAGCGTTGTGCGGTTGCCGGAACGGACCAGATATTCGGTCGATACGGACTCGTGTTTCAATGTGCGTACAAGATGTTCGCCAAGCGTGCCTCGCGACATTCCGGTCAGCAGTGCCGCTCTACCGCCCAAGCGAGCGATGCCAATGGCAACATTGAAGGGCGAGCCTCCGGGATGCGCCTCCAAGCGCAAACTCCCTGAGTTCTTGTTCTCACTGTCGATAAAGACATCAAACAGCGCTTCGCCGCACACCAAGTACATTAATCAACCAACGGCAAATGTGTGCACTTGATCATTGTCGCTATCCAGCAAAGAATTTAGCATCCGCCCATCACAAGAAAATCTGATTCCCACACGCGAACGCTCGTGAGCTTCTGCTGTTTTGGTGTGGCGCGAGTTCATGATTCTTCCAACGCCAAGACTTTTTTCGGTTTCCATCTGCGCTTGCACAACACCGTTGCGCTTTCCTGCGGCAGAAATCAACTCGATGCCAGACTCGATTGTGTTTTTCAGTGCTCCTTCATTCATTTCCAAGAAAACGGGTTGAATTTAATGTTCGGTGGTCCGCCTTGCGCTTCTATCGCACTACACCCGGTGGATCGTCTAATCCCCGGTGCACAATGGCCAAAATCGCTAGCGCCTCTGAATTGAACAGTCTAAAGATTTGCTGCTGCGAATCGAAGTTTTGAGACAATCCCAAAGATGATTAATGTCAATTTAAGTGGCATTGCTGCTTATTTCAATTTAACCTATAGACTGAATTCCTGTCAATTTATAAATTAGATTGATTTACTATTTGTCCCAAATTGATTGGTTTTGTTTAAAATTTTTCTTATTCGATTTCATCAAAGGAGCACAGCGAACTTATGCGGGGAGGAGATTCAATAGGGCTGCGGGCTTACAACGAACGGCTGATGATCGCAGCCATTCGTCAGGAAGGCGCATTGTCAAAAGCGGAGATAGCTCGAACCACCGGGCTCAGCGGTCAGGCTGCCACGGTAATCGTTAATGCCCTGATTGAAGAAGGGCTTCTGGTTGAGCTTGAGCGTGTGCGCGGACAGGTCGGCAAGCCCTTCACCCCGATCACTCTCAACTCTCAAGGCGCCTTCTCCATCGGCGTAAAGATCGGGCGTCGCAGTCTCGAAGCGATACTGGTTGACTTCAATGGCAATGTTGTTGCATCGCGAACTGAACGATACGACGCGCCCTTGCCCGAGTCAACCATGACTGCGGCGATTGAAGTTTCACAGGAACTGATTGAATTTGTAGATTCGCAGTTCCGAGCGCGAATTACAGGGATTGGTGTCGCGATTCCGTGGGATCTGCACGAATGGTCGGACGTGCTGGGCCTGCAACCCGCCACGCTTGAAGGTTGGCGCAAAATCGACGTCGCGCAGCAGCTTGAAAGTTCAACCGGACTGGCAGTCTCGCTATTCAATGACGCCACTGCGGCCTGTGCTGCGGAAATGATTGCAGGTGACCGGATCAGAAAACGCAGCGCATTGTATTTTTTCCTCGGCACTTTCGTCGGAGGCGGCGTTGTGATCGATGGCCGGCTCCATCGCGGCGAGCAACTTAATGCCGGGGCTATCGGCTCATTGCCGATGAATGGAACTGATTCTGACGGCAAGCCGAATCAGCTGATTCATCTCGCGTCTATCATTGAACTCGAACGTGCACTGGCCTCAGCCGGATTTGACAGTTCGGACATGTTCAGCTTCTTGCCGGTGGATGACGCTGAATTCATATTCAAAAAATGGATGCGCCGCACTGTGCCCGCATTGTCACGCGCAATCATTTCAGCAGCCAGCGTCATCGATTTCCAGGAAGTGGTGATCGACGGGCTGCTGTGCCCGGCATGGCGACAGCGAATTGTCAATGCCGTTACAAAGGAGTGTGGCAAGTTCAATCACGCGGGTCTTTCCCCATTTGAGATTGCAATCGGATCGATCGGACCGTCTGCCCGGGTTTTGGGTGCCGCGCTGATGCCGCTGATACAAAGATTCTCTCCGGACTCTGATCTGCTGGTAAAAACCGGCAGAACACCGCGTACGGCTGAGACCAGTTCAGCAGTGCGCCCTGGCGCCTGAAATCTGCTGCAGCGTAAGAGACGCAATTACAGGTTAATCATGCTCACTCATCACCTGCTGCATCGCGGTATGCAGAATTTCCACACCTGCGCGGCAGCTATTCGCATTACCGTACTGCAGAGTTTTCGAACTGGAGTTGGCCAGTGACTTATTTTCAGTACGAGTTGAGCCTGAAATCAAGAAAAATTTGAACATTTGCGCTTGACTCAGTCAATTAATTGCTATATTAATAAATCACATTGATAAATTAATCATTTTTCCCAGGAGAATTTTCATCATGCGCATGAAGTCAACACAAATCGCAGCGGGTTTGCTTGCGTTCGCAGTTGCTGCAGTGGCATTCACGCAATCGCACGCCGCTACCGTCGTTACCATTGCGACGGTCAACAATGGCGACATGATCCGAATGCAGGGTTTAACAGACGATTTCACATCCAAGAATCCGGATATCACCCTTGAGTGGGTTACTTTGGAAGAGAATGTGCTGCGTCAGCGCGTCACCCAGGATATCGCCACAAAGGGCGGCCAGTTTGACGTTCTTACCATCGGTACCTATGAGGTGCCAATCTGGAGCAATAACGACTGGCTGGTCTCTTTGAACGATCTTCCGGCAAGTTGGGATATCGACGACCTTCTGCCGGCAATCCGTAACGGCCTGACGGTCAACGATCATCTCTATGCCGCTCCGTTTTACGGTGAAAGTTCCATGGTCATGTATCGTACAGACTTAATGGCGAATGCCGGTCTTGAGATGCCCGATGCACCGACTTGGGACTTTATCAAGGAATCCGCGGCGGCAATGACGGACAAGGACAACGGCATCTACGGTGTCTGCCTTCGCGGAAAAGCCGGTTGGGGTGAAAACATGGCTTTTCTGACCGCTACCGCGAACTCGTTCGGCGCTCGCTGGTTCGATGAGAACTGGAGACCTCAGTTCGATAGCAGTGAGTGGGCCAACACGCTCAACTTCTACCTTGACCTGATGAACAACTACGGTCCTCCCGGAGCGTCAACCAATGGATTCAATGAAAACCTGTCGCTGTTCCAGCAGGGCAAGTGCGGCATGTGGATTGATGCAACCGTGGCAGCCTCGTTTGTCACCAACCCCAATGACTCAACTGTCGCGGACAGCGTCGGGTTTGCATTGGCGCCGGATAACGGGCTGGGCAAGCGCGGCAACTGGCTATGGGCATGGTCTTTGGCGATCCCGGCCGGTTCGGATGCAACGGACGCAGCGAAGAAGTTCATCGCATGGGCAACCAGCAAGGAATACACCGAGCTGGTCGCTTCCAAGGAAGGCTGGGCCAATGTTCCGCCTGGAACCCGGCAGTCGCTTTATGCGAATCCAGCTTACCAGGAAGCCGCTCCCTTTGCCGAAATGACACTGAACTCGATCAACGCAGCCGATCCAACACAGCCGACTGTTGATCCGGTGCCCTATACGGGTGTGCAGTTCGTTGCGATTCCCGAATTCGCCGGAATCGCCACACAGGTGGGACAGGAATTTTCCGCGGCACTCGCCGGCCAGCAATCTGCTGCCGAAGCGCTCGAAAAGGCGCAGGCTCTGACGGCTGACGAGATGGAAGCGGCCGGTTACTAGTCATCAGTATCGCTGAAAGATTGAAGACTCAAGATAGTTTCGGATGATCAGTATTGAACAGTGTTATCGTCTCTTTAGATTGAAGCCGGCTTGGGTTTCGGGTTGTATGCAATCCCGAACTATGCGCAAACTTTCGGCATTTTATCCACACTCGGCTGAAGGACGGCACCCGCCCTCCTTCAGCCGCAGTCGCAATAACGGCTGGCAGATGTAGACCAAGTTAAAAAGGCGGACGTCGTGGCTACAATGCATTCAAGATCCATTGCCCGAATGATGATGGCACCGGCAGTGTTTCTGTTGCTTGTGTGGATGCTTGTGCCGCTGACGATGACGCTTTACTTCTCGTTCAAGCGATACCTGCCCCTGCGCGGCGGCGATCTCGGATGGGTCGGATTCGAGAACTACGTACGTTTCGTTACCTCGAGTTCATTTTGGCCAAGCGTTCAGGCAACCCTTGCAATCGTCGGCGGTGTGCTGCTCATCACCGTGTTTTTCGCCATACTGCTGGCGCTGCTGCTCGACCAGCCGATGTGGGGACAGGGTGTCGTTCGAATCCTGGTGATCGCGCCATTTTTTGTGATGCCAACCGTTTCAGCCCTGGTGTGGAAGAACATGTTTATGGACCCCGTCAATGGGCTTTTCGCACATTTGTGGAAGTTCTTCGGACTCGCACCGGTTGAATGGTTGAGCCAGGCATCGCTTTTTTCGGTCACCCTGATTGTTTCGTGGCAGTGGCTGCCATTCGCAACACTGATCCTGCTCACCGCGATTCAGTCGCTCGATCGCGAGCAGCTTGAAGCGGCTGAGATCGATGGCGCTTCCGCACTGGCAAGGTTCTACTACATTATCCTGCCGCACCTCGGGCAAGCCATTACCATAGTCATCCTGATCCAGACCATTTTTCTGTTGTCAATTTTTGCTGAAATCTTTGTAACAACGCAAGGCTCGTTCGGCACCAAAACGTTAACCTACCTCATATTCCAACGGGTCCTGGAAAGCCAGAATGTGGGTCTCGGCTCCGCTGGCGGTGTCTACGCGATCATTCTTGCCAATATCGTGGCATTATTCCTGATGCGTATCGTCGGCAAGAACCTGGACAAGTAGGAGCAGCGAGTTATGGTCCGCAGCGCGACAATACAACGCAAGATCATCATCACGGCCTTCGCATGGGCGATCGGTCTTTTGATCTTCTTTCCGGTTCTGTGGACCATCCTGACGAGTTTCAAGTCGGAAGCCCAGGCGATCGCCGATCCGCCGCTGTTTCTGTTTTTCGATTGGACGCTGGAAAATTATGCGATCGTTCAGGAGCGTTCAGATTATTTGCGATTCCTATGGAACTCGGTGATTATCGCCGGCGTTTCCACATTGCTTGGCATCATCGCCGGAGTCCCGGCTGCATGGTCCATGGCATTTGCGCCGTCGAAGCGCACCAAGGACATTCTCCTATGGATGCTTTCAACCAAAATGCTGCCGGCCGTCGGCGTCCTCTATCCGATTTACCTGCTGTTTATTCAGTTCAAACTTCTTGATACGCTGGTCGGCCTGATCATTATCCTGATGATGATCAACCTGCCGATCATCGTGTGGATGCTGTACACCTATTTCAAGGAGATACCAAAAGAGATACTGGAAGCCGCGCGAATGGACGGCGCATCGCTGCAGAAAGAAATACTGCATGTGCTGACTCCCATGGCTGTGCCGGGCATCGCATCCACCATTTTGCTTAATTTCATACTTGCCTGGAATGAAGCGTTCTGGACCTTGAACCTGACTGCTGCCAAAGCCGGCCCGCTCACCGCATTTATTGCCAGCTATTCAAGTCCCGAGGGACTGTTCTATGCGAAACTCAGCGCGGCATCGACGATGGCCATCGCGCCAATCCTGATATTGGGCTGGTTCAGTCAGAAACAACTCGTTCGCGGCCTGACTTTCGGTGCGGTCAAGTGAGTATCCGCGAAACAACCCGACTGGACTGCATGGACAATTCAGAAATTCAATCACCTTTCTCGCATTCCGCGGGTCTGGTTGTGGTACCGTATTCCAACAAGCAAAATCCATTTTGCAATTCCGATTTATCCGCACGGGGTTCATAATGCGCGAGGAGATTTAGGCATGGGACACATCGTACTGGAAAAAGTAAAGAAATCATTTGGTGACGTGACGGTCATCCCGCCTCTGGACCTGCAAATCGAGGAAGGCGAATTCGTCGTATTCGTTGGGCCATCGGGTTGTGGAAAATCGACACTGCTAAGACTGATTGCGGGACTTGAAGACGTAACGAACGGCGTCATTCGCATCAACGGGGAGGATGCAACTTCCGTTCCACCTGCGAAGCGCGGGCTCGCCATGGTGTTTCAATCCTATGCTCTGTATCCGCATATGACGGTGCGCAAAAACATCAGTTTTCCACTGCGAATGGCGAAAATGGACAAGTCTGAACAAACGCGACGCGTCGAACAGGCAGCCGCTGTCTTGAATCTGACCGACTATCTCGACCGACGACCCGGCCAGCTGTCCGGGGGTCAGCGGCAGCGAGTCGCCATCGGCCGTGCGATCGTGCGCGAACCTGCGGCTTTCCTGTTTGACGAACCGCTGTCGAATCTTGACGCGGCATTGCGAGTCGGCATGCGGCTTGAAATCAGCAGTCTTCACAAACGGCTTGAGACAACCATGATCTACGTCACCCACGATCAGGTCGAGGCGATGACCATGGCGGACAAAATCGTCGTCCTGCATGATGGGAGGATCGAACAGGTCGGCTCACCGCTGGAGCTTTACCGCGCACCTCACAACCTGTTCGTTGCCGGATTTATCGGCTCGCCGAAGATGAATTTCATCGAGGGCGCCAAGGCCGACGAATTCAACGCTCACACGATCGGAATTCGATCAGAGCATATTGCTCCTTCACCGACAGAGGGTCCCTGGAAAGGTCAAGTAGGACTATCGGAACATCTAGGTTCGGACACCTTCCTTCATGTTCACATGGAGGGGCACGAAGACCCGATTACGGTACGATCCGGAGGCGAGGTGGATATGCATCATGGCGATACGATTTACCTGACTCCGGATAAAAGTCATGTTTATCGGTTCGACAATCACGGACTGCGAATCGCCTGAATCGTCTTACGGGCCATGGATGAGCTGAAGACTGTCGATCTTCCGACGGTGCGCCTGTGATTCGCCTGTCGGATTCCGTGCTGAGCAACCTGCCGGAGCCGATCAAGCGTCCAACGTATGACAGATCGGCCCTGACACCCGGAATTGTCCACATCGGGCTCGGCAATTTCCAGCGTGCACATCAAGCCTGGTACCTGCAGCAGCTCTTCGAACTTGGACTTGACCATGACTGGGCAGTGGTCGGGGCCGGAGTGCGTCCGTACGATGCGATTCAGCGAGAAAAATTCCTGAAGCAGGATTGTCTGTCGACCCTGATTGAGTTGGCACCGTCGGGCATGTCGGCCGAAGTGATCGGATCGATGATCGACTATTTGCCGGTCGAAAACGAAAATACTGCCCTCATCCACTGCATGGCAAATCAGGCAACCCGAATCGTTGCACTGACGGTAACGGAAGGCGGTTACTACATCAATCCTTCGACAGGTGAATTCGACGCGTCCCATCCTGATATCAGGCATGACATCGCCAACATGGAACGTCCGCGCACGGCGTTCGGCGCAATCGTTGCTGCCTTAAATTTGCGCAGGAACCAGGGCTTTGGACCATTTACCTGTCAAAGTTGCGACAACCTGCAAGGCAATGGTACGGTATTGCGCAATACTGTCGTTTCGCTGGCAACAGAATTCGATCCGGGTCTTGCTGAATGGATTGACCGGAACTGCACATTCCCTTGCTCAATGGTGGACTGCATCGTACCAGCAACGGGTCCGGACGAACTCGCACTGATCCGGAATTTCGGCATTGAAGACATCGTGCCAGTGACGCATGAGAACTACCGCCAGTGGATCATTGAAGATGACTTCTGTGCCGGACGTCCCGACTGGAGCCGAGTCGGTGCTACATTCTCCGACAGGGTTCAAGATTATGAGACGATGAAGATTCGCATGCTCAACGCGGGTCACCAGATTGTAGCGATTCCCGGTGAAATCCTTTCTATCGAAACCGTTTCAGAGTGCGCAACCAACCCTCTGATTCAGGCCTTTTTCCGTAAAGTGCAGCGAGACGAGATCATGCCTCATGTCAAAGCGGTTCCGGATATCACGCCAGAGAATTACCTGGAGCTGCTCGTTCAGCGCTTTTCCAACCCTGCACTCGGCGATACAACGAGACGCGTATGCTTTGACGGGTCTTCTCGCCATGCTGGATTTATTCTTCCGATCATCCGCAACGGTTTGAATTCCGGCACTTCGGTCGACGGTTTGGCGCTGGTCGAAGCGTTGTGGGCACGCATGTGCGAGGGCACGCGGGAAGACGGGTCAATCATTGAACCGAATGATCCGTACTGGAATGAACTTCAAACCACGGCGCGATTGGCTCGGCGCAATCCCAGAGCCTGGCTGGAGCAAAACGGGATGTACAGCGATCTTCTCAATGCGGCGGATTTCGCGAAGAGGTTTGGACACTGGCTTGGTGAAATTTGGTCGAACGGCTGTGAATCAGCGCTGAAATCATACTCCAAAGTTTAATTGGCAAAGCAGTTGGAATCCACAGTTGTTTGTTGCAGTTAAATACGTTAGCGCCGTTAACACAACAAAAACTGTCCGATGCGCCCCAAGGAGTGGAGTTTTTCTACAGCCTTAACCGCCTCAATGTAGCCACCTCAAGAGCATGCTGTGGCTGCTTATTTGTGACCAACCCAAAACTGTTTGAATCGGAATGCTGCAGACCTCAGCAGATGCGGTTGGCAAACGCTTTCTGCCGCTACCGAGGATTGGCAGAGGACGCTTTACTCTGATCGGTAGCAACGGTCATGATCTATGCAGTTGTCAGTTTGCAGACTACGAGTTGTTGCAAAGATTCCCGTTTATCTTTCCAACAATTAAATTCGCAGCAATTTGGAAAGTTATTTTTTTGTTAATGTTTGGTGGCACGAAACTTGAAGCAACTCAGCCTGATATCGGAAAACTGTACTATGTGGCACAGAGTGAGCTAATGGTCTTGCGAGTGTTATTCTATCTCGTCCAAAATGCTAATTGCTTCGTCTGCAAATTTACAAAAAAACCTCACGTAATAATCGGAAATTTCTCCTCTTTTCTGCTCGGATTCGTCCAACAATTTCTTCAAGAATTGCTCCCAATTTTGTTTATCGTCCTCAGCATATATGTATCCCGGATCGGAATAATCGTCACCCTCTATCCTAGGGATTTTCAGTGCGTTTAACTTTACCTTAACTTCTTCAAAACGATATTGTTCATGGTGCTCCATATGTTCTTTTTTCTTGGGAGATTCAACTCCAACATACCACTTATCTGGAGTATTTTTTGTTTCATTGGTCAATACGATGCCATACCGGTTTTCTGTATGAAATTTCCCGTTTTTAGATTCAACCCAGTTGGTACTGTATAGATACATGTAAATGTAACCCTTACGGTCTTCGTCAAAAGTCAAACTAAAATTGAATTTCAGATCATCCCTGGCAGAATATTTCTTTTTGATTTCGATTTTGATTCTCTCAGTCAATTGCCTAAAGAAAATTTCCGCGACCTTATTGACTACATTTGGCCAAGCCTTATTCACCGCATATGCAGCATTCAAGTATTTCTGATTTCCCTTTTCGAGCAGAAACTCTTCCACGATTCGCACCTCTACATCATCTGTTGACTTGCTATTTCCGAAAGTCTTGTTGCAGAAATTTTCCGCGTCACCCAAAAACCACCTCAACCTATCGACATCACATTCTTTTTTACATGTTTTGAACCACGTGGTAAGCGGTTCATTCACGCGTTGAGCATCGAATGATTCATCTGAGTCATAGTCAGTCTTAGCGTAAGCCATAACTTTAAACTTCCCCTCCCATCCGCTTCGATTTTCTTTCGGGAAACTCCATTCAGATGGACCTTTACCGTTGGGAGATATGTAAACCAACAGAAAATTACTTGTCTCTTTTGTCTCTTCTTTCAAATAATTCAAATAATCAATAACCTGATTTTCTTCATCATCTGCGTATGGTTTGTTTTCGATTGCAAGCCGTAAAGTCTTTTCACCAGAAATTTCTGCATAGATATCGATGCGGCGATTCTCAGAGGTGCTACGCTCTGTTTCAACTTTAACATTCTCTGAGTCCAGATGATTCCAATTATTTTCTTCATTTGTTACCAACTTCAGAAAATGCTGCAAAAAAATTGTACCTTGCCCATGACTTGCTGAAGGGTTAAACAAATGTGCGATTATTTGAGAAAGTCCAATTTCTTTTTTGTCCAAAAAATCGAAAACGTTAAATTTATGTGCGACTCTGAGGTCTAATTCACGATCAAATATTGACGCATATTCGATGTGGGGCGAAAGTTCAGAGAAAAAACTACTCTCTTTGTCATGATTCGATTTTTCTTGCAAAGACTTGCTCATCACCTTTTCCCTGTCTGCGACTTCAAGTGATCAGTTTGCGGACTACTGATGCCAATGAGATTGAAATAACACCCATGCATTCGTGAAGCAGTTAAGGATAAACCTTAGTACGTGCATGTTATTTCCTTCCGATTTCAATTCAGAGAATCGTAATCTCTTATGTTATCGGCCGCCATGCGCCAAGACTCACCACAGAGTATCCACTTTGCCGCAGTGCAAGTTGGATTTTCGATGGGCAAAACCTTGTAACCACCGTTTTCCTTTCTTTCTACGACATACAGATACCATGCATCGCCTTCAGAGAACGCCTTTTGGACCTGTGCGTGACTTAATTCTACAACTTCGTCATTAGTCCAAGGACGACCTCTACCCTTCACCTCGATAAGCCGAACTTTTTTAGTTTCTGAGTCGAAACTACGTATATCCCAACCGACTTGATGCGGGTCTCCTAACTCTGGTACACGGCCCTCATCCTTTTCGTACTGAACTACGATCTTTCGATACTCTTCATCCTTTAAACTATTTTCAACCTCCTCTTTTTTCTTTGAAGTTGATTCTTCATCTTTCCCCTCGGGCTCCCGCACAATCTCACCTTTCAGTGAGGCTTTGAGCTCGCGGGCAAGAGCATTTTGCTTGGCAAGTGATTGCCCTTTAGTGTAATTTCCACCAATTGGGTCTTGGTCTTTTTCTTCTCCCGCACTCGCATTGTCTACCTCTTTTTCATTTGACAATTCTTCACCTTCTGCTGATTCACCTTCTGCTGGTTCACCTTCTGCTGGTTCACCTTCTGCTGGTTTATCTTCTGCTGGTTTATCTTCTGCTGGTTTATCTTCTATCTTATTGATGCCATTTGTTTTTTCTGTTTCTGAATTCGAACCGCACGTGAATTGCGTAGTTAGTTTAAAGTCCGGAGCGTGGGAAAGTTGAAACTTTTCGACAGCAAGCTTGAAATCAATGTTTTCGATAGTAGCAAGCATTCCGGCAAGGTCAGCTGCGAGAGCACCACGTTGTCCAAACGAGTAATGACGAAGGAGTTCCTTAGCCGCATCGGCACCAAACTGTACAGGATACCCCGCGATTGTCAGAGTGTTTTCAAATAAACGAGAATTTACCGGAACTCTCTCTGCATGTGATTTATCGATACTCACTTTTAAAGCGAGGTTTTTTGCACGCATCACCCTTATTTCTGCATCAGTGCTTACTCCTGTTGTATTCCTGTCGTCAGATTCATTTCCACGAACATTTTCCAGAAGCTGAAGAATTAATTTGAACCTGGAATTCCATTCAGATGAAACTTGTGTGGAATCGTCGAAACCAGTCCACTCCATGTTTACTTTTGACGACAGCACCGGAAGCTCAAGAGCTTTTGCAGTTCGCTCTTGTTCTCGTCGTGAATGGCCGAGGTGTCCGCTGGTGACTGTTCTGCACCGTATTTCTTTTGGAATAAATCTTCGATCTTCTATGTCGTCGAAATAGATATTACCGGAATCTGCCAAGGTCATCCATTCTCGACCATCAAAAACCCTCGCGACGTGCTTTATCTCTTGCCAATGGTCGGCTAATCCATCGTCTTCCGATATATCCTGGAGTAAGTACGCATAAGCTACCGGAAGGATATTTCGAACTTCGTTTGCTAACCCTATAGGTGCTGAGCGGCTACGTTCCCAAACATTCAGGATGTAGTCCAACGCCTGCTTACCCGTTGTCGTGTCTGGAAATTCGTGAGGAAACTGATCATGTTCAAGCTCCTTGCGTAGACTCTCTTCGAACTTGGATAGAGGGACAATCCAACCTCCAAGAGGCCCTCGACTTTTTACCTTTTTTACTATGCGATTAACTTCGACACGATCATTATCGATAGTAGGAAAAGCGAATTCTTTAACAACTTGTACAAATTTCCGCTGGTCTTCATCCGTCATTTCAATATCTCGGCAATTGCTAAGAATTAGCGCAAGCTCTGCTGAATTCAGATTTTCTCCATTGTTCAAGAGTTGCTGTAGTGACGTCGCTTCGGGAATATCTGCTCCGAACCTAATTCCCTCTTCTTTCAATTCGTCAATCAGTTCTATTGATAGTTTTGCGTACGGAGTGTCTGTCCGTGCTGGGTCGTATTGATCAAGTGCGTCTCTCGGGCACCTAAGTTTCTCATCGTTACATGGTACCCATGGAAGATCGGACAATTTTTTCACCCATAAACTGGCCGTTTTCCCTGAGTACTTATATGGCCCCCTAAAAGAATATGACACTTTCCGCTTTCCACTGCCTTGGAGCACTCTGTATCCGTCTTCAAGCCAAGTAGCAACTGTTTTCAGTTGTTCACTAGAAGATTCTGCACTGGGTAAACACGGGTCGATGTCATAATCGAAAAGTTCATAACCGGAGTCATTAGACTCACCAAAATAAGAACCCGGACCGAGAAATTCTGTAACATCTTCAGGACTATATCTGCTAACCCAACTTGTTATCTCGCGCAACTCTAAATTGCCTTTTGCACCTGCCTTTTCAAAAAAGGTACGCCATTCATGCTTACTAGATCTATCAGGGTCTTGTTCCAAATAGTCAGATGCAATCACTGGAAATCCAGAAAAAATAATTCGTCGATCTTGACCATGCTCGACATATGGATCCGCCAATAGTGCTTCATTCAACAAGGCAAGTTGTTGAGGGGTTCCCGTCTCAACGAGTACATGTGTAACTAAATCTGGACGATTTCTATGCTTTGCCCATAGTCCAATTGAAACTAACACCGTCCAGTTAGGATTGTCCGAAGATTCCAATTGATTAACTGCTGTCTGTAGAATTTCCTGAAGATTAATTCCGCGATTTTCATTGCTTATCCAATCCCAAATTCGCGACAACTTCTCGTATTCTGGGTCCTGTTTTCTTCTCTGACGAAGTCTTGAAATCCAATTTGTGTCAATACGGTTCTCGTTGTTGACAAATGGCAACAAAAATTCCCGCACTTCTTGTCCACTTGGTTCTTTATCTGTAGGGAGTGCCTCATTGAGATATGTCGTTTCATAAACCGAATGCCACTCTCCGGATACCGATCTGATGCAAGGAACATTGAGGTCTTTCCATCCTTCTTTGGATACAATCTCGGCAACGGCTTCCCAAAGTTGAAAGAGAAGCTTTCTGCGTTTCTCGTGCTCATCTGGCAGAGAATTCCACCATTCCTCGAAGCCATTCACCCATTTACTTTCTAGTTCTTGTGGAGACATCTCTTTGAGCATTCCAAGTAAGTTCATTAGTTCAACTGCCCCCTTCCCAAGTACGCTGCTCATTAAAACATGTCCTTTCAACAAATTTGCTGGCCTCATATCTGGTTGGTTCTGGAACGCTTTCAATAATGGTCGTGGTGGTACAACAACATCAACTGATCTCGAATATTTCAACTCACCTAAGGTTTCACTCCATACGGGAATCACTGCCGATTGGTTTATGTGATTTCGCAATATAGACAGCCAGTGTTCATCAGCGAGAAATGCGTCCAAACCACCCGCTTCCGAAGACGGCTTCGAAAGAACCTTGAAGGTCGATTTCGCTATTTCGGGATCAAAATACGTTTTAGCCGACCATTTGAGAACTTGTGCAAGAAGGTTTGCAATTTCGTTGATAATTTCACTTTGCCAAGGATTATTTTCGATTTCCCGTAATCCACCCCGAGAGATGTTCAACAACCAATCCGCATTTATGTGCAGACCGAAAGGCAACGTTACGTCGGTGGGTAAGGTAGCGTAAACTCTTCCCCTTCCAGGTGGAAGCGGGTTTCCGTGGTTGTCCAGAGGCAACACTCCGAGTACTTGGCGAACTCGTGCAGCATCTCCATACACCTGTGCTTTATCTTTTTCCAGAGGTTGAATCTTTCGATGTTCCAAAAAACTTGCGATTGCTTCTTTTGAAGGTTCGAAATTGGCAGAGAATATTCTCCAAAGCAGGTCTTCTTTCTCAGATAGAGCAGTGGCTTCATGACTACCATCTGACTCTTTGCAAACGTCTAAATCCCATTTTTTTTCGTTAATTTCCAAGTGTCTTAATCCCGACATTGCGAATATTGCAAGAACAGAACGGTCCTCGTCAGGAAGGAATTGCTGTAAATCGTCGTAAAGACTTGTATCCTTGTTTGTTCTCCGACGTAATTCAAACCGGGTCGTGAAATCATCATCAGGACAAATGATCCCATCATCCCAAATTGGAATTACAGCACCAAGTAAATTTTGTTGCACATCTCCGTATTCATCCCCTACAACTTGAGAAATTTCGAATTTAAATTTCCAACCCCCTACATCTGAGATCCAAACTTCCTGAAATCGCTTGAATACACTTTTGAAGCCGATGCCCATAAAACCTACTGATCGAGCTCCTTTAGTGGAACGAAAAACTTTAGAAAGTCCTTCAATGTCATCTTTGTCAAGTAAGTTGTCTCCATTGTGCTGGAACACTAACGCATCCCCACTTTCGGCGATATCGATTTTCAATGAACTAGCTCCTGCATCAATTGCATTCTGCAACAACTCGCAAAGGTATATCCAAGAATGATCAAATGCCAGTTCTAACGCTCTGAGAGTAGCCAGTCCATCCGTGGTCCCATAAAATTCTCTATTGCGAACTCCTAAATCTTGTATGAATTTCTTAAACGTTTCCATTTTTCCCTCTACGTTTCTACTTTTACATACAGCGCGTCAATATCAAGTAAATGAATGTATGTTAATTCCAAATTCTTGGAATGCAATTAAATTATGATTATGCATAGTGGCACAAATTTGATATCTACAGTTGAAAAAGAATCGTTAATTTACTTCTCTCTTGTATCGATCTCCAAAATATCATCGAAGTAGTGGAGAAAATTTTCGATCCCTACTCAGAATTTTGTGAGCGATAAGATTCAGAAGTTGCTTGAAAAGCAGAAGAGCAACAAACAAGAAGGATGTTAGATTTCTCGACTGGTTAGACACCCTCGACGACCACAAGGAGAAACCGTGAAATTTACAGATGAACAAAAAGAAGCAATTACTTGCGACAGTAAGAACCTACAGTTGATTGCTTGCGCTGGCTCTGGGAAAACAGAGGTCGTAGCGCAACGAATTGTTCACTTATTGACGCTAGGACCTGAAAAATTTAATCCAGAAAACATTGTCGCATTTACATTTACAGAAAAGGCCGCTGGAGAGCTAAATGAAAGAATAGTAACCCGCGTTCAAGAGAAATTAGGAAATATCGTGGGTCTGGCTGAGATGTTTGTGGGTACGATACATGCATTTTGTCTGGATCTGTTAAAAAATGAAGTGCCAAAGTATTTCAAATATGAAGTCCTCAACGAGGTGCAACAGTCTCTTTTTGTTGATCGTAACAGTGCGAAAAGTGGGTTAACGACAACTTCGCTTGTGGCTGATTCTGATAGGAAGTTGAAGCGATATGTCGATACAAGAAATTACATAAGTTCATTATCCATTCTTAGGGAATCTGAACTTGATTTGAACAATTTAGCCATATGTTCTGTTTATCAGACCGGACTGCCGAAATATCAGGAATTACTGGATGATAAAAATTATTTCGATTATTCCTCAATACTCAGTGAAGCCGCTCGGGTTCTTAAAGACAACAGCGAAGTTCGTACCAAATTGAAAGAAAGAATCAAGTACGTTGTCGTCGACGAGTATCAGGACATCAATCCCATTCAAGAGTGCATCATTGAGGAACTCTCAAAATTTGGAGCAGGTATCTGTGTTGTAGGTGATGACGATCAAACCATTTATCAATGGAGGGGAGGGGATGTCAATAATATTTTGAATTTTCAGAAACGGTACGAAAATGTAAAACAAATTCCACTTGATAAGAATTTTCGTTCTAGTGTCGGCGTTGTTGAAACTGCTCGTGAATTAATCGAAGAGAACGATTTACGCCTACCAAAGTATATGGAATCAGCTAGGTCTCAAACTTTCGAAAAAGGTGATATTGTTGCACATTCATTCAAATCACCTGAAGCCGAGGCTGAATATATTGCAGAAACAATAAACTCGCTCCGCGGAATAGAACTAACCGATGAAAAGCGCGGAATGTCATGGTCTGACATGGCAATTCTGCTACGGAGCGTTAAAGGAGACGCTGCCCCAATTACAGATGCCCTTAAGGAGGCTAAAATTCCCTATATCGTTAAGGGAATGACTGATTTGTTCAGAACAACAGAAGCCGAAGCCGCTAGAACATTTTTTTGGTTCATGGCTAATGCACAAAATATAAATCGTGATGATGTCAAAAGGGCATGGCTTGACACCGATATTGGAATTAAGCGCCCTGATGTTGAGACTGCTCTAAATAATGCGGAACAAACGAAAAGTAAAATCGCAACATCAAAAATTTGGGCAGATGGAACTATTCAGAAAGTGTACCTAGATTTTTTGGAAACTGCGGGAGTCAGAGAGGAGAAAATTCCTCAAGACAAACGGGAAGTCGTACTATACAACCTTGGAAAATTCAGTGAAGTGATTTGGGATTTTGAATTTGTGCATTACAAAACTGTTCCTAAAGAGAAGTATCGCTTATTTGCAGATTTTCTTAATTTTGCGGCTGACGATTCTTATCCAGAAGGATGGCAGGAAAGCAGCTACATCAACCCTGATGCCGTTCAAGTTATGACTATACACCAAGCTAAGGGGATGCAATGGCCAGTTGTATTTGTACCCGCATTATTGAGGAATCGTTTTCCGGCAAAAAAACCAGGTGGAAGAACTGTTTGGCATTTATTGCCTAAAGCGGGTGTGACAAATCAAGAACGATATGAAGGAACAGTTGAGGACGAGCGTCGTCTTTTCTATGTCGCCTTGACCCGCAGTCAAAAGTTTCTGCATCTCACATTCGGCCCTAAACCGGCAAACCAACTGTACAAAAAGCCGTCAGAATTCTGGAAATTTGTTCATCGTTCGAAATATGTCAGCCGACGCAAACCAGATTATTCGAAAAGGAACCGACTGAAAGCCCAACCGCGTATAGGAATTGCGAATGTCACTTTCTCTTTCTCTGACATCAAATATTTCTTTGAATGTCCTTATCGGTTCAAACTTCAAATTCTATGTGGTTTCAATGCTCCTTTTGAACCAGCTTTAGGGTACGGAAAATCTTTGCATGATATGGTGTCGGAAATACATGATTATGCCATCAAGGGACAAATTCTCAATGAATCAGAAGCCAACAGATTAGTTGAAACTCACATGAATACCCCTTTTGCTTCATCTCATCTCGTTGAAAAACTTAAAAAGGACGCAACTCGGGTAATACGAAAATATCTGAATGACAACAAAGATCTTCTACGCCAAGTGGAGCTATCCGAAAAAGAGGTAGAAATACATTTTGAGAAAGGAGTAGCAATTCGAGGTCGAATTGATCTTGTGCGAAGATTAGACAATAACGAAGTCACAATTGTTGATTTGAAATCAAGCGAGCAGGCCCAAGCGGAAGAGACCACTGAGATGCAGTTACATACCTACGCGATGGGTTATGAGATGCTAACTGGTAGATCAGCAGATTACATCGAGATATATGAACTAGATGAAGGTAAAAGAAATCCACGAGCGGTGGACGTCGAATTCATCAATGATGTAAAGTCTGTAACACAGAAAGCCGCTCGATCTCTCATAGAGGGCAAATTCGACACCAAGCCAGAACCAGCAAAATGCAATGATTGTGATTCCCGATCACTATGTAGTACCGGACAATTGGTGAGATCTTGAGTAAATAGTCGTCCCTGAAATAATCCAATCTTTTGTCATTTTTCGAAGTGTTGAGCGCGAAATGTTGTTCGATGATTTTTTACCAAAATGCTTTTGGATTCGTTGCCTGAGATTCCCACCCCTCCTTTATTTCTAGGCGGAACTTCACTCGCTAAATTGTCGTAATTCTGACGACATTCTTCATTTATTTCAATTAATTAGCGCCAGAGACGGCATGGCTTGAACTGCATTTATGTTTACATGTATGATCCTGCATGCACATCGACAAAATCCCCAACCGAAACAGCCCCTCGCAATACCTGCTCCGGCGCTCCTGGCGCGAAGGAAAACGAATCCGACACGAAACTCTCGCCAATCTCACCAAACTTCCCATACCGGTAATTGAAGCGCTGCAACATCTGCTCAAGGGCGACGTCGTACTTGAGCACCTCAGCGAAGCGGTCACCGTCAAACGCGCACTGCCTCACGGTCATGTCGCCGTCGCACTCGCAACCACCCGGCAACTGCAGCTGCCGCAGATTCTGGACCGGCATCGCAGCCGCCTTTCCTAGCTCGCCCTGGCCGGCATCATCTGCCGCCTGATCGCACCGGCCTCCCGACTGGCCACCGCCGCTCACCTGAGCGCCGAATCCGCCACCACCTCCCTGGGCACACAGCTTGAGCTCGGCTCGGTCACCGGCAACGAAATGCTCAACATGCTGGAGTGGCTGCAGCGGCGCCAGCCGCATATCGAGCGGGCGTTGGCCAACCGCCATCCTGGAGAGGAGAGCACACTGATTCTGTATGATGTGTCGTCCAGCTACCTCGAAGGACGCTGTTGTGCGCTGGCGCAGTTCGGATACAGTCGCGATGGTCGGCGCAACAAACGCCAAATTGTTTACGGGCTGTTGTGCAATGCCGACGGCTGTCCGATTCCCATTGAGGTGTTCGAAGGCAATGTGTCCGACCCAACGACTGTTTCCTCGCAGGTCAATCGGGTCCGAAAGCGTTTCAGAATCGACAAGGTTGCCCTGGTGGGGGATCGCGGCATGCTGACCAGTGCGCGGATCCGAGAAGACCTGGCACCGGCCGCGCTCGACTGGATCTTGGCGCTCACATTGGCAGATGTCAAAAAACTGTTCAGACGCCATTTCAAGCAGGAGCCGTCAGTGGTGGCAGACCCCGGCGCGTTGCTACCGGATCAGGTGGCCGAGGTGATCAGTCCTGACTTTCCGGGGGAGCGGCTGATGGTGTGTCTGAATCCGCGTCGGCGTCAGGAGCGCCGCCGCAAGCGAGAGGAACTGCTGCAGTGCACTGAGCAGGAGCTTGAGAAATTCGCACGGCATGGGCGCCAAGCCAAAGCCGGCGCGGCCAACCGCGACTGGATGAATTCCGCTATCGGCGCCAGGGCCAAGAAATGGAAGATGACGAAACACTTTGTGACTGAGATGCGCGACGATGGAATGCACTTCGCTCACAACCCGGCCAGCATTGAGGCCGAATCCAGACTGGACGGCATCTATGTCATTCGCACCAGTCTGGGGACCGGGCAGATCACCTCGGATCAGGCGGTTGAGGCCTACAAGAGCCTCTCCCGGGTGGAGCGCGCCTTTCGCACGGTCAAAACCGACCGCCTGCAAATCAGGCCGATCCACGTCTACCGGGAATCCCGGGTGCGCGGTCATGTGTTTCTTTGCATGCTGGCCTATTATCTGGAATGGCATATGCGTCGCCGCCTGGCGCCGCTACTGTACGAAGATGACGACCGCAACGCCGCCCGTGCACAGCGAAAATCACCGGTGGCTCCTGCGGAGGTCTCCAGCAGTGCCAAACGAAAGGCAAACACCAAACGCACGGCGGAAAGGCTGCCCGTGCTGGACATGTCCACACTGATGGCACACCTGGGCACGCTTACGCTCAATGAAGTGTCGTTGCCGAACCAGCCCTCGGCAAGTTTCATGCTGGCCTCCGAGCCGACCTTGATTCAGTCCAGAGCCTTTGAATTGCTCGGGCTTTCAGAGCGGGACAAAGTGTTTACAGTAAACTGATACTTGGAAATCCGATCTGTTCACCTGCAACGTTTTGATTTTATGGACAACTGACGAAAAATCCATCCATTTGGCCGATGAAGTTCTATCTATAATACGCAATTATTTTTATTTTTTTCAATACAATATTTAATTATTTCAATTTATTACAAATTATGACAACAAACGAATATCTAGCGAGTAAACCAAACAGTTAACTTTATTTGATTAAACGTTGGGACACTGTGATATTGACCGTTAATGTTGAAGACTTTCACACTGGCAATCGCGACATGCATATAAAACTCTGGGCTTTAGGTTTTACTCTTATCTCACTACTATTCTGTGACGCAACCTTGGCTACTAGTCACAACTGGCAGATGTGCTCTACAATCATTGAATCCCAGCGTGATCGTAGTACGCTAGAAACTTTGTTCCGATTCGCACAAATCGCTGAACGTCCTCAACACTCAGATAACGAGTATATGCAGGCGTGTTCTGGTTCCAATTCCAATTCCGTCCCTTTGCCAAATAATTTGGTCTCGCTAAATTTCTCCCAAGATGCTAGAAATGAAATCAACAATCAATTACGAGAAAGGCAAAATGTCGAAGGATTCAAGCGCGCGCGCTTTGTTGTCGCAGACAATAATAGTCTATCTATCACATGCATGAGCGACGATGGGAGAATCGAACTACCGATAGTCTTTCAAATTCGTGTGTATTTTGATCTTGCAACGCAGTTTCTAAATTTTAATATCTCAACAGGAATTTCGACTATTGACGAGAGCGATGGAGTGACTCGAGTAAGAGCTGGTGCGTATTTGCACCTGAACCAGGACCAGAATCAGAACCAATTAGTTTTTGTTGCTCCAGGAACGGAAATTACTGATGTAAGGCAAATTCTATCTAACTACATCGGAGATGAATGTGCATTTCCAGCAATTCATCTAGTTACGGACTACGTGTGCGATTTTTTTTCTCATGATGTCTCGCATAATTCAGAAGACAACTCACCGAAATACTTTACCGGTGACGAGATGGATACAATTCGCCAGAATGAGTCCTACTCAATCGCCCTTACAGGTCATTCTCTCGGTGGTCAAGCCGTGCAGTACATTGCTGAACAGGGATTCAATTTTTGTAGGCGTAATGGTAACGGTCGGAGTCCCATATTTGAAGCTTACGCATTTGCTAGCACTCGCAACCGCTCGTCGACAAATCCCGTAATGGGGCTTACAAGTTACCTAATAGAAGGCGATAAAATTTTATCTAGATTAATACCGGAAGCTGACCAACTTGGTTACGTCATCAGATATAAACCGGAATCTATATGGCGGCGATCGTATATATTTGGTGCCCTGCATTCGATTGACAATGTTCAGGAGAGTATTTGCGACTGCTTACAAGGGAGTGGCATGATTTCATCATCTTTCGTCGAATAGGCCCCTAACCTCACATAACTGGTACGCCACTATGGATAATTCCGTATTCAGAATTATCATAATGGCATACCTCTTTGGTTATCAGATCGTCGTTTCACTTGTATTTGACCAGATACACCGCTTTTATTTTCCCCGTCACGCACCACTTCTGACCATATCTCACCGCCTTGGGATACTTTTGTCCTGATACATCTGAACAAACTGATCAAACACCCGCTGCGCTTGCTCACGGGTTTCCGCCATCCAGATTTGATGCAAGGCCTGCTTGGCTTTCGGCTGCGATGACTTCGGCAGTGCATAGAGCACATTGTTGGTTTTGTGCGCCCAGCAGCGCTGAAGCCTGGTGTTCGGATAAATCTCATCGAGTGCGGACCAAAACCCCATCGCACCATCACTGACTGCCAGCTTCGGCACGTTCATCCCGAGCGAATTCAGCCCAACAACAACTCTCTCCAGCTCTGGGTCGATTCGCGAACCCTGTCCTCCTGCACCAGAAACCGCTTCTGTCCGTGCTCATTGACGCCAATGACCACCCAGCGCACACAGCTTCACATCATCACTGCGCAAGCCACTGTAAGTGCCATCGGCCCAGATATACACCCATTTGTCGCGGCTCAGATCGCCTTGAACCCAGTGCTTGTATTCATCTTCCCACACCTGCTTCAGACGCGACACCACACCAGCTGAAAATCCCCGTGCCTGGGCATCACCCACCAGCATCCGCAGCACATCGGCCATATCACCACTGCTGATGCCTTTCAACTGCAGATACGGCACAAACTCCTCCAGTCGTTTTGATGTTCGCAGATACGGCGGCACCAGCGATGAGCGAAACGTCACCGGCTCGGCCGCGTTCGAGCGCACCTTCGGCACCCGCACCGCAACCGGTCCGATGCCGGTCTGAACCTGGCGGCTTGGGTAACATCCATTTTTTCCATTCCATTCCCGGAAAAGGTTTTTACTGCTCGTGTGGGAAATGTTGGATACGTTGAATGCAGAAAGGGTGGTGCAAGAATTTCACTTGTAGAGTCGACTACTGGCGCGGTGAAAGGTAGGACGAGGGGGAAGTCTGTTTGCTGGCGGTTTTCACCATAAGCCAGTGCCTCACTCCACGCCGTGAATCCCGGTTCCAGTAGCCGCTCATCAAACCGGACTTGCGAATTTCCCGCATCCGGCTTACAGACGAAATCATGCTTGCGCCCACGGCAGGCTTTTTGTCTTAAACGGAAGACGAGTCAAGCCGTATTGCTCATACAGCCTGTCATCGGAAAATCGCACATATTTCCCGTTCCTCACCTTGTGTTTTCGACACAGCCACCGGCGAAGCCGCTTTTTCGCATGAGCATCAACCGCCGCATACGCTGGCGATACCTGACCCAGACAAAAGTAATTCGCCCAGCCAGACAACATCTGATTGAGGCGTTTGACCATTTGTTCCGAGTCCATCGCTCCGTAGCGTGTTGCCGTCTGCTCACTCAACTTGCGGCATATGTTCTGAACACTCAACTTGCTCGGACGAGTGCCAATGTAAGCATCGCCCCGATCATGCCGGTAGTTCGTTCCGATACGATAGCCCAAAAATTCCAAAGCCTCATCCGGACATTGCAGGCATCGGGTCTTTTGCAGATTTACCGGCAATTTCAGATGTTCCATAATTCGGATAAAAGCCTCCAGCATCTTTGCTGGCGGTGCTTTTCCCAAAATACAGATGTCATCTGCATAATTGACAATCTGCGCCCGAAACCGTTGGGCATATCCCAACTGCTTCCAGCCCAAGATGAATCGCCGCATGTAGATGGAGCTTAAAATCGGCGATATAGGACTCCCCTGTGGCGAGCCCTTGCGCCGTTTCTTTGCCGGGTTCGTGCGACGTTTGCCGCCCTTGCCGTCATCCTCTTCTATCGGCATCACCAGCCATGACTTGATGAGTTTGAGCATCGCACCATCGCAGATACGACGACCGACGCTCTTCATCAACTCGGCATGTGGAATCTCACCGAAATAATTGGACAAATCCGCATCAACGACTTGCTGATGACCGGTAATCAGCAACGAATGTATGCGTCTGACCGCATCATTCGCACTACGCCCCGCCCGATAAGCATACTGCTCCGGCGGCAGGTCGGCTTCAAATATCGGCGACAGCAAAAGCATCGCCGAGGTCTGAACCACCCGATCACGCAGGCAAGGTATCCCCAATGGGCGAAACTTGCCTTTTTGCTTCTTTGGAATTAAAACCTGACGCACCGCTTGCGGCGCATAGGTCTTTTCTTTGAGTTCTCTCGCCAGTTCCCCGAGCCATCGCTCCACACCGTATGCCTCAATGTCGGCAAATGTCTCTCCGTCCACCCCCGCAGACCCGCCATTGCGGCGCACCTGCCGGTAGGCTTCATGCAGAAAGTCCATCCGCCACACCTTGTCATATAAGGCATGAAATCTCAACTCAGGTTCTGCCTTCGCTTTGGCATGTAGCATGCGCTGCAATTCCTGAACCTTTTTCGACCCTGTTAGATTTCCATCAGTAGTCATGTCCCTTACTCCTTTGCATACTGCTTTCGAATCAAGGCTCCTTTCCTCCGCAGACATTACTCCGCATCTTCGGTACTACAAGCCTATCCGCCACCCTGACAACCCAGTCCAGTCCTCACGGATTACTGGTTCAGTGCGTGCCACACCATTGACAGGGCTTCCCGTGTTGCCACTTCTCTCATCTTCCATGCGTGTCAGCGTCAATACCCCGGCGGAAACACATTGATGCTCATGTCGTTCACTTCTCAATGTGCCATCGGCCTTCTCCCAACACTCGACAGGATCGGCTTCCGCATTGGCTGTTTCGAGGCCTGCTCAACGTTCACTCGCGTTCTGACCCGCATGTTCGCTGAGTCGTCTAAAACGACCCGTCTAAACTAAAGTGCTTCAAACCATGTCGTTACCTCCACGATTCGCTTTAGCCGCTACCAACCGGAAACGACAGTTGTTGGGTGGGATTCGCACCCACCAGAGAAAAGCGCCTTTCCACGGCGCACGAGCGATTCTTGCCTACTGAAATTATTAAGGGACCATTTCGTAACGATCAAAGTGAAAACACAGAATGGGCTGGCGTAAACCCTTCAAATCTTATCAATGCACTTAATCTCTGTGCAAATTTGCTGGATCTATCACCGTCAAAAATTCAAATTCGTAGCTGTCTACCAGGAGAAACAATTAATTTGGCTGCAAATAAAGAATTAGATTTTTTCTTCAGTGCACTGAAGATGGTACACATTATGTTAAAGTATACGAATCAGAATTGTCTCGTTAGCTGAAATTGAAACCTTCATATATTATTGATAATCATGCAATAAACCGTTGTTTCAGAGCGTTGGAGACTTCAGCCAACAATACCGAAGCTCACCGACACCTTTTCGCAGTGAATTTATCAACACAGAGTATGAAGATCATGGACCATCTGCCGTGGCACACTTTCGAGCGTTGCGTGCGACGCTACAACAGCAACCACAGAGTGCTGGCTGAAAAATCCGTACTGGCAGTATATTTTCGGCGAGAATCAATTTCAGACCGACTGGCCGATTGATCCGAGTTCCTTGACCCGGTATTGCCAGTGTCACTACCGATTGAAAATGTCCCAAAGATGGTGCCAATCTGTTCTTTCAGATGGTCAGCAATCGCTATGAAAAAGGCGCCATGATCCTGACCTCGAACCGAGGCTTTGCTGAATGGGCAGAAGTGTTTGGTGACCCGGTCGTCGCCTCAGCCTTGCTGGACCGGCTGTTGCATCATGCCATTGTCATTCAGATCGAAGGCGCCAGTTATCGGTTGCGAGCACACGCCGATCTGATTCCAGCCAGTGCGCAACCGCCACTGATGAAACCGGTTGCAAAAAGGAAACGCGGACGCCCAAGAAAATCGAAAAAGGAGGACTCGATCTATAATTTCGGCTGATCACCGATCAACTCAAACGTGGGGGCATTTCAATCGGTAGAAGTGGGGTATTTCAATCGGTATTGACAGCCAGCGTATTGGGAAGAAAGACTGTGAATGGCTGTTGCAACAGACGATTGCGGCCGGTGTGGCGAGCGGTGCGGTACGAAAGTCGCATCTGAAGCGGGTGACGGTGGACACCACGGTACAGGAGAAGGCGGTGAGTTTTCCGACCGACGACAAGGTACTCAAAGGCTGCTGGAACCACAGCGAGGCGGCCGCAATGTGCAGTTCCCAATCGTCAAGGCCACCCCTGACCATTCACGGAGTACAGTATCTGCTGAACAAGCATCAGCAGGCGGCAGCAAAACAATGCCCATCTTTGAACAACAAACGAGTGACGGTGCATCTGCTGAAGCACACAATGGCAATGGACCTGTTGGAGGCGGGGGTTGTCGATCAACCATTGCCCTTTGGCTAGGTCATGCCTCGGTGGTTTCCACAGAACCTTACACTGTGCTCGCAACGGCAATGGCCCGAGGAACCGGGCGATGTGCAACAACATTGCGCTGGCGCTGATTTTTCACTGCGCTCGGTTCGATTCAGTACCGCAGGCGGTGCGCCATTTCAACCTGAATCGGAACGAAGCCTTCAACGCGTTATTCTCGCCGACCTGAACAGAACCTCAAATTCCAGACCGAGTTGATAAACACAAGCAGCGCAACCTGCTTGCGGGTGCGCTTGGTTGTGATTGCCCGGACTGCGCGAATCGGCCCGAGAACGGGTGACGTGCATCTTCTAGTCGTACCAAACCATCCCTCCCAAGGAGTGCAACTTCGACTTTCACATCCTGAAAAATTATCCCCTCTCTTCTACGCCGGCGTTGAACAATCTACTCTGTATTACTGTACTCAACCATAAGATCGTGAATTTTGGAATGCGTTTCATAGTATTCCGGGCAGTTGTCTTCAGTGAGAGCCTTGCAATGGGACTGGAGTAAAATCTCCTGCCTCTTTTCTTCCAAGGGAATTAGTGTTGAAACCAGGTTCTTGAGTAGAGTGCATGCCTTCGTAGTTTCTTTATACCTGGTTGGATTGAAATAATATATATCAGGCAGGTTGGCGCATTCTTGAGCTTGCTGAAAGGATTTATTCAAACTGTCTTTCGTTAAACGGTTGTACTGAGGGTAAGTGTTTCTATTGCGGTCGTCTTCATAGGCACTGCGTGTATTGTAATCCCCAATAGCTCCAAGTTTGTACTTCCATAAATGAAGCTCAGCAACGCGAAATGCAGAATTTAAATGCATTTGGAGGTTTTTTTCATATGACCAGTACTCCGGCTCCGGGTAGGTGGGAATTAGAGCTATAAGCGCTAAAGTGTGGAAGTAATAGTTGATGGCTTCGTCCAAATTTTCTTCATCTACTTCACTACTAAATGTTCCCCCAGTAGATAAATATTCAGCCAGAAAGAAACTGGCGTTGACACGGCTTTGAAAGTCTGCCAAAGGATAGAGCATGGCCAGTCCCTTTGCGTCCTCCCCTTTTATAATCAGGCATATAGCATAGAGAGTCTGGTATCGGGGATTTTGACTGTCCCGTTCATAATACATTTCCGCGTTCTCAATATCACAGGATTGATTCCCTCTTTGATACGTTTCTGCAAAACAGGGGAAAGAGAAAGTAAAGGACAGAAATAAAACAAGAATCGCTCTCATGAATTGGTCTGCTACAAGTTGAACATCAGTTTGTCTACTAAAATAATTTTCAGGGATGACTGATTTCCAGTCTCCGATATTCTATTGCAAGATGTGTATTGAATTTAAGGCAAATTTATTCGAGGCGTTTTCGAAGGTTTGTTTAAATCATTGAGTTTACGCGCGAAATTACGAAGCTGAAAAGTTTCTTACCCCACGAATTCGCCCGAATGTGCCGATTTTGAACTGTTTACGGACCAGATCGGGAAATTCAACCCCACTGCTACCAAGTCAATCCTCGGCAGGCTGCCAAGCCCTGGCCAGAGTCAGCGATATGGTAAATATTCGGTCAACCCATAGGCTGTGAGCTCATCAGGAGTTGAGTATTTGCCTGAAGTCCCGGCACAGCAGGTATAGCCAGATGTCCTTGATCGGCAGCGTTGGCTTGGTTGACACTGAGCATTTGCCGCGTCCTTTGGTTTGGCCGACATGGGTCCAGTTGGCGGCGCGATAGCAAGTTCCTCGGATACACTGCTCAACGAACGTTTCAAGCAGCACCGGACGAATGCGATAGCGGCTGTACCACTGCTGCGGCAATTCCCGGGCGACCTTTGCGCGCAGGTGCGAGGCGAGGTTGGGACACTGCACCCAAGGCAGGATGAGAAACCGGGCATTGTTTGCGACCAGCGGCAGATTGGCTTCTCGGCGGCTCGGACTCCAGCCGATGAATTCATCCCGGGGAGCGTTTTTCCAAGCTGCGGCGCCGAACCCGAACAGTGCGACGATCTGCCCGTCCATGGTGGCGAAATAACGTTGCTGAGCGCCGAACAGCGGCTTATGCCCCAGATAATGATAGCGGTGGATGTATTCGTTCCAAAGACGCGAGTCGCGGGCACTCGGGTGGTCAGCATGTGTGATCGCGAGGGCGATATCTGGGAGCTGTTCGAGCGCCAGGCTGAGTTGAACGAGGCGTTCGGATTACTGGTGCGAAGCAAATGCCGCACGCCAGCGCAGGGCGGCAAGCGCGCCCGCAAGGCAAGGGTGTCGCTTCGCATCGCAAGAGTGCACATCAAGGCGCCGGTCAGCCATGGCCGCTGAACTGGTTTTTGCTGTGCAGCGAGGGCGAGACGGACTCGGACAATGCAGCTCGCATTGTCGGGTGGTATGAGAAACGCTGGGGCATCGAGGAGTATTTCTGGGTGGTCAAGTCTGGCTGCCAGGTTGAGAAGCGTCAGTTTGACGATGCCGAGGACATGCTCAAGTGCTTGGCCTTTGATGCGATCACCGCCTGGCGGGTGTTTTATTTGCATCGGATGGCGAAATATGAGCCGAACCTGCGGGCAGCAGAGGTCATCGAAGCTGAGGAGTTTAAGGTTCTCGAAGTGTTGCTGTTCCAGATTGACCACCGCCTGATTCGCCCGCCGCCGGAGATGACGATTCTGGAATACACGGTTGATCTGGGCAGAATTTCAGGCTACAGACCGACGAAAAGACAACCGATGCCCGGCACCAAGATACTATGGATGGCAAGAAAGAAGCAGATGGAGTCAATACAGACAATCAAAGCATACAATGCATAGAATGCGATGAGCAGGATTAGGCTGGCGGCATCGTTTTATTGGCCTTGTCAAGTGTGGGGTGTTGATAGACTTTTACTGTATAGAAATCGCGCTGTGTCTTGTCGTTGTCGTAGGTAATTACAGGACATGTTGTGGAAAATGCGTTCACCCTAAACACGAACTGCGATGAGTAAAAATTCATTTCGCAACTGCAGGCGCTTGATTATGGGACCATCGCTGCTACTAACTGTGTAAATCTTCGAACCTGTTGGCGCAATTTTTGAGCCGATTAGTGTGAATCAACTCCTTGATGTGCTCATCGTCCCAAATCCATCCACGTTGGAAGTCGAGTAATTGAATTATTCCTGACGTAATATCCTTCAATGCTTCAGGCAATGGAAATTTCGTGCTATCAATATTACTCAACTTTTGCCTCGTAAAAAAGTTTGTACAAATTAAATTTTCGTAAATCGCCTTCGATTAATTTTTTCTCGGTGGTTTTCGAATTAATGACTTCCAGTGTCTTTCCTAATCTGATAAGCTTGTCGCATCTCGAAAAGCACCACATTTCGATGCTGAGTATTCGAACCAACCACTTCGTACTTTCCTATTGCTTTGGGTTGTAACCAAATTCAATCAAACGACTTCGACACCTTTCGAGTTCATCAGAAGTAAAGAGTGAATGCCATTCTGAGTTTTCGTAAACGAGTGCCTCAACAGTCAAATCTAGTCGTTTCATTTCCCAAAGCTTTGAATATCCAGAAGACACACTAGTGGCGTTAATTAGAAATTTTGCCGTAGATAACCCTCCTTGCTGATGAAGCATCTGAAAGAAATAAGTAGCTGTGTAACCAATGGCTTTCGCTTCGTTATAAATTTCAATCATTGCATGGTTGAACCTCTGTTCTTTTGTCGTCACTGTGCAATTTCCTTTTTTGTTGTCAGTTGATCACCTCTCATACAAACCGGCATCTTCTACTTTCTCATCATCTGGTACATAGAGTTCTTTATGAGCAATTGGACTAGCAATGTCAGTAGTAGCACGACCATAACTTCGATAAAAACGGAGTATGTGACGAACTTTGCTATCGATCGTGGAATCAGTCAGCATAGAATCGAGCTTCTGCAACCGATTTCCCAACACAGAAGCATCAAGCACTAAGGAAAGTTGTGTTAGGAGATCGTTTATTTGACTCTCTGTCAATCTACTTACATCTGCAATAAACTCTTCAAGCACTGGCCGACCAGTACCGTAAAAGTAGTGATTTCTGTTAAATATGAATTCATGCGGCATCAGTAACAATTGCCGAAATTCCCCAACTGACGAACCGAAGGCCGCAAAAAAGAAGTCGGGATTCCCAGTGACCACTCCTCGAGTTGCTTGAAGTATTACTTGAAACGAACGAAGAAAATACCGGTTCCAGTTTTTGCCAACAAACGATCGGTCTTTCAGGTTAACGGGCTGATAGCGCATTGGGAACGACCATATCCGAATGCCCAGTTCATTGTTGAGTTCGATGTTCAATATTAAGCGATGATATAGATCATCAGGCGTGTCGTGGAAATTGTAGAGCATGTAATTGGACAACGAAGTGATGTCATGTTGTGCTGCTTCCCGAATTGAAGTTTCGTAAGGTTTCCGTAATCCGAGATGATCAAACGCGATCCGCAACGGACTGATGCAAATTGTCGAAAGACCCTTCAATAAATTAGGATTTTTCGACAATAACCTTGCATCGACCCCTTGATTGAAATCTACACGCCTCTTACTAACGGTACCATTGCGCTTTAAGCGCGCCCCAGGAGTAAAACCAAGGTCTCTTATCTCTGCTACAACTTCATTGAAATTAGGGGCTGCGGAAAAATTATTGTCCATCAGAATCAAATCCTTCTTGGTCCCATAACTGTCATCGATACCTCTAACAAGCTTTGATATTGGCGGCATAATCCGTTGTCCACCTTCAAGCTTGGGTACTCCGCAAAATGAACATTTTCGGATACATCCTCTCGAAGCGTAACCAAAATAAGCATCATTAACAGGATATTGATAATCGATCTGATCAAGAATCCCGTAATCAGGTAAGTGCTCTTCGATCGGAGGCGAGCTATAATCCTTGCAGCCAAAATCGTGGCCGGTAAGTTGCAACGCTTGTGCTGGTGAACCATCTAATAGTCCTGAAATAAATCGAATTCCTTGCCACTTTTCGACTGCTTTGAATTCGTCGGACATTAGGGATGCTGCAATGCCTCCAACAAATATTTTCCGGTTTCGCCTGTTAACTAATTCCCGTGCCTTGTCTATACATAATGCGGTCTTTTTCCATTCAAATGAGAAAAGTGTAGTGATATAGATCCTGTCCCAGTAATAATCTTCGAGCTTCGGGTCATTTTCACCCTTTGCAAAAACTATATTGTCTTTACCGCGGCTAAAGGATTGATGATATTGCGCCAGCTTCATTAAACCCAAGGGCGGGTACTTGTTCCTATAACCCGGCTCCATGAGAAGAATATTGCGGTGAGTCATTAGTCTGGGGCGGACTTTAGAATACTGTCAATTCGCTGAATTTCTTTCCGGCATTTCTTTACTTCGATATTGAGAACATTCCGATCGTTGGAATTAAGAGGGGCCAGATCTCTCCTATTTACTTCCTTTAGATACCCCAAAGCTTTAGCCACATATTTTTTGGGAGTGCTAGGTCTTGCATACTCCTTTGCAGTGTCGAAGTCAATTGAACCGCCAATTAGTTTTTTTAGCGTCTTGGGCTTCATCGCAATCTGATGGATTTCGTCTCGCATCTCTGCCGCTGTAAAGGGAGGTTCATCATTCTTAATCTCACTGAGCAAAAATGACTTTAGTTCATGATTTAAATCTAAAGCCGACTTCAATTTGGTTGAGCGGACGAATTGTTCATAGTAACTAAATCGCTCAGGCTTATCGTCCATGTTTTCATTCATCATTAGCTGAATTACATTGACTCGTTTATTTATTTCACTTTCTGTTGCCGTAATCCGTTCCGCATATTCTTTGATATCAACGTTGTCCACCTTAACGCGCTGATAGGACGCGTACGCTTTATCATATGGAGTCCATGATGTTTTTCCTTCGACATGAAATTGATCTAACAACGCATCAATTTGCTCTTCATTTAACGAGACTAGTTGGCAAGGTACACTCAGATAGCGATCAACTACGTCCTCATTCTCTTCTGCGAGTTGAAGAACTGCAGCAAGCCGAGAGTTGCCTTCTAACACTTCTAGCGTATTCTGTTGAACGATGAGTGGTTCTGTGATGCCACCAGCTTTAGGAATAGACTTAAGAAGTTTTTGCACGCTTGGCTCTTCCTGCATTGCTTCTTTAATAATTGATTGTTTGTCTTCACTAGCTACATTCAACTTTCCTTCGCGTGTTAATCTTGATAGAACCCTAGGATTCTTCTCGTAAAACTTGAGCCGATAGGGGTCTAGTCGTTCAAATGAAAACGAAATTTCATCTCCCAATATGTTGATATAGTTGTCTTCTGGCACAATATTTGCTCTAATTTTCAGTTGGGGACAACACTTCGGAGAGCATCTCCGATAGATCAATCTGAAACAGTTCCTGATAGTCTTCTTGCGCTACATCACCTTGGGATATTTGTGCGGCGATATATTTGACGTAGAGCAACCGATCAACCCATTCATCGATTGTTTCTGTCGCAATTAGGTTATGCACGAAACATTCCTGTTGCTGAGATATCCTGTGAATTCGATCCTGTGCCTGCAAGTAATCATCTAAGCTGAAACTACGGTCAAAAAAAATTGAATGGTTAGCCACTGTGAGTGTAAGCCCTTCCTTAGCGGCTCCCGGAGTTGCTACCATTACTTTGCAGGAAGCATCCTTTTTGAAACGTTCGATTTCGCGGTTTCGACGATCAATTTCCATTTGACCATGAACTATAGCTGGAAAATGACATTGCAAGTTTCTGCTTAGCCATTCAGCATTTTCAACAAAACTAGTCCATATTATTGCTTTGTTATCATTAGGGAATATTTTAGTGTCGAGCAATTGCCTTAGTTTGATGAATTTTGATGGTTCCTCGTCATATGACGGGTCGACCAGAATAGGATTCGAAGCACATTGAACTAGGCGTAACAACCGCTTTAGAATTACCTCTGCTTCATCTATGGTTCGCCCAATGTCTGTTTTAATCTCGTGACACAAGTCATTTCGATAATTACTATAAATTCTTGCTTGGTGGGAAGACAATACGATCTTGTGAGACGAAATCGTTTTTTCCGGTAGTTCGAGTCCAACAGTCGCTTTAGTTTCTCGAATAGAAAAGCTCCGTATTCTCACTGCGACTTCGGAAAGAGCATCTCCATATTCCTCATTGCTTTTATGATTTGGAATATCAACACTTCCCTTAAATTTGTAAAAATCCCTTCCTAGAGCATGCCCACCGTCAAGAAACTTAATTTGCGACCAGATGTCTTGCGGGCGATTTGCTACAGGAGTACCAGTCATAATGATCTTGCGATGAAATTCACAAGACAGTGTCAGAAAGCACTTAGTAAGCTTTCCTTCGGGATTCTTAATTTTTTGGGATTCATCTAATATTGCTCCAACTCTACAAGTTTTTAGAAAAAGCGACATCAAATCCTGGTTACTCAGCAATACCTCATAGTTGAGGACATAGATGAGTACTGGCACATTGAGGGCATGGCTATTTAATCGACGATTGTCGGACAATACCCGTGGTACAAGATGAGAATGAATGCTTATTTCATTCATCCAATTTTGTACTAGGGATTTTTTTGTAACGATAAAAACAGTATCGATACTATCTGTTTCAAGCCAATGTAAAACGAGATCAATTGCAATTTTGGTTTTACCCAATCCTTGTTCATGGAAAATGGCGGCAAATGGTAACTCACAAGTGGCTTTTACAGCATCTAACTGATAAGGAAAAGCTGACAGTTTTGGAGATAAATTTGGTGGTTTTCTCAGCACAAACGCCATAATCGATTGTTTTCCCTATCCAGTGTCCAGAAATCAAGTCCATCAAAAACCTGAAGGGAACAATTTGCATACCCAATGGTTTGTCTATAGAACCGTAAAATCGTTTTTGCTCGCTGAGCCGTCCGACCGATACCACCGATCACAAAAACACTTCCTTGCTTACGCTCCAAGTAATTTAAAAAATTAGTAATTTGTTCACCAGACCTAGGAGATTTCAAGTCATCAAATGTCTTTGCTTCACAAATGAATTCACACTTAGTCTGCCTGTGGTACCCGTATATGTCAGGACGGTATCCATTAATTTTTGGTACAGTTGGATAATCGCACAGGTCAGCACCTATACATATGTCTCCATCATTACTATAGAGCTTGTCCGCCATCAAGGTAACTAACCATCTGTGCTCTTCACTTTCTGACATAGTCTAACAATTCCGAGAGTCGCTCAAATAGTTCTTCTAAAATTGCGACAGTTCCTTCACTTGCTTTGATATTGCCAATTCCTTCCAAGTTCATATTCCTGAGTTTCTTGTTTAGTTCAAATGCGAGGGTTTCTGGGTCGACGTCTTCAATATTGTGGATAGTATCAATTGACGGCTTAAATTTTTCATCAACAATATTTTCTGCCTTACTAAAGGAGTTGACACCGCCTGTGTGCAATACTTTCCTAGCATCAGGATCGCGCAACACCTTTGGTAAACGTCGGACATCTGCAAGTTTTCTAATGTTTCCGTTATGGATCCAGCTACCGAAATCTTCAAGTGTGAAACCAGCATTGAATATTGCGTCCTTGATACCTTGTTTTTGCAATTCAACAAAACCACTAAATCGGTCGATTTTAAAGTCCCCATCTTCTACCCATTCTCGGTAATAATCATTCATGTCGTCAAAAGCATCAATATTACGCTCGATTTCAGACTTGCTACCTCCACACAATGCGATTAACTCGTCATAGTCCATAAAGTTGTTGTAGCGAAGATGGCTTAGGTATTTGGCTTTCTCGTAGGCTGGCCAAGGGCGTGTACCAACCAAATGCGATGTGATACGGATTGATTCTATGTCCAACTGTGTGGCATCGCTCAGCAACCTACAAGGGATTTTGGTCCAGTCAGAGTTTGAGTCTTTCTTTGCGAAGTCACGGTAAATGGCCAATCGAGTGTTTCCATCAATACAGGCATAGTACCCATCTTTTTCTACTACTTTGATAGGTTCAGTAATACCTCCATGCGCCTTGATTGAAATTTTTAAATTTCGAAAGCTCGAACTGCTTGTGTTTTCCCCTTCACTACTGCTTTGCAAGGCAAAGTGGATTCGTTCTGGTGTGAGGTCGTCCCCGTATTTTTCCAATGCACCCTTTATTCGCGGATTCTCGCAGTCATACTGAATCTTGTCGACATCAAGGGATTTCAATTGTTCCTGCATTTTCATTACTCCTATTTGGTCGATTTGATTGAACAAATTGAACCGATTGCAATCCGCCACCCTACCGGTGTCGTACTCGCCTTCATTCTCTTTACTTGATACCTTGAAATTGATCACTTAATCCTCGAATTCACCGGAGTTTTAGACTAGCCGTTCGCTGCGGGTATCAATTCTAAGGAATCATTGCTATTTCAAGTTTGATGGTGCACTGATATTTTTGGATTCTGTTGAAAAATATTTTGAATTAGATCAGACTTTCCAGTTCATTTTGCACTCAAAACAAAAAGAAATTGTCCGGGCTCGAGTTGTAGTTCAGAGTCTCCGAATCTTGTCTAAGGAGGCTCAAATTAAACATGATCATATAGATTGGGATTAGTTCACTAACAGCCGATTTCGATGGACACTGGACATTAACCTTGGCATCCATTGCGTTAAGCGGTCCACGAAAAATCGCCAATCCTACACTAAATCCAATAAGTTATGTGTCGGCTTGATCCGCGCTCAAATTCCCTTCTATTGCGGCGCAACTTGTCGTTATCAGTTAACGACACTGCCTTTCAAGCGAATTGAAAACTGAGTCAAGGCTTCGATCCCAGATGCCTCGGCGCGCTGGCACCAATCTTCCAATGATTCGCACATTTGCTCATAAGAAGATGAAGACCGGGAAGCAATGTTGTGCAGCGATTCTTTCATCGCATAGACTGTTGCGATCTTCGTGTTGGTCTCCAGGAATTTGCTGAGCCGTTGTCGATTCACTTCGGTCAAACCTGAACCGTCCAAAACCAGCAGCCGCTTGGCCTGCTTGATCAACTTTCGGTATTCTTTGCTTGACGTTCGAAGCTCTTCGCGATAGACGCCTTTCATCACATCCCTGGCATAACTGGACAGCACCTGAAAGCGGTTATTGACAAATACTTTAACCGTATCGAAATCGCACTGGGTCTTGGCGTTGTCGTAGGTGATGACAGGAATGCGCCGCTGGATCTTCAGCAATCGGAGTTTCGCAAGCAGGCGTACGTAAAACCAACCGAGATCAATTTCCCACTTGCGAGACGAAAACTGTGCAGAACTAGCGTACGCGTGATGATTGTTGTGCAACTCCTCTCCGCCAATAATGATCCCCCACGGAATGATGTTGCGACTGGCATCAGGCAGGTCATAGTTCCGATAACCCAGAAAGTGCCCGACACCGTTGATCACGCCCGCAGCCCAGAACGGAATCCATAGCATCTGTACAACCCAGATCGCAAGTCCGGCAACGATGCCGAAAACAAAAATGTTAATTACCAGAAGAATGAAAAGCCCGAAATTGGGGTGCTTGGCATAGATTCGATTCTCCAGCCAATCATCCGGCGTGCCTTTTCCGTATTGGTCCAAAATTCCCGGCAGTCTCGCCGCCCGCCGATACAGAAACAGCCCGCCCCAAAGCACTTTGTTGATCCCCACCCGCTGCGGGCTGTGGGGGTCATCATCGGATTCCACCGTGGCATGATGCTTGCGATGCACCGCGACCCATTCCTTGGTGACAATTCCGGTGGTCAGCCACAGCCAGAATCGGAAAAAATGACTGAGCGCCGGGTGGAGACTCAAGGCGCTGTGGGCCTGGTGACGATGGAGGAAAATCGTTACGGAGACGATCGTGATGTGGGTGAGAAACAGCGTGACCAGCACATAGCCCCACCAGGGCAGCTGAATCAGGGAAAGGTCCAAGGTCATCCAGGCTGGCCGGGCTTACCGCTCGCGGTAAACGATTCGGCCTTTGGTCAAGTCGTAAGGAGTCAGCTGAACGATAACCCGGTCTCCGCGTAAAATACGGATATAGTTTTTGCGCATCTTGCCTGAAATATGTGCGGTAACAATGTGATCGTTATCCAGTTTGACTCTAAAATTCGTGTTTGGCAGTGTATCGAGTACAGTACCGTTCATTTCTATTTGATCTTCTTTCGCCACAGTATTTGCGTTCACCTCCCAAGGTGGTTTAATTGGTTCAAATAAGTATACGCCAATTGAGTCGGTATTCTCTAATGCTTGACAACATGTTTTTTGACTGATGCGGTGCGCTCATGCTATGGATTAAGACTTTTCACATTGTCTTTGTGGTGACCTGGTTCGCCGGTTTGTTCTACCTGCCGCGCCTGTTTGTCTATCACGCTCAGACCGAAGATGACATCAGCAACGAGCGCTTCAAGGTCATGGAGCGCAAGCTTTATTTTGGAATCGCCACGCCGAGCGCCGTGCTGGCACTCGGGACGGGCTTGTATCTATGGCTGGGCTATGGCTTCGGCGGACAATGGCTCATGTACAAGACCATGCTGGTCTTGATTCTTGTCATTTACCACCTTTGGTGCTGGCGCTATCTCGCAAGTTTCAAGGCCGACCGAAACGTTCGCTCCCACGTGTTTTACCGGCTGTTCAACGAACTGCCGGTCGTGCTTTTGATTGCGATTGTCGCGCTGGTCGTACTGAAGCCGTTTTAATTCCCAAATTCGGGCGGTTTCAAGCGGGCGTGCAGCGCGCCGCGCCCAGGATGGGTCCCGCGATTCGCTGACGGGATTCATCGTATTCCTGCACGATCACTGCGCAATTCTGGTTGCTCGAAAGCGGCTCAATTCTGAAATCAAGCATCAGCGGCTCACCGTTCCATTTTCCGACGGATTCAAATTTTCGAACAATATTGGTGTTCTTGAGTGTCTTGCCCATATTTTCGCCGGACGGTATGTCGGTAACGTGCTCCTTGTCAAACAGGACCAGCCAGACATCGGCCGTCGTTCCATACTTGCCATCAACCTTGATGTTCAGGTCGCCATTGGCTGAAATCATCGCCGAGGTGTCGAGGATCAGCCTGGAATCCTTGTTCATCTGACTTTGGGCGCGCATCGATCTGCTTCCGACAAAGGCGTAAGTCCCGTCAACAACCATCTGCGGCGTGTAAACCCCGCCGCGACCTTCCAGCACGAGCTTGTTGTAATCGCGCTGCCGTTTGCTGTACGCGGGAGATGAAAATGGATCTTTCCATTGACCTGCAGAACCGTAGACCAGCGTATCCCAGTAATCGACATGAAATTCAAGCGCAAGAATTTCATCATGATCGTCGACGATGCGGCCGAGCAATTCTTCGGCAGGCGGACACGAATAGCAGCCCTGCGAGGTGAACAGTTCAAAAACATGTTTGGTTTTGTTATCCGCGTAAGCGGCTGACAGCGGAACTGCCATTGCGACAAACATTGCAATTGTTCGAAAATATGTAGTTCGGAAAGACATAATGGCTATCCCCTAGTGTAAGCAATCAACTTATCTGACCAGTTAAATTCAATTTTGTTCAATGTCGTCCTGGTAGCGCCCGAGATTCCACCGAACACCGGGAACATCATCCGGCTTTGCGCCAATACCGGCTGCGCTTTGCACCTGATCGAACCGCTCGGATTTGATCTGGACGATGCCAGGCTTCGACGAGCTGGACTGGATTACCGAGAAGGCGTCGAGATTTCGATCTACCCCACCTTCGCCAATTTTACCGAATCCAATCCGGACTACGGTTTGATGATTTTCTCAAGACGATACAGCAAGCCGTACACCAAGGTCAGCTATCGCCCGGGAGACATCCTGGTGTTCGGCTCAGAGACGGCCGGACTGCCCGAAGACATTCACAGGTACGCTCAAAAAGAATACAAGCTGACACTACCGATGCTGCCTGACAACCGCAGCCTCAATTTGTCGAATTCAGTTGCGATTGTCGTTTACGAAGCATGGCGGCAAAACGGGTTCCGCCACAGCGCTGGTGTGTCTGACCAATAGCCTCACCGAGTCATCGGGCAAGGTTTGCCGGCAGCAGCGCTCAACGCAGACTGTTCGCATTGTCACCTTTCATTCGACTGGCGTTTACCACTGGCCGGAATTCGGCATTGACGCCCAGGGTTCTTTCTCCGGCAGTCGTTCACCCTTCTGCAAAAGTTCGATCGAGATATTGTCCGGCGACCTGACAAAAGCCATGCGTCCGTCCCGCGGAGGCCGATTGATCTCAACGCCACCGTTCATCAACCGCTCGCAGACTTCATAGATGTCGTCCACCTCGTAGGCCAAATGTCCAAAATTCCTGCCGCCCGTGTAGGCTTCGGGGTCCCAGTTGTAGGTCAGCTCGATCTGGGCGTCCTCGTTGCCTTGCGCGGCAAGGAAGATCAGCGTGAATCGCCCCTGTTCATAGTCAGTCCGTCGAATTTCCTGAAGTCCCAGGTTATCGACATAAAACTTGAGCGATTCGTCAATATCGCTGATTCGTACCATCGTATGCAAATATTTCATGGTTTGTTCACCGGCATCGGCTCGATAAAGGTGTCGAAAAGTTGTTCTTGTGCAGGAGCGATGTTCGCGCACTCGCTTATAATTTCAGTCATAGATTCGAGCCGGCTGAGGCGACAGGCTCAGGTCTCGACCGGCAGATTTTCCTTGGTCCAGGCCGCAATGCCACCATTGAGCGTGCGAATATTCGAAAAGCCATGTTTTTTCAGTATTCCGGCGGCTTTGCCACTGCGATTCCCGACACGGCAACAGACTACAACAGGATGTGTTTTGAATTTGTTGATCGTTTGAATATCAGATTCCAGGCGACCGATTGGAATGTTGCGCGCTTTGGGAATATGACTGCCTGCATATTCCTTGGCATCCGATACATCAAGAATAAATACTTTCTCGTCACGCATAATCCTGGGTAAGTCATCAGCCGTGACAGAACGAATTCCACCACTGCGGGACCGAAGCGGCTCAAATGCGAGCAAGGCAATAATCGCGACGAGCGCGATAAACAAATGCCAATTGATTTTTACAAATTCGAAATAGTATTCCATTGCCGTCCGTCAGGCTTTGCTTCATCTTGAAGACATCGACCGCAATCCAGACCCGAATCGTTACATCCGACAACCATGACAGTTAAAGTTGCAGTGTTCCGGCTGTGTGCGGCAATTCCGGCACTCGCGATGAGCGTCACAATTGCGCTCAATGCGGCCATTGGGCAAACTGATTATAGCCAAGACCTTGATCAACTTCGCTCGCAAATTAATCAGATGGAAGCGGATGCGGCTGAAAAGGAAAAAGAGCGCAAACAGCTGCAGCAGCAACTGGCGCAAATTGATCAGGAACTGTCTGAAGCCGAACAGGAAAGACAGAGCGCGCTGCAAACCCTTCGAAGTGAAGACCTGTCGCAACAGGATATCCGCCGCACCAAGTATTCGCAACTGCTGGAATACGATCAGCTGACAGAAGCGTTCGAGCTGACCCTTCAAGCCTATTACGAAAAATCAAAACTCGACAATATGACCGTCGCCCTGAGAGACAGCGACATCAACAGACTGCAGCGAACCCGCGCATACCTGCACTACCTGGCCAAGAACCAGGCGGTTCGGATGCAACAGCTTCAAAAGTCCCTCAACGACGACTCCGGTGACGACACCGTTGTTTCTCACCTGGTGCATCAGTCGTCTGAACTCAAACAGCAAATGGGACAGTTGAAATCCGCCAAAAGAGAACTCAAGAACCAGATCGCCGCGCTGGACAATGAGCTCATTGAGAATCAATCGGAACTGCTTTACCTGCAACAGATCGAATCCCGCTCAAGTAACCAGGTCGCAGCGGCACGCAGCCTGGAAAGCGCACAACCGGCAGAACCTGCACCGGAGCTTGAATTTAAACTGGCGCCTCCAATTGATGCGCCAATCAAACGTAAATTTGGAGACCCCAAACAGGCCTACGGCTCCAAATGGAACGGCGTGCTATACAAAGTGAAGGCAAACCAGGAGGTTCAATCGACCGCTGCAGGTGTCGTAATCTTTGCCAAACAGCACAAGACGCTTGGCCTGCTGGTCATCATTGACCACGGCAACGAACTGTTCAGTCTATACGCTCACAACAGCGAACTTCGCGTCTCGCTTGGAGAAAATGTAGCAGCCCGGCAAGTCATCGCGGCGACTGGTGAAACCGGGGATGTCAGCAGCCCCTCGCTGTATTTTGAATTGAGGGAAAACGGCGACCCGATCGATCCGTTGCAACGATTGGAAGGATAGCGGACGCTCAGGCGAATTTCAGCGCGTCAGTCGACGTCTACCAGGGTTTCCTTGACGATGAACTTGACCACGTCCAGCAGTGCCAGCTCATTCGGCCGCCCAGTCGCCAAAGATTCTTCGTAGGTCGCGATTTGCTGATGGGCGCTGGTGCCGCGTTGCAGAATGGTACGAACGTGTTCCACCTCGTCTACACAACCCAGGGCTTTGGCATCTTCGGCGGTGAGTTCGATGATTTCCTCCATCAGGTCTTTGCAATCGACCAGCTCGCGTCGCCCGAAATCAATCAGTCCGGTGTCGATACCGTAGCGTTGCGCGCGCCAGCGATTCTCCTTGATCAGAAAATCCGAGTACTCTCGCCAACGCTGATTTTTTTGTTTCAAACGGTTCAACATGCTCAGCCAGCACCGATAGACGGACGCCACTGCAATCGTGTCGTTAATGTTGGTGCACATGTCACAGACGCGAAGCTCCAGGGTCGGGTAGCGCCAGCTCGGTCGCACGTCCCACCAGATTTTCGTCGGATCCTCAATCACGCCACAATGCACCAGCACATCGGCATGTCTCATGTAATCGGTGAAACTGTTGAAAGGTGGCGGCAACCGGGTTCTGGGCAGTTGATCAAATACAGAAACCCGGTAGGATTTGAGGCCGGTATTCTCACTTCTCCAGAACGGTGATGAAGTCGTCAGCGACAGCAGATGCGGAACGATGTAAGTGACCTGGTTCAGCAGATCGATACGCTTGTCGTCACTCGAAATTCCGACGTGAACATGCATGCCGCTGATGTACAGTCGCTCGACGACGTGTCGTAGCTCCTCTGCCAGGTGCAGGTAGCGTTCATCTTCGGTTCGCTGCGTGAATCCGTACGAGAATGGATGGGTTGAAGCTGCCATGACCAGGCAGTCGTGATTTCGTGCGATCCTCGCCACCGTGGAACGCAGCATCGCCAGCTCGTCGCGCGCCTCCTGCATCGACGAACAAACCTTGGTTCCAACCTCGATCTGGCACTGCAGGAACTCTTTCGTAACCTGACTGCCCAGCTCCTGGGTGCATTCCTTCATCAGGTCAGGAGGCATTTTCGCCACCAGGTTCATGGTGCCGACATCAATGATCAAGTACTCCTCTTCGATACCGACAGTAAACGATTCGGAATTGCTCACAACACTAAAACCATCTGACGATTGACGGGTGTGCTTCGGGATGCATCTCGGCTGTATCCAAGGGCCTCAATTTCTCAAAATTAAAATCAGAAAATTGAATAAATTATGCATTTCTGAAACACGATTCGATTGTATTACAACGAGGCAGCTTGATGACCCATGATTTTCGCAGCGATACCGTAACAAAACCGACCGAGGCCATGCGAAAGGCAATGTACCGGGCCGAGGTGGGTGACGACGTTTATCGCGAAGACAAAACAATCAACCGACTACAGGATGTGATGGCGGAGCGGTTCGGCAAGGAAGCCGGGTTGTTTGTCACCAGCGGAACCCAGGCCAACCTGGTTGCGCTAATGGCCCACTGTACGCGCGGGGACGAATACATCGCGGGTCAGCAGGCCCACACTTACAAGTACGAGGGCGGAGGCGCCGCGGTACTGGGCAGCATTCAGCCCCAGCCGCTGGAATTTTGTGAAGACGGCAGTATTGATCTGGACGCCGCCAAAGCGGCAATCAAACCGGACGATGAACACTTTGCCAATACACGGCTCTTTTGTCTCGAAAATACCCAGGCCGGCAAAGCGCTGTCGCTGGAGTATCTGAAAGACGCCAGGCAATTTGTGACTTCAGAAAACCTTTCCTACCATCTCGACGGCGCGCGGGTTTTCAACGCGGCGGTGTTTCACGGCATCGACGTGTCTGAAATCACGCAGCCACTTGACAGCACGACCTGCTGTTTTTCGAAAGGTCTGGGGGCGCCAGTCGGATCGGTCGTCTGTGGGACCCGGGACATGATTGAGGCAGCGCACCGCTGGAGAAAACTGTTGGGTGGCAGCATGCGTCAAGCGGGGATTGTTGCCGCTGCGGCTTTATACGCGATCGAAAACCATGTCGAAAGGCTGGCTGAGGATCACGAGAACGCACGCTGGATCGCGCAGCAGCTCTCCGAGGTTGAAGAGCTTGGTGTCAATTTTCACAAGATGCAGACCAACATGATATTCATCTCTTTTGCCGGAGAACACCTTGCCCCGCTGGTCAGGCATTTGAACGACCGGAACATCACCGTGACTGAAAATTTGCCGATGCGCATTGTTACACATCTGGATGTCGACCGACAGGCCGCATCAGCGCTGGTCAGTCAAATCAAGGCGTATTTTGCATCCTGAAATTTCAGGATTTTCGCTGTCCGACTGAATCGGCAACGACACACAGGATCTCGAACATCATGGTGGCGCCGACCAGGGCGGTATTGCCAGTCGGATCGAATGGCGGAGCGACCTCGACGACATCACCGCCGACCAGGTTCAGTCCCTGGAGCGCCCGAATCATGAACTGCGCCTCCACCGTGGTGAACCCGCCGACTTCCGGCGTTCCGGTGCCGGGTGCATACACCGGGTCGAGTCCGTCAACGTCAAAGCTGATGTAAGTAGGTCCGTCACCGACAATCTGCCGGGCTTCCTGAATCACTTCGCTCCAGCCGCGCTCATAGAACTCTTCCATATACACAACCCGCATTCCGGTATCGTGGCTGAACTTCCAGATATCAAGATCGTTCAAAGAGCCGCGTATTCCGATTTGCACGGTTCGCTTGGGATCCAGCAATCCCTCTTCAACCGCTCTCCTGAACGGAGCGCCATGGTGAAACTTGGAACCGAGATAGTCATCACCGGTATCGCAATGCGCATCGAAGTGCACCATTCCAACCGGACCGTCGCCGGCGATTGCGCGAAAGATCGGCAAAGTAACGGAATGGTCCCCACCGGCAGAAACAGGCACGATCCCGTGTTTATCAACTTCACGATAGAAATCGGCTATTTCGTCCAGGCTCTCTTCAAGATGAAACGGCTTCTGTACCCAGGCGTCCCCGAGATCGGCAATGTTGCAAAGGTCATACGGACAAATCCCGGATGACTGGTTCTTGCGACGCATCAAACTGGACTGATTTCGAATTTCCCGAGGGCCGTGCCTGGCGCCAGTCCGATTGGTAACTCCGCCATCGAATGGCACACCGATGAGACCGATATCGATATCATCCCAGGTTTCCGTTTGCGGCGCGCGCATGAACGTCGGGATCCCGGTATAGCGAGGCCGCTGAATAGGATCTTTGAATTCCTCATATTCGTACATGATCAGGGTTCTCCCGGATTGTTGCCATCCTGTCTGGACATTTCAGTTTCAAGGATTTTAATTTTAGTCCCTGCAAACAGTCCAAGCCGGCTTTCTTCAGTTCCAATGTGTTTATTCTCCAAATTTATCCTGACCCTGACGCACTCATTCTCAATTCCGCGAAGCGCTTCATTATTTGAGTCAAGGTCTGCCGGCGTACTGCGAAATACTGCCTTGAGTCCTTCGCTGCAGTTTCAGTGAATTCAAGTACGCAAGCCCGATCAACCCCAGAATTGCTGACAATTGTTTCGATCAAAATTGGCAGACATTCTATGTTTGTTCAGTTTTGATGAACAAGGTCCTTCCAACCTTCATAAATCATGACCATTGCCATGGTATCCAGTTCGCAATATCTGCGCAGGGCCTTCTGGATCTCATCACGCTCATAATCCGACATCGCGTCAAACTGCATTCGGATATATGCCGTCGTGGCAGCAACACCGTCACCCAGTTGTTTTTCAGTGCTCAAAATTTCCGCTTCTTGACCTGAGCCATCCTGAAACATCTCGGGGAGCGTTTTGTACGGGTCGCGGTCTTTTTCGTCCTCGTTTACGATCCACCGCCAGTCTTTGAAGTTGAGGCTCCGGATTCCATCAGGAGAACCGTAGATTGGCTTTGAATACTTATCTTTCAAAAAAGCTGAACTGTTCAGCATTGCCGGAAGCACCTGCTTGATCGAGTTGGAACCGTTGGTGGCGGGGTCGTAGTAGTAATGCTTAACGATATCCAGCATGTCCACCATGTTACGTTTACCAGTCCACTGCTCATCAGATCCCTGAGGGCCCTGGTGGGTAATTGACTTGATGAACTCACACAACTCTTCCCGGTCTGCAATTTCCCCCTGATTAGCCTGAAGCTGGTTGTAAATTTTTTTGAGAATCGTATTTTCGTGGTCAGCATATCGAAAGATGCTGCCGTTGTCTTCTTCAAGCTGGGCCTTGAGCGCTCTCACAAAGTCGTAGTTCGGAAACACTCCCCGTTCCGTATTCAGATACTCGCCAAAGTGCTCCGCGGAGCCATCTTCTCGAACGATATGATGGGAAAACTGGAATGCGATTTCTTCATAAGGTCTGCGTCCAGCGTTCAAAGGAATCGCCACCGATGCGGTTTCAAAGTCAATGAAATGGAGTGGAAATACCCAGCGGTCCATCTCGCTTTGCAGGTTCTCCCGATCCAGCCAGATCGAATGGTCTCCATTCTGGAATTTTTCGATCTGAAGCCACTGACGTTCACTTGTGGATAGACCCGGTTGATCATTCGGTTCAGGACCCACATCCTCCTCTGACAGTTCAGACATCTTGATACGGCCAGCTTCAATCAGTTTGGACTTCTTCCTGAAATTCCAGACATCCAGCACGGTTGGGCACTCGAAATCCTCGTCATTCCAGCCGAGCTGCGCTTTCCAGCACTCTTTCATTCCGCTTTTCAACCCGAGCCCCTCATCTTCATCCGTTGTATGAAACTCGCAGCTAGCGCAAGTGGTTGATATCGGTACTGGGATTTTTATGTCAGAAGCATAGTGGTCTGAAAACTGATCAATCCGCTGCGAAAAGCTAAGGGATTGAGCGCTTTTACTGTCTGTACCGGCATAAATCTGTTCACATTCTTCATCGACATTGACTTTGCAAAGTACCGATGGCGTCAAATCCGCCTCGGTCGGGTCTGCCAACACCTTGACGCAAGCCCGTCCATTGCGATCTTTCACTGGCAGAAACTTTTGATTGAGCCCGTCAGTCGGACAAGCCACGGATTTGTCAGCCAGCATCAGATGAGCGGAAACTTCATACTGAGGAAGAGCCTGATTGATCACATATTTCTGAAAGGCAACGTCGTAAAGGTAGGGTATCCAGGCGGGCTTGATCGTTCCTTTCCTGTTAGTAAACGGATTCTCCTCTTGGGAATCAAAGGACTTGGCCTTCACTTCGAAGAGGCTGAGGCAATCGTCGTTTCTAACCAGAACATCCGCCCGGATCAATTGCTTATCGGTTGCGATTGCTGCTTCGTAAATCGTAACCGGATTTCTCTGGAGCAGCTCGTTTGTTTGAGCCAGAGCCTCGTCGTTATCCAGGGTACTGACTTCGATACCACCGGGAAAATAGAATTTTGCCAGCTCCCCAACCTGAATACCGCCATCAGCAAGCGCAAGGAGATAACTGTCTTCCTGATTCTGGTTGGCGTATTCGATTTTGCCGGTATAGAAGAGTTTCGTTGGACATTCGGTTGCCAGCTTGAATCTGGATTTAGTGAGGTATCTCTTCTTTGTCACGACAATCCTTTTCCGCAATTTGAATTCAGCCAACTTTGAACGAGGTCGCTAGGCAACAATATTCTCATTCGATTCGAATTGGTTATAACTGATGTCGCAGATCAATACGGTTGCCTCTTTCGGAAAGGTTTCACGCATGGCGCAGAAAATCCGGCTGCAGCAAACGAAAAGGCCGCCAAACAAATGGCGGCCTTCTGCGCTGATTCGAAATTCAAACGGTAATCAGGGCTTAATGTAGGAGTAACCTTGAGATTGAAGCTTGGCGACTTCAGCAACACCACTGGGGACGATATCCTCTTCGGAGACATCGTACAAGTCGATTGTGTAGTCCACCTTGCGCCCATTGACCGTGTTGGCACACACATTGAACTTGACTCCTTGATCCTTGAGACCAGAGATCTTCGCGGCGATTTCTTCGGTAGCATTGGCGTGCTTGAATTTTCCGAGTTTTTCCAACGACTCCGGCTCAAGCAACAACGCAAGACCATTTCCGTGCAGCACGACTTTCAGGTCTAGATTTTCAGCGCCAACCGCATTAATGTGGTTTTGGATGTTCTTCAGTGCTCCTGCCTGAGCTTTCGGATTGTCGTAGTTGATGTGATAGACAACTTTTTGCTTTTCATAGCCCGTGTCTGAGGCAACGGCTGAGGTAACCCAGAAAACAGATGCCATTAGCGCACATATGGCAATTTTCAGAATTGCTTTCATCGGATTTTCTCCATTAATTGATTTGACAGTGTAGAGAGTATAGCACGAGACTTAGACCTCAAATTCGGTTGCACTGCAGACACAGGACCGTTTATTTGTTCGAAGGAACCGAAAAATTAACTCAAATTAGATAAACGAACATCCTTGCATTCGCTAAAGAATTACTTCCGTTAAGGTTGAATCTTATTGGGCATTAATTTTGTCCTGAAATTCGCCAATCACCATCATTATTTCTTCAAAACTCGGCACTTCACCATGAATCATTTCCTGTTGCACATTTTTGTAGTCGGATTTCCATGTAGGTAATTGCGATTTAGTAGGCAGCAATTGTAACTTGCCACTATTCATCTCTGAGTAGTCAAGCCATCTGTAGTGAAAGAAAATCTGACGATGTGCAACGATTTGGCGGCGAAGGGAAAAATCCTTACAAACTTGATCCCCTACTCCTTTCCGAATCATTTGATATAAATCATAGTAATGACGCGCCATTGCTTTTCGATCTCTCTTCTTATCCTCTGGCCGACAATTTTCTTCATGCAGAAGCATCGCCTTCTCCCAAAACGTACGCGTGGATTTTACCGCTCTTAGGCTTGTGCTCCCGTCATGCAACAGTTTTGGGAAAACGTCACATATGTAAGGCTTAATCTTGGCGGATTCAGCGGGGTGAATGTCCGAACGGGAGCCCATCTCAATTTTCACGGCGCGATGAAGGTAATCGCTTTTGTCAGAAAAAGCAATTGGATAGAAGAGTAATAAAGTCTGTCCACCTGGATCGTCTGAATCTAACTCAAGTTTCCATTCAAGGTTATTTGCCAAATCCAACGAGATGTTTTCTTCTAGCATTGGATGAATTTTGTCACTTACAAGGTGCTGGCAAGCGGCTTGCAGTGCCTTAAGCCGATTTCTTGTCTGTTTCTTACTAGATGCTTGTTCGGGAGCATTGGCTCCACCAAATCCCAAGGCTTTTCGGTCGATCACTATGTCGATATCTTCGGAAAAACGATGGATAAGGTTCCAGCACTTGGATAACGATGTACCTCCTTTGAAAGTAAAGTGCTCACCCCATTCAGGTAGTTCAAACAGTTTTTTTAAAGTCCAGCAAACCCAGAAGTCTTTTTCAACAGCAATTTCAGACAGGTTTAACTTTGCACCTGTTTCTACACATATTAGGCGACGACGTTCTTTCGAAAATTCGGTAAATTCTTTCAAACTACGACTTCCTCCTGTGGGCTGAACTTGCGGACAACATCTGCAATCCAGGCTGGGGCATACCGAACATCGTTTACCAGCTGCTCGCGAGCATCGTCATCAAGACGACGCCCAAGCTGCTCAATTACCTTCTGATCGACATTCTGCTGGCCCAAATAGCGCAGTGCCTGAATTACCAGCCCGCTGATTTTCCCGGCGGTAGCCATGTTTCGGGGGGTGGTATGTTTTAGAACGATCTGACGCGGCCCTACCTGTACCGTACGCGTACGCCCGTCAGTAAAGTAGACAACCTTGGTGGGTACTTGCGTGGAAAGACCCAGCAGATTAGCGGCATAAGCTCCAGAAGGCTGCAATCGGGTAGCATCCCTCCCTGCGATGGCGTTCGCGATCTCGTCCGTCGAGGGCTGTAACACACCAAACTCAGGGTCAGTTTTCGGGTAATCGTAAATTCCTCGGGCCAACAGCCGAATGGTGCCACTGTCCCTGTGTCGCATCAGAGCAAGATCAACTGCACGCCGGGTCCCGAGGTCCGCAAAACTGCTAGGCGTAAAAACCCAACCGCGGCCATGAGAACGTATCCGCTGGAGAATTTTGCTGTTAGTACTGTTTAAATGCTTACCCATGTTCTACTCATATTTTTGAAAGATAATATTATATATATTTCTTTCATAATTCTCACATATTTAACTTTTTATGTGGAAAACACTCATCTATCCGAATTCGGTAAGAAATCGTCAGCGCGAGCGATCGAAAAATCGACGCAGTATCAGATGAACCAATAGCCTCTCGGCAGGCGGCATACCCCTGGGTTTGTGTATCTGTTTAAACCTCAATATCCAAACACGGCCGCACTATTCCGGCCGGCTGTTTTGCGACGGTCATGACTTTGGGTTGTGTCCACGATTGAAACCGACTAATTGTGTTCGCTTCCAATGAACAGAATTTAGTTACCAGCCAGCTCATTACAACTTCAGATGCGCGCCGAGATCCATCATCGATTTTCAGTGCGAATCCGAGCGGCTTTTCACCCAGGGCAAGTCCTGCATACACACCTTCGGCACCCGTTTTGATCAGGACCTGACCGTCGGTCGCAGTTGGGACGAAAGAGCAGAATCGACCCGTGCCGCCAACGAAGTGAGGGAATTTTGCCATCGCATCGCAAATCGCCCGAGCTGCGTCTTGACGCTTGTTCGATTCGAATTGATGAGCTGCCAGTCTGGAAAACCCTTTTGCGACACCGTGCAACGACATCCCGACGACCGGAACGCCACATCCGTCAAGTCCGGCAGGACTCTCACTGATCGATTCTTCGGTCACTTCTTCAAGTGTGTTCAGGACTCGTTGCTGGACCGGATGTTCGCGCTGAATGTATCCGGCAACCGGTTCACCACTGAAGCAGGCTACACTTATGAAACCCGTATGTTTGCCTGAGCAATTGTTGTGAATTGCCGTTGCCTCGACTCCTTCGCGTTCCATCTTGATTCGAGTTTCCCGATGGATCGGGCAATGGGCACCGCACTCCAATGCACTTTCATCCAGACCGAGTCTTTGCAGCCACTTGCGAACGCTTTCGACATGATAGGATTCTCCGGAATGGGACGCGCAAGCCAGCGCGACCTCTTCTCCACCAAGCTGATAGTGTTCCAGGGCTCCGGACTCAGCCAGAACAAGTGCCTGCAGCGGCTTGATGGCGGAGCGCGGATAAATTGGACGATTGACGTCACCGAATGAGGCGACCAGGTTACCTTGCATATCGGTGACCGCCGCCGCACCGCGATGAAAACTCTCCACCATATCGCCGCGTGTGACTTCAACAAGGACAGGGTTTTCGGGACAAATCAATCGTTACGACTGCGAGATTGCGTTAAATTCGGGGAAGTCCGAATAATGTCGTATATGATAAGCCACGACATTTTGAAACCGGATGGATTCAGGACTCATGAGTGTACTGACAGTTGAACAATGCGATACCCTGAAGACCTTGTGTCTGAATCGGCCAAATCGCGCCAATGCGCTGAACGCGGAAATTGTCGATGTGCTGGCGCGCGAGATCGACAACGCCTGCCGGGACGGAACGCGCACCCTGGTTTTACGCGGCTCCGGGAAGTCTTTCTGCTCAGGTTTCGATCTGAATGAAATTGAGAGTCTGCCGGACGCTGAAGTCGCAACGCGGGTTCTCGATATTGAACGCATGCTGCAAGCTCTCTACCACGCACCTTTGGTGACGGTTGCTCTGGTCCATTCGATGGCGTTTGGCGCCGGTGCAGACCTTGTTTGCTGCTGTCACCGTCGCATCGCAACTCGGGAAAGCCGATTTTGCATGCCCGGATTGAACTTTGGCATCCTGCTGGGGACCCGCCGTCTGAAACAAAGAATCGGCGTCGACAACGCAGTCAGCGTGCTGACCAATACGCGTGTGTTCGACGCGCCGGAAGCGCTTGATATGGGATATCTGACTGAAATCGCACCCGTCGAAAATTGGCCCGAACATATCGAGGCGGCAAAACATGCCGGCGAATCGCTCCCGACCGAGTACTTCGGCAACATGCTGAACGTCGTCATACCCGATACCCGTCAAGCTGATCTGGCTGATCTTGAAGAATCGGTCAGAACGCCGGGGCTGGTGGAACGTATCCTGGAGTACCGCGATCGAATGCGATCACGCTCGGGTAAGAAAAGCGTATAAAAGATGAATTCCGTGTTCCAATTCTGGCGCTATGTCGGTCCCCTTCGCGGCATGCTGTATCTGTTGATTCTGATATTGTCATTGACCGCAATTTTTTCAATGGGCGGCACCCAAAAATCCGGATTGATGATGTTCCCTACTCTGATAGCGCCGGCGATCGTGCCGATGCTGTTTTTCGTAATACCGCTGGACATGACAATGTGCAGGATCATGATGTCCGGTCGAGAGGCGCCGGTACGCAAACGCTACCGGCATATAGTCGCACTCGACGCACTGTCTTTCGTGCTGTTGCTCGGCGCCTGGTTTCCTTTCTATTACCGGTTGCTGAACGTTTGAGCCGGTTCAGTCCGCGGGTGGCGGAATCGGATTGGCAAGGCCCTCGACGATTTCCGTATTTGGGGTCAGTTCAAAGATCCTTGGAGACACGCTGATCTTCCACGACCTGCTTGCACCACCGAGAATGATGGTGGGTCGGTTCATCACTGCGCTGTCAATCCAGAGCGGCAAATCCTCCGGCAGCCCGATTGGTGTGACTCCGCCAACAGTCATACCGGTTATTTGCATGGTTTCTTCGGCACCGGCAAATGAAACCCGCCTCGCGCCAAGTTTCTTGCGAATCGTGCGATTGACATCCAAACGGCAGGTTGCAAGCAATACACAGGCAGCAAACTTTGCTTCGCCGGTTTTTGACTTGACCAGAATCGTATTTGCGCAATCTTCAAGTTCGAAGTCATAGTGCCGGACGAACACCTGTGTATCCGCAAGTTCCGGATCACATGACAAAATTTCGTACGGCAGTGCAAACGCATCCAATTGCCGCACAAGCATTTCCTTTTGTTGGTCACTCATGTTTCTCTTCCCGGGACGCCAGGTACAGTAATGCGATTCCACCGACAACAAGCGGAACCGACAGGACGTGACCCATTGTGCCCCAGTTGCCAATGACAAATCCAGGTACCAAATCCGGTTCCCTGAAAAATTCTACGAACAGGCGAAATACACCATATCCGATTAGAAACATTCCGGAGACGGCGCCAACCGCTCTTGGCTTTGCAGAATAAATCCAAAGAATCAGAAACAGCGCAGCCCCCTCCAATGCGGCTTCATACAGTTGTGAAGGATGTCTCGCCACCTGAAGGGAGTCTGCAGGAAAGACCATCCCCCAGGACACATCGGTTGGCCGACCCCACAATTCCTGGTTGACAAAATTTGCGATTCGACCAAAGAACAAGCCGACAGCACACAATGGCGCCAGAAAATCTGTCAGTTTCAACAGTGGAATGGTGAATTTGCGGCCGAACACCCATACCCCGGCAATCGCGCCAATCAATCCCCCATGAAACGACATGCCGCCCTGCCAGATCTTTAGAATTGCAATGGGATTCTGAACATACTCCAATAAGTTGTAGAACACGACGTATCCGAGGCGACCGCCAATGATTGCACCAAGCGCGCAATAAAGGACAAGATCAAGAACGACCGGCCGCGGTATCGGCGAAAATGGTTTCCTCGTCCGAATCCGCCCGAGAAAAATCGCACCCACAATTCCAACCAAGTATGCGAGTCCATACCAGCGAATGCTCAAAGGGCCGAGTTGCAGCGCAACAGGATCAAATTCGGGCAAAACAATCATTGAATCAGTCAATGGGTTGTGATTGTTGATATGGAGGACAATTGTCGGGCCAATGAACTCCAAATGAGTTGCAATTATCTCATTTTTTGAATGGCGAAACCGTCTAGCAAATAGGTTTCGAGATCAGTTGGTCAGGGCAATACCAGTTGATTGTGAGTATGGTTCGAAGTTCAGAATGACGTGCCAGTGCATCAAACTCTTTATCTCTATACAGTACAGGCACATCGGCGCGAATAGCCACTGCCGCTATGAGGCAATCAATCAATTCTCGCGCCTGACCTCCCCCGCTGCGACAGACTCGAAACTACATCACCGCGTCTTCATAGTAAACTGGCTCGGTAGGAAACACGGTTGCTGTAGCAATCAATATCAAAATTTGCGATTGCTGCGCAATTCATCAAGATCGCCCGTCCATCCCAACCCTCGCAAGCGTCGAGCCTCCTCAACACTGAGCGGTTCGCTTGCAAGCGAACGAAGCGCAAATTTTACCGCGTCGCGTTTGGTGGAAAAACGAAACCGTTTCATGACAGCAGCACAGGCCTTTTCGTCAATATCTATGTTTGTGCATGCCATGCAACATATTACACACTGCAGATGAGTACGGGTTTTGTATTCTCGCACTGAAATAATCACCAATCGGGCCATCCGGCATTTTGTTTGCCCATTCAGGAATTAGAAACCAACTCCAACAAAATCCGATTCATCGATCAAATGTGTGGATGGCACGCAGTCTATACGTTTATAGTAGTGAAGGGTTCAAGGTGTCAGGGCACCGAGTCCTGCAACCTTTCAGATAATTGAACGCGAACGTAAAGAAACGGTCGCGCATTTCACATTTTTCAGGCATTTCTCATGACAGACAAATCCAACGGTCAGTCGAACAGGCTAATCAACGAAACCAGCCCCTATCTCCTCCAGCATGCCCATAACCCCGTCGATTGGTACGCGTGGGGAGATGAGGCGCTCAAACGGGCAAGACGCGAAGATTTGCCAGTCCTTCTATCCATTGGCTATTCCGCCTGCCACTGGTGCCATGTGATGGAACGCGAATCGTTTGAAAATGACGAGATCGCGCAAATCATGAACCGGCACTTCGTCTGCATCAAGGTCGATCGCGAGGAACGCCCGGATCTTGACAAGGTTTACCAGACCGCGCACCAGCTGTTCAACCAGCGAGGCGGCGGATGGCCACTCACAGCAATTCTGACACCGGATGAATTGATCCCGATTCACGTCGGTACTTACTATCCGCCCCGCTCTCGTCAAGGGATGCCGGGCTTTGGCGATTTACTCCAAAGGATTTCCAGCATCTACAGGGAGCAAACCGGTTCACTACCTGACCATATCGCGGCAGTCAAACGGGCGTTTGCACAATTGAAGACGGTCCAAGCCAGCCAGGAGATGCCGATCGACGGGGGACTGATGCAGCGGGCAGTGAATATTCTGATGAACGAATATGACCCGGTTTTTGGTGGATTCGGTGCGGCACCCAAGTTCCCGCATCCTACTCAACTTGAGATGCTGCTGGTTTACTGGAATCGTGTCGAGCACGCTGATCAATATAGTCAATCCCGATCAATTGACATGACCGTCCATACGCTTGAAGCGATGGCAAACGGTGGCATGTATGACCAGGTCGGCGGTGGGTTTTGTCGATATTCGGTCGATGCTCAATGGGAAATACCTCACTTCGAGAAAATGCTGTACGACACGGCCCAGCTCATGCCGATTTATGTTGATGCAGGATTCCTGTCTGAACGTAACGACCTTCATCACGTTGCGGTTCAATCCGGTGAATGGGTTATGAGGGAGATGCAATCTCCGGATGGCGGTTATTTCAGTGCAATTGATGCCGACTCCGAGGGTGAGGAAGGGAAATTCTACGTCTGGAGCTTGGAAGAAATGAGCCAGTTGCTTGCGCAAGATGAGTTTGACACCGCAACCATCCGCTTCGGATTGCGAGGCGCTCCGAATTTCGAGGGCAAGTGGCACCTAAGAATAGCAAATTCCCTGGAGACTGTCGCTCAGCGTTCCGGTTCGGATACGAAAGAGGTCTCACAGAAACTCGAGCAGGCACGCGAAAAACTGTTTGAAGCACGCAGCAAACGCATTGCACCCCTAACGGACGATAAGATTCTTGCATCTTGGAACGGAATGATGATCAAGGCGATGGCCAGAACCGGACGGTATCTTGATCGGCGGGACTTTGTAGAATCAGCCGAACGGGCACTCAATTTTATTCGCGAGCGGATGTGGCAAAACAATCGTCTGTTCGCGACCTCACGGGGTGAAAAAGCGCACCTTAACGCCTATCTTGATGACTATGCCTTTGTTGCAGATGCTGCGATTGAACTGTTGCATGCGCGGTGGGACGATGAGGATCTGAGGTTTGCTGAAGAATTGATGAACGTGCTGCTTTCGCAATTTCTGGACCACGATACCGGGGCATTGTTTTTCACCTCTGACGACCACGAAAGTTTACTTTATCGCGCAGTTCCGACACACGACGAGGCAACACCCTCCGGCAACGGTGTCGCTGCACAGGTTTTACTCAAACTTAGTCATTTGACTGGTGAACAACGATACCACGATGCGGCGATGCGGATTATTCAGGCGCTTCAGGCATCTGCATTGAATATGCCGTCCGCGTTTGGTTCCAATCTGATCGCAGGAGAAGAAATCTTGAACCCCAACCCGACCCTGATGATTGTGGGCGACAGACCCGAGGTTGACGTGTGGGCAAAAGCTTGCAGCGCATCGGCATCGCAAACACTGAACCTCTATCCCATACCGCTGGACGCTGAACGATTTCCACCGTATCTGCCAAGGCAACGAGGTGAATCTAACGGTATAGCCGCTTATTTATGCGAAGGCTTTGCGTGTTCAGCGCCGTGCAATTCGCTTGAGGAGCTGCTGACAAAACTGCCAAGTCGAAAACTGCGGACGACACGTCCTTGAGTCAGACAGTCCATACTTCCATCTGACATTTTTTTGCCAGTCAATCATTCAGTTGGCAGGAAAAATTCACTCTTCAGTGACACTTTTCGAAGTTTCTGACAGTCAAACTGAACTTGAGTGACAAAGTGTCACTCAAATTACTTTTCCCGAGAATTTTGCTGACTTTGTTTGCATCCAGAGTCAAAATTTGCCACTGCGGGCCGCAATCAGAGCCCCAAGACCTTTACGACACTGAGCGCCCATCAGAATCCAAGATTTCCTCCAGTGAAAGTGCCTTGCATCAGCTTTCTTTGCCCAATTCCGCCTCGGCGGCGATTACAGCCATTCCTTTAGACCTGGCAACATCACCGAGAGCTGCTTTAATCAAACTGGCATCTCCATCTTCAAACGCTGCCTCCAGATAATGAACGACATCCTCTGGAGTTTCCAAATAATCCGCAGCGTCCCATTGGCTGATCTTCATTTTCTTCGTCCTTGCTTGGAATTTAGAATCAGTATTCATATTGTTGACCCCGTTCGGAAAAAATCACCTGTTCGCTTACACCATCGCCTACAGGTTGACTGTTTCGCGAGGAGTCTGAATTGTACCACCCATGCGACGTCGCGATCTCATGAAGAGTGAAGTTTTACTTGTACCATGCTCAATTTTGTTTAGAATAAAAATCCTGTAGCACAATCTGCTTTGTGCTGCAAAACAGAAAATAATTTTGGAGGACAAAAATGAAACTGAAAGTATTGATTGGCGTCGTACTGGCATTTGCGCTGAACGGATCTGCATTTGCCGATAAGCTTGATGACGTTATTGATGCAGGTTTATTGCGCTGTGGCGTTGTACTTGACTTCCCGCCAATTGGATTTTGGGATGAAAATAATCAGCCTGCCGGATTCGATGTTGAATACTGCAAGGATCTTGCGGCAGCATTGGAAGTTGACTATGAAATTCAAGCCCTGACTTGGTCAGAACGCTTGCCGGTGATTGTTACCAACCGGGCCGATGTCGTTTTTGGAGGAACCTCAGATACGCTTCAGAGAGCTAAAACGGTCGGATTCACCATTCCGTACGCGATCTACTTTCACCAGGCAATCGTGGGAAAAGACAGCGGGATTGTCACCTTTGAAGACATGAAAGGCAAACGGGTTGCAGCAGCCGTTGGAACGACTCCTGAAATTGCCTTTTTGGAATATGCAAAGGAATGGGGCACGGAAAACCTGTATCAAGGCTATCAGTCAGAGAATGAAGTTTTTCTAGCCGTCGCGCAGGGCAAGGCCGATGCCGGACTTACCACCAACACCGCTGTAAAGCAAATCGCTGAGCAGTATGACACGGTGATTGCGGGTCCTCGCATGCCTTGGACTACTGACTATACATCAGTAGTCGGGCCGCGCAAAGATGTCACATGGCTGAACTATTTGAATCTCTTTATTACTCATCAAGTTCGGTCCGGGCGATACCAGGAACTTTGGGACCAGTTTGTCGGTGGTGAAGCACCGGAACTTCGTATACCTGGAGTTCTTTACTGATCACTATTTGTTTGTCTGCCATCCCAGTGTGAATCACCTGGGGTGGCAGTCTTCAAGTCAACACAAGCGTGGACTACAACTTTCATTGGCGACCGGTATTTCGTAGTCTGCCCGACCTGTTGAATGCGGGTTTAGTGACCCTTGAAGTCGCAACCCTTTCGATGGTGTTCGGGATCATCATCGGGATCGTTTTCGCAATCATTCGACTGAAGATGCGCGGACCGTTGCGATGGTTCGTGGTTTCATGGATCGAACTTGCCCGGAATACTCCGGCTCTGTTTCAGCTGTTCTTTTTTGGTTTCGGACTGGGGGCATTCGGAATCCATCTGGCACCATTCTGGATCGTGCTGGCAGGGCTTACCTTCAACAACGCCGGTTATTTGGCAGAAAATTTTCGCGGTGGGTTTCTCGCGATTCCGGACACCCAGATGCGCGCTGCCCGCAGTCTGGGGATGAACGCAACCCAGGCCTATATCAGAATCATCATTCCGCAAGTGCTGCGAACCGTCTATCACCCGATGACCAACCAAATGGTGTGGGCGGTTCTCATGTCTTCGCTCGGCATGCTGGTCGGTTTTCGAGAACTGTCCGGAGAAACCCAGTTTCTGGCATCGAAGACATTTCGAATTTTCGAATATTTTGCCGTAGCCGCCATCATCTACTACATCATCGTAAAGATCATAATTGGCGGCTCTCGACTGCTGTCAATCAGGCTGTTTCGGTATTGATTGGAACTCGTCATGGAAGGTTCATCAGTATTCTTTACAAGTTTCAAGGCCGCGGATCTGTGGTTCTTGGCGGAAGCCGCTTACCGCACATTGCTGATTTCTGGAATCTCCATTTCTCTGGGAACGGTGTTGGGACTGATATTCGGTTGGCTGTTGTATGAAGGCCGGTTGGTCAGCACCATATTTCTATCCCCGTTCCTGGACGTCTTTCGCTCGGTTCCACTGATCATTCAGCTGGTGCTTGCTTACAATTTTGCACCGATCATCGGGGTATATATTGATCCGTTCGGCAGTGGAACGATTGTGCTGACGCTCTATACGAGCGCCTTGGTCGCAAACGTCGTTCGCGGCGGAATTGATTCGGTAGGAATTCCAATCCGACGCGCCGCGCGCAGCCTGGGCCTGTCCTACTGGCAGGACATGTTCTACATTGTTGGACCGATTGGCATCCGGGCGGTTTTCCCGGCCTGGGTGGGTGTTGCGCTTGGCGTGATGAAAGACAGCGCCTTGGTATCCGTGCTGGGTTACGTAGAGTTGTTACGAGCTTCTCAGATTCTGATTACAAGAACTCAAGAACCGTTTCTCATCCTGGCACTTGCCGGCGCATTCTATTTTGCACTGTCATTCCCGATTGCCCGATTTTCGGAACGACTGGAGAAGAGGTGGAGCCAATGATCGAAATACGAGGACTTCAAAAATACTTCGGCAACTCACATGTGCTGAGGGGCATCGATCTTGATGTGGAAAAGGGTGAGGTTCTGAGCATAATCGGAGCCTCCGGATCGGGCAAGTCAACTTTGCTTTACTGTATCAACGCATTGGAGAGCATCGATGAAGGTCAGATCACGGTCGATGGAGTTGAAGTGCATGCAAAGTCCACAGACATCAACAAGCTGCGCCAAAAGCTGGGCATGGTGTTCCAGCAGTGGAACAGTTTTCCGCACCTGACCGCTCTTGAAAACGTTGCATTGTCCCCTCGAATCGTGCGAAAAATGTCACGTAAAGACGCCAATGAGCTGGCAGCCAACAGGTTGGAGCATATCGGACTAGGAGACAAATTTGACAGCTACCCCAATGCGTTGTCCGGCGGGCAACAGCAACGACTGGCGATTGCCCGTGCGCTTGCAATGGAACCGAGCTACATGCTGTTTGACGAAGCGACCTCAGCGCTTGATCCGGAACTCGTGGGCGAGGTTCTTGACGCAATGCGTCTTTTGGCGGAAGAAGGAATGACGATGATCTGTGTTACCCATGAGATGGGCTTCGCGCGGGATGTATCTGATCGAGTCGCCTACATTCATGACGGCTTGATCGAAGAAATCGGGCCTCCAGAGCAAATCTTCAAAAACCCTGTATCGGAAAGGACAGGCCGTTTCCTTGCAAATGTGCGATGATCCAAAAATAGCATTGCGGAATCCTTTCAGTCTCAAGAGAAATATTTGAAGCGCACTGTTGGATCAGTCGATAAAATTTCACACTTCACTCAATTACACCCGTCGGTAATCCGATGTTTTGCAGATTTATAGACTGAGATGAAAATTACATCAATCAAAGCCTGGCGAGTCGAGTTGCCCCTCAGGGAGGGCCGGTACACTTGGGCGGACGGCAAATATGTTGAGGTGTTCGACAACACCGTTGTGGCGGTATTTACCGACGAAGGACTTGTCGGATATGGGGAATGCTGCCCCTTGGGTTCGGCCTATTTGCCGTCTTACGCAATTGGAGTGCGAACCGGATTGGAGGAGATTGGACCTCACCTGATTGGCGCAAATCCCTGTCACCTGAACGAAATCAATCGAATCATGGATGGAGCTTTGAGAGGACACCCGTACGTCAAGGCGCCAATCGACATGGCTTGTTGGGATCTCCTTGGCAAAGCGACCAATTTGCCGCTGTATTCGCTGCTGGGCGGGCTGGCGCAACAGGAGGTCTCATTGTATCGGGCGATATCTCAGGAAAGCGCAGAAGACATGTCCTCGAAAATCGAGGGGTATCGAAATGAGGGTTACCGGAAGTTCCAGTTGAAGGTCGGCGGCGATGTCAACGAGGACGTTGAGCGCATTCGAGCGGCTCGCTCAATTCTTCAATCGAACGAATTTCTAACTGCAGATGCCAATACCGGTTGGACTCGTCATGAAGCGGTTCGGGTCGTCAATGCAGTGAGCGATTTGGATGTTTACATTGAGCAGCCTTGCATGACGTATGACGAATGTGTGTCGGTGCGCAGGCGAACAGCGCTTCCGATCATATTGGATGAAACCATCGATAGTCTGGAAATGCTCGTTCGAGGATTGAGCGAGGATGCCATGGATGTCGTCAATATAAAGGTGTCAAAAGTCGGTGGACTCACGACAGCTCGCCTGATGCGAGACTTGTGTGTGAAATTTGGCATTCCCATGACTCTGGAAGATGCCTGGGGAGGTGACATAACAACCGCAGCCGTTGCTCACCTTGCCTGCTCTACACCCGAGGAGTTTTGTTTCGCAACGACAGATTTCAATACTTACGTCACAGTTTCAACCGCCGACAACGCCCCGCAACGCGTAGATGGAAAGATGGCCCCCTCAGACGCTGCTGGCCTTGGAGTTGAACCGAGGCTGACGGACTTTGGAACACCTGTTGTGGAAATCGGCGCTTGACCTGTTTTCAATACCCCTTCCCAACTGAAGATTCAACTGCCAAAGTACCCTATCGCGGTCTGAAGATCGACGCAGCTCAAAGTTCAGTCCGCATCAGAATCGACGTACGGACGCGAAGGTAGAAGACATGATGAACAAAACACCGATGTTCGGAGTGATCAGCGTTTCAACCCATTCGTTATGAATGGTTACAATCGAATTACCGATACATCGTGTCCTGTTCACGCGTTTCTTCGGGGCGGGCGATTCCGTCAATGATCTGTTTCAGGTTGACGTGTCCAATGACGGTCCCATCCTCATCAATGACGTTTGCCTTTGTAACATCCTTAGCCACCATGACCTGCAAAGCGTCTTCCAACACCATGTCGTCACGTAAATCCGGTCCTTCTGTCGGTTCGTTCGGAGTCATAACGGAACTTGTCTCAATGACCCGACTTCGATTGATGTCCTTGATGAAGTCCTTAATATATTCGTCAACCGGATGCAGAATTATCTCCTGTGGACTGCCTTGCTGAATGACCGCACCATCACGCAAAATGGCAATCTGGTCGCCGATTCGAAGTGCTTCATCCAAATCATGGGTGATGAACACAATGGTTTTGTGCAACTCTTCCTGCAGGCTCAAAAGAACGCCCTGCATGTCGGTTCGAATCAACGGGTCGAGTGCCGAAAAAGCCTCATCCATTAGAAGTATTTCCGCATCGGTTGCAAGCGCCCGCGCGAGCCCGACACGCTGTTGCATTCCGCCTGACAGCTGCGATGGATAGTGATCCTCAAACCCGGACAATCCAACACGATCCAACCACCGCTTGCTTCGTTGCTTGGCCTCGTTGAGTGAAACACCTTGTATGACGAGACCATAAGCAACATTTTCCGCCACCGTTCTGTGCACATGCAAGCCAAATCTCTGAAATACCATCGAGGCTTTATAGCGTCGAAAATCGATCAACTCCTCTTTGGTCATGCCCAGAACATCCTGATCATCAACGGCAATCCTGCCCGAAGTCGGTTCAATCAGGCGATTGATGTGTCTTATCAGGGTAGACTTGCCCGAACCTGACAGACCCATAATCACGGAGATTTGCAGGGCAGGAACATCGATATTGATATCTTTCAGACCCAATACATGGTTGTGCGTTTCAAGCAGCTCCTGTTTCGACATTCCATTCTGGACGTCCTCAAGTACAGAGTGAGGGCGGGGTCCGAAAACCTTGTAGAGGTTTTCGATGCGAATTTTCACGTCACTCATGAAGCGAGCCCTTGCGATGCACCTGCAGTCGTTCACCGAATTTCTGCGAAACGCGGTCAAATATGATGGCCAAGGCAACGATCGCCAACCCGTTCATCATGCCCAGTGCCAGATACTGATTGGCAATGGATTGCAAGACCGGAATACCCAGGCCTGCCACGCCTATCATTGACGCAATCACCACCATCGACAGTGCCATCATGATTGTCTGATTCACACCGGCGAATATGTTCGGCAGCGCCAGCGGGATCTGTACGCCAAATAATCGTTGCCTGTAGTTGGCGCCAAACGCATCGGCTGCCTCCAGCGCTTCTTTGTCAACGAGGCGGATGCCAAGATTGGTGAGACGAACGATGGGCGGAATTGCATAAATACACACTGCGATCAGCCCCGGTACTTTACCGATTCCGAGAAGCATCACAACCGGTATCAAGTATACGAACGCTGGAATGGTCTGCATAATGTCCAGAATCGGTGTAATGATCAGTTGAATTCGATCAGAACGCGCCATCAAAATGCCAAGTGGAATACCGACGGTGATGCACAGCATCGTTGCGACAGAAATTATCGCCAAGGTAGACATGGTGTCCTTCCACATGCCGAAGTAGCCAATGCAGAAAAAAGAGAGCGCACAACCAACGACAATTTTCACACTGCGCGACCCGAGCCACGCCAGCAGTGCCAGAACTACAATGATGACTGGCCAAGGTGTTGCAATCAACAGTTTTTCGAACCAAACCAGAAACCATAGAAGCGGCTCGAAAAAGTTCTCAATCGATTCTCCGAACTCTCGTGAAAAATTCCGAAATGCCGCGTCGATTGCCTTCTTTAAATCCCGGATGCTTTGCGGGTCAAGACTGGGGAATTTATTGAGAAAATCCATATTGATCTCCGTACTAAACTAGAAAGCCCACCGATAGAAATCAGCGGGCTTTCTTGGTCAAATTCTAATTTGAATAGAAATTTAACTTTCGTGAATAATTTACATCATGACTTTTTTTGAAGCATCCTCGGTGACCCAGCCACTCCAGATTTCGGGATGCTTGTTCAAAAACTCTACCGCTGCATCCGCGCCATCGGCCTGATTGTCGTCCATGTAAACCAGCAAGGCATTCATGATTTCACCTGGGAACACTCGATTATTGAAGTATTCGATCACTTCGGCCGGTGCACGGTCCATGAACTCGCCCGTAACTACGGAATGCACTTCGGATTCCGTCCAAGCGGACGGCTGTGGATCTGCACAATCCTGTTCCGGCTTCACAATGCAACCGTTCCAATGATCATCACCGACATATGGCACGCCAAATTCCAGCGGTACCATTCCGTGTCGGCCAATCAAAGCGGTTGGTGACCAGTAATAGCCGAACCAATTTTCACCGCGCTCAACTGCCTTTGTCATAGAACCGTCCAGGCCAGCTGATGAACCTGGATCAACAAGTTTCCAACCTTTGTCTTCCATCTCGAATGCGCGGAAAAGATTGATGTTTGTCAGCTGACAACCCCAACCGGCCGGACAGCCAATAAACGCTCCCTTCGATGGGTCTTCCGCATCCGGAAACAAATCCGGGCGCTCCAGCACATCAAGTACGGTTTTGAGATCCGGATTCTGTTCTGCCGTGTGCGGCGGAATCCACCATCCTTCACCTAAACCCGAAATTGGCCCTTTCCTCACTGAATGCAAGGTGCCTTCCTCAATCGCCATTGCGAGTGGCTCACGCACTGCATTGATCCACAACTCCGGTGAAACATCCGGTTGTTGCTTCTCGGCCATGGATGTGAACGACGGCATCGTGTCACCAGGAACCAACTCGACTTCGCAACCATAGCCTTTACTGAGAATGACCGAATCGACGTTTGCCATTAGCTGAGCCGAAGCCCAGTTCATTGCAGCAATCGTTACCTTTCCGCATGCAAAAGCGTTATTTACTCCTACCAGAAGCAACGCTGCAATTGCGACAACTTTCAAAATTGATTTCATTTCAAGCCTCATAAATATTGAATATATTGAAAAAGATTGCGTCAATTTACACAACTGTTGTAACAATGTCAAACTTTACGCGCTGCAAGCGGTCATTTAGTAAAGATTTGAGCGAAATTCGATCGCTGAATAGTCAGTCGGTGTCAATTTTTAAGCGTGCGTGTGGGAGAAATTTCCCACAACACTCCCTTTTTAATCACCATATTTGCACTATCTCGCTCAATGTGGCAAGATTTCGTCAACTCTCAAGCTCACGAATTAGTCTGGCCATTGCAACCTCAACATATTCGGGAGAAATTTCATAACCGATGTTGTCGATTGGCTTTGCGGGCCACAATAACTGCCGCACCTGCGCCAAAGAAGGATTCCAGTACTACATCTCACGAGTAGGTATGAAGTGCAATCAACTCGGAATTCAAGCCACATCGTAATCAGCGGACAGACCCCATTGTCAGAGTGCGATCTGGCAGGACCGTTCATTGACTGCCTCATTGTCGATAGCAATCGAACCAATGGATGAACCTGCCGCTTCGGCAGAGTAAATATTTTCAGTCTGCGGGTAAAACGGTCCTGCCGAAATTTACGGGCGATACATTTTTGAATCAGACAGTTTCAATACATTGACGATTCTTGATAACCGAACACGAGGATTGTTTGATCAAGTCCATCGATCGGTAATTGAGTTTCCCGTTTTTTGAAAATCTTAATATTTCTTTGGAACGATTTACGACTAAATGAGTCAAATTTACAAAGTGTAAACTAAAATGTAAACTACACACATTGACTTAAATCAACTTGCGGGATTCTTGATGGGTAAAAAACTGTTGAATGCGCCAGTCTATTATGCGTTGGCTCAAGTGCACTTCAACCCGATTGCAGCGATGGACAAGTATGTCAACGAAATTCAAGATCAGCTACGCAAGAAAGGATACACGCTCTTCAATCCCAACCAGATTGCTCAACTGCAGTTTGCTGGGAGCATTGAGCAAGGTGCATATGCTCCTACGCTGGCGGATATTACAGAATGGCTGATATCCAAAAGCGATCAAACAGCGGGGTTTATCTTGGCATCGTCTTCTATCACATTTCACACGACTCACTACAACACCAGTGCCGAATTTATTCCTGAATTGATTGCTGGGCTTAAATCTGTTCACAAAGTAGTGAATTTGGATCATATTAGCCGCCTTGGATTGCGTTATTTGGATGCCATAGTTCCCGAGGATGACGAGACATTGGAACAGTATCTTTCTGATGCCCTTCACGGAATTCAGATTAATTCGACACGCGATTACGCCCTGACAGAATCTGTATTCAGTACGGAATACGACGCACGAATTGATAAGGGCAAGCTAGTTGCCCGAGTATACCGGGCAACTTCACCGATTAGATTTCCACCGGACATTAGCCCCAGAGGATTGGTTCTAAATGATACGTTCAATTTCAGTGAAGACCAAAATCACGCAATTATCGATACCGACCACTATATCAAATACCAAATTCCGCTGGACTTTGAAAGAATCAGTGAGCAACTGGGCTTTCTCCATGCGGGCGTAAGAGAAGTTTTCGAAGCAACCGTTACAGACCACGCTTTAAACATGTGGTCTTGAAAGTCAGGAGTAGACTATGCACAGCGACCGTCACAGTAAGGCAACGAAAAGACATCAAGGTCAGTTGTCGAATCTGAGTGCAAATCCTGGCTGGATGCCGATTCATTACGAATTTCATGTTCATGGTACGGGCAGTAATTATGAGATTGGCCGTTCCAATATCTGGATTGATCATGTGAAACGCAGAGTCCCTTTGGTTGGCATCGCTAAAGCCCCTGAGGCAAATATTGACCACCTCGATATTCGAACGCCATCAGACCACGTAAAAAATATCCGAGATGTTCTAAATCCACCAGTCGCCGATTTAGCCGCGATATTCAATGTAACCCGTCAGGCAATCTATAAATGGATTTCTGGAGCCTCCACGCCGGAAGACGCTAAATTGGATCAAATTTGCAAATTGAGCGAACTAGCCGATCAATTCAGGGAGCAAGGAGTTTCTCGCGCAGACTTACTTGTTCGGACAAAAGCTTTCGGTGGAAGGTCACTATTGGATCTCATAAAAACCGGTGAGAACAGCGACAAGCACGTCATTGCGCTGATTGATGAAGCAAAGGCCATTGAATCATCCTACAAAAAATCAGGCCTGGCGACATCCAAATCCAAACCCACCAGCGACTGGCAATCATCCATTTCGATTCCCGGTTCTTTCGAGCGTGAATAAACGGTAAATTATGTTCGGTCGAGATACGAATTGGCGCCAAGGAAGTGTTTTAGACACGGAAAGCACAAAATCTTTAAACCTCATTGAAGAAAATTGCTCCAATAGATTGCTATCGTATTCACTAACGATTGCGACCTGGCAAGCGAATTGGAAGAATTTATCGACGTAATTGTCGCAGTCCGCACAAAAGAACTGGACCCCATAATATTCAGTGCGATTCTGTCAACCCCCAAGTTCGCGAGACAACCTGGCAGCAGCAACCTCAACATATTCAGTCGAAATTTCATAGCCGATGTAATGTCGATTGGCCTTAGCGGCCGCAACGGCTGTCGTACCTGCACCCAAAAATGGATCCAGCACAACATCCCCGGAGTACGTATAGAGTTCAATCAAACGGGCCGGCAATTCGACCGGAAAAGGCGCCGGATGATTGGCCGATTTCGCTGATGCCGCCGGAAACGTCCACACACTCTTGGTAACCTCCAGAAACTCGTCGCGGGTGATGGTCGGCTGCCTGTGTTCGCCCGTTGGTTTCTTGCGGGAAAACTCCCGCTTGGAAAATACCAGAATATACTCGTGTGTATCCCTCAGCACCGGATTGGCGGGGCTCATCCAGCTCCCCCAGGCACACGATGTCCCGGCGCTCGCGGACTTGTGCCAGATAATCTCACCCCGCATCAAGAATCCTATTTCCTGCATTTGGCGCGTGATCATCGCATTTAGTGGTATATACGGCTTGCGCCCGAGATTGGCGACGTTGATACAAGCTCTGCCGCCCGGTGCCAGCACTCTATAGGTTTCGCGCCACACCCGGTCCAGCAGGTCCAGGTACTCCTCCTGAGACAAATCGTCGTCATAATCCTTGCCTACGTTGTAAGGCGGTGACGTAACCATTAGATGAATGCAGTTGTCGGGCAACTCCTGCATGGATTCGCTGGTGTGGTTATAGATGCGGTCGAGACACGATTCCGGCACCTCAATTTCCTGCGATTCATCATCACCCGAAGTGGCGTGCTCAGCATGAATTTTACGCTTGTAGAACTCATCCGAGCTGTGTCCCACCCGGCTGCTGACGCCAAATGAGCGCATTTTTGTCGGGGCCATCAGAAAGTCACCATAATTGTCTCAAGTTTGCCAGGTTGTCATCGCCTCGAAAGCATCGCCCGCACCGCGGCCAAAACCAGGAATGCCAGCGCTGAGACAATCAATACGCCGACAAATCCATTCGGTCCCCATGCCGTCAAGCCAAATCCGCCTGCACCCGGAGCAATGGTTCCGGCCACACCCCACATGAGCCCGAACGCAGCATTGCCTGCCGCCAGCTGAGCGCCCCGGAATCGTGCACCCATGATGGTTAGAGCCACCGTGTAAATTGCCGCGATTGCGCCACCCCAGCAAAACAGAACCACCCAAAGCAGTATATCTGTCTTGATGATCAGTGGCAGAAGCAATGCGCCTATCAGCACCAGCACGGCATTGATATACAGAAGCGCGTAGCGGTTCATGCTGTCGGCAAGTCGACCCACTATGGGCTGTATCGCCATCGAACCTAATGCCAGCACTGTCAGCATCAGCGCCGCGGTCGAATCGGTCAGCCCGTGGCGAAGTGCGTAAACCGGGAGCAGCGTAATCAGCGCGGCTTCGTCAAATGCCATCAGCGCCGAAGCGGCGACCAGAGTCGGTGCGAGCAGGACAAACCGAAGCACATGAGATGCCTTTCCGCCAGAAAAATCCGGCGCTGAATCGCGTGCCCAGCGCAGAGGAATGGTTGCAAACACGATGGCAATCGCGGCAATCAGAAACGGCAGGTTGCCCTCGGCACCCAAAAACACGATCAGCAATGGAGACAACGCCAATGTTCCACTGAACACCAATGTGTACAGCGCAAGAACCCGCCCGCGATAATGATCTTCCGCGATTTCGTTGATCCAGGTTTCGCTCACCACAAAAATAATCGATCCGGCTACACCCATCATGAACCGACAAAAGAACCAGACGTAAAGATCCTCGGTCAGCATCATGATTACAATGAAAACCAGATCTGAAAATATCGCAAAAAAGACCAGGCGAACAACTTTGAAGTAACGCATGATCAGCGGAATAAACGGTGAAACAATGATCGATGCAAAAAATGGCAGCGCACCCATAATGCCGATCAACGCGGGCGAGATGCCGCGCATTTCCAGTTTGAGACTGATTAGAGGGTAGAAAAATCCAATGGTCAGTCCGTAGACCGAAAGGACACTGATAATCGCGACGATGACCCTTCTGCGAAAGGGGTCCGATACAACCCCGCGAAAGTAACGCATCACTAGACCTCGGTCCAGACGCCTCCGCGGCGAATGTCTCCAAATCCCTCTACGACGTTGCCTGTGCACCTGGCGGTGTGTGCGCCACCGAAGAAAATATCACAGTTTTTGAAAATCGTCGGTGCCCCTGCCTGTTCAAGAATCTGCTCCAGCTCGGGATTGCCGAACAGATTCTCCGCATAGGTTGAATTTTGGTGATAATGCAAACGAGGCGCCTGTACTGCATCTTGAACTGACATTCCAAAATCGACCAGATTGATCAGTACCTGCTGGACAACTGCAGGGATTCGATTCGAGCCGCCGCTGCCCACAGCAATTTGAGCCCCCTTACTGTCAATTGCAACCGTCGGTGACATCAGGGAACTCAGTCGGCGAGAGCGGGGCCAGCCGGTCAGTCCATAAGGATTGACATCGTGCTCGCCCATCATATTGTTCATCATGACCGAAGTGCCCGGTATCATCGTGCCGCAGCCCTCGCCGTTGCTGACCGAAACCGAAACCGCGTTGCGGTCGCGGTCAATGATTGAAATGTGGGTGGTGCCGTTGGGCGCCAAAAGCTGATTCTGGCGATTAGCTCGATAAATCTCAATAAGGCGCGCATCAAATCCGGCATCCGCTTCATATGAAAGTTCATCTTCCAGTTGACCACATAATTTCAGTGTCTTGAGCACGGTGTTGAGATGGCCGGACGAGCCGAATTCATGCTGTGACAGGTTCAGGCCCGCCAAACGACTGATCGCCAGCCCAATCAGGATGCCACCGTTGGAAGGTGGCGGGTTCAACAATAATGTATGATCTTTGTAGCGCACTTCAAGCGGGTCTCGCAACTCAACCTGGTACGCAGCCATGTCAGCGTAGGTCACCTGTCCCCCGGACCGGCTGACATCATCGACTGCTTTGGCGACTTCTCCCCGGTAAAACAGGTCATCACCCTCCGCTGCCAGGGATTCAAGCAAGTCCGCATAATGTGGAAAAAATATTCTCTCACCAGGATGCACGGTCTTTCCCGGATGACGCTTGCTTTCAAAAATCGCACCCGCTGTACCGGACAGGTAAATGGGAGTCAGGATGCGCAGCACATGGGCCTGCATTTCATTGATTTCAATGCCCTCTTTCAGGACTTCAAGGGTTGGCTCGATCAGTTCCTTCATCGGCATCGTCGCATACCTTCTGGCGACTTCAAAAATGCCCTTCACACAACCGGGTACTGCGCTGGTTCCAGTACCGATGATGAATTCTTGCTGGGTATCCCCAAAATCGCACAGGAATTCCTCTGTGCTGATGTCTGCGATATCCTTGTGTTGCCGGGGCGTCTGCACAAAAAAGTCAAACAGAACGGGTCGGCTGTCGGCGGGGCTTGCCATCATAAACCCACCGCCTCCAAGCGAGGCAAGCGCGGGTTCTGCGACGCAAACCGTGTAGAGCGCAGCGATAGCCGCATCAAATGCATTGCCGCCGGCAGATAAAATTTCTGCCGCGGATTTGGCTGTTTTGGGGTGTCCTGCGGTTACAATTCCCTTATTCATTGGCGGATTCCAGCGACGGGTGAATAATGTCTATCAACCCGCACAATACGTGAACGCACGGGACCGTCTGATTCATATCTAAATCAAGATCGGAAGCAAAGCAATGTTTGACCACATAAGAATACCGGAAAGCGGTGAAAAAATAACAATTAAAGCAGGAACGCTGTCGGTCCCCGACAATCCAATTGTCGGATTTGTCGAGGGCGATGGTATTGGTCCCGACATCACTAAGGCTTCAATGCGGGTGTGGGATTCGGCAGTCGAGCTTGCTTACAACGGAAAACGGAAAATTCACTGGTGTGAGCTGTACATGGGTGACAAGGCCGGGAGCCTGTACGACGGTGACTATTTTCCGGATGAGTCGCTCGACGCAATCAGGGAATTGAAAGTCGCCATCAAGGGTCCATTGTCGACTCCGGTCGGCGGCGGATTCCGCTCCTTGAATGTTTCGCTTCGCCAAGCGCTTGATCTGTACGCTTGTGTTCGCCCGGTCAAGTATTATGCCGGCGTCCCGTCACCACTCAAACGTCCGGAAGAAGTGGACGTGGTCATTTTCCGGGAGAATACCGAAGATGTATACTCCGGTATCGAGTTTTCTGCCGGCTCACCGGAAAATATCAAACTCGCCAAGTTCCTGCGCGAGGAGATGAACGTGAGCTTCGAGGTCGACGCAGGGCTGGGAATCAAGCCAGTCAGTGAATACCGAACCAAACGCCTGGTGCGCAAAGCCATTCAACACGCAATCGACAACGGACGCGAGAGCGTAACCCTGGTGCACAAGGGAAACATCATGAAGTTCACTGAAGGTGCGTTTCGCGCATGGGGCTATGAGCTGGCGAAAGAGGAATTCTCCGATTCGACCATTTCTGAAGATGAACTGTGGGACCAATATGACGGTGTTGTGCCGGACGGCCGGGTCGTCATTAAAGATCGGATCGCCGACATTATGTTCCAGTTATTGCAACTGCGACCGGCGGAGTTTGACGTCATCGCCACCACCAACCTGAATGGCGACTACCTCTCGGACGCTGCCGCGGCTGAAGTGGGTGGCATCGGTATCGCTCCGGGGTCCAATGTTGCCGACCATATTGCGGTATTTGAAGCGACGCATGGAACCGCACCCAAGTACGCAAACCAGAATAAGGTCAACCCATCATCACTGCTGCTTTCCGGCGTCATGATGCTTGAATACATGCGCTGGACCGAAGCTGCTGAACTGATCAACAACGCTTATCCAAAAGTCATTGGCCGAGGCGTGGTAACCTACGATTTTGCCCGTCTGACCGAAGGGGCAACCGAAGTCTCGACCAGCGGGTTTGCCGATGCGCTGATCGATCAGATGAAAAATGATTGCTGACTGTTTGTCAAATTCCGGAAGCGAGGCTTGAGGGTATTGTTTGAGTGGGACATCTGCCGGCCTCGGCATTGGAAACCGCGAGCTCGCAAATCATCCACGATTTTCAAATAGTTCCCTCGCCGCAATTGATATTCTTGTTGTTCGTCCCTTAGTAGTTCGGTTACAACAAACAATGCTGCGAATTTTCCTGTTTACGGTTTATTCGAAATGTGAATGTGCGTTTGAATCTGCAATCGCCTCCAATCGTCGCAAGTTGTCCGGGTAATCCAACAGTCGCAAGTATCGATCGTTGGCGTGCGCTTGAATTGACAATCCGTTCTCCCAACGATTGAGCGATGCCTCTGCGAGCCCGGTTACTTCAGCGAAACTCGTCCTCGTATTACTGTATTTTTTTCTGATGCGTCGTATCTCGCGCGGAGATAGTACACCGAGATGTTGACATATTGCTTCGTGCTTGATACGTTCCCCTTCTTCATCAAGATATTCAATTTCACATGCGTCACAGCGTCGTACAGGCACGTCAACGTTCAGTATTGCCGCGGCATCACCTGAACCATACTCAAAGGCATAGGGAGTGATTGACGTCTCGACCTCCATCACACCGCACAGCGGACAATCTAATTCGGATTTAACTGCTTCCAATCTGTATTTTGCTTTTGCTGAATTCATTTCTCTAATTTCTTGGTGTAAAGGGTCAGAGTATTAGAATCTTCGCCGGAAATTCTTTCCGGGTCCTAATTCAAGCTTCACGTAAAGCTGAGGTCGTTGGTCATCCAACGAATGTTGCCAGTCAATTTGAGCAAATCGAAGCGGGAAATCCAACGTCCCTTTGGGTGCTTGGGGTGCAAAATATTGTATTGAATCAGATGATTCAGCCTTATCGAGTGTCTGCCCGAAAATTCGGGTCAGCCGCCTGCCACAGATACCAGCTTGCAACACTTCGATACGGCTTCCAGCGCTCGCCGTGCTTGAGCAATTCTTTCGGTTCCGGTAACTCTGCTGTCCGATAAGCAACGGAAAAGCCGCGCCGCACACCAAGGTCCGTAGCGGGCAGGATGTCCGGGTGCCCAAGATTGAAAATCAACAGCATTTCGACTGTCCAGGGTCCGATACCTCGCACCGTCGAAAAAGCTTTGATGATCTCGGTGCTGCTCATCGCGTCAATTTCGACCGGGGTTGGCAACATTCCTTGACTGGTTTTTTCAGCAAGATCCTTGACCGCGCGTGTTTTGGCCTGGGACAGACCACATGAACGCAATTGTTCCTCTGGCGTATCGAGCATTTCATCCGGTGTCGGAAACGCTCCTCCGTACAGACCTAGAACACGGTTCAGAATGCTCGCGGCCGCGCGACCGGATAACTGCTGATAAACAATGGATCTCAGCAACGCCTCGAAAGGGGTCGATTCCGTCCTGAACCCGAGGTTGAATGCACCGATTTCTGCGGTCAAATCGGCGAGGACCGGGTCGGTTAATCGAAAGTGTCGTAGCGCGTCTTCGGGATCGTAGGGTAAACCAGTTGCCATTGCCTTTAGTTTTGAATTCTTTCCAATTCCGGCGCCAGATGAATCTCAATACGTCGATTGGTAGCCCTGCCAGCTTCAGTATCGTTGGGAACCCTGGGCCGTGATGACCCGCGGCCTACCGGCCTTAGACGTTTTGCATCAGCTCCCTGTTCGACGAGGAATCTGGTCGCACTTGCTGCTCTGCCTAAAGACAATTCCCAGTTTGTTGGATAAAGCGTACGCAAATTGCCTGTAATTGGAACATTGTCGGTATGTCCTTCGATATTGATCACGCGACCTGCATATTCGTCGACTTTGAGATTGAAGAAAAATTCCTTGAGTATCTGCTTGCCTCTTTCGCTGAGTACCGTTGAACCGGATTCGAATAATATGTCGGTGGAATACTCAATCATGCTGAAATCAGACTCTATTGACGAGATTTGACTGTCTCGTTCTGCAATCGTCATACCCAGGTTTTCCTGCAGATCATCGATCAATTCCCCAAGGCGAAAGTTTTCCTCAACAATCGCCTGTGTCATCATTTCCATATTCTGAGTACGCTCGTTGGCACTGTTCAGGTCACCGGTAAGCAAGGCAACTTCCCCTCTCAGGGTCTGCAGGGCTTGATGCAATTTCTGATTTTCGCGTTGCTCACTTTGCAACTGCTGATTCAGTTGGTCAGTTCCTTCCCGGGCTTCCACCATCGCTGCCTGATGATTCGATTCGGCAGTGGACAATTTCTCCAGAAGACCATCGATCTGTGCCTCGAGACGCTCGGTGGTGTCACTCACGGCTGAATCTTGTGCAGGCACCGCATCATTCGAGCTGTCTGTCTGCATTGATGTCTGTCCTGCGGCAACAGTTGAATCTTCCGCTTGACTAGATTCAGCCGTTGGTTCCGAAATCGTGGTTTCTTCAGGCTGCTCGGTCACACTAGCGGTTTGAGTCGACATGTCAGAGGACTCATCAGTTCCGCTTGCAGTGCTCTCATCGCCCGCAACGCCAGGTTGGTCGACTCGGGCAACGAGCTCACCCTCTGTAGCACTGGAGGGCTCGTCAGTTTCGCTTGCAGTGCTTTCATCACCTGTAACTATGGATTGATTGGTTCGGCTGACAAGCGCTTCTGCAAGTTTGTCTGAGAGACGTTCAATCCTTTGGGTGTAGTTCATTCGCTCTTGTTCAAACGACTCAGTCTGATTGGCGATCCTTTGGGTGTAGTCCATTCGCTCTTGTTCAAACGACTCTGCCTGATCGGCAATCCTTTGGGTGTAGTTCATTCGCTCTTGTTCAAACGACTCTGCCTGATCGGCAAGCTGTTCGCGTAACTGTTGGTTCTCTGCCTCGAATGGTTGTATCGTAACTATTTCGGTCTTGGGCTGTTGATCCGAGTCCATTTGAGCCTGTTGATCCGATTCGGCCTGGACCTGCTGATCCGAGTCCATCTGAGCCTGTTGATCCGATTCGGCCTGGACCTGCTGATCCGAGTCCATCTGAGCCTGTTGATCGGAAGCGGCCTGGATTTGTTGATCCGAGTCCATCTGGGCCTGTTGATCCGAGTCAGCCTGGACCTGCTGCTCTGAGTCCATCTGAGCCTGTTGATCCGATTCGGTCATCGCATCGGACACATTCTCTGATGCAGCGGATTGTTGATATATCCCTCTACGATGCCGCCGCAATTGTTCGCTGGCGTATTGCAATCGTTGCGCAAGGTAATTCTCACGCCCACCCGGAAAACGCGGGTATGTTGCTTGCCCGGTACTTGAATCGTCTTCGGCCTGCAGACTTTCATTCAAAGCCCGAAGCGCGATGTTTTCCTGTAGCAAACTTTCCTGATCCAATCGCAGTTCGGCAAAATTCTGTTGCAACGCTTGCAGTTCCTGATTCAAGCCCGCTGATTCGGTTTGGCCTGTTTGCGGCGTTTCACTGGAGAGAAAATAAGCGCCCCAGCCGACAATCGCGACGAGTAGCAAAATTACAGGCAATATCCAGCGTGAATATGTTGAAGACAACGATATACCCTCATTTGTTCATTGGTTTCTGTATGCCATTGACTAATTGCATCGTGCAATAAACAGGGGATCTGTGGTCCTAAACCCCTGCCAACCACCGGGACGGTATCTGGCTTGAAGCGGCATCAAATACGAAGTATGTCGATTAAACCCCTATATTTTCTCACAAAGTAGCCCGTTCGGTTAAAAAACCTAACTGGAACTGCGGGTTTCAGGCACTCACGATACACATTTTGTGAATCAGTCCCGCATTTTCTGTGCTCCACACCTCGATTTCGTCGTTTCTTTGTCGATAGCGAGTCAGCGCTTGCCGGGTTGAATCACCGGAAATGACAGACTTGAGCGCGATGAGAAAGCCCTGATGCGAAACAATCGCTATTTTCTCATGACCATATGCGGAAACGATATCCTGCAGAAACGACTCTGCTCTTCGCATTGCCTGCGAGAGTGACTCACCCCCTGGTGCGCCTTGAACAAAGTTTCCACGGCGCCACGCATCATAGTTCTCCGTACCCAAATCTTGCTCAATATCCGTCTCGAGCCGTCCGTCGAACTCACCGAGATCAATCTCTGTCAACCGTCCGTCAACCTTGACAATGGACGAGTCCGGCGCGATCAGCTGCGCGGTTTCCTTGGCACGACAAAGCGGGGAAGTATAGAATTGAGCAATCTGTGACAAATCTGCGAGCAGCTGATCTCGCATTTTCAGTGCTTGCAATTTGCCCAATTGATTAAGTGGAACATCAACCCGCCCCTGAAAACGTTTCTCAGCATTGTAGTCAGTTTGTCCGTGGCGGACTAGGTACAATTCCATTTCGAATCCAGGATTGGGCTGGAATTTTTAAGTATAAAAGAGTAACAATCAACAGCAACTGACAGTCATAACATCGACAGACAGGCGCCTGAACCCACAAAAGTAAGCGAATAAATTATGAAAAAAATCCTGATACTTGCAATTATCGCTGTTCTGATTTTAGTGTACTTCGTATTTGACCTCGGACAGTATCTTGACCTGAATTACTTCAAGGAACAGCAAGGCAAGATTGCCGATTTTCGGGATTCTTCGCCGTTGCAGGCTGCTGCGATTTATTTCGTCATTTATGTCCTGGTCACTGGGCTCTCCTTACCGGGCGCCGCCATCGCAACCCTGATCGGCGGTGCAATATTTGGACTGCTGTGGGGTACCGTGCTTGTTTCCTTTGCCTCGGTCATCGGCGCTTCCTGCGCATTTCTGGTTTCGCGGCACATTCTGCGAGATGCGATTCAAAGCCGCTACGGCGACCGTCTGCGAACAATTAACGAGGGGATACGAAAGGACGGTGCGGTTTATCTGTTCACGTTGAGAATGGTTCCGCTGTTTCCGTTTTTCGTCATCAACCTGGTCATGGGATTGACGCCAATGCGCCTGGGCACTTACTTTATCGTCAGTCAGATTGGAATGCTTCCGGGGACAATCGTGTACGTCAATGCCGGAACCCAGTTGGCCAAAATCGACTCGGTCGGTGCGATCCTGTCGCCGGCGCTGATTGCATCCTTTGTTTTGCTCGGGATCTTTCCCCTGATATCCAAAAAGATTATTGACATCATGAAGTCTCGGAAAGTGCTTGGAAAGTTCAAAAAACCGGCCAAGTTCGAATTCAATACAGTCGTGATCGGTGCCGGATCAGCCGGACTGGTTGCCGCTTACATCGCAGCAGCAGTCAAGGCCAAAGTTGCTTTGATCGAAAAAGGCAAAATGGGTGGCGACTGCCTGAATACCGGTTGCGTGCCGTCCAAGGCAATTATTCGGACTGCGAAGTTCATGTCGCACATCAAGCGCAGCAAAGAATTCGGGGTGCACACCGCGAGCGCCGAGTTTGACTTCAAAGAGGTCATGTCCCGCTTGCACGGCATCATCGGAGTCATCGAGCACCATGACTCGGTCGAACGCTACACCGGGCTGGGCGTCGACTGCTACTCCGGGCACGCCACCATTGAATCACCCTACTGTGTCAGTGTCGACGGACAGCAGCTGACAACGCGAAGCATTGTCATAGCCACGGGTGCCGAACCGGCGGTGCCGAATTTGCCTGGCATTGAAAATGTTGGATTCTATACATCGGACACCATTTGGGAGATCGAAGAGCTGCCCGACCGGCTGCTGGTGCTGGGCGGCGGTCCGATCGGCTGCGAACTCTCACAGGCGTTTGCCAGACTGGGGTCCCGGGTCACGCAAGTTCAAAAGGCTCCCAGGCTCATGCCAAGAGAAGACCCTGAATACTCGCAAATGGTGCTGGACCAGTTCCTGGAAGAAGGCATCGACGTACGGCTTGAACACAAAGCGGCCGAATTTGATGTTCAGTCGGGTAACAAGACCCTGATTTGCAACCGCAAGGGCGAGGAAGTAAGAATTGAATTTGACGTGCTTCTTGTTGCAGTGGGACGCAAAGCAAGACTGGAGGGCTTCGGTCTTGAGAAGCTCGGTATCGATATATCGGAACGCGGTACCATCGAAATAAACGAATTTCTTGAAACCAACTATCCCAACATTTACGCAGTGGGCGATGTTGCCGGTCCCTATCAGTTCACTCACTTCGGTGCGCATCAGGCCACCGCGGCGGCAACCAACGCATTGCTTCGGCCGTTTTACAAGCGCCGCTGCGATTATTCAGTGATTCCGTGGGCCACGTTTACGGACCCCGAGGTCGCAAGAGTCGGTTTGAATGAAATGGAAGCCAAGGAAAAAGGCATCGCGTTCGACGTCACACGATACGATTTCAAAGATCTGTCTCGAGCAATCGCAGACAGCGAAACACGCGGTGAAATCAAGGTGCTGACACCACCCGGCAAAGACAAGATTCTTGGTGTTACCATTGCCGGCGAGCATGCAGGCGACCTGATCACAGAATTCATACTCGCCATGCAGAACGGACTCGGACTCAACAAGATTCTTGGAACCATCCACATCTACCCGACCTTGGCCGAGTCGGCAAGGTTTGCTGCGGGCAACTGGAGAAAGAAACAGGTCTCAGAGCGCGTGAACAAGATTTTGCGGGGATTCAATCGCTGGCGCAGACGTTAGTCTTCGCCAGCCAGGCCGGATTTACATCACAGCGGTTGGTTGTAAAACACCGAATAGAGTTTGTAGTAGTGCCCCTTGAGTTCCATCAACTGCTGATGGGTTCCATCTTCAACCACGCGGCCTTCATGCAGGACTACAATTCGTTTGACGTGCTCAATCGATGACAGGCGATGCGCAACGATGATGACGGTACGGCCCTTGCCTAGCGCCTCAAGCGCTTTTCGCACCTGGAACTCCGCGTTGGTGTCCAGGGAAGAAGTCGCTTCATCGAATATGAGGATTGGCGCATCTTTCATAAATGCCCGCGCGATTGCGAGTCGCTGCTTCTGTCCACCGGACAGACGTACGCCCCTCTCGCCGATCTGGGTATCGAACCCATCCGGCAGATTTTCAATGAACTCAAGCGCGTAGGCGGATTTCGCAGCGTTCCTGATTTTCTCCTCGGTCGAATTTTCAATATCACCGTAAGCGATATTGTTCGCCACGGTATCGTCAAACAGCAAGACATCCTGACTGACAAATGCGATCTGTCGCCGAATCTCCGCCAACGAGTATTCTCGAATATCCACGCCATCGATCAGAAGCGAGCCTTCCTGAAGCTGATAAAGCTGCGGTATCAGTGACGTAAACGTACTCTTCCCGCTGCCTGACGCACCAACCAGGGCGACAGTCTGGTGCGGTTCGATTTCCAGCGATACATGATCGAGTGAACTTGTATGCGACCTCGAATAAGTGAACGAGACATCCTTGAAGGTAATCCGCCCTTCGACTTTTCTGTCAGCAAACGAGCGCTCTCCTTCATCGACTTCAGGTTCCTGGTCGATCAGGTAGAAGACCCGCTCTGAGGCAACCAGCCCGGCCTGCAGCATTTCATTGATTCGCAGAAGTTTCTTTAGGGAGCTTGAAATCAGTGCGAGTGCGGCCATGAACGAAACGAAACCGCCAACGGTCAGAGGGTCAGTCAAATCCCGGGTCAGGCTGAAGTAGACCGTGCAGGCAATGACAACAGTCGAAATGAATTCCGCCGTTGGAACGGTAATTTCGTTGGCGACCGCCTGCTTGAGTTTCAGTTGTCGGACCCTGTTCGCAAAGGTCCGCAGACGGTTGCGCTCAAACTCCTGCGTCAGGTAAAGTTTTACCAGACGGTGGTAGGCGGTAACTTCCTGCAGGTGCGCGAGAAACTGTCCGCCCATTTGCATCATGTCCCGATAAAGCACTCGCAATCGCCTGGCGACGAACGCAACTATGGTTGCGATCAAGGGCGTCGCGATGAGAAGAACTAAACTCAGCACCCAGTCCAGAATAAAAATCCAGACCAGCAATCCGAGAATGGTCAACGACTCGCGCACCACCGTAACCACGACGGTCGAGGCGGTGCTGGTCAGTTGATTCACATCCGATGAAATTCGAACCATGATTTGCGCCGCCTGCATTTCATCGTAAAACCGGGTCGGAAACGCGACCATACGGTCGATCATGTCAAGCTGGATGTCATAGACCACGTAACCCAGAACCCATGCCATGCACACACCGTGCAGGTAGCTTGCTATGCCGCGTATCGCAAACAGGATGATCAGGATGATGGGGGTCCAAAGAATGTATTTCGGATCTCTTTCAACGAAACTGCCGTCAAGCAGCGGCTTCATCAGCACCGCAACAGCCGGTGTCGTCAGTGCGAATACTGCAACAAGCGATATTCCAAGCACGAAATACCACTTGTAGACCATCACGTAACTCATCAGGCGTCCATAGAGCCTGATGTCATCAGCTAGTGGAATTTTCGATTTAATGCTGGACACGACTTCAGTTCAGAAATCTCGCCGCGTGTCGCCGGTCAGATAAGCGGTGACGGAAAAATAATTGTTGCGTAAGGAAGTGCAGTCATATAGAATTTGCGGGCGGTTGCTTTAGCGGTAACCAATTTCCATATTTGTATTGACCTGAATCCGTCGTCACGCCGGGTTTTAGGCACTTTTCCAATCAATGTCGAACTTTAAACGATTCGCCTGGAGTTTCCAAACAGAAACCCGATGCTGAATATGAGCGACAACAGATCGGGCAAGAAAATTATATAATTTCCTGTTTTTCTGATTCGAACGAACGCAGACAGGGCTGATCTAAACCAGGAACAATGAAAACAATTTCTGCAAAAGCCAGTGACGTTGAACGCGAATGGTATCTTGTCGACGCATCTGACAAGGTATTAGGGCGCATGGCATCAGAGATCGCCATCCGTCTGCGCGGCAAACATAAACCGATTTATACACCTCACGTTGATACTGGAGACTACGTTGTCGTCATCAACGCGGAGAAAGTTATTTTGACGGGCAACAAGGAGAATGCAAAAGTTTATCATCGCCACTCCGGGCGACCTGGCGGGTTAAAAACCATACCGGTCAGCACCATGAGAAAACAGCATCCCACCCGCATCATCGAACTCGCGGTGAAAGGCATGATGCCAAAGGGACCATTAGGACGGGCAATGATGTCCAAACTGAAGGTCTATGCGGGACCGAACCAGCCACACCAGGCTCAATCGCCAAAACCGCTTAATTTCTAGGGGCAGGCATTATGGCAGCAACCACAGAAGTCTACTACGGCACCGGGCGCAGAAAATCTTCAACCGCCCGCGTTTACCTGACCAAAGGCAACGGCAGTATCGTTGCAAACAATCGTCCAATCGAAGAGTATTTTGGACGGGAAACCGCGCGAATGGTGATTCGCCAGCCACTGGAACATCTCGGCATGCTCAATTCAGTGGATGTCAAGGTCAATGTATCCGGCGGCGGTCAGAGCGGCCAAGCGGGCGCGATCCAGCTTGGGATCGCCCGGGCACTTCTGGAATACGACGAATCAAATCGGTCGGCACTGCGCAAGGGCGGTTTTCTGACCCGAGACGCGCGGGAAGTCGAAAGAAAGAAAGTCGGTCTGCACAAAGCGAGAAAGCGCCCGCAATACTCCAAACGTTAGCTCTGCACAACGCGATCAAGGTTGCATCTTAGGGGTTCCGAATTCTGGGGAATCGTCTAACGGCAGGACAACGGACTCTGACTCCGTCAATCCAGGTTCGAATCCTGGTTCCCCAGCCATTCATTTGCAGTTTTAGCGGTCCATCATTCAGCCCGCATACTCACAAACCTGTCAATTGCGGCGAATTCGTGTCAGTTTGAATCCATTGCGAGTGGTTTTCGTGCTGCACATTGAATCACTCCTTGCAAAACGCTAAGTGATACTGATTTTCGTATTCCAGAGCGCTTGTCTTTAAAACTGAGTCAGGTATTTTCTCCCCTTCGGTGTCAGGCGATACCGCTGGTTCCTGCTGCGTGGTTTATCCGGGATGGTCATTTCGATCAACCCGGCTTGAAGGGCAGGAATCAGATATACGTCTCGGAAATGATTCTTGTGCTTGAAACCAAGTGAATTCTGGATTTGCTGCCTAGTCATTTCTCCCGTCATGGCGCTAAGCATTCGAACTTGGCCGGTAACTTGGTCAGTAACTTGGTCGGTGACTTGGTCGGTAACTTGGTCGGTGACTTCCCCGGTAACTTCCCCGGTGCCTCGTTCTATGAAGTATGTCCCTTCCCTTACCCGCACGTCGGGGTTCGGCCAGAACGTGGCAGTGAAGAAGCCGTTCACTTTGAATTCAGGCTCGGGACAGCCTTGCGATCGCACCTCGTTCCGGATACGCCGAATGCCAGTGCCCGCTTTCTCGATGAAGTCGATGCGGTGGAGTAGGTCCGAGATCAGAGCGTTCCGACGGACGCTCTTGCTCCCGAGATCGGCGAGCGACAAGCCCCCCGGCAGACTGCCTGGGCTGACCACCTCAATGCGGTCGGCGTAAATCTCGACAAAGACGTTGGCCCCGTCCATAAACCAGTCGCGGTGCATGACGGCGTTCGTGATCGCCTCTCTCAGGGCGTTGGTCGGATACTCCGGGATGTTCTCTCGCTGGAGACTCTCGATACGATATGCCGTGCGCGTATTACGCTCGACGAACCTTAAAGCATCCTCAATGTCCGCAACAATCCCGCCATTGAAGTCCTTCCGATCCAGTATGTGAACCTTGTCAGTACCCCTTGCCAGCAGGCAGGTGATATAGGCCTGTGGAAAAAAGCGGCGCACGTTCTTGGCAAAGAAAAGCACCCCTGCGTTTCGAAAGAGCAACTTGCCTTCCGCTCGTTCGGCTGCCTCAATGTTGACCAGCACGTTCTCGACCTTAGGTCGTCCTGATATGTCGGCGAGTCGGAGCCACTTATCGAACTTCTCACGATCGAAGTCTTCTGGAAAAGCGAATCGAGGGCAGAGTCTTGAGTCAAATCGGACAGCCCCCTCTAGACGAAACAAGTCGCGGATTTCGTCGCGGCTTAGTTTCCGGGTTACCGCCCCTTGGCGGGTGAAAAAGCCATCACCGCACTTCACTGGCTTCGAGTCGCTTTCCCTAACGTGGACCGCGATCACTTTGCCAACTGGTTCCACTTGTACCTGCACGGGTGGGTCGCAGTTGCGGGCGATGTCCTGAATGCGGGCACGCACATTGTTGGAGCCCTGTATGCCGGTTACGGTTCCATCATCACGCACACCCAGCAGTATCTTGCCGCCGACCGTGTTGGCCAGTGCCACAAGCTCCTGTGCGAACGACACTGAAAGACTCTCTTTGAACTCAAGGGTCGCGCTTTCTCCCTTCTGGATGAGGATTGCGAGGTCATCGGGTGTCATGCGAAAACCTTGGATTGATCCTTCTCGGAAAGTGCTGCAGAGCAATTGATTGCGTACGACCCGGTCTACGTTGATCGCGAATGAGACTGAGTTCCGCATCGTTGGACGATAGAACTGGACGTGTGTCCGCCATTGGGGACAGTTTCTCCGCGAGCTTCCCGAACGCATGGAAAGACATCGCTTTGGAAGCTGAGTCGATTTGATGACCAAGTCGAAGCAATGGCTGAATGAGACCAGCTACGCGATCCGTCCCTGTGTTAAAAACACTCCTCATTGCGGCTCTTAATTTCCCGGCATTACTTTCGCAACATAGTCGTTAGGTCACACCCCATCAACCGAATTCAGTCACGTATACCATAGCCGCGTTCCAGCAGCACCACGCACAAGGTGGCAAGAATTGCAATCGCAACCGCGATCACCGCAAATGAGATTCCAATTCCAACATCGCTGTCGCCCAAAAAACCAAATCGTGCAATATTGATCACGTACAGAATCGGATTGGCAAGTGATACCAACTGCCAGAATTCAGGCAGCATCTGTACCGAATAGAATACGCCGCCAAGATAAATCAGCGGAGTGAGGACAAAGTTGGGTATGATGGAAACGTCATCAAATTTCTTTGCGAACATCCCGTTCAGCATTCCCCCAAGAGAAAAAACCGCGGCAGCCAATAAAATCACCGCGGCCGTGGTCAGCGGCGAAACTATGTCGACATTTGCGAACAGCGTGGCGACTGACAGAACAACAATTCCAACCATCACTCCCCGGCAAATGCCACCGGTGAGGTAACCGATCAAAATCACGTAACTCGGTGTCGGGGAAACCATGATTTCTTCGACGAAACGCTGGAATTTCGCGGAAAAGAATGAAGATGCCACGTTGGTGTAACTTCCGGTAATGACTGACATCAGCACCAATCCGGGTACGATAAAGTCAATGTAGGTATGCCCTTGCATCGGACCGATTCTCGGTCCGATCAGGTTGCCGAAAATCAAAAAATACAGACAGGTGGTAATCACCGGCGGGATCAGAGTCTGTGTCCAGATCCTAAGAAACCTGGTGATCTCCTTTCGGCACAGGGTGTAGAGCGCGATCAGAACAGGTTGCTGAGCATTCATATTGACCCCTTCGATTTCATTTCATCGGCTTCATTCTTCAGCAGTTCCATAAACAGGGCTTCCAGACGGTTCGATTTGGTTTGTACGCTAGCCACGCGAATGTTCGCTCTGGACAGTGATTCAAACACGTGATTGACACTGCCGTTGCGGGCGATGTCCACTTCTACCGTTGTCGGATCAATCAGGCGTATGGAATTGTTGAATTCTTTCGGCAGCCCATTCTCCTGAACCGGGGAAGCCAAATCAAGCACATAGGTTTCCTGCCTCAATCGTTTGAACAGGGTCTTCATGTCCACGTCCAGAATCAATTCACCAAGTTCGATTACACCAACGTTTCTGCAGAGCTTTTCCGCTTCCTGCAGATAGTGTGTCGTCAGGATAATCGTGATGCCTTGATCATTGAGATCTCGCATGAACTCCCACATGTACAGGCGCGTTTCAAAATCGATTCCCGCGGTCGGCTCATCCAAAATCAGCAGCCGGGGCTCGTGCATCAGTGCGCGTGCGATCATCAATTTTCTTTTCATGCCGCCAGAAAGTCTGCGGGAGTTGGAGTTCCTGTGGTCCCACAGGCCAAGCTGGGTCAGGTACTTTTCGGCCTGTTGCATTGCGCGAGTGCGGTTGACTCCGTAGTAGCCGGCATGGTTGATCACGATATTCCAGGGCGTTTCAAACTGATTGAAGTTGATTTCCTGCGGAACCAGCCCGATATGTGACTTTGCCTGACCGAAATTCTGATCAATATCGATGCCGAACACGTGTACCTTCCCGGAAGTTTTCGTAACCAGGGAACAGATAATCCCGATGGTGGTCGACTTGCCAGCCCCGTTTCGACCAAGCAAGGCGTAGAAATCGCCTTCTTCGACCGAGAATGAAACACCTTTCAAAGCAACCCGGTTATTCGAGTAGGTTTTGCAAAGATTGGATATCGACAGCGCCTTTTTATTGATTTGCGATGCGTTCACTTGGAACCGGTGGGATTGAATGAATTTGGACAGGGCAAAATGTCATTATAATTTTAGGTGTCCGGGCATGATATGGAGTCACAAGCCCGACAATTCAAATGCAATTGATCTCCCATGAACGAACACACATACCTGGAAATCTCACCAAGCGCAGCCAAGCGTGTATCGGAACTGATGGCCGGTACCGACATCGGGCTCAGGGTGTATGTTGAGGGCGGTGGCTGTTCGGGATTTCAATATGGATTTCAACTCGAAAAGGAAAAGCAGGACGACGATATCGTTCTTGAGGAGAACGGTGTCACGCTGCTGGTTGATTCACTCAGCATTCAGTACCTGATGGGCGCCACGGTTGACTATCTCGATGACCTGATGGGCGCTCGATTCTGCGTGAATAATCCGAATGCATCCACAACCTGTGGTTGCGGGTCTTCGTTTGCCATCTGATCTCCCTTTGGCCAGCTCCGCTGATACGGAGCGAAACACACCCCTGAAGTAAAGTTGGACGTCGTCAGTACGCCATTGCTGTTCTTTGCGCTTGCGACCGGGTTTTGCTTCCTGGTTGGTGTGCTGATCGGCATCTGCGGCGTTGGCGGAATCTTGATCATTCCGTTCCTGGTCTACGTCGCGGATATTGACATCCACACAGTCATTCCAGCCTGTATGGCGGGTTTTATCGTGAACGCGGTATTCGCGAATTATGCCTATGCGAAACGCGGGTCGATTCGCTGGGACAAGGCAATTTACTTGGCAATGGGTGCGGCTCCCGGGGCTTACCTGGGTTCGGTGACGGTGCTGGCGCTGCCATCGATCGTGCTTGAGGTGATCGTCGCCACGCTGGTTGTTGTCTCAGGAATCCGCTCGCTGGTCAGTTCTGCGAACGACCAGCCCGAAAACGGAGTTGACCGCGTTTCGAACACTGCTTTGATATTGCTCGGTTTGGCAGTCGGGTTCGGCTCCTCGCTAAGCGGTACCGGCGGTCCCCTGTTACTGATTCCGTCCCTTCTGCTGCTCAATTTTCCTGTCATGGTTGCCGTTGGACTAAGCATGGCGATTCAGATTCCAATTGCACCTTTCGCCACGCTGGGGCACTTGTTGCACGGTTCTATCGAATGGTCTCTTGCAGTACCGGTTGCAATCGGCCTGTCATCCGGTGTTCTGATCGGGGCGGGAATTGCCCATAAAATATCCGCGCTCACAATGCAGCGTACCGTAGCTGTCGCATTGCTGTTCTGCGGCGCAATGATCGTCACTCAATTTTTTCTTTAAACGTGAACAGCGAGACTTCAATCAAACTTTTGACATCGGATGCACACTAGGCAGCCCAATAAGCGTGAATTCCAAAAGAGCCGCGATTGACCAGACAGTGCGCTATTGAAAACATTCCTTACGCTGCGGATTTAAACACTTCAAAACGTTGTGATAATCGATCGCGGTCAGGATAATTTTCTCTGAATCTCGGAAGGATAATTCTATTGCCGTTGAGTTGTTTCAGAGACTCAAGCATCGGTCCATCGTTCTGTTGGAGTAATTGTTCAGACACATGCATGCGGTAATCCGCATCAATTCCGATTAGGTTTTGATCAAAAGCAGCGTGGTGGGTTTTGGAGAGTAGCAGACCGTTCGAAACAATGGGCTGACCCAACATTTCATCTTTGTCAGGAACAATGTGCGCTGCATCCAGAAGTTGTGGAACCGCCAGTCTTGTAATTGCACATTGACTGTCGTAGGCTTTAATTAAAACTTCTCGAAAAGAAGCTTGGTGAAGTCTTTGTTTGTGTATGCGCATTGCATAACGACGTTCATCCGCTTCAGGATATGCGATGACAGTTTGCTGGTTGGATAGAGCGAATTCCAGTTTAACTTTTAGTGTTTGCGGGTCCCAGTCAGAAATAAAGGTTGGAAGTATGGGAATATAACGACTCGGACTGAACCCTAGAAAATAGATGATCGGAATCTTTTTTCTATTCGCTTCTCGAAGATGAAGATTCTGTCGTGCATTCGGGTCGGTACCCATGAAAGAATAGTCAACGGAGTTGCTACCCGCATAGAACTGTGCACACGCTTCCGTTTGATCATCGTAATGAACGCTCCCGCTTTTCGGGTAAACAGTTCTTATTGAAAGCAGATTACGCATTTGTCGTGGTTTATGAATTCCTTGACCAGGGTTGACAAGGGCAATCCGCTCTCCTTTGTATGTGAAACCTGCCAGAATCAATTTAGATGTCAGGCATCCATGAGTCTCAAACAAGGACTCCACATGATTGAAAGCCTCTCTGCGCATGAGTTCATCTTCGACGCTAGGGTTATTGTTGAAGGTGATTTCTCGTTGAATCATGCTTGGATGAAGATCGTGAATGTGTCGAAGTAAGGATTTGATTGTAGCAACACCCTGGCCAAAAAACCGCAGAATTCAAACCAACCCTTTGGAACTTGGGAGATTTCCGTTTCGAATTTGAGGAGGTTTTTAACCTTGTAATATGGTCTTTGTAGTACAACATCACAATGCTGTATGTGAGAGGTGCACACAAAGATCCCTTTTTTCGACTCCTTCGCTTTGACGGCGTAGCACTGACTTGGCCAAGGCAAGTGGGCAAGTCCAGACTGGCACGAAAGATTGCCAGTGAATGGGACGATGGTACAAGATACCTGGATCTTGAGCAGTTTGCCGACCGTCGTCTGCTTGATGACCCGCTCGACTACTTTTCAAGAAACGCAGACAAGTTCATCCTTTTGAAACACGCCATTATTCATGGCGAGTGTCGGTTAGAGATAAGTGGCCGACTATATATTGGAGAATACTATATTAATTTGTTCTAACCAGCGTTCTTATCCTGACTTTTCACGCCTATAATTTCACAAATTTGATTCATTACTAAAGAGGGGAAGTACTAATGAAAAATCATTCAATTTCCAGACGGCGGTTCATGCAGGCTGCGGCTTTCGCTGGCACTGCAGGCCTCACCGGAATTTATCCCGGTGTGTCGTTCTCAATGAACGGAAAAGAATTGGTCGTTCGATTCAATCGAGACGCTGATTCACTTGACCCGGGATTCTATGTTGGAGGACATCCAAACAATGACATCAACTGGTGTTGCATGCCAGCGCTCGCACATTATGGCGACGGTGGTTGGATACCCTCACCCTATGTCACCCGGCTTGAAGCGGTCGATTCAACCCACATTGAATTCACACTGGTGCAAGGCTTGATGTGGAGCAATGGGTTCGGAGAGCTTACATCGGAAGATGTGGCGTTCAGTTATGAGCGCATGACAACCAGTGAATGGAAAGGGGACTACGCGGCGTTTGATCGAGTCGATATAACCGACCGCTACAGTGGAACCATCGTTCTGTCTAAACCGTTCTCTCCATTCATGAACACTACGCTTGCTTCAGGAACAGGCGTCATTCTGTCCAAAGCGGCAACGGAAAGTGTTGGTGGAAAATTCACCATGGAACCCCCCGCAACCTGCGGTCCGTATGTTTTCGAATGGACTCAAGGCCAAAGCGTGGTTCTGACGCGAAATCCCGAATGGACTGGAGCACAGACACATTTTGACCAGATCACCGCTCGCATCGTCACAGAGGACAAATCCGCGGCGCTTGCCTATGAAGCAGGTGAACTCGATTGTGCGCAGGTATCTTCTGAAACACTTGCCCGCTATCACAAGGAGCTGCCTGCAAACAGCGTGCTGACAACTGCCGGGGCGTTGCAATATATGTGGCTTGGCATGAATACAGAGCACGAAAAGCTTCAGGATATTCGAGTCCGCAAAGCGATTCAGCGCGCGATTGATCAAGCCAGCGTTATCCAGGGCGCCTATGCCGGCACTGCGGAAGCATCATTTGGCGTGGTCAGCCCCGGTCTGGTCGGACGCCGCACCAGCGCCAGCTATTCGTACAACCCGGACGAAGCCCGCCAGTTGCTGCAGGAGGCCGGTGTCAGCGGACTGGACTTGACGTTGAGAACGCTGAACAACCAGGAAAGGATTCTCGCTGCAACGATCATCCAGGCGAATCTTGCTGACATTGGCATCAACGTCACCGTCCTGCCACTTGATTCGGGACCGTTTTGGGAAATGGGTCAAGAGAGCAAGGGAGACACCTGGAAGGATCTGGAAATCTGGATCATGCGCTACGGTTCAGGGCCCGACCCATTTGAGCCCATGCAGTGGTTTGTCCGCGAGCAAGTGGGAATCTGGAACTGGGAGCGATGGTCATCGGATGAGTTCGAATCCCTTTACGAACAGGGGATTGCGGAAGTCGATTCAGATGCTCGAGCAGCAATTTACCTGCGTATGCAGGAAATCATGGAGGACACCGGCGCCTATGTGTGGCTGACTCATGAGCCGGAGGTTTTCGTTCATCGAGCTGACATCAATGCCAAGTTCGCACCTTCCGGTGAGATGCAATTGACTTACTTCAGCTGACTCTAAATCAGTCTTCGCCGCCTGTTTCAATCATTCAGGCGGCGAGTCTGTTTTTACGGGTCTGAGTACAATGCTGCTCTATCTTGTCAAGCGCATCGGGCTGTCGGTGCTCATCATTGTACTGGCGGTCCTTGCGCTGTTTTCCATGCTGAATCTGGTGCCGGGTGATCCCATCAGCATCGCGTTGGGACCTCGAGCCACACCGGAAATCCAGGCTGCATATGCTGCAAAAATGCACCTCGACAAACCAGTCGTAACGCAGTTTTTCATATTTCTCGGCAACGTCATACAAGGTGACCTCGGCACGGATGTTCTGAGCAACAGAAGTGTCACGAAAACCCTGCTTGAGCAGTTGCCTTACACGATTACGCTTGCTGTCGCTTCACTTGGTTGGGCGGTCATGCTTGGAATTCCGATTGGATGTCTGTCAGCGGTCCGACCGAACACCTGGCTTGACCGAATTATTGGAATTATCTCAATCGGAACGATCGCCATTCCATCATTCCTTGTTTCGATCTGGGCGATATTGATATTTGCGATTTACCTTGGCTGGCTGCCGGTGATCGGCGCCGGCGACAAGGGTGACATACTCGATCAGATTCAGCATTTAATTCTGCCAGCGCTTGCTGTCGGACTTGGCTGGGTCGGGTATCTCGCCCGAATGGTGCGGGCTTCGATGCTTGAAGTCATGGGCGAGAACTACGTTCGATCCGCTCGAGCCTTCGGTTTGAGGGCGAGAACGGTTGTTTTTCGATACGCACTGAAAGTCGCCATTTTGCCAACCATCACTCTGATCGGGGTTGGCTTCGGCGCCCTGCTTTCGGGAACTGTTTTCGCTGAAATTATTTTTGCCAGGCCAGGCGTGGGAAAAATCATTTACGACATGGTCCTGGCCCGTAATTTTCCGGTCGTGCAAGGCGCTGTTCTGGTGACCGTCAGTCTATACGTTCTGGTCACTTTGCTTGCCGATATCGCAGTCTCACTGCTGGACCCGCGTGTTCGAGAAAGTTTATGAAAACCAAGGCAGTTACAGAGGAAGTCAAGCTCGAAGCTCCGGTCAGCCCGAGATGGAGTCGATTGCGCTTGTTTGCACGCAATGGACAGGGCATGATCGGTCTGGTTCTCGTCATACTGTTTTTCGTAAGTGCAATTTTCGCACCGATTTTTGCGACTCACGACCCGTCAAAACTTGATATACCGGCCAGATTGAGCGGACCGAGCGCCGAGCACTGGGTCGGCGCTGACCAGCTTGGCCGCGACATTTATTCACGCGTCCTGTACGGTGGCCGTGTCGCGTTGAAAGTTGCAGCAATCGGCGTGACTGCTTCACTGTCGATTGGGCTTGTCTTGGGAATGATCGCAGGTTATGGACCGCGTTGGCTCGACAACTTTCTATTGCTGGTGTTTGATACCATCCGATCATTTCCGACCATTGTGCTGGCGCTGGCGGCCGTGTCGCTGCTCGGGCCCAGTCTCAATCTCGTACTCTCGATCGTCATCATAACCAGCATTCCCAGCTATGCCCGGCTCGCGCGCACCAGTACGCTGGCGCTGAAAAACACGGAGTTCATTATTGCTGAACGATCGCTTGGTGCAAGCACCGCAACGACGCTGTTTCATCACATCATGCCCAACGTGATTGGACCGCTGCTGATTCTGGCGGCAATGGATGTTCCGGTCGTGGTTACGATCGAAGCGGGCCTTAGCTTCCTCGGGCTCGGGGTCTTGCCCCCCACTGCCAGCTGGGGCACCATACTCAACGAAGGCTACCTTGTCATTCGCACTTCACCGTGGCCAGTCATCGCAGGCGGTATTCCTCTTGTTCTGACCACTCTCGGCTTCACACTGCTGGGAGAATCGCTGAGAGACATCTTTGATCCCAAGCTGCGCTCAGACCGATAGCGAATGAAACCCATTCTCGAAGTTTCCGGTTTGAATGTAGATTTCAAGACGCCGCAGGGCAATGTCCATGCTCTGCGGAACATAAACATGACTGTGCCGAAGGGCAGGATTCTCGGGGTCGTCGGTGAAAGCGGTTCGGGAAAGAGCACCCTGGTTTGGACAATTCTGCGTCTGCTGGCCGCAAATGGCGAGGTCAAAAGCGGCAAGATCCTGTTCAATCGCGATGATGTTCTGCAATATGACACCTCACAACTGAGAGATTATCGCGGCGAGAAGGTATCGATGGTGTTTCAGGACCCGATCACTTCCCAAATTCCCGTACTGAGCTATCAAACGCAGATGACCGATATTCTGTATCGCCGGCAAGAACTTTCTCGGCAGGAAAAATTTCGCGCATCGGTTCGCCTGATGAGTCGGGTCGGCATTCCGGATGCCGATGAGCGAATTGCCCAGTTTCCGCATCAGTTCAGTGGCGGGATGCGCCAGCGCACTGCAATTGCGATGGCGCTGCTGATGGACCCGATGCTGCTGATTGCAGATGAACCGACGACGGCACTCGATGTTACCATGGAAGCGCAGATCATTCATCTGCTTCGGGAAGCGCAGTCTGAATTCGACGCGACCATCATGCTCGTATCGCACAATCTCGGACTCATTGCAGAACTGTGCGACGAAGTCGTGGTGATGTACGCCGGGGAGATCGTTGAACACGCTTCTGTCAATGACATATTCTTCGATGCCAGCCATCCCTATACGAAAGCTTTGCTGGAGTGCAACCCGGCCCTGGATCTTGAGAGAACCCGGTTTTTTCCGACCATCATGGGCGATGTCCCTGACCTTCACCTGCCACCCAAGGGCTGTGTTTTTGCGCCTCGTTGTCCACAGGCCATTGACGCGTGCAATTCGCATAGCCCGGAAAACATCAGCCTGGCAAAAACAGATTCAAGTGTTGCGCACAGCGTACGCTGTCATGCACTTGACCCCAATTGGAAGCAAAGTTTCGCAACTTCCGGCAGCCAGTCTGCCCATGGCCAAAACAGGACTCACCCGGCTCAAGGCGCTGAGCAAAATGCACTCAACGCGCAAACCCTGCTTGAGATTCGCGACCTGAAGGTCAAGTTTCCGATCATGTCGCGGGTCAAAGCGATGCTTGAGAAAGAAGAGAACCGTTTCGTTGACGCGGTCATGAATGCATCTTTGAGCATCCGGCGCGGCCAAACTTTGGGACTTGTCGGCGAAAGCGGCTCTGGCAAAACGACTCTGGGTTTATCTGTCTTGGGCCTCAATCAAGTCGATTCCGGTTCAATCAAGTTCCAGAATGAGGAATTGGTTGGAATGTCCCAGCGTCAATACAAGAGCAAGCGTCGGAACATTGCGATGATGTTTCAAGATCCAGTGGGTTCGCTGAGCCCGCGTCGGACGATAGAACAGCTGTTGACTGAGCCATTCAAGATTCACGGTCTAAAAACGAACTCACTGGCTGCGGAAGCTCGTCGATTGTGTGACATGGTGAGCTTGCCGGCAAATTTTCTATCCCGATATCCTCATGAGCTGTCTGGTGGACAAGCTCGTCGAGTCGGAGTTGCCCGGGCACTCGCCCTTAATCCGGCTTTGATCATTGCAGATGAACCGTCAGCCGGTTTGGATGTATCGGTGCAAGGAGAAATTCTCAATCTGATGATTGAGATGCAAAGAGAGCATCAGCTTGGATACCTGATCATCAGTCACAATCTTCCCGTCATTCGCCATGTCAGCGACAAACTCGCGATCATGTATCTCGGCAGAATTGTGGAACAGGGTGATTGTGACCGCGTATTCGCCAACCCAGCCCATCCCTACAGCGAGGCGCTGGTCAACGGCACACCCAATCCCAATCCGACCAAGCGTCGCCAGCTGGTGTCAATCGAAGGAGAGGTACCCAGCCTGAAAAACCGTCCGAGCGGATGCGATTTTCATCCAAGATGCCCCTATGTTCAAGCCACCTGTCGGGAGATCAACCCGCAGGAAACGGTGCTTTCAGATGGTCGAGTGGTACGATGCCACTACCCGCTCGCGGCATGACTTGAATTTCAGACAGTCCAACTGTCAACAGGTGAATTGATGAAAATAGCAATTGCCGGATTTCAGCACGAAACCAACAGGTTCGCTCCCATTGAGACTTCCTACGACAATTTTGTTCGAGAAGACGGATGGCCGGGCATGACGTTCGGACAAGGTCTGTGGGACGTTTTTCTTCCTGCGAACATTCCCCTTGGCGGTTTTCTGAATTTCGCCAAAGATCGGCCGGACGTCGAGGTTGTGCCGATTCTGTGGGCAAGCGCCGAACCGGCAGGTTTGGTTCAGGACGAGGCGTTCGACCGGATCACAGACTTGATACTGGATGGTTTGGAGGCGGCCATGCCTCTGGATGGAGTCTATCTGGACCTGCACGGTGCAATGGTATGCCAGTCGTTCGAGGATGGAGAAGGTGAATTTCTAAACCGTCTGCGCCAAAGATTCGGTTTTGATCTGCCGGTTTCCGTCAGCCTTGACCTCCATGCGAATATCACGCTTGAAATGTTTAAATTTGCAGACTTAATGACGGTTTACAGGACCTATCCGCATATCGACATGGCCGAGACCGGCTATCGCGCAGGCAAACTGCTGTATGACAAGATCAGTGACAGGAAAGAAATATTTGGCGCCTATCTGCAATTGCCGTTTTTGCTTCCGTTACAGGCCCAGTGCACGACATTGGAGCCGGCTCGGTCAATCTATGACCTGTTGCCGAAAAATTGTTCACTGGAATCAGGCACTGCGGACATTGCGCTTGGATTTCCGGCTTCGGATATCGCTCAAATGGGACCGGCTTATTGCGCTTACAGCTACTCGGAGGAAACAGCGCATGAGCAATCAAGCCTACTTGAGCAGGCATTGCTCGATTCAGAGTCTTTGTTCGACTCGACGATGTACCAGCCAATGGAAGCAATCGAACTGGCGCTCAGTCGCGGCAAGGTATCGAAACCAATCATCCTGGCAGATGCTCAGGATGTTTCCGGTGCCGGTTCCACGTCTGATTCGACAGAACTGCTGTCCGAGTTGGCCAATGCCGGCGTTCGAAACTGCGCTGTTGGAGCGCTGTTTGACACGCAGGCTGTTGACAAAGCGCATGAGTTGGGCGTGGGGGCGGAATTTGAACTGCTATTGGGAGACAAATTCTATGGGCCTGAACACCCGGGATTTCATGGTAAATTCAGGGTGGCTGCGCTCAGTAACGGTCAATTCAAGTATCACGGCGAAATGATGAGCGGCGTAACGGCCAATATCGGACCAACCGCTGCAATTGATCTGATTGACGGCAGAGCTGAAATTCGAATCGTTATTACCAGTGAGCGAATTCAATGCCTGGACCAGGCAATACTGTCGCATGTCGGTGTCATACCGGCAGAGAAATCCCTGTTGGCCATCAAGAGTGTGGTTCACTTCAGAGCGGATTTCGAACCGATTGCAGAGGAAATTATCATCGTCGAAGCACGCGGATATAGTCCATGCCGGTTTAAAGACGGCTTGTTTACCCGATTGCGCGATGGAGTTCGCTTATTGTAGACAAGGGTGATCTGCCTTGGGAGCTTGAACTTGGGTTGATCAGTGCAAATTTGTTTCAATAGTTTGTCTCAACGCCTGCGGACCCAATCGACCGAATTCTCATCGCAACGGCCAGAGAGTATGGGTATACCCTCATTACGAGAGATAAACGGATTTTGAAATACGGAAAACTCGGGCATATTCGGACTGTTGAATGCTGAACTGAAGCAGATTAACCTCTCCAAACACTACCACGTCTGAATACTTTCCAAAACGATCAGTTAGACTGAATTTCGCTTGATCGAGCGTTTCCACCGCTTTTCATGGGCGCACTCGTCCCCCTTCCAGGCTTCAAGGTGACCGTCCAACTCAAAATGCGTGGGTGTCGACGTAACCACGGTTCGAGTTTTGGAAGAAATTTCAAACTCTCGTCTTGAAAATCTTTCAGTCCACGTAATGTCGCACTCAGCTGAGTTCGGGTCATTGGGATTGATCGAAAAAAATTCTTCGTGGGTGGATTCCACCGTCCAACCGTCGTAATCGTCGTAAACGGTTTCGCCCTCGTCAAACCAATTTCGCAGCACCACATCACCTGTACCGATGTTTTCAGTAACAGTGAACTCAGAATTGGGCTGACGCTTGACTGTCTTCCTGAGCAATGGCGCACACTCAGGCGATTGAAACTCAGCGAGATCTGCATCAGAGCTTCTTGGCGTTCGCAACGGTAAACTGAGCGTTGACCCAGGTGTCGATAGCTCAATCGTCGTATTTCGCGGTGACGGCCAAACTGTGGGCCAATAGGATGTCGATATCGACAACCTGATTCGACTGCCCGCGGCAAATGAATGCGATATTTCATTCAGTTGAAGAGACACTTTGTAACGTTCACCAGCGACGAGCGGCTGTGGATTCAAGTGACCGTCTCGGTGCGTTAAATTGAGAATCCCGTAGCTGATGCGTGCAATTGCCCCATCGGCTAAAACTTCATTCAAACAAACCGCGATCAATCCATCGGTCTGGTCACATTCGAGTTCCAGCGTAACCACAGGAGCCCCTAGAGTTTCCAGGTTCTGCGACAGCGCTTCGGTGTCAAAATTCGCACAACCGCCTGCTTCAATTCGCTGATCGCCGGCCTGGTCCGGTACTTCTCCATGCGGACACCACGCGCCACTGGCTCGACCGACCGTCTGGGGTGATGAAATTGAAATTTTCGCAGGGTCTCCAATTTCATTGGACAAGCCATCTGTACCGATGTGTAAAACACGGTCCTGAATGTTGGCAGATGGCCACCGATCTTCCGCTACCCAACGTCCCGGACGAAATTCATAATGACTCCGGGGAGGTGCTGAGTCCTGCATCCAACATCTGAGCACGGGCTCATCCATGATTCCCGTTTCAACTCCCTTCATCCAGTAATCCCACCACCTCAGGCATTCCTGCAAAAACCCGATCGACGGACCGGGACCCGCAAAGTGCGGGTACTTGTGTGCCCAGGGGCCGATGAGCGCCTTGCATGGGGCGTTCAAGTTTGACAAGAGTCGAAAAACTGAGTTGGAATAGCCATCAGCCCAACCGCCGACTGCATAAACCGCACATTCAATATCGTCGTAGTTTTCGCACACAGAACCATGCTGATAGAACTCATCTCGGTGTTGATGCTCAAACCACTGTTCCAGCCAAAATCCGCTATGTTTTAGACGCCCTAACCATAAATCTTCCCATTTTTCCCCGACCAACTGTGGATCAGGTGGGGTCGTGTTAATCGAAAACATGTAAGTTGACCATGCAATGTTGTCCAACAGCAGGGTGCCGCCCATGTAGTGAATGTCATCAGCATACCGGTCGTCTGTCGAACAAATGGAGACAATCGCCTTTAGACCTGTCGGACGACGTGCTGCAATCTGCAACCCATTGAATCCGCCCCATGAGATGCCGATTATCCCGACTGAACCGGTGCACCACGGCTGGGAACAAACCCAGTCAATGATTTCTATTGCATCATCCTGTTCCTGTTTCAGATACTCCCCTAACAAAACCCCTTCAGAATTACCCGCTCCGCGCATATCGACCCGCACTGACGCATAGCCATGTCCGGCAAAATATGGATGGGTCATTGCATCGCGCTCCGATGTGCCGTCTTGGTACCGATAAGGCAAATACTCAATAATTGCGGGAACCGGATCATTTTCCGCATCGTCGGGTAACCAGATTTTTGCGGCGAGTCTTACACCGTCGGAAAGCGTGATGAACTCTCCGTCCATGACTTTTGTTTTTCTTGGGAAATTTTCAACTATCTTCACTGACTTCCTCCGAAATTCGGCATGAGTTTTAGATTGATGCGATGAAAGAAATGAGAGTTTGATTGTAGCAACACACTAGCCAAAAAACCGCACAATTCAAACCAACTGATTGGAGCGGGGGAGAATTCCGCTTCGAGTTTGAGTGGTTTCTTAACCTTGTAAAATAGACTTTAACATACAATATTACAATGTTATTGGCTCGAGATGCACACAAAGACCTCTTATATTGCCTGCGCAGCTTTGACAGCGTATTGCTGACTGGGCCAAGGCAAGCGGGCAAGTCCACACTGGCGCGAAAGATTGCCAGTGAGTGGGACGGTGGTGTGAGGTACCTGGATCTTGAGCAGTTTGCCGACCGCCGTCTGCTTGATGATCCGTTCGATTACTTTTCAAGACATGCAGACAAGCTCATTGTTCTGGATGAAATCCACCGCGTTCCCGAGATCTTTCCGGAACTCAGAGGACAGATAGACGAGCGTCGTCGAATGGATGGAAAGGGAGGGAAGTTTCTGTTCCTAGGGTCGGCATCAATGGATCTTCTGCGCCAGACATCGGAAAGTTTGGCAGGACGCATCAGTTACGTGGAATTAACGCCTTTCACCTGGCACGAGATTTCTTCCCAGAGGAACCTCTCCGAGAACAGTCCAAATCATGAGCTTGACCGTTTATGGCTGCAAGGCGGTTTCCCGCCCAGTTATCTGCATGACAGTGAGAGCCTTAAGTGGCGTTCCGATTTCATTCGGACATACCTGGAACGGGACATATCGCAATTCGGTCTGCGGGTTGATACGGATCGAATGGACCGTTTTTGGCGGATGATTGCGTGCGATCAGGGAGAGCTGTTCAACAAACAACGATATGCCCGGTCCTTGGATGTGAGTGGGAAAACCATTTACAGGTACAGTGATATTCTTGAAAAGACGCTCATGGTTCGTGTATTGCAGCCTTGGTATTTCAACGTGGATAAGCGACTTGTTAAATCACCCCGATTGTATGTGCGCGACAGCGGCATCCTTCACGCCCTGCTGGATCTTCGCAGCATCGACCATCTTCGGTCTCACTCGGTAGCCGGCAAGAGTTGGGAGGGCTTTGTCATAGAAAACGTCATCAGTGCTGCCGGCAGTTGGACAAGGCCATACTTCTATCGCACCAGCGCAGGTGCCGAGATCGACTTGGTTCTGGAATTTTCACTGGACAAGATCTGGGCGATCGAGATCAAGCTATCCAGCGCCCCATCAATTGACCGGGGGTTTCACAACGCGGCAGATGATATCAAGGCGGAAAGACGGATCTTGGTTCACAGGGGAAAGGGTCGATTCCCCATGCGTCATGGTGTGGAGGCAATGACTTTGCTCGATGTCATGAACGAGGTCAGTATGGCAGCAAAGATATGAATCCTGAAAAATGAATTTTCAAGTAAGTCATCTTGGACTAACCCGCTACAATGGAAGAAAGTGATTCACTCCACTCACTGTGAATAGCCTGAACATGGGAGACCTCCTACGCACACTCGTCATCGAGTTCAAGCCAGTTGATCCGAATAGGTACGGGCTCAATTGCTATAAACAAATTCAGTCAGTCGATGTGTCGCGATTACAAGCCACCGCAACAATTTAATTCTACAATCGTATCAAGTTAAATTTTCATCAACTACTTTACTTTGGTAAGATATATGCGAATCAATCTGATCTGTCAGCGCATGAGCATGATTTTATGTCCGTTATTCAACGGGCTCGACATTTGGACAGGAAGAAACAAAAGTCAAATTGCAAAATAATCACCGCATATTGATTGAATTTTGATTTTTGTTATCATATGATATAAAAAAGATTGCAAATGAGGGAACGCAGGTACGCTAATTCTTTCACGCGATCGATTATTTTGGAATTGTTGAAACAAGATCAGGTTTTGACGGAGTTTACTTCAGAACGTCCTACAAAATGGCATCCTAGCACGGTTGTGAATCCTGAAACCGGAGCGGTGTTTTCGCCTACAGAATGCTGGGAGTTTATCAAAGAGCTTGTTAGAAGGGGACATCCGATTGAAGAGATGGTTCTGGACCATCCAGAAGGTGCAACTGGCTACGTGATGATCGTGCCTGGGGAGTCGGTCGAACGCGATGTTTACATCAAGCTTGAAATTGTCAATGAAAGGACGAGTTTGATTGGCCGTAGTTTTCACTATTCAACGAATTGATTCGAATCTTACTGATGAAGAATACCGGCGAGAAACCAAAGTATTGGACTATTGCCCGAAATAAACAATGTGCATTGTGCGGTTCTGACAAAGTTCAAACCAGACATGAAACTAAGTTTTTCAACTATGGGACCTTGGATAAACAAACAGAACTGCAAGCCGAGGTACCTGTATATAAATGCACAGATTGCAACTTCATGTATACGGACCATGAAGGTGACCGGTTGTGTCACGATGCTGTTTGCAAATATTTACAGGTGCTCACGCCAAACGAAATACGCACATTGAGAAAAAATGCAGGCTTGACTATAAAAGATTTCTCAAGAACTACCGGAATCGGTGAGGCTTCAATCAGCAGATGGGAAAACGGTACATTGATTCAAAACAAAGCCATGGACTTCTATCTTCGCTTGCTCGGAGTAATTAAAAATTTACAAGCAATTCGAAGTCGAATTGACAACGCCAACAAACCTGAAATCAAAACTACAGACAAAATTTCGCATTTCGAACGGGTCCAACTTGCACAGTTACACGACCGATCATTTGATTTTCTGCAACTTGATGAAGAGGCAGTAATGCAAAAAAGTATAGAGCCTGTTGGTGGTCATGAAATCATGACCCCTGAAGAAGTTCGTCACATTCGAGTGAATCTGAATCAAACGATCCGTGAATTTTCCAAATTTACAGGCATTGGGGCAGCCTCGCTATGCAGATGGGAGCAAGGAAGTCTTATTCAAAACAGAGCCATGGACAACTATCTATTCTTACTGAGTTTACCTAACAATTTCAAGTTTCTAGTGAATACACACGCACAAACTTCTCTGACGAATCAAAAAAAAGAGCGAATGTCAGAATGAATTGACGGCGAATAGCTGATTTGGTATCACGGATAGATACTAGTATTGAAGATAAAAAAGCAAAAGTGATCATTGCCCGACAGCATGAGATTAAAATTCTGAAAAAACATAGCGAAACCAAGAAACTTTGGCACGACGAACTTGAGCAACCCATGAATATCCAAGACTCTGATCTGAAAACTTCGACATTTACATTGCACAAGTGCATCCGCTCTCTGTCAGCAACAGCAATGGCTACCTTGCTGACAATCGCTGTCCCTGCTTTCGGTGACGGATTTCTTGCGGACCCAACTGATTCTCAACTTACCCAACTCGGAAACACAGTCTACACACAGCACTGTGCGGTTTGTCATGGGGTGAATTTGGAAGGTCAGCCGAACTGGAGAGTCCTGAATGCCGATGGCAAACTGCCTGCTCCTCCGCATGATGCATCCGGTCACACGTGGCATCATTCCGATGAGGTGCTATTCCTCCTCACGAAATTTGGCGTATCAAAGCTGATTGGCAAGGAATTTGCGACTGATATGCCAGTTTACGATAACGTGCTCACTGACCATGAGATTTTGGCTGTCATCGCTTACATCAAGAGTACTTGGCCAAGAGAAATTGCTGAAGCCCAAGACAGGATGAACAACTAGGTTGATCAGCCCCCTGCTGACTGTGTTCAATTCGGACATCGGCAGAAATCATCCACGTTCCGCTGAAATAAACAACGATTGTGCGTTTCGCTCAATTCCGCAGTCAATGCAACGAACCTCGTATCCGTCCTGTTCCGCAACGAGTATCGACCTGCCTTCCGATCGTATCGGATTCATCATTGATTTGAATATCATAAGCAGTAGCCAACTTGCAAAAAACGGACACCATGAGTTCCAAGCATAAACACGCTCATCCGCCGTCTGAAGTGGAAATTAAAGTCAAGGCGCTGGAGTCACTGCTGATCGAAAAAGGACTGGTCGATGCAATGGCTCTTGATGAGTTGATCGACATTTACGAACATCGTGTCGGCCCACAAAACGGTGCAAAGGTTGTTGCCCGCGCCTGGACCGACCCCGCCTACCTTGAACGACTGCTAAACGATGCTACGGATGCGATTCGAGAATTTGGATTCGAGGGAAGGCAGGGAGAAGATATGGTTGCGGTGCAAAACACCGAGTCGGTTCACAACATGGTGGTCTGCACACTATGTTCCTGCTACCCCTGGCCAGTTCTTGGCCTCCCACCTGTCTGGTACAAGTCTCCTCCGTATCGGGCGAGAGCCGTATCCGAACCAAGAGGTGTACTCAAGGAGTTTGGTGTCGAACTGGACGACGAAATTGAAATTCGAGTCTGGGACAGCACAGCCGAAGTTCGCTATCTGGTTATTCCACGGCGACCTGAAGGCACCGAAAAACTGAGCGAAGAAGAACTCGCCGATCTGGTCACTCGAGATTCGATGATTGGAACGGGGCTGGCTCTTTCTCCACATTCTGCAGCATGAAAGGCGCACACGACTTCGGCGGCAAGAGCGGGTTCGGTCCGATCAATCCTGAACCTGATGAGCCGGTATTCCACGACGACTGGGAAAAGCGGGCCTTTGCACTAACCGTAGCCTGCGGATTTCTCGGCAAGTGGAATCTCGATATGTCTCGCTACGCGCGAGAAAGAATGCCGGACCAGCAATATCTGGAATCAAGTTACTATGAAAAATGGATTCATGGGCTGAGCTCGCTGCTGGTTGAAAACGGCGTTCTCACGGAGAACGAAATTAAGCAGCGCATGCGCGAAATATCCAGCGGCAAGAAAAATTGAACGTGTTGCGAGCTGAACAAGCCTGGTCAGTCCTGAAAAAAGGCGGCAGTGCCAGGATGGCGGAATCCCGAGATGCCAAATTTGCACCCGGCGATATTGTTGTTGCCAGAAAATTCAATCATCCCGGACACATTCGGCTGCCGGAATACGTTCAGGGGCACCGAGGCCGAATTGCAGCGGACCACGGCGTTTTTATTTTCCCCGACCAACACGCTGCCGGAACCAAAGAGCCGCAACGACTGTACAGCGTTCGATTTGAAGCGGTGCAGCTTTGGGGTGAAGATGCCAGCCACCGGGATGCCGTCTATGTTGATCTTTTTGAATCCTACTTGATTGCAGAATGAACCCGGTTCCCGATTCGATCGCGCAGTTTTTGCCGGACGGAGAAGAGCCGGTTTTTGCCGCGCCCTGGGAAGCACACGCGTTTGCGCTGACCGTCAAACTCCATGAACAGGGGTTTTTCAGCTGGACAGAATGGAGCCAACAGCTGGCACAGACAATCCAGTCAACCCACGATAGGCCATACTACGAAAACTGGCTCAATGCACTGGAAACGTTGTTGGCTGAAAAGGGAATTGTCGAATCAGGGGAACTTTTGCAAAGCATTGAGGCGCTGAAACCCGACCACTAGCGAGATCGGTTTGATGAAGCGCGACGCAAATGCAACCACTGAGGAACTCTTGGCAGTTCGAACCGAGGCACGAGCGGATCCGGTACCGCCTGAAACACTGCATCCTTGATGCCGTCATCTCGGTCGGCCAGTAGACGAGACGCGTACGGGAATAATTGACTGTAGAACTAATCATCGAGACGAATCGAGAATTTCTGACATGAACCCACAACTGTCGATTCCGAAAGGCGAGGTGGCTGAATTCTGCCAAGCACATGGCATCCGGCGCTTCGCTATTTTCGGTTCGGCGTTGAGAGCGGATTTCAACTCCGAAAGCGATATAGATGTCCTGGTCGAGTTTGTACCGGGTCGCACGCCGGGTCTGCTGGGAATTGCGGGAATGGAAATCAAGCTTTCTGCAATGTTCGGCGGCCGCAAGGTGGACCTGCGCACTCCGGGCGACCTGAGCCGCTATTTCCGACAAGAGGTACTCGCTTCGGCGGAAGTCCAGTATGTGCAGGATTGACGAAATTCGTCAATGGCCCATGCTGTACGTCGTTCGAAAGACAACTTCATTTACACAAGACAATACATACGCCGACTCATGCAGAAGTACTCTGACACCAACCTCGATATAGTCTGGAAGAGCGCTCAGGAAGATCTTCCAGAACTGGTACAACGCACCGAGGGTCAGGTGACCCGGTTGTATCGCATCACTCGGTACCGCGTTGTTTTTTTCGATCAACACCATTGACCAGCTGCAGATGCGGCACTCCCCTTTTCACCCTATGCGCACCGTGATAGCCGTTCGCTTCGAAGTCTTCCGGCGGTTTCGCATACGTGCAGAAATTGCTGTCATCAATATCGATCAAATGAATCCCTGCATTCCAAACTTTCCTGCGGTCCTCTTCACTGATCTCCATCATAGCCAGCATCGGATATACAGCCCGTTCCTCATAGTCTGTCATATAGTGCCGAAACAGCTCCACCTGTTGCAATACACTCTCGATGTGGATGTCACAAAACTCGATATCGATATCCACAATGTACGCCGCACCCGTGCTGCTGCGGCTGGTACCCCAGGCATCCACATCCAGAGACCCCACATCCCTGTGGTGTTCCAATTTGAGCGGTCCCAGATAATCTGAATCAAAGCGCTTCTCCAGTATTCGTCCGATGGATGGTCTCGCCATTACTTCGGTAATGTCGGTAGTCTCTCTGATCATTTTGCGATTTTCTTCTAGAATTTTGGCAACTTCTTTTTCATGTATCTCCCGCTCTGTTAATTCATCAATCATTTCACTGTCCGTTAATTCATCGGCCGTTTCACTGGATCGCAATTCCGTTTTTTTATGCTGTTCAGCGTTTTCTTTTTGCAGCTTGTCTACTTTATCAACCAGTTCATTCGTTACATTCAACAGCTCAGCGTTTTCCTTGGACAACCGAGCCAACTCAACTTGCATCTCAGTGTATTGCTCATTCAGTTTTCTGATTCTTTCATCTGTATTTGATTGATTTTCTTTGTTCATGGCTGTTCACCTAAGCTGCTGTGTTCGCATTGGGCTGATTGTGCAAAAGAATGGAAACTGAATGCTGCGCACGAGGACGACCCAATTCATCGACTAGACTCTTCGGCTTGTTTCCTGTAATGATCGGGCGGAGCAAAAGTATCAATTTGCTCATTTTTTGATTGTTCGACACAAGGTAACAGGCATGGAAAATTATATTGACACTTACCGAGCATTCTGACATCAACCTCGAATTTGTCTGAAAGACCGCTCAGGAAGAACTGCCGGAGCTGATGGTTTTGCTGGAATCAGCTAACTCGCGAAATGCGATGCCCCAAAGACAGACAGTGGGAACACGCCACCCGGTTGCGGATAACGCAAGTCCCTCCTTGAGGAAACGAAATCTATTCTGCACTTGGCCCACGATAAATTCACCGGTTCTCACATTCTCATTGCTATCTATATAAGTAGTAATATAATGCTATTTAATGGCAATATTTACATATAAATAGGCATATTATGCTATTTATGAATGTTTCTCGTGCACAGAAAGAATTGCGTGCATACATATTTGAGCGGCGTGTCGCACAAGGTCTGACCCAGAAAGGACTTGCACTTCGGGCGGGGGTCAGCATTCATACTTTGCGCCGGTTCGAACAGCAAGGCTCGATTTCGTTGGAGTCCTTTCTCAAGATTCTGATGGTCCTGGACTCGCTGGAAGCTGTCGTGGACGCGGTCAAACCGCCTGAGAGTTCTTATTCGTCGATCGATGAGGTGCTGGAGTCATCGCCGCCGAAAGAGCGAAAGCGAGGCTGGCGGACGTGAATTTTCAGTCTGCAACTGAAATCAAGGTCGAATTGTCTATCGGCCACACGGTTTTGTCCGTGGGTCGGTTGGCATCGCGACAAAACAAGATCTATTTCCAATTTGACGATGAGTTTCTTGACCGCGGGTATGAAATCTCTCCGTTCAGATGTCCTCTATCCCCCGGCCTGAAGACGTTCGATTCCAACCTGTTCGACGGTTTGCCGGGCGTGTTTTATGACAGCTTGCCCGATGGATGGGGGCGTTTGCTGCTTGACCGGAAAATGCGCTCGCTGGGAGTGCTGCCGCAACAGTTGTCCGCGCTTGACCGATTGCGCCATGTCGGAGCGTCAGGTATGGGCGCATTGGTGTATACCCCCAGTGAAACTGAAGATGCTGTGCAAGACAACTTGAATCTGGATTCTCTTGCAAGTGATGTGGAACAAATTCTTGAAGGGGAAGCTGGTGAAGTCATCGAGAAACTGATCTCTTTAAATGGGTCTTCCGCCGGTGCGCGTCCTAAAGCTATGATTGGCGTCGATTCACACAAACAGAGAATTGTCCATGGAGCGCAAAACTTGGGACTCGATTACGAACCATGGCTGGTTAAATTCCCAAATTCAACCGACGGTCACGATGCCGGCGCAATCGAGTATGTCTATGCGCGAATGGCAATTGATGCAGGTGTTCAGATGGAAAATGTGTATCTGTTGCCTTCGCAAACCGGACCGGGTTTCTTTGCAACAGAGCGATTCGACCGCAACACCGGCAAACGAACCCACTGCCATAGTGTTTGCGGCCTGCTGCACTCGGATTTCCGTATACCGTCGCTTGACTACCAGGACCTGATTGAACTGACGATGGTATTGACCAGGGATATCCGTGAAGCAGAAAAAATGTTCCGCCTGGCGGTTTTCAACGTACTGGCACACAACCGCGACGACCATTCAAAGAACTTCAGTTTTATGATGGATTCGACAGGGCATTGGAAACTTTCGCCGGCTTACGATTTGACGTTTGCGTCAGGACCCAATGGCGAACAAAGCACGATGGTGCTTGGCAAAGGCAGAAATATCGAAATTTCGGATTTGATTAAACTTGGAATTGAATCGAAACTTTCTCATTCGCTTGTGGATTCCGTGATTGAGCGAACCAGGTCCGCTCTCGGCAGATGGCGAGATCTCGCATTAAACTATGGTGTCCAACCAAGTAACGTAAACCTCATTCAAACCAGAATCGACCAAGCACAGTTGTAATCGAACAGATCTTGGTTGGTAATATGTTCAGGCAACGGTGTGACTCGTGGCTCGAATTTGATGATGTGATCCGGCAAGGTCGATCAACATAACCGACCGCCCGAATCGCCCAACAGCGATGGAATAGAATATGTGGCATCGGTGGCAGGCTGTTTTCAAGGGATTTGAAAAGACAGATTTCGAATGAATTCCGAAATGTTTCTAGTCGCGACTTGTCGCTATCGTCCTACTCGCAAACAGAACTTTGGATTTTTATGCTCAATTCTGCCAAGAAACTCATATTTGTCGCTGCACTGCTGACGTTGTCGGGATGCCATCAGAGCGGCTTACACAATAGCACTAAAGTGTTCACCAATCCCTCGGATATGCAGTCGTCGGATTGGTCGGATCCCGCAGAAATGGAACGGGCGTGGCAGGCTGCCTTGATCCGAATCCCAAAATCGAGTGGAGGCTACATTAGCACGACCATCGACGAGCTCCAGGGAGGTGATGTTTCGCCTGAAGGTGTTTGGCCGACAGTAATTTACCTGCACGGTTGCACAGGAATATGGTCTGGCACTAAGACACGAATCAACTTTCTGGCCAGAAACGGATATGCAGTGATTGCGCCAGTGAGCCTTGCTCGGCTCAAGTACCCAAAGTCGTGTAGGACGGATACTTACGAGGGTGGCTTATACCGCCCCACTCTCAAGATGCGTCAGTACGATGCCGGATATGCAATTGCAAAGGCCAAAACTCTTCCGTGGGTCGACGACTCAAACGTTTTTCTTATGGGTCTCAGCCAAGGAGGAATCACTGCGGCGACGTTCTTCTCCACGCGTCGTGAGCACTCCCTCCGAGCTCGTATTGTTGAAGGTTGGCACTGTCATGCGGGATGGACTGAATACGCCGGGATCAATGCTCCAGAATCCGAGCCCGTACTGTCTTTGCTTGGGGATAAGGATCCGTGGTTCAAGAAACCTGGGAGCAAAAGGCTTTCGTACTCGTGCGGTCGTTTCCTCAAAGAGTCAAATGGGAGTCGCTCTGTGGTCTATTCGGATGGATTCTTGAGCACTCGACACGAATTATTGGAATCGCGGAAAGTACAGCAAACTGTTCTCGATTTCCTAAGCAGTCAGCGTTCCCGTTAGCCTTTCTGTAACCTCGCAGTGCCGACTGGAACTGCTATCCCGGGTGCTTCCTGTGGAATGATCGAAGAAGGGCTCAACTAGTCGACTGGCCGCTATACAATTCCCGGCACTAATGTCTGTAATAGTCTAGCAAAGATAACAAGGCGATTTTCGAAATCCACCACCTGTGATGCGAATGCTGATATTGTCGCCAATACACAAACCTGAAGCATTCACGGAGGTGCTCGCTGCGCAGATCAGAGATGTAGGCGAAATGCAAATTTAGGATAGCATCCCATTATCATTTGAGAAATTCAAATTCAATAAATTCATATCACTCTGAATCAATCGAGGAACTCATTTTTTTAGATTTACGAAGACGCTTCAACGCGGTTACGACGTTGACTGCAAGAACGAGGAAAGCAAACCCGAACGCGCTCCAGACGAATTCGCCATAGCCACTCATGGAAATGAATTCTGCAAAACTTCTCAAGACTGTTCCTCCAGTTGCTTCAACCACTTGCTCCTTTGCTCAGTTTCCAGAATCATCGCCCGCATGCGCAATACCAGCAAATTCAGGAACAGCAGGGTAAACCCGACCGTCATCACCAGCAGCGGAATCAACATGCTGATGTGAATGGAAGGTGCGCCGAATTTCGTGACCGACGGGTTCTGGTGAAGGGTATGCCACCATAGCACTGAGTAGTGAATGATCGGAACATTGACCACACCGGCCAGCAACAGGATGGCACCGGCTTTTTGCGCCTTGTTGCGGTCGGGAATGGCAGCTTGCAACGCAATGAAACCAAGATACAGAAATAGCAGTATCAGCTCGGAGGTGAGCCGCGCGTCCCAGGCCCACCACGCTCCCCACATCGGTTTACCCCAAATCGAGCCGGAAACCAAGGTAATCAGTGTAAATGATGCGCCAATCGTCGCTGCCGCAGTACAGGCGACATGTGCCAATTTGATCCGCCAGATTAATCCAATCGCTCCGCTAATGGCCATCATCGTATAGATCATCATGGACATCCAGGCAGAAGGTACGTGCACAAACATGATGCGGTAAGCGTCCTTTTGCTGGTAGTCAATCGGAGCGACAATCAAACCCAGATAAAGCCCGACTGCGATCGTAATTCCAGCCAGCCAGCCGAGCCAAGGTGTCAACGTGGTACCCAGCGCATAGAAGTGCTTGGCGGTACCGAGTTTATGAAACCACAACCACATGTTCAGTTACCCAGCATGACCCGCAACGCGCTAGCGGTGGCAAAAGGCGAAAGCGTCAGTGCAAACACCAAAAAAGCACAAAGCATTAGCAGATGCCCGGTAACGGGGAGTTGCTCTGCAGCTGCAAGGACCGCTGAAATTGAAAAAATCAGGATCGGAATACACAGTGGCAAGGTCAGCAGCGACAGCAGCATACCGGCTTTTTTCTGGGTGATCACCAACGATGCGCCAAATGCGCCAATTAGACTGAAAGTGGGCGTGCTGATTGCAATTGTCAAGGCAAGTATGGCGATACTGAATGAGTCAAGATTCATAAGTATACCGAGAATTGGACTAACCAACAGCAGCGGAACGCCTGCGCAAATCCAGTGCGCCAGCACTTTTGCCAACACGAGCAGCGGCAAAGGTGCGGGTACAGTCAAAATCTGATCCAGTGTTCCGTCTTCGAAATCATTGCGAAAAAGACTTTCAAGAGAGAGCATCGCGGCCAGCAGTGCAGCAACCCAAATGACGCCGGGTCCAATCGCCTTGAGAATTTGAGCATCCGTGCCGGCAGTAAACGAGAACAACGTTGTACACACGACGAAGAATATTACCGGCGTGGTGTAGTCACCCGGGGTTCTGGCCGCGAGCCTCAAGTCACGTTTCAGGACCGCAGCAAACGCCCCCATCACTCAGACTGTCCCAGTTGAATTTGTTTTGACTTAAGGTCGCGCCAGTCAATCATCTGATGAGAGGTCATGAGACACAATCCGTCACTGTTCAAGTGCTGTTCTACCAATTCGACAACTGTTTCCGATGCCTGATCATCAAGTGAGCTAAATGGTTCGTCAAGCAGCCAGAGTTTGGATTCCGAAATTGCAAGTCTAGCCAGCGCGACTCTTCTTTTCTGGCCCGCGGAGAGGAATCGGCATGGCACGTTCAGATATCGAACAATCCTCAACCGTTCGAGAATTTCAGGAATCGGGTGATTCGACGGATTGTCGTTCAGTGCGCGGTGAAATTCCAGATTTTCCAGTACCGTCAGGTCTAGACTGATCCCGTTGTCGTGACCGACATAAAGCAACGAACGTGAATAGGCTGGTCTAATATTTTCAATCGATTCGCCTTTCCAAAGTATCTCACCCGCGTCCGGTGTGGCCAGACCGCAGATCAATCGAAGCAAACTTGTTTTGCCCGCTCCGTTTCTTCCCTTGATTAAAAGCATCTCGTTCGTTTCCACTTCAAATGAAACGCCTTCAAACAGCAGTCGTTCACCTCTAATGGCGGCGAGATTTTTGATTTCAAGCATGTTCTTCTATTCTTAGATCAAATTGAAACAGTTGCACTGGAAAGACCGAGAGTCTGCGGACCAACCAATGGGTTTGACAACAGAATTGAGATTATCCCGCCATTCCCAATACAAGCGATTGTTATCTTCTTTCGCTTAGAGTTGCGCTCAATACCGAATCAAAACGGTCAAAAACCCAAATCGAGTATTGATTATCCAATGTATTGTTCCAACCATATAGGAATACGTATCGCATCTGTCGGTTTCAAATGCGAGCGTTATTGCAATATTCCGAGTGCTGGGGATTGTAATTAACCTTCGTCGCTTGATCACGCTATAAAATCTGCCAGATACTTCAGTGATTGGGACATCCAACAAAGAAAACAGCTTTCGAATCATTCTCTAATCATCACGTACAACAAACACACTTGACTCTGTTGCAGGGGTGTCGTTATCGGTACTTTAGACATGAATACATCAAATACGCCGCTTGAATTTCCACAATATCTGCCCGAGGGTTATCGCTACCAGAACGAGAAGATCAGGTTCGATCCGAATCGGCACCTGCAGCTGGAATTGCCCGACACCACTCTCCATTTGAGTGACCTTGGCTACCAAACCGATGAAATCGAGAAATGCGCAACGGTATTCGCTGTATCCAGTGCCGTTCGAATCCTGTCTGACGAGGGGGTTGAGGCAATGCTCGAAGTCGCGCGCCAATTGAAGAAATATTCGGTCAATTGCGAGCGCATTGAGAGCATGGTACGAGGCGGAGTCTATCAATCTGAATTTCTGCGCGACTTTTGTCTTTGCACAGAGATAACCGAATTCCTTAGTGATATTTTTGAAACGCCGATTGCACCCCACACCATGCCCCTGCACCTCGGCCATCTGAATTTCGCACCGGATGACTTGAGCCGTTCGGTCGACAAATGGCATCATGACACGCTCGGGCTAGACTACGTGTTGATGTTGTCTGATCCAAACCAATTGCGAGGCGGCGAGTTTCAGTATTTCATGGGGACGCGGCAAGAAGCGCAGGAATTCGCAGACCGCAACGAACCCATTCCGGAAGATCGGGCGATCAGCCCTGAGTTTCCAGGTGCGGGCTATGCGATCGTCTTGCATGGCAACATGGTCGTTCACCGGGCGACGAAACTGACTCAGCGGGCCGAACGCATTACGCTGGTCAACGGTTATGTGCCCCTGAATTCCGAAATCGAAGATGTTTGCCGGTTTAAAGACTTGTCGCTCGTTGACCCGCATCATGTGCTGTTTACCGAGTGGGCGCGACACAAAGCCTGGCTTTCGGTGGGCAAACTGCAAAACCTGATTGCAAACATTCCGTTCACCGATGACCGGCAAACCATAACATCACAGCTTAAAGACGCCATCGCTGAAGTCGAAACCGCAATAGAGGACATCAATGACGAGGGAGAAGCGACAATGATCCATTACGGTGACTGAATTCCTTTCACACTGCCCGCGAAAATCTCTCGCGATTCAATCTAATCGGAAACCGCAGTCTGATCGCCCGTTCAAGATGAGGACCAATGTGATCCGGTTCCGGTTGTGCCAGAATTTCCCGGGTTTTCCGGCGTGCAATCTCCAAAATATCCGGTGCGCCATTTTGGCGCCACTCCTGGGGTGTATTGCGATCGGCAAGCTGCGGGTAATAGTAGTCACTTTGCATTCGATCCAGTGTTTGACTGTGCCCCAGAAAGTGCCCGGGACCGTTCAAGCAGATATCCTGAATCACCTTGAGTGACAATGTCTCTTCGGTAACTTCGATACCCCTGGTGGCTCGAAGAATCCCGCCAATCAGGTCATTGTCAAGCACAAAACTCTCCGACGAACAGGCCAGCAGCGACTCGTACATGCCGGCTGCTTCGTAAATCAGGTTGGCACCGGCCAATGCACTGAGCAGCTCGGTGCAGCCTTTTTCGTAGCCGGCCTGGAAATCCGGCAGTTTTGAGTCCGTCATTCCTGCCGAAACGGCACACGGAATACCATAGTACTGCACCATTTGCGCACAACCGGCCATCAACAGCCCCTGCTCTGCGCTGCCGCCGGACATGGCGCCGGTGCGAAGGTCCGAAACAAAACGCAGCGCCCCGAACAATGCGTGATGTCCCGGACTTAACAGGTTCAGGTAAACCAGTCCGGAAACCACCTCGGCAGTCTGCAGCGCGATTGCACCCGCGAGCGGCGCTGGACTGGTCGCACCCGCCTGCCCTGCCGACACCAGTTTCAGCGGTGTGCCGGTATCCGCAGCGCATTCAATGACGCCTAGCGCTTCCTGCGCAAACGTCAGGGGCGGCACAACGAAACATGTCGATACACACATGAACGGGCGCTTTCTCCAGGCTTCCTCACCGCCTGCAATCATGCGCATCATCTCCACACCTTCATCCATGTGCGAGCGATCAACGAAACTGGTGCCAATGTGCTTTGAAGTGCCGGCGATACACGCCTAGGCGGTGTTCAAATCCATCTCTCTTGGATCTTCAAGATCGCATGGGACACAGACTCTTTGAAACATGTGGATGTTGGGCAAAGCGTTGGCGAGCCTTGCCATATCGTAGAGATCAGACAGCGTGGAGGCGCGAATCTGGCGAGTTTCCGAATCCACCACACTGACTGCAGCGCCTGAAGTTCCGAGATGAATCCGGGTCTGTGAGGGGTCTATATCGTATTCGGGGTTCAATGCGCAAAGCTTGAAACCTCGTCCGGCAATCCGCAGCGATTCCTCGACAAGTTTCTCCGGCATCAGCAGCCGGCCATCGCAGCTGACTCTGCCACCGGCCCTGACGACCGTGTCGATACAACGCTGAGATGCGTTTTGCAGTCCGACCGTTTCGAGAATCTGAAGGACAGTTTGGTGAATTCTTTCGACTTCAACTTGACTGAACGGACGACAGCTTCCGCCAAAAATTCCCGGCCATATCGCACGAGATGGACCGGCACCTGCTCCACCGCGCCGCATGGCAAGTCGATTGGCACGCGCTTTGCCTCTTTGGTGACGATCAGCCATCCCGCCACTCCATTTGGCTAAAGCAGGCGAACTGCCCTTGCATGGTTATTCAGATTCGACAACGAATCCGCTTGCTTGAATTCTGATGGTTGAAGGCAATTACCACTGAATTTTAGGCGATTTATACAATCCCCAATCGGAAAATTGGATTCATTTTGCACTTCCCTGTCTTGGAGTTCATCGCCTTGCCAGCAGTGTTCGATTTGAGCATAAGACTTAGCCAAAGTCTAACAAGCAGTGACATAAGCTCTTGTTTTTATAAAACTAAAAAAATCCAATGGCACTACAAAGCGATCATCGCCGGCCAGTTTCAAGCCAGCGACCTTTTCGAAATGAGGGTCAGATGATGGTTTTGCAGGTGACGGGGCGGCGCTGAAATACCCGTTGCCTTGTAAATCGCAGCCTGATCTGCATCAGCCGCCCTTGCCGACCGGTGCCGCAAAGCAACAGCAACAGCGTGCGGAAAAAGCAGCTGTCCATCTTCATCGCGTCCGTCTGACCAGTCCGGCGGCTTCGATCAATCGGTGCGGCTCAATTTGGGAAAAGACATACGGCGGCAATGGTGCCGCGTGCCTCGCGCAGCACCGCAGATAAAACCGGCGCTCATCTGCATGCGGGCACTCCTGCAGGTGCTGATGCGCCCCGCCAGATGCGGGTTCCTGGCCGAGTGCAGGTTGTCAGTTTGTTCCGCAGGAATGTTCCGGAATCATTGCTGACAGACTGCAGGAATGGTCTGCTTTAAAAGGAAACTGAGCCGCTTTTCTTTCCGGTGCGATCTGAAACAAAAATACAAAACGATTTGAGAAGTTGTTTCGGAATAAAGCAGGAAATAACATCAAGGGTGCCAGTGCAGGGCTGCAGTTCATGAAGCGGACCTGCCCAGTTTCAAAAATTCGCTTGATTGCACAGATGCAAATAAGCTGATAAATGGCAAAAGTCAATCGAATATTCGTTTAACGCGAGACCAAATCAATGACTTCAGCAAGCCGTTGAAACTATTCTGTACCATCACTGATATCCCATACCAGAAAATCTGAATTTGACTGTTCTGAACCGGTCCGCAAACCCAATACGACTGCAATTGAAATGTAATTGACAAGGGGAAGAATCAAGTTCTGCCAGGCGAAATAAGGAAAGAAGAGACCGCACCCCTCACGGCATTTTTCCGTAGTATTTGCGCCAGCGCCCGCCAACGGCACTGCCGTCTTTTTCCAGCCATGATTTGCTCGGACCGTTGGCGTGAATCACAGCCGGCCAGGTTTCCGTTCGCCGATTGAACAGCATGCCTCGTCCTTCATCTGATTGCACATCGTCCAAAGCGCCGTTGAGACATTGAAATAATTGACAATTTGAATCAAGAGCAATATTGTATTTTCCAGACAGGAAGCGCTCTGTATAGTAGAGCTGATCATCCGCATGATCATCAATGCTGTCTTCGATTATGCCGAGCAAGTCTCCGGCTTTGCCAATGAATGCACCGGAATTCAGGAAGCGGTACGGCGTGTCAATCTGAGGATAGTCGTCTATCCGGTTCTTGTCGGGCCAGCAGTAGACTTCCGCGGCAAAAAGCGGACCGTTGCAAGTGCGATTCCAAGCTGCAACGATATCCGCGGCGTGCCCGCAAATTATGGTATCGTACCCGTCTACGAACAGCGTTGGCTGTTCCGGAGGCAGCTGTTGCAATGCTGGGCGCAGCAGGTTTATTTTCTGCCCTCCGCCCGGTCCATTGAACATGTCGCCTCCGCGCCATGCTGTACCCAGACCCAACGGTTCGATTTCCAATCCATAGCGCAAACCAGAGTTCAGCAGCCGCTGCAGTTCCGGCAATCTTTCGGTCGCCACTGTAAAAGCGCTCAACACAGGCTTTGCTTCCCGTACAGGCTGGCTTTTTTCTGTTTCGCTCTTTTCCGACCCGTCTGCGGGAGTGAAAAAACGTTGATTGCTGGAAACTACCAGGCCGCTGCTGTTCGCAAAAATATCGTTAACTTCAGGATTTCGGTTCTTACCGAATACGGCTGGCAAAAGTTCATCGGAGGGAATCAAATGCGTTTGCCAAGGGCTTGCGAGAAGCTTCTCGGCACCCGCAGGCGTTAGCAGGTAAGCCAGTGTCCATACCGGATGATAGTCGACCACGTGAACATGTCTTCCCAACAGCGGTTTTGGCCCTGGAGCATTGCGTTGGGCCAAATAGCACAGTTCGAAATTCAGATAGTCCAGATCGTTAATCAGCAACGGCAAATCCTGGACCAGGGATTCGACCGCAATTGCATCATCCTCCAGCACGATTGCGGGATAACCACTGTCTGCAATGTTCTGCCACGCGATAACGTGCGACAGAGCGCACCCGACTTCACCCAGGGTCATCGCCCGACGGGCATACGGGTCTGCCCAGTTCTGCCAAGCGGTAACTGGCGGCAAACCGGACGCCTGCCAGGGAGGCGATGGCTTGAGTTTTCGTCCATCAATCGCATCCAGCCACGTCACTTGGGTAAAATCGTGCCGTTTGAGAATAGCAGACAATCGGCGCCGCCGTTCCTTGTGCCGTGACAGGTGAACGATAATGACAGGGGGATAGATCATCAGGATAAGATGGCGTCGTGCGGCGGGTCGTTCGGAGCAGCAAGCCAGCAGGTCAGAGCATAACGAGTACCAGAAGTTACTGCCGTTACCCAATGCACATGAGTGACGCGGCTGGGAAAAGCAATGATGCTGCCCACATCCACATTGCGACTGTCCCAGTGTTGACGCGGAAATGTCAAGTCCCCTCCTTCGTAGCCGTGGTTTAACGGAATTGCCAAACTTACCATAGCTGAGTCGTGATGCGGGTCAAGAGAAGCCTGCGTATCTGGAGAATAGCGCAGCACAAATGGCATTCTCGTCAGCCCGAGTTTCAACGGCCACCAATGCACTCTCAGGATTGGGGCAACTTTCTCTTGAAAATGCGCCTCGAAATGTTCTGCAAAGCGTGGGCTTATGCGGTTGATTCTAAGTTCCTGTCCAGGCGCCGCATTGTTGTCGACGTCGGGACCATAGGGCCGGAACTCATCAAGCAGTTCCGCGGCATCTACCAGCTCCTGACAAAAATCCGGTTTCCAAAATGGTATGGTGAGGATATCTGGAGCGACTTCCCTCCACACCCCGTCAACCTTGGCGCCGTTGTACGTTAGCAGTCGTTGCAATCTAGCAGTCGAGAAATGAAGCGGTGCAGCCGATACAGGTTTCTATAGACTGGCATTCGAGCAGCAATCCGTTTTTGAGTGTGCGCGAGGCCACTCGAATTGGCGGTGCGGCCATGAATGTTTGAATGTCCTGCATATCGGAGAATCGCAGTGCGGCAAACCGAGGAGCACCACTCGTGCCAGTGAATCAATCAGCTGCTTAGAGATCCTACCAACTAAAAGTGACGCCGCCACTGTAGCCCAATTGGTTGTGTCGCAGCCCATATGCCACTCCAAAATCAGCCCTCCAGTTTTCGTTGATTCGGAACGCTCCAGCAGCTGCCAAAGCGCTTTCCCCCTCAAAGTTACCGAATCGCATGCTTACTGCATTGTCTCTGTCCAATGGTACTTGCATTCCTCCTAAAGCGAGGGCGACAGCTGTTCCTTCGCGATTCTCGGAGCGCAATATACGGTACTTGGCATTCAGTGCCCTGATGTCCCGCTCATTCGCCCTGATGTCCCGCTCATTCGCCGAGATGTCCCGCTCATTCGCCCTGATGTCCCGCTCATTCGCCCTGATGTCCCGCTCATTCGCCGAGATGCTGCCTATCATAGCAGCCGAGCGCAAACGGTCGTCTGAATTTTGATCAGCGGCAAATTTCAGCAATACCCGGCTGTCACTATCAGACGATTGCCTAGCTGGCACGGAATTTTGATCAGAGGCAAATCTCAGCGATAGCTGGCTGTCACTATCAGACGATTGCCTAGCTGGCACGGATTCATTCGTTTCCAGTTCATTCAGAAGTTCATTGAGCAACTCGCCAACTCTCACGTGATCCGCATTCCCTGATCTCTTTAGTTCTTGGACAACAGATTTCACTTGAGCCGCGTCTATTGGAGCGAATCCGCCTTTTTGTCCAGTATCGCCTTTAGCGCCTTTAGCGCCTTGAGCGCCCGCTTCGCCCTTATCGGCAGCAGCGCCAGCAATGCCCGTAGCGCCCGTAGCGCCCGTAGCGCCCACTTCGCCCTTAGCGCCCTTATCGCCCTGAGCGCCAGCAGTGCCCGTCGCACCCGTAGCGCCCTTCTCGCCAGCAGTGCCCGCAGCGCCCGTAATGCCCACTTCGCCCTTCTGGCCCGTTTCGCCCTTCTGGCCCGGATCGCCCTGAACGCCCTTCTCGCCCTGATCGCCCTTTGGGCCAGTTTCGCCCTGAGCGCCCTTTTGACCGGTTGCGCCCTGAGAGCCCTTTGGGCCAGGAGTGCCCGCAGCGCCCGTTGCGCCCTTCTCGCCCGTTGCGCCCTTCTCGCCCGTTGCGCCCTTCTCGCCCGTTGCGCCCTTCTCGCCCGTTGCGCCCTTCTCGCCCGTTGCGCCCTTTTGGCCCTGCTGCGCAACAACATCGTCAGACGCGAATAACGCCGCGAGCCCGGCGCCTGCACCTGCCGTGGCTGCGCTGTTCATCAATATGGGTGTCATCGAGTGGGAAATCATGGTGTACATTCCGAGCGCGCTCACGGCCAGCTGTGAGCGTGACGCGGAACGGTCGCGCTTTTCCGGCGACCACCATTCATTGCCATGCCGTTTCTCGCGCAAATGCGGCGCCGTAACTCGCGATGATGGTCGCAAATCGTCTTCGCGCTTCAGCAAAGGTTCACGTCTACGTACTGTGCGCTTTTCCATAGCTTTCTCCATGCAGTAGCTTATCGCCAACTTTTTGTGTCACAGGGTTATTGTTCGAACTCATTTGCTGCTGATAGAGCAAGTTGAAGTCCGGGGTTGTCAAGGACAATGGCGGCAATCCGCCATCGCGGACCAAATCTGAACAGATTCGGTCAACAAAGGGAAACAGGAGCCGGGGCGCTTCAGTCAGCAGGAATGAGCGCACATGCTTGTCTTCTAGCCCGTCGATCTGAAATAGACCGGCGTACTGCAATTCAACTATGAAAGATATCTCATCTTTGCACTTGGCTGTTACCCGGACCGATAGCAGAACCTCATGCATATCCTGGTATTGCCTGCTGTCCACCCCGACATCAATGTCGAACTCCGGTGCAGGGTCAGTGGGAAGAGCAGGCGCGACAAAATTCTCGAAAGACAAATCACGCACGAATCGACTGTGCAGGATGATGTCATAAGATGTGGCGGACGGATTTTCGCCGTGAGGGTTAATGACTCCTTTCCCCCCCCCCTTAAAATTTTGTGGGCGTACGCAAACCGCCGCTTCCGTATTCCTGTCAGTCCGACAGCGGTCTTTCGCAATGACGGAGACAGGTTATCTTCCTGATGTTTGAAATTTGACATCCCTTGTCAATCTCCGAATGAAATCAGTTGAACAGATTTAAGTTAACCAAAAAATATAATTCGTATTTATCATTAAATGTTTAAAATAACATCATGATAATTTTAAATATATAAAAATATATTTTCTAAAGCTTTGCATCTCGTTTGGCAACGCGGCGCCTGCAACCAGGAGATGTAATCCATCTTTCAAATCCCAACCCGGCAGCGACCGAACCAACAAATCAGCATTTGTTGCTTTTTTCAAAACTCTTCATCAGCAAGGGACAAATAGCCGAGGGTCGTCAGCCGATGCCAGAGTAGTAATCCGGTCGATTACAATTTCAAATTATTGGTTCGCTGCATACAGTCGTACATGAGAGATTCAGAGGCGTCATTGACACTAAATCCGAGAATTGCAATCGGTGGAATCTGGCACGAGACCAACACCTTTGCTTCGGATGTCACCCGCTACAGCGATTTCGAGAGTTATCAATTTGCCTTGGAACAAGAACTGATCGATTTTTACAGCAATACCAATACCGAACTCGGCGGCATGATTTCCGAATCACGCAAGGTTGGATTCGACCCTGTTCCGACCTTTTTCGCTGCTGCAGTTCCCTCCGGAATCATTGAACAGGACTCATTCCTGCGACTGGTTGACGAGTTGACTGGGCTGATCCGCAAATCCCTGCCGCTCGATGGAATCGCCTTGGCGTTGCACGGTGCCGCAGCCGCGGAACATTTTGACGATGCGGATGCCTACATCCTAAAACAGGTTCGACAGGTCGTCGGTAATCACACCCCAATCGTAGCGACATTCAATTACCACGCGAACTTAAGTGAAAGCATGGGGCAAAGCGCTTCTGCACTGATCGGGTACGACACCTATCCTCATGTTGACATGGCGAAGCGGGGTGCGGAGTCCATTCGCGTCATTGCGCAGCTCATGTCCGACAAGTCCACACTTCGTTGCGCCTTTCGCAAACTGCCCTTGTTGACTTCACCGCTCAAACAGCAAACCGACGTTGCACCGATGCTTGAAGTCATGCAGCGACTGCACGAATTGGAGTCCAATCCTGCGATTACCTGAGCGTCGGTGGCAATGGGGTTTCCATACAGCGATGTCGCTCACTTGAGCGCTTCGGTTGTTGTCTATGGTCACGACGCGGCTGCGGTGAACTCCGGCGCCAATTCAGTCGCATCGCAGTTGTGGGATGCCAGGCTTGAATTTCACGATGATATTCTGTCGGTCGAGGAGAGCATTAAAATGGCCGCCGCTTCTGCGGAATTTCCTGTCGTCATCGTAGAGCCGGCCGACAACATCGGAGGCGGCAGTGCCGGTGACGGAACAGGCGTACTAAGGGAATTGCTAAAATCAAGGGCGGACCGATCAGTGATCGTCGTCTGCGATCCGGAAACTGTCGAGCAGGCCGAACGGGCGGGTGTCGGCGAGCATTTCGTCGCCAAGATCGGTGACAAATCTGACGATCAGCATGGTGCTCCAGTCGAAGCGAAAGTGGCGGTCAAATCAATCTCCGACGGCGAATACGTGCACAAGGGATCTTATATGACGGGGTATATTACCTCGATGGGACGCACCGCGCTGGTGGAATCCGACGGTGTTCAAATCGTGCTCACCTCCAAGCGCAGCATGCCATTCGATGCAGAGCAGCTAAGGTGCCTGGGTATTGAGCCTGAAGAACAAAGAATAATTGTGGTCAAAGCCGCAATCGCATGGAAAGCCGCATATGGCGACATCGCCCGACGCGTGCTGGTAGTGGATACGAACTATTCACCGTAGGATCAATTAATGGCAATTCCACGAGAAACAGTATTTCCGACAGACGAATTCGATACGCGGCTTCACAATACCAGGAAAGTAATGGAGTCACGTCAAATTGACGTGCTGATTTTGCATTCCGCACCGAATATTTATTACTTGTGCGGGCATCAGTCGCTCAACTTATGGGACTACCAATGCCTGATCGTGCCCCCCCCCGATCTTCGCTCGGGAGAGTTGTTGTGGGATTCGATTAAATATCATCGCTATGTCGGCATTGAGAGTTTCAGGTCGAAATTCAGTTTTCACAACAAACTGTTAGTGATTCCTTTGAAAGTCAATTTTAAGAATACGACGGATTTATACAACAAATCGATACGAATATTAATGTTAAAACCAATGATTATTTTTTTAATTTTTTTCCTTTGCCGTCACCGAATAGCGGCTTTGCTGAGCGGCTGTGGCAGTTTTCCGCCGTTGGCTTGACAGCCAGGCCGATCAGATCATGCAGGCGACCGGCGCAGCGGCTGAGGAATTTTCCGTCGCCAGCTGCAGCTGGATGCAGTCACCATGAGGCTGGAACATGACTCAAGCCTTGCGCCGGAATGATTTAGACTGGAATTTCAACTCCGAAACTCGAGTCACCAATACATGATTCCAATTGCGAAGCACATATGACTTCTTCGATTCGCACCGTCGTTATTCCCGTTGCTGGTTTGGGTACACGATTTTTACCTGCGACGAAAGCAGTGTCAAAAGAGATGCTTCCGGTTGTGGACCGCCCGCTGATTCAGTATGCGGTTGAAGAGGCCATCTCAGCGGGTATCAGCCAGTTCGTTTTCGTAGTTTCGACTGAGTCAAGTCTGGTTGATAAGCATTTTGCTCGAAATGCGGAACTGGAGGAAGTTCTCAATCAAAATAACAAGCGCAAGGAAATGAATGCCGTTCGGAATAGTACGTTGAGCAAAGAATGCATGCACTTTGTGATCCAGGATAAGCCATTGGGTTTGGGACACGCGGTGTTGTGTGCGAAAGAATATGCCCAAGAAGATTATTTTGCAGTCATTTTGCCAGACGATCTTGTGCTAAACAATATTTCGTGCTTGAAACAAATGGTTGAAGTGCACCATGCGTACAGCGGTTCAGTGCTTGCAATAGAGGAGGTGGACCACAGCAGGGTGAATTGTTATGGCATCGTAGTTCCGGGTACTGTGGAAAACGACGTTGTGCAAATTGCAGGCATAGTTGAAAAGCCACAACCCGATTCGGCGCCATCGAATTTGGCTGCCATTGGCCGCTATGTTTTATCCAGGCAAATATTTGCACTCTTGGAAGAACAGCAATCTGATTTTGGAGGAGAAATTCAGTTGACCGATTCAATCAACGAGTTGGCGGATTCAGAATCTGTGCGTGCACTTAAATTCCAAGGGACGCGTTACGACTGCGGTACCAAAGCAGGCTATGTTGCAGCGAATATTGCGTATGCGCTCAGCAACCCTGAGATTGCTGACCAGGTCGCAGAATTTATATACGGGAAGGGCAGAAAGCTCCCTTGATCGGAATTTGGGAACCGTATTCGTCACGCAGTCTCACAAGAAGCGACCCATCGGACATGCGAATGTGCGCGTTGAAAATAATTTCACTGTTGAAAAATAGTCTGAAACGGTTCCATCCAGCACTTGATGAATGAGTTGACACCGGCTAAATTCTAACTTGAGTTGCGGCAATCAAATTCCGGTTTGCATAATTCCGAAAAAAAGAGAATCGTCATGTTCCAGTTTCATGGTGACGGCATCCAGTCGTAGGCTGGCGACAAAGCATTCCGCAACCGATGCTTTGATGGCCTGCATGGCCTGATCTGCCTGGCTGCCGCGCGAGCATCGGCACTGATCCAGGGTGCCATGGACTAGGCCGCGGAAAAACCGCAGCTGCTGCTCAGCAAAGCTCAACGCGATCAGCTGCCGACTGACATAGCTGCGAGGCGCACGAAATTTTGCTCGTCGGCGCTCAAACTTCTCATATGCCGGAATCCACAACGCAGCATCCATCCAATTCGTGCCGCGAGCCGCTAAAACTCTGCTCGGCGTTGACACTGACCTTGTCTGGGAGTCCATCACATGCTCGCCGCGCCGACCTTCATGGTGCAGTGCTGCAAAAACTCGTTCACCTCAGCCTCCTTTCCACCGGCCAGCAGCTTCCTGGACCGGTCCCGAATCAATTCGGTCGGCGGATACTCAATATTATTCCTTCCGCTGGAATGAAATTGGGGTATCCTTATCCACAGTGGCGTACCTCCCTGGTTGGTTGCAAAAATTGGCTTTCTGCATCAAACCAGATACGCCGCTTTTTTTCAGCCCCCGTCACGCACCACTTTCACCAAAATCTCGGGTTGGGGAAATCGAAACTTACTCGTGAACATGAATTGCCTTAAAAATTTTCAGAAATGCCCGAGCAATTTCAAATTTGAATCACCGTCAATTTGACAATTCCTTGCGTGCCGTAACGTCATTCAATTATTTGGAACAATGAAAATCAAATTGACAATGCATGCAGTGAAATATTTGAGAGTGAACTGATAACAGTTAATCGCCAATACAGTGTAATTTGAGGGTGGTTGGGTTCAATGACGATTTTAGTGACTGGTTCTGGGGGATTTATCGGGTCCGCAATATCGTTTGCGCTTCTGGAACGGGGTGACGAAGTAGTCGGATTAGACGACATCAATGATTATTACGACACCAATCTAAAACTGGCGAGATTGTCACGGTTGAAGTCTTTCCAAAATTTTAGTTTTGTCGAATCTGACGTCACGAATTTTTCGGAATTGCAAAATGTGTTTCATAGACATGGTCAATTCTCACACGTTGTCCACCTGGCAGCAAATGCAGGAGTCAGATATTCGCAAGAGTTTCCGTTAGAGGTAGTGAACAGCAATATTGTTGGGCATGCAAATTTGCTGGAGTTATGCCGTTGCACGGATGAATTTGAACATTTTGTTTTCGCAAGCTCTGCAAGTGTCTACGCGGACGATGAACAAGTCCCCTACAACATTGATTCTCCAATTGACCGCCCAAGATCCGTTTATGCGGCAACCAAGGCAGCTGATGAGCTGATCAGTCATGTGTACAGCCACAATTTTGATATGAAACAGACCGCATTGAGGTTCTTTACAGTGTACGGACCTTGGGGGAGACCAGATATGGCTTACTATCTGTTTACTGACTTGATTGCAAAATCGAAGCCAATTCAAGTTTTCAATTTTGGTGATATGCGAAGAGACTTTGTGCATATCAATGATGCGGTACAGGGCATTATTCTTTCAATGGATAATCCTCCGAGTTCAGGTTCAGGCGATGTTGCATTACAAAAATTCAACATTGGATCCGGGCAATCGGAGTCTTTGCATCACCTCATATCTGAAATTGAGAAACATCTCAATATGCGAGCGATTAAACATCTGGAATCCGGGCCGAGAGGAGAAATGACGGAAACTCTGGCTGACATTTCACTGACAAGATCACGACTTGGTTTTTCACCGTCAGTTTCTTTTGACGAAGGAATCGGAAACTTCGTGGAATGGTACCGAATTTTCCACGGAATTTAGTCGGTACAGACTTGACAGTGCGAAATCCGGCGCAAGGTAATGCTGTATGAGTCGAGCGCTTGGCGTGATGCCCGTCAAGAATGAGGAACACTTCATTGCATGGTCAAGAGAAGTATTTTTCTGAATGAATGACAGGCGAGCCGGAAGGCAGCGTTGCGTGCGCTTTGTTGCCGATTGCGAATCTGTTGCGCCATTTGCCGGCTATTCCGTGCTGACGGGCTTGACAGTCTGTGTTTCGGCTGGAAGCTGACCCGGAGCATGCCCAAAATCTGCAACAAACCGCTGCAGTCACCGGCTTAGCCATCATCAATTGGTTCGATTTGCGGATTTGGGCGATTCCAACGCCAACCCCTCGTGTTCAATTTAGGCATAAAATTTAGGGTAAATTCCACATTCAGGCAATTCTCACAAGTGAGAAAAGAGAGGGTTGCAAAACAGTTTTCAACGAATGGCCATAGCGCGGGAAATGGAAATAAAACACGGTCGCATCAAAACTTATTCTCGCAGAGAAGGTCGAATCACACGAGCCCAGCTGAAAGCCCTGACCGAGTTGCTGGAAGTTTATCAATTGCCCTATTCGGATTCCAAAATCGACATCTTGAACATCTTTCCAGGGGTAAAGAGATTCGCCGTTGAAATCGGGTTTGGCGATGGTGAATCGCTCATCCAGCAAGCACTGCAAAATGAACAAACGGCCTATCTGGGAATCGAAGTCTTCAGACCCGGAATTGGCAAATGCCTGATGCAGCTGAGCAAGGAAAATGTCAGCAACGTCCGTATTTCAACTGCGGACGCCCGGGACGTCATCTCGCATCAACTGCGTTCAGACAGTGTGCATGAATTCATGATCTTGTTTCCGGACCCATGGCCAAAAGCACGTCATCACAAACGGCGCCTGATTAACCCACAGTTCATTGATCTTTGTGCTGACCGATTGGTGGAGGGAGGTACCATCACGATCACAACAGATTCCAGCGATTATGCTGATCAGGTTGTAGGGGTACTCGAAGCCAATACGCAACTCGAATGCATGGTTCCGATCAAAGAGTTGTCGAAACGCCCGCAAACACGCTACGAGAGAAAAGCAATGCGGGCAGGCAGCACAGTTTATGAGATGCGATACACGCGCTCGACGCGTGAGTTTGTTCAGAGCGCCTGATTGGTTTATATTCATCATTGAACGAAGCAGATTTAACGCACGTTGAAATTGGACAATGACAGCAGTGCCGAACCAGCAACACTCATCACATCATGAAATGTCCTCGCAAGGCGACGCAGTCGAGCGCACCGCGTGGCTGAACAGAAAGAATCTCGCTCAATTTAAACGCGACGGATTCCTGGTGATCAAGAATCTATGCGACGAGACGACCTGTCGAGAAATGCAGCAAGTGATCGAAGACTCCCTTGATCCTGCTCTGGCACCGGTCGAATTCGAAGCCGATATTCACTATCCGGGCGCGCCGGCTTCGCGCAATGCACCGGGCGGCGATACGCCTCGCAGGTTGCTGCACGCTTTTGCAAGGGACGATGTGTTCCGAAAGTGGGCGACCGGTGAAGCAGTCGCCGGCCATGTCCGCAACCTGCTTCAAACCGGCAACACTCAAGCGAGTCAAAACCATCACAATTGCGTGATGACGAAATTCCCCGGCTACGGAAGCGAGACCGGATGGCACCAGGATATTCGATACTGGAGCTTTGACCGCCCCGATCTCATTACAGCCTGGCTTGCCTTGGGAAGTGAGAACCGGGAAAACGGCTCTCTGTCCGTCATCCCCGGATCACATCGAAGCTCCTACGACCGGGGTCAATTTGACGCGGCGTTGTTTTTCCGGACCGATTTAAAGAAGAACAGGGCTTTGACCGAAACCGCCAGAGTACTTGAGCTGAACGCAGGTGACGTTTTGTTCTTTCATTGCAGATTGCTGCATAGCGCAGGGCGAAATCAATCTGACAGCGTAAAGCTTTCTGTCGTTTTTACTTACCACGCCCAGAATAACCGGCCAATCAGCGGTACGCGTTCGGCTGAATACCCCGACATCAGTCTCAGATCATCATGACGGAATTTAGCGCTTATTTGCTCTACCCGATTATGGCGGGTATTTTGATCTACATGTGGAAACAGGTTCGCGGCATGACGCTGGAAGAGATTGTCCACAAGTCGGCCAAAATACATCACGAACTGATTGCCCTGTTTGAAGCACACCCCCGGGGCGGTGACTGGCCACAGTTCATTGAATGGCAAAATGACCAGACTGAATCGGATGCCCCCGCCCACAAGACATGAGCATCAGTATCAACTCTTTTCGAGAGTTCAAGAAGAATAATGAAAAGTTCGCATGCCTGACCGCATACGGATACTGTGAGGCTTTCGCTGCCAGTGAGGCCGGTGTAGAGTTGTTGCTGGTGGGTGACTCCTTGGGCATGGTTGTTCAGGGACACGACAGCAGTTTACCGGTCACCATTGAAGATGTCGCCTACCACGTTCGTTGTGTACGCCGGGGAAATCAAGGTGCGTTCCTGATGGCAGACCTGCCTTTTATGAGTTATTACAGCAAAAAAGCGACTCTGGAAAATGCCGCCCTGTTGATGCGGGAAGGTGCACAGATGGTCAAGCTTGAAGGGGGTGCCTGGCTCGCTGAATCAACCAGGCTGCTGGTTGAACGCGGGGTGCCGGTCTGTGCTCACATGGGGCTGACACCACAATCAGTCAATCATCTCGGCGGCTACAGGGTACAGGGTCGCGACCCCGACAAGGCCAAAACAATGATCGATGAGGCTTTGGTGCTGCAGGAGGCGGGAGCAAGTTTTATTTTGCTTGAGTGTGTGCCTTCGGAGCTGGCACAAACCATCACGGAACAGATGGAGGTTGCGGTCATCGGAATTGGGGCTGGCCCGCAAACTGACGGCCAGATCATGGTGCTTCATGATCTGCTCGGACTGTATCCGGGTCGCCCGGCAAAGTTTGTCAAGAATTTTCTCAAAGACAGTGCCGACGTGCAAACGGCAATCCGGAATTATGTTGCCGCTGTCAAATCGGGTGAGTTTCCGGCACCTGAACATTGCTATAGTTAAGAGAGTTGTAATTATGTTTTTCAAAAGAAAATTGGCTATGCCAGATCCCGAAGACGCCTTGAAAGGCAGGCCCTCGGTCATTGAAACTTCTCAGATTCACTACGTAAACAACAGGAATATGTTTGGACCGTACCCTGCAGGGACCGAACTTGCGATGTTTGGTGCAGGCTGTTTCTGGGGTGTCGAAAAGCAGTACTGGAATCTGAAAGGAGTCCATGTTACCGCAGTCGGATACTCCGCAGGATTTACACCCAACCCGACCTACCGGGAGGTTTGCTCCGGTCTGACAGGACACAACGAGGTTGTAAGGGTGGTGTTTTTCCCTGAGCAGGTTTCATATCAGCAACTCCTCCGGGTGTTCTGGGAGTGTCACGACCCGACTCAAGGTATGCGACAGGGCAATGATATCGGCACGCAATATCGCTCCGGAATCTATGTCTACAACGACAATCAGTCGCGCCAGGCACAGGCGTCGCGATCGGCTTATGAGGGCGCCCTTCGAGGCGGCCGGTTCGGACCGATTACCACCGAAATCGTCGATGCATCGGAGTTCTACTTCGCCGAGGCGGAACATCAGCAATATCTTGCCAAGAATCCGTTTGGGTACTGCGGTTTGGGTGGAACCGGCGTGTGTTACGTGCCTGCGACCGAGACTGTCTCTTAGTCAATCCACCCGCCTCACACAGCAGCCGTATGATTGATGCAGAATCACTTGACACTGGATGACGTCCTTGATTTGAGCCTGGACGCATTGGTTGGCTGCGGAGCATCTCGCTCCAACGCAATGCCCGTTGCCGAATCGATTCGAGATGCCGAAGCGGACGGCATTCGGAACGTCGGCCTCAACTATCTTCCGCACTACTGCGACCACCTGCTCTGCGGCAAAGTGGACGGGAAGGTGCGTGCGACCTGGCATCAGAGCGCACCGGGTGTTGTCCTGTGTGATGCCAGAAACGGTTTCGCTCATACCGCATTTATGTGCTCACTCGACGCATTTGTCGACGTTAGCCGTCAAAACGGCATCGGATCACTTGCAATCAACAATTCATACGCGGCCGGTGTGATCGGCTGGTATGTCGAGAAACTCGCAAATCAGGGGTTGGTTTGTCTGGCTTTTGCAAACTCACCGGCAGCAATTGCACCCTGGGGCGGCAAGAGTGCGTTTTTTGGAACCAATCCCCTGGCATTTGCGATTCCCCGTCGAAACCACAACCCCTTGATTATTGATCAGTCGTCCAGTACGACCGCAAAGGTCAATGTGGTTGAAGCTGCAAAATCAGGAGAGCCGATTCCGGAAACATGGGCTCTGGACCGGGACGGTCAACCGACGACTGACGCAAAAGCGGGACTCGAAGGCTCAATGGCGCCTTCGGGGGGATACAAAGGTGTTGCGCTGGCCATGATTGTTGATTTGCTGGCCGGTGGACTGGGTGGTCCCAGCATGTCATTCAATGCCCCGCCATTTGGCAACACCACTGGCGGGCCTCCAGGTGTTGGACAATTTTTTGTTGCAATTGATCCCGATGCCTATGCTCCCGGGTTTGCAGACCGGGCGGAAACGATGTTTGGGGCCATGCTGTCGCAGAACAACGTTCGGTTACCGGGAGAGCGCCGTCACCAGCATCGAATGACCGCCAGGCAGGCGGGTGTCTGGCTCGACCCCGACGCCTACGAAAAACTAAAGGGCTACTGCAGGACAGACAGCTAGGGAATCGCACAAACGTTGACGATCTGAGAGGTTGAAGTTCTCAGCTGTCGGCCGTTTGTTGATGTTCCGTGCTTTAGTACACAGCCACCCACTCGCATATGCGAACTTTGCGTTCGACATCATCTGCGAATCGCCAGATTTTCAAAACGAAAAAATATTGAATATCGTATACAATCGGTTGAAATTGTATACAATGAATATATTCTGTCTAATCAGTGGACATTAACATGGCAACTTCATTCCAATCAGACTGGGACGAATATCGAGCGAACGTTGCAATTGTACTCTGCAATGATCGCGCCCAAGTGCTGTGGGCGAGACGCATTGGACATGATGGCTGGCAATTTCCGCAAGGTGGCGTCGATGAGGATGAATCAACCTTGGACGCGGTGTACCGCGAAATGGAAGAAGAATTGGGCCTGAAACCCTCACACGTCCGGTTGATGGGGTCGACCAAGGACTGGCTGAAATACGATATTCCAAAGAAATACGTTCGATTTCGAAGCAAACGCACGCTGAAGGGCCAGAAGCAAAAGTGGTTCATGTTCAAGTTTATCGGTGAAGAATCCGATTTCTGCCTGGACTGTTCAACTAAACCCGAATTCGACGACTGGAAATGGGTTAACTACTGGACGCCGGCTTACCGCGTGATCAGTTTCAAGCGCGATGTCTACAGAAAAGCGCTTGCAGAACTTGAACCTTACTTGATTCAAAGCCATAATTAGTTCGCAGTTCTCGGCGAAGAGTATTCTGAATTTCTTAAGGTAGTGCTTCGCTGCAGTATTCAGCGGGCGTAGTTCAATGGTAGAACTTCAGCTTCCCAAGCTGACTACGTGGGTTCGATTCCCATCGTCCGCTCCAATTTTTTTCCTGAACGGGATCGCGTCCTGACCGCGAACTTGATTATGAATTTTCTTGTTCTTCTTTAAACTGAAAAATTGTAATCACGCGATCAGCCGATCTGGTTTCGCGGGCAACCCGGACCGCCCGGTCAGCGACGTCTTGGGACACAACACCCAGCAGGTAAACCGTCTTGGCATAAACAACGACATGTACAGTCGGATTTTCGTCATCCAATTCAGCAATCATCCGAACTTTCACTGAAGCCTGCAGAGCCTTGTCTTTCGCTAAGCCGACGACGCTCCTGCGCTTTTGAACCTTGAGTTCATTGATCACCTTCAGCACTTTTGGATGATCTGCGGCTGTATCCTCACACCACTGTTTATCCTGCGCACTTTTGACACTACCTGTCAGCAGTACGATTGCATTGACAGTCGTAACGTTGATCTCTGCCTTGTCGCTAACATCCTTATTGTGTTCAATCAGGTTGGCAACTCTGAATGTAATCGACGTGTCTTCCATCTTTTGCATGACTCCACGAGGCTCAACCGTCGGATTTTTCGATTCGACAGGTGCATCATCCGCATGTGATAGGCCAACCGGGAAAACAAGTAACACGGCAGCAAACATTGCGCTTGCAAGCGTCGGTGAGCAACCGAAATAATTGAGGATTGAATTTCTTGAATCTTTCATAAGAAAACCTTGTGTTGATAGCAACTGGTGATAGGTTGAATTAAATGATTTAGAGCCATTTGAAAATAGACTTATCTGTCTGCCGGGTTCGAGGTTACTACTCGGAACGTCCTTGAAGAGCGATTGGTAAAAACTGATGAATGACCGGCGGTATTGAGGTCTGTTCAGGATCATCCGCTCCGGGAATCAGCTCAGGGATTCCGTCGGTGATAATCGCCCAACGGGGGTTGCGTAATAGCCTTCTATCCTCTGCCAGGCGAATTATGGAAGTTACTCCGTGGAAGCGCGCTCCCGGATTATCTTGCAGCACTTCAATACGGGAGACGGCGTTGTAAGTGTCCACACCCATTGCGAACAATCGCTGAACATTCTGAACGGGTGCGCGATTTGCCTCAAGAGTCTTTCTCATCTCCGACATACGGTCCGAGCGGTCGATAATCCAATCCATATCAGCGAATCGCACTCCGTTCAAGTCCTGATCCCTGATTTTGTTGATGCTCCCGCTGAATATGCGCGAGGTGGAATAAATCGGCAGGTCGTGCGCCTTGAGAAAATCCAGGTAAGGTTTCAACAAACGCCCATGTTTCGAGTCGGCGATGAGAAGAATGAAATCGGCATCCTGCCGACGACGCGGAACAAAATTCATTGACTTGCCCAATAGCGCTTTTACTTCCTGATACCGATTGACACTGGCATCGATCAGCAGAATCTGCTTGGCCGCATCAGAATAATCACTTTTGTCCAGCTCATAGTCGTAGATATTGATGACTTGTCCGCCGAGTCGCGCCCACTCCTGCATGAATGCATCGGTGGTCCTTTGCGACCACTGCTGCCCAGATTTGATCACCACGCCACTGACATGTCCATCTTGCCAGGCGCGCTGCGCAACCTCGATTCCATCGTGTTCCGGTGCCAGTGCGAATTGGTACACGTGATCCGGAAGCAGTGACTGCGATGGTTCTCCAAGCAGCAGGGTTGGCACGATGAAATCGGCATATTGCGCCATTTCGTTGACATTGGCAATTCCGAGCGGACCTACGATAAACTCTGCGCCACTGTCGACCGCTTGGTAGTACGCCTGAGTCGCGTTGCCAGGCTGATCACCGATATCGATCGTCTCCACTTGCGGCTTTTGCGGGTTCGAGTTGGCTTCATGCTGGGCAAGAAATCCATCACGAAACGCTTGAGCCGCAGGCCCATTGACTGATGTCAAGGGAAGCAAAAGTACGATCTTGGAATAGGTAAACGGAGCGGTTGCGATTCCGCTCTCGATCAGGGTATTGGCTGGATGTTCTGGATTTTCCTGTTGCCAGTTCCTCAATGCAAGGTCATACTTGTATGGGTCGACACGAACTGAGTCAAGTCCCAATGCAAGGGCGAGCACAATCCATTCTCTGGTGATCGGATTCTCAGTTTTCGACAAAACCTCCCGAAGCTCGTCTGTTGTCAGCTGCAGTAAAGTCGTCCACAGTTGATGCCCAGTTTGCAGCTGCAAGTCAGCCTCGTTGGATACCAGTGTGTAAAGCTGTTTGAACTCCCTGACCATGTCGACGGACCGGTCCAATTTCGAATACGAGAGGATTTTGAGCTGAATGACCCGCACACGCCGCTCCCGGTCCAGAAACTCACCCCGCTCCAGACCGGTTAGTGTCCGCAACGCGATTCTGTGCTGATTGCTGGCCTGAAGAAGCTTGACCTGCAAAATGTCCCAGTCAATTTTCTCTGTGACATTGAGCTGTTCCGTATCGATCAACCCCAGAATTTCCGCTGCTTCCAGATTGCGTCGCTTGGAGACAAGCAGGGCGGCCGCATTTAAAAGTTTCGCATCACGCGTGATCGGGTCGTTTTGCGCCTCGGCCAAATAACCCCAGACGCTGGTTGTGCCTTGCGCAACTTCGTATATGATTATGTTTTCAACCTGATCCGGATCACCGACAGGCTGCGACGGTTCGATCTGTGCCGGTAAAGGTTTATCCGGCAAATCGGGTACGGTCGTCTGAGTTTGCGAATCCGGCACCGGACTCGCACAACTTACCAGGATCAAGCACAGAGCCGCAATCAGGAAATATCTAAAGGTCTCCAAGTTTTCACCTATGGCGGATTGTTCTTCACACAGACCACGAATCGGGTCAAAAAACAGTGTTAATCGGGTGATTTTCGGTGAGAAATGGTCATTTCAAAATTATATCTTAGCGATGACAGACAAATGAATGAGCCTGGAAGACTGTACGTTGTCGCCACACCGATCGGAAACCTGGAAGACATATCGCCAAGAGCGCTCAGAGTTCTGGGTGAGGTCGATGTCATTGCAGCCGAGGATACCCGCCACAGTCGAAAATTGCTCGACCGATATGGCATCTCAACGCCTCTCGTCTCTCATCACCAGCACAACCAGTCAAAAACTGTCGGCAGACTCATCAACCGACTGCGCAAGGGGGAAAATATCGCCCTGATTTCCGATGCCGGGACACCGCTGATTTCTGACCCGGGTGCAACGCTCGTTCGACGTGCCCACGATTGCGGTGCAAAAGTGATCCCCATTCCCGGCGCCAGTGCCTTGACCTGCGCTTTATCTGTTTGTGGCTTTGAAATCAGCCAATTCCACTTCGAAGGATTTCTGCCGGCAAAGCGACTGGCGCGAATCCAGCGACTAGAACAGCTTGCCGTTCAAAACTGCTGCCTTGTATTTTTCGAGGCCCCTCACCGGATCAAGCAATCACTCAAGGACATAACTGAAGTTCTGGGTCAAGATCATCCAGCCTGTATCGTGCGCGAATTGACCAAGATTCATGAAAACATTCACCGGGGCAGTGTCGGGGAACTGGCACAACAGTTTTGCGATCAACCCGCGTCCCATCGAGGCGAATTTGTGGTCATCGTCAAAAACTCAGCTGAGCAAAAACACGAGATCAGTCCTGAAGTGGAAAAAAATCTGTCGATTCTGCTCGATGAACTTTCACCAAAAAAAGCCGCCAAAGTTGCGGCTGACATTTTTGGGCTGGGACGCAATGCACTTTACAAGCAGACCTTGAAGATGCATAAGGCAAAAGGTGAAAGCGAGAAAAGCGCAGGTAAAGACTGAAAGAAAAACCTGCAAAAATTTTCGTATTGGCGACACCTGCAGTATCCGGCAACTCGTCCAGCCGGATTGCAACTGAGATTCTGGTCGAGAACAAACTCACTCGAGTCGGGTAAGGCTGAGTCAACGAAAGTTGCTGTAAAATTTGCTGTGACGAAAAGAGTTGGCTGGGCAGTCGCTTGGAATTTATTTCAGGAGGAAAGTCCGGGCTCCCAGGGCACGGTGCCAGGTAACACCTGGGCGGCGCGAGCCGACGGAAAGTGCAACAGAAAATATACCGCCTGTGCATGGGTCCAGTTTATTGGCAATATGCCCGGGTAAGGGTGAAATGGTGCGGTAAGAGCGCACCGCGAACTCGGTAACGATTTTGGCATGGCAAACCCCACCTGGAGCAAGACCAAATAGAAATCCGATAACGCGCCCTCGTTGGATTTGGGTAGGTCGCTAGAGTCTCGCAGCGATACGAGTCCCAGATAAATGACTGCTGACGATTGAACGATCGCACAGAACCCGGCTTACAGGCCAGCTCTTTTCTCTACTGCATGTGGCAGTTATAGTATCATTCACCCGTTTTGACCGTGACAGAACCCCGTTTATTTGCTGATCAATATGTCAGCGGAAATCAAACTGTCAGGTCGGTGCGGCGGAATCATTTTGCAGCCTATTGGCGTCAGTCAATCACAAGAATTCAGGACCTGATGACAAAGCGCGGTAACACGCGTTTTTATTTATTCGGTCATCAGAAATCAATTTGGGGCATACATTAATTTTGGAGTAGAACGAGGTGTTACAGGTAAAGAGCGATATCGAAATCGCACGTAAAGCGTCGATGAAACCAATCGGGGAAATCGGTGAGCGGCTGAATATCCCACAACAGTCACTGATTCCCTACGGCCATACCAAGGCCAAGGTTGATTTGGATTTCATCAACTCCCTCAGCGATCAGAAGGACGGCAAACTGATCCTGGTCACGGCAATAACTCCGACACCTGCGGGAGAAGGCAAAACCACCACAACCGTCGCGCTCGGCGACGCGCTGAACCGGATCCAGAAAGATGCGATGGTGTGCCTGCGCGAACCCAGTCTCGGCCCATGTTTCGGGATGAAGGGCGGCGCTGCCGGAGGCGGCTATTCGCAAGTGGTGCCAATGGAAGACATCAATCTGCACTTTACCGGAGATTTTCACGCGATCGGCAGCGCTCACAACTTATTGTCAGCGCTGGTCGACAATTCAATCTACTGGGGCGCCGATGCGAATCTCGACAGTCGCAGGGTAACCTGGCGCCGCGTGGTGGATATGAACGACCGTGCGCTGCGACAGATCAACTGCTCCCTGGGTGGCATTGCCAACGGATTCCCGCGAGAAAGCGGGTTCGACATTACGGTCGCAAGTGAGATCATGGCAATCTTTTGTCTGGCCAGTAATCTCAAGGACCTGGAGGCAAGGTTGGGACGAATCAACGTCGGCTATCGCCGCGACCGCTCTGCAGTAACTGCAAGCGAGCTGACCGGCCAGGGTCCGATGACGGTACTCCTGAAAGATGCGTTCGCACCGAATCTTGTACAGACACTCGAAAACAACCCCGCATTTATCCATGGCGGTCCTTTCGCAAACATTGCCCACGGCTGCAACTCCGTTGTTGCGACCCGCGCCGCACTCAAACTAACCGACTATGTCATTACCGAGGCGGGATTTGGCGCGGACCTCGGTGCGCAGAAGTTTTTTGACATCAAGTGTCGCTCCGCCGGGCTGAATCCTTCGGCGGTCGTCTTGGTGGCTACAATTCGCGCACTCAAGATGCACGGCGGCGTTTCTAAACCCGATCTTCAAAAAGAGAATGTCGCAGCAGTAGAAGCCGGTTGCGTGAACCTGGAGCGTCATCTTTCGAACCTTGCAAAGTACGGGTTGCCAGCAGTTGTCGCGATCAACCGATTCGTATCGGATACGGATGCAGAAGTGAAAGTGGTGCGACAACGGTGTGCGCGCTTTGGTGTCAAAGCCCATGAGTGCACGCACTGGTCCGATGGCGGCGCCGGCGCTGAACAACTCGCCCACAAGGTGGTCGAGCTGGCCGAGTCCGATCAGGCTGATTTTAAGTTGCTGTACGAGAACAATATGCCGCTGGAGGAGAAAATTCGCACGACCGCCAGAGAAATTTACTCTGCTGACGATATTGCAATCGAAAGCAAAGCGGCAAATTACCTGGCACAGCTGGAAGACGGCGGCTTTGGTCACTTGCCGGTCTGCATGGCAAAAACCCAGTATAGCTTTTCGGTTGATCCGACCAAGGTCGGGGCACCTTCGGGACACACCGTGCCAATTCGCGAGGTCAGGCTGCTGGCGGGCGCGGGATTTGTAGTCGCCATCTGCGGGGACATTATGACCATGCCGGGATTGCCCCGGGTTCCAGCCGCCAACGCAATTCATCTCGGCGACAACGGTCAAATCGAAGGACTGTTCTAAAAAACCGGATTTCTTTTGGAGGTGCGCGCCCATGGCAATACGGTTCCGGGATGAGGAACAGATTCGCGCCGCCCCATTCCACCCGCGTCTTTTCGGGACCAACGGCGCAATAACCAGCGAGCACTACCTTGCCGCCCATGCCGGGGCTGACGTGATGAAAGCAGGCGGCAATGCAGTCGATGCAGTGGTTGCAGCAGTACTGGTCGAAGGGGTCGTCAATCCGCATCAGCATACCATCGGCGGTGAATGCCCGATGCTGATCCAAATGGCCGACCGCAAGGCTCCGGTCGTCATTAATGGCAACACCATGGCACCGGCTACCGCCAGTGTGGAGGCGTATCGCCAACGCGGTCTGAACGAAGTCCCCGATACCGGAATTTTGGCTGCGGGCGTTCCTGCCGCGCTCGGTGCACTAACGAGCGCACTTGAAAAATTCGGCAGCCTGTCGCTGGAAGACGTCTGCTCCAGTGCATTGACCCTCAGCCGCGACGGTTTCCCGGTCCACCGCGGGATGCTGTTTATGCCGGACTTTGGCGTGAACGATGTACAGGCGCGGTTTCGAGAGGAGTGGTCAAACAGCGCTGAAATCTACCTGCCAGGCAATAAACTGCCCGAACCGGGTCAACTGCTTAGAAATGACGCATTAGCGGACCTGTTGCAAACGCTCGTGATGACAGAACGCTCCGCCATCGGTGATCGCGCAGTCAAGATTGCAGCTGCGAGGAATGAATTTTACCGAGGCGACATCGCCACGGAAATTACCAATCACTCCGAGACTCGAAACGGTTTTCTGAGAAGAAGTGACCTGGAAGCGTTCAACACACGAATTGAAGCCGCGGTATCCATCAAGTTTGATGAGATCGAGGTGTTCAAATGCGGGCCCTGGAATCAAGGGCCGGCACTGCTGCAAACGCTGTCGATACTGAAGAACTTCCCCATTCGATCAATGGAGCACAACCGCATCGAATATTTGCATACCGTTATCGAAGCGATCAAACTGGCTTTCGCCGACCGCGAACAGTGGTACGCAGACCCGACCCGCGTTGATGTTCCGATTGCCATGCTGCTGGACGACGCGTACGGAAATATGCGTGCGGAATTGATCGATTCTCATCAAGCGAATCCTGAGGTAAGGCCTGGGGACCCGGTTCGAAAACGCGCCATGCTGCCGGCCGAAGAACGACTTGGCGGCAAATCATGGGGACATGGCACGGTACACGTTGATGCGATCGACCGCGCCGGCAACATGGTGTCGGCAACACCCAGCGGCGCCTGGCTGAAATCTTCTGAAGTGGTGAAAGCGCTTGGTGTGCCACTCGGGAACAGGTTGATGACGTTTTATCTTGAGCCCGCAAACCACCCCAACATTGTCGCACCACACAAGCAGCCGAGAACGACGATCAGTCCCACACTGGTCCATAAGAACGGTCAGCCATGGATGGTTTACGGCAGTATGGGAGGAGACCAGCAGGATCAGTGGATGCTGCAGTTTGTACTGAACCGGACCGTGTTTGGCATGACAATTGCCGAAGCGATCGAAGCACCCAAGTTCTCAAGCCAGCATGTACCGGGGTTTTTTGCCCCGCACGAACGAATTCCCAACCAGGTGCAAATCGAGCGCGGTGTTGGTGAAAAAGCGATCGGCGACTTGCGCGAACGCGGGCACAAGGTCGAAGTTGCGCCCGATTGGACCGAGGGATTCCTGCTGGCTATCGAAAGGGACCCTGAAACCGGACTGCTGGAAGCGGGTTATGATCCGAGAGGCGCCAAGGGTGATGTATTTCCGGCTGCCGCGCTTTGCTGGTGAACGCTTCTGCAGCCGACTGCAGACGATAAACAGTCAGTCCAATAACGGTTGGCTGATCCCGTGCTGAATACAGGCGGCGTTCACGGTATTCTGCAGCAGACAGGCAATCGTCATGGGACCGACACCGCCTGGCACCGGGGTTATGGCGCCGGCAACTTTTTCGGCTTCATCAAAATCAACATCACCGACCAGTTTTGTTTTACCGTCTTCTGATTCGATTCGGTTGATCCCCACATCGATAACCGTCGCACCGGGCTTGATCCAATCGCCCTTGATCATTCTGGGCTGGCCAACTGCGGCCACCAGGATATCCGCTTCGCGGCAAACCTGATCAAGGTTGCGAGTGCGCGAGTGGGCTACCGTTACCGTGCAATGCTCCCGCAGCATCAAAGCCGCAAGCGGTTTGCCGACAATATTCGAACGTCCGACGATCACTGCATTGAGACCGGCTAGGTCGCTCTTGTGGGACTTGATCAGCTTGATGCAACCGAGCGGCGTACATGGAACCAGTCCATCCACTCCCATGGATAAGCGCCCGGCATTGACGACGTTGAAACCATCGACATCTTTGTCGGGATCAATGTTGCTGTTGACCCTGTCAACATCAATGTGTGGAGGCAGCGGCAACTGCACCAGGATTCCGTTAACCGAGGTATCTGAATTCAGTTGTTCAATCAGCTTGATCGTTTCGTCTTCAGAAACCTTTGCCACGAGCCTGTGACGAAATGAATTCATGCCGGCCTTGGTGGTCTGAAGAATCTTGTTCTTGACATACACCTGGCTGGCTGCATTTTCTCCAATCAATACCACCGCGAGGCCTGGAATGAACTGGGTGCGTCTCTGAAGAATCCTGACTTGATCTGCCACAGACTGTCGAATTTCAGACGCCAGGTTTTTTCCATCAATAATGTAAGCCATTGATCACCTTATCAAATGTTGTTTTTGCGAAAACCGGCATTTCGAAGACGAAAATTGTATATTCATTAGACGAGGTTATTCCGATAATTTAAGTGGAAACGAGTTGCAATCCAGGAATTCAGTCGAGCGAATCATGAATTTGCAAACACCGCGCAGTCAGCCACAAGCGTCAGTCACTGACCATCATTCTGCCCATGCCCATCGACGGTTGCCAATCGTCGCTGTGTTCGGTTCCGGCCGTGACTCTCACATCGAGCAGTCGGCTAAACTGGGGACCTGGCTGGCTTCGCAGAAGGTGCATTTGCTGACCGGAGGCGGCGGTGGAGTGATGCTCGCGGTGAGTCATGCGTTCGCAACCGTTCCGGAAAGACACGGATTGGTCATCGGTATCGTCCCCGGGCAGCTGGACGATATGAACAACACCTGCAATGCGCCAGTCGGATACCCGAACCCCCGGATTGAGGTTCCGATCATGACGCATTTGCCGCATTCGGGAAAAAAGGGAACGCTGTCGAGTTCCAGGAATCACATTAATGTATTGACCGGGGATGTCATCATCATTTTGCCAGGTCAATGGGGAACCGCTGCAGAAGCAGAACTTGCGGTTCGATACAATAAGCCTGCTGTCGCCTGGCTGACTGACACAGACCAGATCGAGGGGTTGCATCCTTCGATTCCGGTTGTCCAGCGATTCGGACAGGTCAAGAAATTTGTTACCGCTCATCTGCCTGATACAAATGGATGAACTTCAACGGTCGCTGCTGAACGTCTTTACCTATAGCGACCTGGACCGCAAGGTCAAACAACGCAAGGAACAGGAACAGCTGCATACCCTGCAGACTGACGCATCTTCCCGCTACATTCTGTTTCACAAAAACCGGTTTCTGATCGGCTACATGCCAAAAATGTCACCTTGCCTTTTGGACGCAGCTGAATTTGGTCAGTTGACACCTGCTGTGCGCCACGTGGTATTCCTGGGCTCGCGAAAAGCGAAGCACTATTTTGCCGCAGAGCTCAAAGATGCGGATGCGGCCAACAGTTTCAACAGCGATACCCAGGAATTTGTCGGACTTCGGGAAAGCGGTCGAGGACTGAAAGCACGGGACGCCTCTATGCTGTCCTATGCCAAGGCCATGTTCAATTGGCATGAAGCCCATCGATTTTGCGGAGTCTGCGGTTCCCGCACGCAACCGGAGCAGGGTGGACACGTAAGAAAGTGTACGAATGAGAAATGCAAAACCACGCATTTCCCGCGCACAGATCCCGCCATTATCGTTTCGGTCATTCGCGACAGCAAATGCCTGTTTGGCCGTCAAAAAACATGGCCTCCAAAACGCTATTCAGTCATTGCAGGCTTTGTCGAACCTGGAGAAAGCATCGAGCAGGCGGTGGCGAGAGAAGTGCTTGAAGAGACCAATATTGAAATCGATCGGATTCACTATCACTCCTCGCAACCGTGGCCATTTCCAGGCTCAATCATGCTCGGATTTTCTGCAACTGCCGCAAGTGAAACAATCCATCTGAATGACGGCGAGCTGCAGGATGCCCACTGGCGCAGCGTCAACGACGTAATCAGCGGTCTCGCGGCCGATGATTTTCGATTGCCAACGCCGTTGTCAATCGCCTATCGACTGATTGAAGACTGGTTCAACGAGAACTCGAACGAAGCACTGGTCAGCGTCATTGACAGACTTGATGCAGACCGGTCATGGTGAGGTCTACAGATTAATCGACAGTCTATAATGATTCGCCAAAACGAGCAGAGGGAAGCTTTCAATTGGATGCCAGGTCCGACACGACTAAAGCGCAGATTCTCGGCAACATCAGAAGCGCGCTGAAGCAATTCAGCGAATCTGACCGGGCCGAAATTGCAGGCAGATTCGACGAGATAAAATATTCTCAACCACCCCGTCCGGTGGTCGACGGAATACTGCTTGACAGGTTTATTGAAAAGCTTACCGCGGTCAAAGGCACCTATAAGGTTGTTTCGAATCACTCAGAGTTGCCTGGAGCGGTCAAAGAGTTTTTGGACGGACACGGTCTGCCTGCGGAAATGCTCATGGGAAACACCGAATTTCTGCTTGCGATTGATTGGCCGGACGACTGGACCATTGACCGACGCACGGCCTGCAAGACCGATACGGTATCGGTTACGGACGCCATCTGCGCAATCGCAGAAACCGGAACGATTGTGGCAGCCAGCACACCCGAGGTTTCCTCCACGCATCTGTTCGTTCCGGAAAACCACGTCGTCATCATGGATGTCGGCCAACTTGTACGGCATCTGGAAGACGCACTGCAACTCGTTTCTGTACAAATCACCGGGCACTCGAGAGGGATACACATGATCACCGGCCCGTCCAAGACAGCGGATGTCGAACAAACCATCCAGTACGGGGCTCACGGGCCCCGTCGTCTGCACGTGATTTTTGTAGATTCCGGTGCATGAGCTCTGATTTTGCAGTTTGCCACCCCGATGTTTTCGACATGAACAGCAAGTTCATTCCAAAATCAAGTTACAACTATGAGGACCTGCTCGCCTGTGCTCGCGGGGAGCTGTTTGGCGAGGGTAATGCGCAGCTTCCGCTCCCTCCAATGCTGATGTTCGACCGTATCACCAAGATTACACAGGATGGCGGTGAATTCGGCAAAGGTCTGCTTGAAGCGGAACTTGATATTCGACCCGATCTTTGGTTTTTTGACTGTCACTTCCGCGGAGACCCGGTCATGCCGGGATGTCTTGGTCTGGATGCCTGCTGGCAATTGGTCGGTTTTTACCTGGGATGGCTCGGTAAACCTGGCCGCGGACGCGCCCTGGGTTCCGGCAATGTCAAATTCAGTGGACAGGTAACACGGGAACATCAGAAACTGACCTACCGCATTCACATCAAGCGCGTCATTTCAGCCAGACTCATCATGGGACTCGCAAATGGCGAGGTCGAAGCCGACGGACAGCGAATCTACGTGGGTTCCGACTTGCGGGTCGGACTTTTCAACTTGTGAAAATGAGAAGGGTTGCAGTAACCGGCATCGGTATCGTCTCCAGTATCGGCAACAATCGCGCCGAGGTTACGCAATCGCTGCGTGATGGTCAATCCGGCGTGATATTCGTACCGGAATACCAGGAGCTCGGTTTTCGCAGCCAGATTCACGGCAGCATTGATATCGATGTTGACACAGTCATCCCCCGCAAAGCCCGACGCTTCATGGGCAACGGCGCTGCTTACAACTACATTGCGATGCAGGAAGCAGTTGAGGATTCGGGATTACCGGAAGCATTGATCACACATCCTCGCACCGGCTGCATTATGGGGTCCGGCGGCGCATCGACAGAAAATCTCGAACTTGCCGCCAGGCTGTTGAAAACCAAAAGTGCGAAAGCAGTTGGCCCCTACATGGTGTCTCGCACGATGTCAAGCACCAATTCTGCCGGAATCAGTACGCTGTTCGGGATTCGCGGCATCAATTACTCGGTCAGTTCAGCCTGTGCCACCAGCGCCCACTGCATCGGCATCGGTATGGAGCAAATTCAACTCGACAAGCAGGATATCGTTTTTGCCGGTGGCGGTGATGAAGTTCATTGGACCATGACCATGCTGTTTGACGCGATGCGTGCGCTGTCCAGTCGTTACAACGAGACACCCGCTGCAGCGTCTAGACCATTTGATACGAACCGCGACGGGTTTGTGATTTCAGGCGGCGGTGGTGTTGTCGTACTTGAAGAGCTGGAGTCAGCGGTCAAACGCGGCGCCAAAATCTATGCAGAACTCGTCGGCTATGGTGCGACGTCGGATGGACACGATATGGTGCAGCCTTCGGGCGAAGGCGCGGTGCGATGCATGCAGCTGGCGCTGCAGGGAATTGATCAGCCGGTTCGATATATCAATGCACATGGAACCAGTACACCGGTCGGCGATATCAAGGAACTTGAAGCGATCGAGCAGGTGTTCGACGTCATCCCTGCAATCGGCTCGACCAAGTCGCTCACCGGTCATGCACTCGGTGCCGCTGGCGTGAACGAGGCAATTTACACACTGCTGATGATGGACGACAGCTTTCTGAGCCCATCAATCAACATCGAAAATATTGACCCGGCTGCGGAAAATTTCCCGATCGTGCAGGAGTTGATCGAAGATAAGGATGTGAGCCTCGCCATGTCTAACAGCTTTGGATTCGGTGGTACCAACGCATCACTGGTCTTTCAGCGAATCATCACCTAGTCTGCGCAAAGCCGCGCACCCCGAACAGACAGTGCTGGTTCTGCCAAACCGAAATCCCCATCATGTTGCCGCATGGCTTCTGGTCGTCTGTGCATTGATCTATTGTGTGATCGCAATCGGCGGCTATACGCGACTGACTGAATCGGGACTGTCAATCGTGGCATGGGAGCCAATTTCAGGTGTCATCCCACCCCTGTCGCTTGAACAGTGGACAAGCGAGTTTGAACACTATCAGCAGTTCCCTGAGTTCAAGGTTGTTAACCAGGACATGCAACTTGAGGAATTCAAGCGCATCTACTGGATTGAGTATGCGCATCGTCTGGCAGCACGACTGGTAGCACTGGTATTTCTCGTACCGTTTATTTTCTTCCTGGTTCGCGGGTATCTCAGCAAGCAACTGACCGCCAGGCTGGTTGCCATATTTGTACTGGGCGGTTTCCAGGGCTTGCTGGGCTGGTACATGGTTGCAAGCGGGCTGATCGACAATCCCGCAGTCAGCCAGTACCGATTGACGGCACATCTGTCTCTCGCAGTGATTTTGTTGGCTTATGTGCTGTGGCTGGCCGTGAGTCTGATTCCGATTCAGCAGAAAATTAGCGCGTCCGACCGGTCGTATTTCCGCACGACTGCGGTCATTTGCATCGTTTTGGTTGGATTGATGCAAGTCAGCGGTGGATTCATGGCAGGAACCCACGCGGGTTTCGTCATCAATACCTTTCCTGACATGAATGGCGAATTCATTCCGACAATGATTGGATCGCTGGAGCCTTTTTGGCGAAACCTGTTCGAAAACGTCGTTGCAATCCAGTTTTTCCACCGCTGGCTTGCCGTCGTTTCAGTGATCGCAGTCGCAGTGCTGTGGATTGGCAGATTTCGCACTGCGCTGCCTCTTTTGAAACGACTTGCAGACCTGCTGATGGTGATCGTATTGCTGCAATTCACGATGGGCGTCTCGACGCTGCTCAGTCAGGTGCATCTGCCGGTCGCACTGATCCACCAAAGCGGATTTGTCGTCCTGTTGACAGTGCTGATTGTGACGTTGCGACTTGTATGGAACGATAACAGCGGGCGAGAAAAACCTGAAAATTAGCCACTGGCTCAAGTAAATTCATTGAAACGAATCTGGATCAAAAATCCATTGCGGATTTTCGCCGAGCATGCCGGCGGGGGAATTGTCGTTGAGAACGAACGTATCGCTGAGTGTCTTGAAGCAGGTGAATCTCCGAGCTCTCCATGCGATTCGACCTTCGATGCTTCTGAACATGTCGTCATCCCGGGTCTGATCAACACACATCACCATTTTTTCCAGACGCTTACCCGGGCCTGTCCTCCAGCACTCAACAAAGAGCTGTTCGATTGGCTGAAGGCTCTCTATCCGATCTGGGCGCGGCTTAGGCCCGAACATCTCCAAAACGCCACCCGCCTTGCATTGGCCGAATTACTGCTGTCCGGTTGTACAACCGCATCAGATCATCATTACGTATTTCCCAGGGGACTTGAGGAAGCCACTGATATCCAGATTCAGTCGGCCGCTGAAATAGGTGTGCGGGTTGCTCTGTCCCGAGGCAGCATGAACCTGTCGGTGGACGATGGCGGTCTTCCGCCCAAATCCACGGTTCAGGATGAAGACACGATACTGGCGGATTGTGAGCGTGTAATCGATGCGTACCACGATCCAAATCCGGGATCTTATCGACAGATTGTTCTCGCGCCCTGCTCACCTTTCTCCGTATCCGAATCCGTCATGGAGCAGACCGCCCGGCTGGCACTCGACAAAAACGTCAGGCTGCACACTCATCTTGCTGAAACTGAGGATGAGAATCGCTTCTGTGAACACCAGTACGGATGTCGCCCGCTCGATTATCTTGAAAGAACCGGCTGGCTGAACAATCGAGTTTGGCTGGCTCATGGTATTCACTTCTCCGCTGGCGAAATTGAGCGCATGGCCCGATACGGAACAGCCGTATCGCATTGCCCGGGGTCGAATATGGTGCTGGCTTCCGGTATTTGTCCTGCAGTCGATATGGAACGCGCCGGGGTGAGTGTTGGAATTGGCGTTGACGGTTCGGCATCCGAGGATGCATCAAACCTGATTCAGGAGGTGCGTCACGCGCTTCAGATTCAGCGATTGAGGTATGGGTCGGCGAAGGTAAGCCACCTTGACGTGATTCGATGGGCGACTGAAGGCTCCGCCCATTGTCTGGGACGAAGTGATGTCGGAAAGATTGAGGTGGGCCTTCAGGCGGACCTCGCGATGTATAAATTGGACGAGCTTCGATTTTCGGGTGCCGGCGACCCCATGGCAGCCATCGTACTTTGTGGCGCGCATCGGGCTGACCGGGTCATGATTGGTGGCAACTGGCGTGTTGAGGATGGTGAAATCGTCGACTTCGATGTTCAAGAACTTATGAACGAACATCGACAGTCGGCAAGAGAACTCACCTCGAATCTGTAATCCGAGAGCGTCCTGGTTCTGGACCTAATCCTTGCTGCACAGATATTCGTTAGCAATTTGTCTCGCTTCTTCGAGCGTCTCAACAAAATTGGCTTTGTCAATCTCTTGCAACGCAGCAAGCGAATTTAGAGTTTTAGCCATGTAATCCGAAAGACCCATCACAATACACGGTTTGCCCTCTTCGTATGAGCTGCGTACGAGTTCACGAATCACCATGACTGTACTGTCATCCATGTATTCCGTCGGTGTGAAATCGAATATCACGATTTCGTGTTCCCGAATATCCTCTCCAATCACGTGCGATAGAGTGCCTGCGGATGCAACCGTAAAACGTCCTGTCATTCTGACCAATCCGGTTCTTGCCGAGAAGGAATTTTCAGTTTCAAATTCATCGATCAAAGGGACCGAGACCACGTTATCCAGCTCCAGCGGTTCAGCGTTCATCGCGTTAATCATGCCTGAAACAATGAGACCAATGGCCACTGCAGTCAGGATATCTACAAACACGGTCAAAACGGCAGTGATCAGCATGACTGCTACGTGGGATTTTTCGATTTTTCCAAGACGCGTCAAGAATCTCCAGTCAATGACATGCCAGCCGATATTGAGCAACAGCGCAGCCAGAACTGCAAGCGGGATTCGTTCCACCAATTCTCCGAGCCCAAACAGGAATGTAAATAGAATCAACGCCACCAAAATTCCTGAAACTCGAGTCCTTCCGCCCGTTCTGATGCTCACAAAGGTCGGAAGTGTGGAACCGGAGCCGGGCAGTCCGCCAATCATGCCAGAGACGATATTTGCAATGCCCTGTCCGACAAGTTCTCTGTTTGGATTATGTCGTGATCTGGTCATGGCGTCTGCGACCAGTGCCACAAGCAACGAATAGACTGATCCGATAATCGCAAGAACCAGTGCCGGCTCAAGCGTTCGTAATAAAAACCCCGCGTTCAGAACCGGAGCTTGCAGCGACGGAATCTCGGACGGAATGGGGCCAACAACAGGCGCTTGCGGAAAAACCAATATTCCAAGCAGCGACCCGAGAAGTAACGCACCCAGTGTGTCAGGAACAAACCGGTGGAGTTTTCTTGGCCAAACCACGATCATGACAAGTGTCAGCGCGGCAATTGCAAATGCGTGAAGGTTGATGTCGGATAGAGCATCGGGCAAGTTGCCGATCGTTCCCCTGATACCATCGGTCGCAGCCGGGGTACCGAGGACTGGCAGAATCTGCATCGAGATGAGGATGACGCCGATTCCGGTCAAAAATCCTGAAATAACCGAGTAAGGGGTGTAAGCAATGAATTTTCCCAATCGGAACGCGCCGATTCCGATCTGAATCAAACCGGCAAACATCACGATCGTGAATGCCTCCGCCAGATTGGCCGCAGAATGTGTGACAATCACTGCCATGGCAACCGTCACCGCTACGGTCGGGCCGGACACCATCGATGGGGTGCCTCCGAAGACCGCAGCGAAAAAAGCGATCGTAATTGCGGCATATAGACCGGCAACTGCACCAACACCGGACGCGACACCGTAAGCCAGCGCAACCGGCAATGCGATCACAGCAGCAGTGACTGCGCCGAAGAGATCACCCTTTAGCGACTTGAAACTGTAATTCACCAGGAATCCTTTTCTGGCAACGAAGTTTGCAAACGAGACTTAAAGTCCCTTACAAATGATGCAAGTGTTCAAAAATTCGCGGTATCAAATGTGCTTCAGCCGTGGTCAGTGAGTCGATGGCGATTCATGCTATCAACATTCAAGACACCATTGGTTGGTCAGCAGTTTTCTCACAATCAGTTTGTTCCCAACGATCAATTGAGAAATTCAAGGGGCTGATGACACGCCACGCGTCGCCTGTTCGGCCAGGACAGAGCCGTTTCGATCGCTCAGAGAACCTCGAAACTCCCGGTCTTCATCCGACACTCAAAGTGTCCAAGAAACAGAATCAAGCGTGTCTCGTCGGTATGAAGCGCAACTTCCCTATCTCATTCAACAACCGAACCAACCTATCTGCAATCGGAGGGCGTCCTGGTTCCGAATTAAACCTTGCTACGCAAATAATCGTTAGCAATTTGTCTCGCTTCTTCGAGCGTCTCAACAAAATTGGCCTTGTCAATCTCTTGCAACGCATCAAGCGAATTCAGGGTTTTCGCCATGTCGTCCGAAAGACCCATCACAATACACGGTTTGCCCTCTTCGTATGAGCTGAGCACGAGTTGACGAATCACCATGACCGTGCTGTCATCCATGTATTCCGTCGGTGTGAAGTCGAATATCACGATCTCGTGTTCTCGAATATCCTCTCCGATCACATGCGATAGGGTGCCCGCCGATGCGACCGTAAAGCGTCCCGACATTCTGACCAATCCGGTTCTAGCAGAGAAAGGATCTTCAGTATCAAAATCGTCGATCAAGGGGATCGAGATAACGTTATCCAATTCCAGCGGTTCAGCGTTCATCGCGTTAATCATGCCTGAAACAATCAGACCAATGGCGACCGCAGTCAGAATATCAACAAACACGGTCAGACCAGCAGTCAGCAGCATGACTGTGACATGGGATTTTTCGATCTTTGCAAGACGCTTTACGAATCTCCAGTCAATGACATGCCAGCCGATTTTGAGCAGCAGCGCAGCCAGGACTGCAAGCGGGATTCGTTCGACCAATTGACCGAGTTCAAACAGGAATGTAAAGAGAATCAGCGCTACCAAAATGCCTGACAACCGGGTCCTTCCCCCGGCCCGGATGTTGACAACGGTCGGGACAGGCGAACCTGAACCAGGTAATCCGCCAAACATTCCGGAAAAGATATTTGCAATTCCTTGCCCGACAATTTCTCTGTTTGGCTGATGTCGCGTTCTGGTCATCGCATCTGCGACCAGTGCCACAAGCAATGTTTCCACTGAGCCGATAATGGCAAGAACCAGTGCCGGCTCGATCATTCGAATCAGGAACTCCGGCTCCAGAACCGGAACTTGTATTGACGGTATTCCGGATGGAATGGAACCAACCACCGGCGCTTGCGTGAAAATGAACATCCCAAGCAATGAGCCGAGCAATAACGCGCCCAGCGTGTCAGGGATAAACCGGTGGAGTTTTTTCGGCCAAACCAGGATCATGGCAAGCGTGAAACCCGTGACTGCGAGTGCGTGAAGATTGATACTCGACAAAGCATCAGGCAAGACTTCTATGGTTTGCCTGATGCCATCAGTTGCAGTCGGAGCGCCGATGATCGGTAGAATTTGCATTGAAATGATGATGATGCCGATTCCAGTCAAAAAACCGGAAATAACCGAATAAGGGGTGTAGGCAATGAATTTACCTAGTCGGAACGCCCCGAACCCGATCTGTAACAGACCCGTAAACATGACGATTGTGAACGCCTCTGCCAAACTGTTCGCGGAATGCGTGATCACAACAGCCATGGCAACCGCCATTGGCGCAGTCGGACCGGACACCATGGCCGGAGTGCCACCGAAGATTGCGGCAAATAAAGCGATCGCGATCGCAGCATAAATTCCGGCAACTGCACCAACACCGGACGCAACGCCAAAAGCAGTGGCGATCGGTAATGCGATAACGGCAGCGGTGATTCCACCGAAGATATCGCCTTTCAGAAATTTCGCAATGTAGTTCTGCACTGCCTTTTGACTCACCGCTTCGCTCTCCTTGTAGATTGCGCGTCATTCAGATGTTTCAAGCCTAACATGACTTTGCTAACCGAGTCCCTCTCCTCATCCATGAGTGTTCCCGTTGAAATGGTGATTGAACGTACGCCGGGCGGCATTGTGTTCAGTTTTTCATTATGGTTGAATTGTGTTTATAATTTTTTGCTATGTGTCACTAAAGTGGAGAGATCGCCATTGCAGTGTTCCGAAAGTTCTTATATTCGCTATTGTCATTGATTCGCTTGGAATAATTTATAAATCAATCTCGGCAACAAATACAATTTAAGATGGGCAAAGCAATATCTTGCGACCGTTCGGGACCGTCAACAACGGCAATTAGAGCAAAAATGTTTATAAATCAACAAATCCGTAAATCCTTGCGATCTGTACTGATTCGACCCGGTGCTGGCGGGACTCTGTTTTCAGTTTTTCTAATCGGTTTCCCGTCTGTTGCCAGTGCCGCTCCAGATGCTGAAACAGGATTTATTCTGAATTCATTCTCGTTCATACTCTGGGGTGCCCTGGTGATGTGGATGTGTGCCGGGTTTACCATGCTTGAATCAGGTTCGGTACGTACTAAAAATGCGTCTGTCATCTGTCTGAAGAACATCGGACTTTACGCCATTGCGGGACTGGCATACTATACCCTCGGGTACAACCTGATGTATGTTGACGTCGCAGATTTCATCGGTACCTTCACACCATTTTATAATTCAACTGCCGAGGAAATCGCCCTGCTGGCTGGAGACGCTGCCGGGTTGGGAACCGTACTCGATTCCGGTTACTCGACGATGTCGGACTGGTTCTTCCAGATGGTGTTCGTCGCAACAACCGCTTCAATCGTATCCGGCACGCTGGCCGAACGGGTAAAACTGTGGACTTTCTTTGTGTTCACACTGATTCTTACAGCACTGATTTATCCTGTTGTCGGTGCCTGGACGTGGGGTGGTGGCTGGCTGAATCAAATGGGCTTTCAGGACTTTGCCGGTTCTACGATCGTTCACTCGACAGGAGGCTGGGCTGCTTTGGCAGGTGCGGTGATCGTCGGGGCCAGGGCTCGCAAGTTTCGCAAGGATGGCACCGTCAAGAATACACCTCCATCAAATATACCCGCCGTAACGCTGGGTGTCTTTATTCTTTGGCTCGGCTGGTTCGGATTTAATGGCGGGTCTCAACTCGCCATGAGTTCCGCACTCGATGTCGTCGCAATCAGCGTGATATTGGCCAACACCAATTTGGCCGCAGCCGCGGGTGTCATGGTTGCCATGTCGGTGTCAAGGCCCATCTTGGGACGAGTTGACCTGCTGTCCTGCTTGAATGGCGCGATTGCAGGATTGGTCGCAATCACCGCAGGGCCGGATATCGTTGCGCACCAGTGGGCGATCGTGATTGGCGGTGTTGGCGGATTGGTCAGTACCGTCGGCGTAAAGGTTCTTGAAACCCTGAAAATCGATGACGTTGTCGGTGCAGTCCCGGCGCATTTGTTCGCAGGGGTCTGGGGCACGATTGCAGTGTGCATCGCAGCTGGCGGCAATTTATCAGTACAATTGATCGGAATCGTATCAATTGGCGCTTTTGTATTTATTTCATCCTTAATCGTGTGGAAAGTGCTGGATATGACAATGAAGGCGCGAGTTTCACTTGCAGTCGAAGATTTGGGGCAGGATGTCGCTGAACTTGGAATTGAGGCATATCCAGAGTTTGTGATCGTGCCGGACAGTGACGATACGGATGAATTCGATAATATTTACACACGCTAGTCGGGATGCCCGACAGCTACTCTTGTATATAATGAGGAAAGATAATGGAAATTCCGACTGAACAAACTAGTGATGCATTGATTCTGATGCCGGGTGGCCGCATTGACGGTCAGAACGCGCTTGATTTCCAATCATCAATTGATAAAGCGATTGGCGGTTTGAACCTCCCGGTCATACTGGAGCTGAGCAATCTCAGTTATATTAGCAGTGCCGGGCTGCGCGTTATCCTGTTGCTGGCTAAAACCCTGAAGAGCCGCAACATTCACTTTTCGATGTGTTCAATTGCCCCTGCTGTCAAGGACGTATTTGAGATCAGCGGGTTTGGCAATCTTATTTCAATCCACGACACTCGCGAATCGGCGCTGGCGGACATCTAGGCTGGCGCTCGTTCCAAAATTCTGCAGCAACGTGAATTATGCAGAGTCAACAGGTAATGTCCCATCGCCAAGACTGTCCCAGGTCATGTCTATAGCGTCTCTTTGAGACGCTAAAGCCTGTCGATCTGCCGTACCTCAAATTCATCGGACTGAGTAGTTCTCACCTTCAGAATTTTTCCGTTCGGAAAGAAAGCCGCATCTGAAGCCTGCACCATTTCAAGCAACAACCGGGCATGACCGCGACAACCGACAATTAACGGCCAATGCTCGAAACGATTCGTTAACCGGTTAAAACAACGCATCACTCGAGCACGAAATGCCGCGCGGCTCTCACCGTTGTTCGGGGTCTCGTTGGCCAGAAGAAGCGGATTGACGACCGTGTGACTCTGACCGTTCCAGTCTCCAAGAAAGCGTTCATTGATATCGGAGTCGTACAGTATTTCTGCATCGGGGTTTAACTCCTCCTTAATAATCATTGCGCTTTCAGCAGTCCGGCTCATGGTGGACGTGATTATCAGACGAGGTGTGTATCCCTCGTTGCGCAAATCCCCAGCGGCTTCCCTGATTTGCTGACGACCTGTATCCGTCAGTTCGGAGTCTTGATCACCGCCGCATGCAACTTCTTTCTGATTGGCATCGGTTGTGCCGTGGCGCAAAAACATGAACCCGCGATTTTGTCTATTCTGAGCGTCTGGCATCTGGATAAAACAGGCGTATCGGGTTGTAGGCCGGATGAACAAAAACGTCATTGCTGAAAGGCTTGTCAGCGAACAACCAGTCAGCAATCTGTCGCGTGAGAAAATAATCACCGAGTGAAGGCGTGTGTCCGGCACCTTCAACGTGAATGACCGAGAAATGTTCATGCCTTCGCATTTGATCGATCGTATCACTTGAAGTTGCATCGCTTTGCGTTCCGTGAATCAGCAATACCGGGCACTTCACCTGATTCCACTCCTGCCACAGGTCCAGACTCTGTACCGCCTCATTTCTATAGGCCAACGTTGCACGAAGATCATGACGATAAATCCGTCCGTTTTCCTGTTCCGACCACCGGGTTTTATGGTGAACGTTATGTAACATCACTGCATCCGAGGAAGGGCCAACGTGTCGATTGGCAGCGCCTGTGCGACGAAACAGCTCACTCGGGGTGTGGAATACATAATAACGCCCAACCGCGCTCGCCCGTCGGGCTCGGCGTTCAAGCGGAATGTATGGACCGCTGTCATTGAGCACAATCCGTTGAACGCGCTCGGGATATTTGGCCGCAAATCGCAGTATGGCCGAACCTCCAAGTGATGAACCGAGCAGATTACAGCAATTCAATTCGAGCAAGTCAAGCAACTGGAGCAACTGTTCTACATAGGTGTCCAGTTTGTAGTCGGACTGTTCCATCATCCAGCCGCTTCGGCCGCGTCCGGCGAAGTCAAGACCGATTACGCGAACCCGCGGTCTTGAATCCAGAGACATGAAATCGAATCTCTGAACCACGTTGACAAGTCCGCCAACGGCAACGATCGGTATTCCGTCACCACCCGCATCGGATACATTCAGCGGCACCTTGTAGGGTTTTCCAATACTGTAGCGTCCATCCTGCAATTCTACGGGATGAGTGTACGTAAACTTGAAGCAGGATGGCCAGGCCGATATGCTGCCCTCCACCGCAGCGATCATTTCCTCATAGTCAGCCCATTGCAAGTGCTTTACATCGGGTGTGCCAACCGAGGCATACCAGTCTCTCAGTGCGAGATCGGCTTGTCTGGCGGATGAATTTTCCAATTCAGACTCGGTCGGAAAGTCCACGGCATGATTTGCGAGAAGTTTTTTATTCAGGCGGATACAGGATCAACGTCGTGTAGTTCTTCCCTTCCTTGCGCTCGTAACGTGTCTGGTTCACCAATGACTTGACAAAATAAATGCCAAGCCCGCCGATTTCACGTTCTTCAATCGGTGCATCGAGCGACGGCTGGGGAGCGTCGGTGAAAGGATCGAATGCAACGCCTTCATCAATCAACTCGACATACAGATTGTCATCGATCACTTTGAGCGTCAAATCGATGTCTTTCTTTTCCGGTTGATTGGCGAATCCGTAGTTGACAATGTTGGTGATCAATTCATCCAGCGACAGATTCACCGCGGGAACCCAAGCTGTCGGCCAGTCATGTTCTTGCGCATGGGCTTCGATGTCATCGGCAATTCGGGCCAGTTCTGCCAGGTCGTGTTTCACAACAAGCGACAATTTCGCGATTTCAATGACTGCTTCTTCCATAGTTTCTGCTTGCTCTCCCAAGTAGTGCAGTGAGACACAGGCGATGTCGTCAAATTGTGGCGCATCCTGAACGAAATCATTGACCGCATTCACGATCATGTTTACATCCGCTTCAGGACTCTGGTCAGGCAACGTCTGGACAACCTCAATCAGGCGATCATCACCGTAAGCTTCACCTTGTGCATTAAACGCCTCCGGAATTCCATCGGTAAACAATATGAGACGGGAACCTGGCTCCAAATCAATACTGCCGTCCCACAGCTCAATGTCCCGAAACATTGCCAGCACCATCCCTTTTGCCTGCTCAAGCGGCCGGGTCCCGCGACTGTCACTGACTATGGGTGAATTGTGTCCGCCAGACGCGTACGCGAGATTCCCCGTTTTCAGATTCAGAATACCATAGAACACTGTAACGAACAGACCCTCATCGTTATTCTGTTCCAGAAAATTGTTGATCGCCATCAGCGCGCCGCCGGGAGAAGACAGATAGGAACCTGTGGCGTGCAGCATGGTACGAGACATCACTGTAAACAGTGCAGCCGGCACGCCTTTGCCGGACACATCGGCGATTGCAATCGCCAGTCGCTCCTCGTCGAGCTGGAAGAAGTCGTAGAAATCTCCGCCCACTTCTTTGGCCGGCCACATGCCACCCCAAATTTTGAATTTATTCGCAACTTGTTCAGTTTCATCATTGGCCGGCAAAAGAGACTGCTGTACCCGAGTCGCAATATTGAGTTCATTTCGAAGCGCAATCAATGCTTCTTTGGTCGCAAGAGCATCACGCAATCTCTGGTGCTGGTCTCTAACCCGGCCAGACATGCCCTGGAAAGCAACCGCCAGCATCGCCAGACTGTCCGAATCCCGTCGTCGACTGGCCGCGGTTGTGTCGTCGCTCAGACCTGCAAACGTATCAGACTTGACGCTCGCCTCTCCTTCCACGATTTCGTCTAGATGCTGCAGTTCTTTCAGCAATTCTTCCCGTTCTTCACCGTCCAGAGTGTCTGCAAGTCCTTTCATTTCTCTGAAGATGAAACGCTGCTGTCGACCTTGCTGTCGTTCTCGCGAACGCCTGAAGCGATCCAGGGTCAGCAGATTGGAACGGAATACATTGACCGCATTGGCAATCAATCCAACTTCATCCTTACCCGTATCGCGCTCGATCTGCACCTGCAGATCGCCTTTGCTCAGCGCACTTAGCACAGATACACCATCGGTCAGCGGAGTGAATGAATGCAGCAGGTACAAATAAAGACCGACAATTGCCAAAACCAGGAAAAGCACGATAACAATCGCAGTGTTCCGACTGATTCGCTGTTGTTGCTGAACAAGCCCGGTGACTTCCCTGATATTCAGCAACCGGCCAACAAGACCGCCCAAATCCGCAATTTGCGGCAATACGATGACTGAAAAGTAACGACCATCATCTTCAATGGTATGCAGCACGTTGGCTTCACTGATGTCAATCAGATCGCTGTATCGATCCCACAGATTTTCGCCGGTCGACGCCAGCAGACGACCGCGGCGATTCACAATTACGACGGAGGCAAAGTTGACCTCTTCCATCTCCGCCAGTGCGCCTTCAATGCTCCTGGCAAGAATACCCACTCCAAGAACGTCGTCATCATCACCAAATATAGGAATTCCATAAACCAGGGACGTGTTTCGCTGCTTGTCGTTACCCACACCGCTGATCGGCTCTTCGTCCTCGATTGCCTGACTGATCGCTGAATTGGAAATAATCGCGCTTTGGAAAACCGCGCTTTGCGATGAGTAGCCCAGTGTTCCATCGCTGAAAACCAACTCGACGCGGTCGACCGCCGGCTCGTCTTCAAACTGCTTGTTGATTCTGGATCCGATCCGCTGAAGCTCGACTGAATCCCTGCTTTCCAGTGCGGAAATTAGCTCCCCGTCATTTAAGAATACCCAGGTCAGGTCCCGCATGTCGCTAATCAGACCATCCTTGATTTTGTTCCACAGAATCAGCTGGTCCGCAATAATCTGGTTCGAATACCGTTTTCCAATCAGGTCTTCTCGCTGAATTGCAGCGAACACAATTCCAGCACCTACGATCAGCGTAACCAATACGCTGAGAATGCTGACTCGAGTTCGAATTTGCATTGACTTACTCTACAGTCCAAGCGCGGTCGGTGTTCTAGTTGGCGGTCGCCGTCTTGAAATCCGCGATCGCTATCATGTTCATGGGCGGGTACATTTTGATTTCCCGAACCACATCGATATTGATCCACAACTTAAATCGGGTCAGGCTTGCAACTGGCAGATCCTCCGGTTTTTGATTGCCGACGAGAATTTTCTCTGCTTGAACCGCTGCGAGTTTGCCCAAGGTATGATAATCAGAGACCAGTCCAAACATTGCGCGCGATGATTTCAGGGGGCCTTGCGTCGACGCGAAAGTCGGCAAACCGGCGGCAATCGCTTCTGAGGTATAAACTTTTGCGTGCCGGAACAGGAACGAATCCGGCCCCATGTAGAGAATGTCGGCACCTTGCGTCTTGGCTGATTGGATCAATTCCGGAATTCGTTCCGGATCCGGCCTGTCATTCTCGTTGCGCGGCACCGGTAAAATAACCAATTCCAGATTGAACTTGGGCGCCACCTCCTCCAGCAAAGTCACATTAATGCGGGAATTGCGAGAGGTATCGTCGTAAATGACCGCGAGTCTGCTGAAATTGCCGTAGTCTTGAATTGCTCTCAGCTGCGATTCAATCGACGCGAGAAAGGATACCCCTGTGACCGGCCTGCCGGTTTGTTCGAAACTGTCAACAATCCTGGCACTGATCGGATAGGCCACCAGAACGAATAATCCCGGGATTCCCTGCACAAATTTTTCGGGTTCTTCAGCGTCAATCGGACCGATGATACTGAGCGTTGTCCCGGTTCCCCAGGTGTAGACAAGATCAGGCTGCTTCTGCTTGATCTCTTCCAAAATCGGCGGCGCTTTGCTTCGGTCCAGTTCGAGGCTTCGCACCGTCATATTGAAAGGAATTCCGCGTTGGTTGAGATAGTCTCGAAAGCCATCCTCAACATCTGTTTCGCCGCGCCAAAGCACGGCAAAAATTTCAAACGGTTCCGAAACCATGCCATCGGATTGAGCCTGAACACCGGATTGCGTCACCGCCGATGCAACAAACACAACCAATGCAAAGGCTAAGTTGCGCATCAGTTTTGATGATGTTTTATTCATTTGCCAAGCCAGCCTCCGAGGAAGAATACGGTCGATCTGCCAACGATTTATCGATGACAACGAAAAGACTGATCAGCACCAGCAGGATGACTCCAAATCCGACGATCGCGCCTTTGTAACCGAATGCGGTGATCAAGGCTACGGCAACCATGGGACCAAGCACCATGCCGAAACGCTCACACAGTCGATACGCGCCAATCACCGATGCTCTCCCGAGCGTATTCCGATGGCGCTCGGCAACTTGTTGAATCAGCGAAGCTTGCGAAGTCAGGGTGAATCCGTGGCTGACGCCGAGTGCAATGATCGCCAAAATGACCAGGTATGCTGCATCACCTGCCACGTCCGTAAAAAGCGACGCGATACAGCCGAATCCGGCGATGGCAGTGCCCAATGCAACTGCATTGGCGTAATTTTCTCCACGGTCGGCGAAGCGCGCTGCGAAGGTCAGGCAAAGCAGCGTTGCGATACCATAGAGCATCATAATTCGACCGATCGAAGGTTGACCATGACCGAGATGATCCAGGTAAAGCGGAACCAGGTACGCCATGAAACCCGCAAACATGAACCTTCCCGGGATTGCTGAGAAAACGAGTACTGAAACAAACCGCAGGTCTTTGAGCAGCGTCAACCAGCCGCTCACACCCAAAATCAGATTCGGGCGGCTCGACTGTGAATCGGCACGGTCCTCGTGCGAACCTTCCGACCCGCTAAACAGTTGATAAATGATCAGCCCGGAAATAACCGCCAAAGACGCGGACAGCAAAAATGTAGTCTCAAATCCGAACCTGTCGGCGAAGATGCCGCCAATTGGAGGACCGCAAATGATGCCTGCAAATATCGCGGCAACGAAAACGCTTGTTACAGATGCCCTGCTGAAACGGCCGGCTTTCTGTGTTACCCAACTTTCTGACGCAATGAAAACCAGTCCGAAACCGATACCCGTCAACACCCTGAAGGCAACCAAATCGTAGTAGCTCTGGGTGAAGAAATTGCCGACAAATCCAATCACCGCTGCTGTAACTCCGGCCAGAAAAACGCGTCGAACACCGACCCGATCAACCAAACCTCCTCCCAAAGGAGTCGCGATCATTGCTGCAACCATAAACAGTGTGATGGGCAGGCCAATCAGTACATCTGCTGAAATGACCATATCCGTCGGTGCATATCTCTGAATGAACAGCGGCATAAATGAACGCGAAAGCTCTTCGGAGAATATGAACAGGAAAAGCGGCACGCGTATGCGGTCTGCTGTTTGAGCCTTGAGTTCCTCTCCCTGATCGAATTTGAAACGTTTATCTATGTTCTGATGGACTTGGGAGACTTTCTTGGCGATCTCATCATCGATCTGACCGTCTTGAGTTTCTCGCACATCAAAGAGAAAGTCGTTATAGCGGTGGCGAAGATTTTGAAGGGTTCGATTGAAACTTGCAATCAGCTGACCGACTTCATCCCTGGATCTGATGGTCATCCAGGTCGAGAAAACCCCGAGAACTCCATTAGCCATCGTCCGCTGGATGTTTTCCATCGGTTTTTCCACTCTCGCAGCCATAAAAAACAGCAAAAATTCAAACGTAACCAACCAGCAAATGACGACAATCGTCGCAACTTCCAGAAACACTTCCGCCAAGTGACTTCGTATGTGATCGCCGCTGACACCGACGTGCAGGACAATATCGGGCTGTTCGCCACCGTCGACGACAAATGAACCGTCAATATGTTCTTCGACTTCGACTCCGGTGTGAAACTGTTCAACGCCCTGTGCCGACAAGCTCGTCATTATCGAATTCATTTCATTCATCGAGATGCCGCTCACGAACAACACGCTGCCCGAGGCGTCAATCAGCGCAAGATACTCAATATCGTTGTTGGCAGAGAGTATCGTTTCGAAATAATCCTCAACGCCAACCAATTCCTGTGAGGGAATCTCAAGGTCTGCAATTGCGTATGACAGCTGATCCGACAGCGATTGCCCGACTGCGCTGGCCTTGCGGTGCAGTTGCGGGTCGAATTCCCGATCAAAACCAACCAGTGAGAACCAGGATACGGCAAACTGGCCAAGAACCAGCACAACGACCGCAAGCAGAAGGAGTCTTAGGAGGAGACCGCGTTGCTCTTTCCGGAATACGTTAGCGACCGAATTGCGGTCAACAGTCCCGGTTTTTGCAGATTCGGTATTCATCCGGCATCCTCGTCCAGTCGCCGCAGTTCGCTTGTGGCCGAATCAAGTGAATCCATTGCCTCAAAAGCCGAGTTGGAAAACTTTTCAAACTCCGGATGACGGGTGTTTGCTTCAACCAAACTCTGGGTGTCGCGCTTGCCGAGTCGGATATCGGCCAATGCTTCACCCATATTTTTCCAGTCCTGAAAGAAACTGCGCAGCAATGCAGTACAGCCAAACACACTGAATAACATCATCGCCGCTGCAATGACAACACCTATGAACAGCAGCCGTTCAAACTGCTGATTGACGCTCTCGTCAAGAAATTGGCGGGAGTACCGAAGTGCGATGGCGCCAACGTTTTGGTTCAAGTTGTTCTGCAATCCCACACCGACCACACCGGCATCCGTCTCCAGCAGCGACCAGGTCCCTTTGCCGCGGCTGACTTGCCAGGAAAATATCCAGTCTTCAGATACCAGATCACCAATAAAGCTGGGATCGGTACTGAACAGCACACTGCCTGTTTCGTCAAAAACCTCCACGGAAAGGATTTGTCCGTCATCGCCAAGCAACTCACCTAACTGGTCGTTGATGTCGACCAGATTCGCGAGCGGCAAACCCAGGTCCATCTGGGTTTCAATCCTGTTCCGAAGATCATTCACGACAAACTCAAACCTGGAGGTGAGTAAATCCGCCAGGATTCGTTCAAATTTGTGCAGACTCAGAACACTTGTCAGCGTAGTACCAGCGACCAGCGTCAGTGCCAACACTAACGCGATCCGGTATGCGAACCCAAGTTTCACTTCGTCAATCCTCCCTTGGATTTCAGGCTTGCTTGCAGAACTCTTTCAGCCGGGGAGCGCAAAGCAACGGGCCAAAGGCTTGTTTATTGTTGATTCGAAATTATAAATGCTTAAATAATGCCAATTCATTTGTTGTGACTTTTCCCTGATCATCGCAACCAGGCACCAGGAAAATCATTCGATTGCGAGCATTTCGACATTTGTGTGTGCGTTGCAAAAAAGCAACATTTGCAGCGGATTTGCATTTATTTTTAGAATTATTTGATTTTTTGTCGAAAAAACACTTGACTTTTTTTCAGAATATCTTATATTGCACTGCAACATAACTGTATTCATCGGAGAAAATTCAACCATGCAGAACAATTTTGTCGAACTAGTAAACGAAGCCATCAAAATCAATGCCGGCCTTCTCACCAAGGCGACCAACTATGGAGTTGAAGCCAGCCAGAACCTGGTTCAGCAGGTTTCTGACCAATCTGTTGATTTGCTGAACGTGAAGAATTTTGACGACTATGTCGCCAACCAGGAGAATTGGAACGCGTTCGCCATCAACCAGACTCAGAAAGCGACTCAAACGTTAGTTGACCTGGGCAACGAAGCCTCCAAGTCATACTTGTCGCTGTGGCAGAAAGCTTCGAATCCAGCCAATGGTGTCAGTACAGCCAAAGTCGTGAAGGGCAAAGCCAACACGGCCTAAATTTTTTCATTCAATACTCCTCCTCCTTATTGGATTGGCCTGCTATCGCAATGATAGCAGGCTTTTTTTTGATCAGATCACCAAGAAATTGCAGGTTTGAATTCGGAGCAAAGTAAAATTCTTGTTTTGGCGATACCCACCTTCAATTTGACGTGAATATTTACGAACAGCATCTGGACAAAAACCCTGCGAATTACCATCCCCTGACACCGATCAGTTTCCTGGAACGGTCAGCTGCGGTTTTTCCCGACAAAGTCGCCATTATCCACGGTGACATCAACTACACGTACGGCCAGCTTTACGATCGCTGTCGCCGACTCGCAAGCGCGCTCGCAAAACGGGGGATTGGAATCGGGGATACGGTTGCAATCATGTCTCCCAATACGCCTGCAATGCTGGAGGCTCATTACGGTGTTCCCATGTGCGGCGCAGTCCTGAATGCACTGAATTATCGGCTTGACGCGTCGACCATCGCTTTCATTCTCCAGCACGGTGAAGCCAAAATTCTGCTGACGGATCGCGAGTATTCTCCGGTCATTCGTGAAGCACTCGAACTGTATCCAGCCTCCATACCGGTGATCGACATTGATGACCCTTACGCGGAAGGTGGAGAACTTCTAGGGGAATGCGATTACGAATCACTGCTTGAGGAAGGTGATGCTGACTACCAGTGGCTTGTACCCGAAGACGAGTGGCAGGCGATCTGCCTGAACTACACGTCAGGGACGACCGGAAACCCCAAAGGTGTCGTATTTCATCATCGCGGTGCGTACCTTAACGCACTCGGAAATGCACTGGTATTCCAGATTGACAGTCGCAGTGTGTATCTTTGGACGCTGCCAATGTTCCACTGCAATGGCTGGACATTTACGTGGGGTGTCACGGCGGTGTCCGGCACCCACGTCTGCCTTCGCAAAGTGCTCCCAGACCATATATTCCCCTCAATCAAGAAAAACCTGGTGTCGCACATGTGTGGCGCCCCGATTGTGCTGAACATGCTGGTGCATGCGCCTACCGAACAGAAGATTCAATTCGACCAGACCGTCGAAGTGGCGACCGGCGGTGCGGCGCCGCCCAGCCAGGTCATCGTCGAGATGGAAAAGATGGGGTTTCGGGTGACTCATCTTTATGGGTTGACAGAGACGTATGGTCCCGCAACGGTTTGTGCATGGCAGGAGCAGTGGGACGGATGCGGTACGGACGAAAGGGCTGCATTAATGGCCCGTCAGGGTGTCCGTTACCCGACACTTGAAGACGTGCGGGTGATTGACCCCGAGACGATGGAGCCGACTCCACACGATGGCGAAACCATGGGTGAGCTCATGGTGCGCGGAAACACCGTGATGCGAGGATACCTGAAAAACAGCCAAGCCACCGACGAGGCATTTTACGGCGATTGGTACCACACAGGAGACCTGGGTGTGACCCATGAGGATGGATACATCGAAGTGCGAGATCGATCCAAAGACATCATCATTTCCGGTGGAGAAAATATTTCCAGCCTTGAAGTCGAGGATGTCCTGTATCGTCATCCCGGTGTAATGGAAGCCGCTGTTGTCGCCCGCCCTGACGAAAAATGGGGTGAAACTCCCTGTGCATTCATTACGGTTGCTCCAGACCAGAAGGAGCCGCCTAGCGAAGACAACATTGTTGCCTGGTGCAGGCAGAATATGGCTGGCTACAAGATTCCGAAGACGATTGTGTTCGGCCCCTTGCCCAAAACTTCGACCGGCAAGATTCAGAAATTCGTTCTGCGTGATCGTGCCCGGGAGCTGTAGCACATCACCTATTGACGCTGGCCGCACCGCGATTGAGACCCTGATTCCCGCGCGGCAGGGACTTGTGAAGTCGTTGACGAAAAGTGAAATTTTCATCTCGACATATAGACCGCGTACTCACACAAAGTGCAAAGTAGTCAGTGAACCGAACTGTCACGGAAATCAGCACTTGAACTCTACAGGCTGCCCATCCAGCACTCTTCAAGCAAATTGAGAGAAATCAAAGAGTGGCATTTTTTGAGTTTGCGCGGGAGGAGTTGATGATCAATTTCAAGACCGGTAATATTTTCACTGAAGACGTTGAAGCCCTGGTCAATGCAGTGAATTGTGTCGGCGTAATGGGCAAGGGTCTTGCACTTCAGTTCAAAAACGAATTTCCTGACAATTTCCAAGCTTACTCACGGGCATGCAAACAAGGTGAAGTTCGCCCCGGACAAGTGTTTCTGTTCGAAATGAACTCATCAACCAATCCCCGATTCATCGTCAACTTCCCGACTAAGCGGCATTGGCGCGACAGCAGCCGAATTGAAGATATTGAACAAGGGCTCAATCATTTGGTTCACGTTATTGAGGAGCATAAAATCAAATCCATTGCTATTCCTGCATTGGGCAGTGGTTTGGGTGGTTTGGATTGGTCTGACGTACGCGAAAAGATTGAGCGCGCACTGAGCGGATTGAGCTACTTGCAGGTTATTGTTTTGGAACCGATTGAAACTGCGGCTTCATCACCCAATCCACAAAACAGAACCATTTGAACATGCACCTTATGGAACCCCATCAAGAGACACCTTTATAGTCTCTCACGAACAGCATTGATTACTGGCATTGTCTGCGGTCTAATGCCGTGCCACACCTCGAAAGACCCGGCTGCCTGTTCGACCAGCATCCCCAACCCGTCCGAGATTTTTTCCGCGCCATTTTCATCTGCCCACTGCATAAAGCGAGTTGGGTTCTTGCCGTACATCAAATCGTATGCCAGCTTGGCTCGCTGAAAAACCCGCGGTGAGACACCGGGCAACTCGTCGTAAATTCCGGTTGACGTCGCATTGATGACGATGTCATAAGAAACAGAATCTGCTTGATCAAGCGCCGCAGATCGAATGTTCCCATACCTGGCAAACGCATCCGTCAGCAAGTTTGCCTTTTCCTTGGTGCGGTTTGCGATCACAATCAAATTTGGCTGCCGTTCCAGAACTGGATACAGAATGCCGCGAACGGCGCCACCCGCGCCAACAATGAGAATAGACTTGTCATCCAGTCCAAATCCAAGATTGGATTCAATGTCTGTGACCAATCCCGGACCATCTGTATTGTCCCCATCAATGGTCTGTCCAAGCGTCAGAGTGTTGACAGCACCCGCCAAATTGGCGCGTTCAGTTAAATGATCAGCAAGCTTCCACGCATTGATTTTGAACGGTACAGTCACATTGAGACCGTTTCCGCCATTGGCCTGAAATCCGCTGACTGCCTGTTCAAATCCACCGACTTCAACGTGTTCGGCACGATATTCAAGATCGATACCGCATTCTTTTGCGAAAAGACTATGAACGAGTGGCGATTTGCTGTGTGAAATCGGGTTGCCGAATACTGCGTAAAGCTGTCGCTTCGGGGTGAAATCGAAAAGGTCAGTCATCTGTTGAACTTGGAGATTAACGGGTTAGGATTGAATTTTCGTACAAATGGAATTTTGGCATTTCGACAGATTCCAAAATCTTGATGACTCTCAAATGATTTTGCCGCCACTGTTTTTATACACGGAGCACAACTTAATATTTACTAAAAACTTCCGGTGCCGACCTGTTCAACGACAAGCCAAGATAAGGGGCAATAATAACCAGTTGGGGTTAAAACTCGAAAAAATCCAACATCGAGCGAAAGTTGTCCTGTCATTGACCAAACTGTTTGAACCACTTCACACACCAAAACTGGAATTTTCAACTCTGAGGTGCAGCGTGATCAAGTCAATCAGACTGAAACACGAAATACAAAAATTTGGATTCCAATTTGATAAAGTTAAGCGACTCGATTCGACATTGTCATTACCCGGAATTGAATTGCAGACAACATGGGCATGCAGTACCGTATTCTCGCGCTTGGAGGTGATGGAATTGGACCGGAAGTCGTTTCCGCCGGTCTCGCCGTAGCTGAAACTGCTGCCGCATCGGCTGGCATCGAACTTACAATTCAGCACGATTTGCTGCATGGGGCATGTTGGGATGCTCATGGCACGTTTTGCCGCGACGAAACCGTCAGTGCCGCCCACAATTCTGATGCGGTACTGGTCGGTGCCGTTGGCGGACCCCGCTGGGACCATATTCGGGTTGCCGGGGGTGCCGAAATGCAGGACGGCCTCATGCGACTGCGAAAGGAATTGCAGGCTTACGCCGGTCTTCGTCCTGCGCGCCAATGGCCTTTTCTTTCTGAGCGCACACCATTTGCACCCGGTGTTGCTGAAGGAGCAGACATTCTTGTACTAAGAGAAATGAGCGGTGGTGTGCTGTTTGCCGAACCGCGGGGACAACGGGACCGTAATGGCAATCGATATGCATTCGATACTGCTGGATATGATGAAGCAGAGCTGGAACGCATTGCAGTCGCGGGGTTTGAGCTGGCTCGATCACGCCGAAAAATGCTTTTATCTGCAGACAAGGCGAATGTGATGGAGAGCTTTAAACTTTGGCGTACCGTTGTATCAGAGGTCGCAACTGCGTATCCGGAGGTATGCGTTACCCACATGTACGCTGACAACTTCGCTTACCAGATGATGATGCATCCGACCCGGTTCGATGTGGTCGTCTGCTGCAATTTACTGGGTGACTTGCTGTCTGATCTGGCGGCAGTGGTTTCCGGGGGACTGGGCATGCTGCCTTCAGCCTGTCTTTGTGGGACACCAAATCCTCCGGTGAAAGGCATCTACGAATCGGTCCATGGTTCAGCGCCTGACATTGCAGGCAAGGGTATCGCTAATCCGGTTGGTACAATCCTCAGCGTCGCAATGATGTTTCACTACAGTTTCGATCGTCCCGATCTGGCGATTCGAATTGAGGAGGCGGTCGCAAATGTGCTCAAAAGGGGGATTCGCACACCGGATATCGGCGGCGATTCGCGCACCGATTCGGTCACAAGCGCGATTGTCGCAGAACTTGCGACCTGATCACTACAGTGTTGTGCTCCGTCGTGCCGTGTAGATATCGAGAAATCCGAGTCAGGCAAGCTGGCACACAACACGCGACGATCAATCCAGCCTTTATTTCCTTCACCAGATGAAACGATCATTTGACTATGTTATCGCGGGTGCGGGTTCAGCTGGATGTACATTGGCTGCCCGACTCGCTGAAGACCCCGAAACCCAAGTCTGCCTGGTTGAAGCAGGAGGAAACGGTCGCAGTCTGTGGGCTCAGATGCCGTCCGGCAATGGTTTTTTGTTTGGCAACCCGCGCTTTGATTGGGGTCTGAAGAGCCTACCGCAAAGTACATTGAATGGCCGCCAGGTTCACTATCCCCGCGGCAAGGGGATCGGCGGGTCTTCACTGATCAATGGCATGATCTACATTCGAGGCACCGCGGACGATTTCGACCGTTGGCATGACAAGGGACTAAGCGGGTGGTCATATTCACATGTACTGCCTTACTTTCGTCGCGCCTTTGGAGCAGCACATCGAACCGATGATCCATATCATGGAAACTCGGGTCCTTTGAAGTTGACCCCGGCGGCAAACTACGACCGCTTAAACAAGATATTTGTCGAAGCAGCTCAACAAGCCGGAAATCCGCTCAATCTCGATTTCAATGGCGCCACTCAGCACGGGGTCGGACGGTTGGACGTGACCGTGTGGAATGGACGTCGTCAATCAACCCGCGAAGCATACCTTCGCAATCCCCCGCCGAACCTGACAGTACTGACCAAATCACGTGTTTTAAAAATTACATTCGATGGACAAAAAGCAACGGGTCTAATGCTCGACCGCGCACAGGTGCATGCGACGCGCGAGGTGATTCTAAGTTTGGGAACATTCGGCAGTCCACAGGTTCTAATGCTTTCGGGTATCGGTCCGGCGAACCACTTGCGCAAATTGGGAATCTCCGTCACGCACGATCTTCCCGGCGTGGGCTCGACACTCTATGATCACCCTCAAATGCCGATAAAATACGAACTCTTGAAACCGGCTCTGAGTCTGTCTCGTTACCAGCGGGCAGATCGGGCTGTCGCAATGGGAATGAACTATTTTTTGACGAAGAAGGGACCTGCAGCCGCACCGTTTTGGTCTTCGGTTCTGTTTCATTCCTTAAGCGACAACAACAACCCGGAACTGGAAATATACATGACTCCAATGTGCATCAAAGACGATGACGCAACATGGTCGTGGACAGCTGAAAACATCTTCAATATCGGTAATTTACTGATAAATCGTGGAAAATCCGCGATCCCAGGAATTCAATTTGAAGTGAATATCAACCGGCCACGCAGCTGCGGGAGGGTGCGACTGGTTTCTGATGACCCGTTTGCATCACCCGGAATCGACCCGCAGTGGTTCACTCACCCGGCAGACATGGAGGATATGGTGACGGGAATGCGTCACGTCAGGGAGATCGCCGGACAAAGTGAATACGAGGGGATTGTCGGTGCTGAAATGATGCCTGGAAAAAATGTTCAATCCGATGAGGACCTGGCTGAATCCGTCCGTCAACACGTCTCGACCGGCCATCATCCCGTGTCAACGTGCCGAATGGGAGGGGAAGGTGACCCAGGCGCAGTTCTCGATGCAAATTTGCGTGTCAGAGGAATTGATTCCCTTCGCGTCGTCGATGCCTCGTCTTTTCCCGATCAAATCGGCGGAAACATCAACGCGGCGGTGATCATGCTGGCAGAAAAAGCGGCCGACATGATTCGCGGATGCCCGCCCTTGCCACCCGAATTCCCCAAGGATACGCAGCGATGAGCATCACCTGCGGGGAGGCAACAATGCGACTGTTGGCCCGCTACGGCGTGACCACTGTCTTCGGGATTCCAGGCGTCCATACCCTGGACCTGTGCCGGGGGCTTTCCGATCAGGCGGAAGACGACAAGATCAGGCACGTACAAACACGAAATGAACAAGGCGCTGCATTTATGGCGGAAGGCTGGGCGCGCTGCACGAATGAGACCGGCGTTGCAGTCGTGATTTCCGGCCCGGGCGTGACCAACGCGTCAACGGCTCTCGGACAGTGTTATGCGGATAGTTTGCCGTTGCTTCTGATCTCCGCCGAACCTCCCAGCCATTCAATCGGCAAGGGTTGGGGCCTGCTGCATGAAATATCGGAACAAAAGCGCGTTACCGAGCCCCTGTGTGCGTTTTCAGAAAGTGCAACCAGCGCTAACGACGTTCCTGAACTAATTGCCAGGGCATTTGCGATATTCGCCAGCCAGAGGCCGCGCCCGGTACACATCTCCATTCCCCTGGACGTTCAGGCGGAAACGGTCCATGAAATATGGGAGCCGGCCGCTCTACCCGGTCGTCCACCACCTGCGCTTTCTGACGCGGAAACGGCTGCGAACATGTTGAAGAATGCTGAATGCCCCGTCGTCATGGTCGGAGGTGGAGCCACCCGTGCATCCAAGGACCTGCTCGCAATCGTTGAAGCGACAGGCTCGATCGCAATTGCTTCGACCGCCGGTAAAGGAATCATTCCTGATGACCATCCGCAATCTCTGTCGGCTTCGACGGTGCGTCCCGAAGTGCAACGCTTTTTGCCCAAAGCCGATGTGGTCCTGGCAGTCGGAACTGAGATTTCCGAGACCGACAGTTTCATCGAACGGCTCGATATTCAGGGTCAAATGATTCGGGTCGACATTGACGCATCAAAAGTGAATGATGTTTATCCCCCGTCTGTTGGAATTGTTGCCGACGCGAAACTCACCATGGCTTCAATCAGAGCTTGTCTTGGTGACCACGCCGCTGATCCGACAAGAGCCAGGGAACGGGTGCAGGACTTGCGCAGACAGATTCGCAATAATCTTAGCGAAAGTGAGAAACAGCATGCAAAACTTCTAAAAATTTTGGAAGCAATAGTACCGCGAGAGACCATTTGGAGCGGCGACGCCTGTCAACTCGTCTATACCGGGGCCTTTTTGTTTCCCACCCGTTCTGCACGCACGTGGTTTTACCCGGCCGGCTTTTGTGCGCTCGGCAACGCTCTGCCTAATGCGATCGGTGCCAAATTCGCAAACCCGCGAACACCTGTTGCGGTGATGGCCGGCGACGGCGGGTTCATGTTTACAATGCCGGAACTGATGACCGCGGCACAGGCCGGATTCGGTCTGCCGATCATAATCTGGGACAACGGAGGATTGAAACAGATACAGGATGACATGGACGGACGCGGCATCGCGCGCGTCGGCGTTGAAGGTGAAAATCCTGATTTCGTCAGGTTGGCCGAGGCATGCGGCTGTTTCGGCGCCAGTCCGAAATCCGCATTGGAATTCAAGGACTCGTTTCTGGGTGCGCTTGACGCAGACCGTCCGACTGTGATCGTCGTTCGCGAAGGAGATGACTGGCTGACATGAGAACATTCAAGTATTTTGCCAACAATTCGTGGTTCGAACCGAATTCGGGGCGATATTTTGATAGCGAAAATCCGGCAACCGGTGAAGTTTGGGCAAGGGTGCCGGATTGCGATGAACACGATGTCAATCGTGCAGTTGAATCTGCGAAAGATGCCTATTACGAGGGACCCTGGGGACGGCACATGATGCCCGCTGAAAGAGGGCGGTTGCTGCGTCGCATTGGTGATGTCGTTTCAAGACATGCCGAACGAATCGGCAAGATCGAGACACGTGATAATGGAAAACTGCAGAAAAACATCACCCCATCGCTAATGCCGGATGCCTGGCAAGTCGACAGCTTCCATTACTATGCCGGCATGTGCGACAAGTTCGAAGGAAGACTGCTCCCTGCCGAGGTCCCGGACATGCACAATTACCTCAAGTGGGAGCCTTTCGGTGTGACAGCACTGATTTTGCCGTGGAATTCACCCATTGGGACCTTGACTTGGAAACTCGCGCCTTGTCTTGCCGCCGGTAATACGGTCGTGATAAAACCTTCCGAGCAGGCCTCCTGTTCGACACTGGAACTCATGGACATTCTGCTCGAAGCTGACTTGCCGCCGGGTCTTCTGAATGTGGTCACCGGGTTTGGGCCAACCACTGCAGGTCCATTGATAGATCATCCGGATGTTCGAATGATCAGCTTTACGGGCGGTACTGGCGGTGGACGCGCTGTTGCGGCACAAGCAGCCAAGCAGGTCAAACCAATTGTCATGGAGCTTGGCGGCAAATCGCCACAGATTGTTCTGCCGGACGCTGATCTCGATCTCGCCGTCAACGGAGTGGCTGCTGGAATTTTTCCTGCAACGGGACAAAGTTGCATTTCCGGATCTCGCTTATTGGTCCATGAATCGATCATAGACGAGTTCAGCGATCGTTTGGTTACGACCGTTGAAAAAGCCCGGGTGGGCCGCCCTGACGACCCGGATACTCAAATCGGACCGATTGCGAATCAGCCTCATTACGAACGGGTGCTCGCCAAAATTGCTGAAGCTGAAGCAGCAGGGCATAACCTCCTGCTCGATGGCCGTAGCGCATGTCGTGAACATGGGTACTATATCGGCCCGACAATTTTTGCCAATGTGCCCAATGGATCAGAACTTGCGCAGAACGAGGTGTTCGGACCCGTTGTATCGACCGAAGCATGGGAGTCTGAACAACAGGTGATTCGAATCGCGAATGATTCAGCTTACGGGTTGGCTGCAGGAATCTGGTCGCGTGATGTAACACGGGCCATGAATATTGCAGACCGGATCGAGGCCGGTACCGTCTACATCAACAACTATTTCAATGCGGCCACCCAGTCGCCGGTCGGCGGGTTCAAGCAATCGGGTTACGGCCGGGAAAACGGCTGGGAGGGCATGCGCTGTTACATGCAAACCAAGTCGGTCTGGCTGTCTACCAACCCGGTCCAGCCTGATCCGTTCCCAAAGTGAGTTCGAAAACAAAGTCAGTCGAATTCCATGACCTCCAATCCATTTCAAGCGTTCAGATACAAGATCGTTGCAGGGAGTGTTGAACATTGCCTGCTATTTTGTCGACGAACTTCGTTTACAAATTATTCAACTGCATCAATCGATTTTTTCGATGCAAGAGTATCAACCAACTTCTTTCAGCGCTGTGACAATTTATGAAAGAACCTTTATCAAAACTTGAGCTTGACGGAAAACGGGTTAGCGTATCCTCCGACAAGGCAAATTCCGTTATTTCTGAAATTTTCCAATCCATGGGTTGCGATGCGAACACGGCAATAATCGTTGCAGAGCATCTTGTAGACACCAGTCTGTGCGGGATGGAAAGTCACGGTGTGATGCGAACACTTCAATATGCAGAGCAGATGCAAACAGGAATACTAAACCCGCGTGCACAACCGTGGCTGGAGATTTCCGATGGCAGAAATGAATTCGTAGATGGAGATGGTGGAATCGGAATACCGGCAATGCAAATGGCCTATGAACGTGGAATGACTCGCTCAAGAGAGATCGGAATATCGTCAATTTCAGTGCTCAATGTTGGTCATACAGGACGGCTTGGCGCATTTGCCGATAAAGCAGCCCAAAAGGGCTTTCTGACCATATGCGTTGGCGGGGGCAATCACAAAAACTGGAAACAGGTAGCGCCACATGGAGGAGTCCAAGGAGTGCTGCCGACTAATCCCTGGTGCATCGGGATGCCTGGCGGAGCGCTGGGACCCGTAGTGGTCGACTTCGCCACCTCAAAAATTGCCGGTGGCTGGATCTACGCTGCACGTTCAGCCGGTGCGCGTCTGCCTGATGATTGCATTATTGACCGGGACGGTAACCCGACCAATGATCCGGAAGATTACTTTAATGGCGGCGCAATACTTCCGGCAGGTGGGCACAAGGGTTATAGCCTGGCGCTGATCGGTGAGCTGGTTGCAGAAGCGCTGCTCGGACCGACCAAGACGGAGGGCAACTGGCTGGTAATTACATTTGATACAACCAATCTGCGACCCGGCTCACAAATTGAAAAAGCTGCAGAAGAAGTGCTGGCAGAGTTGCGAAACTGCCCGCCCGCCCCAGGCTTTGAGCGAGTAGAAATTCCTGGCGAGCGAGAACGCAACCATAGACATGCAAGCAACGGATTGATCGCAGTTCCTGATCGTACATGGCAGCAAATTTGTGATCTTCATGCAGACGTCACCCAAACTCGACGTGCGTCAGTTTAAGACAATTCTGCCAAGCCCACCAAAGATTTTCGATGGGTGTGCGCCAAAATTTTATTGTGCCTGCAATTTCATAGCTCTGTCATACCAGAAATCATCGAACCGTTCACTTTTCACGTAGCACCGCAATGCAGCAATATCATTGGCACCATCAACCGACCAGCGCATTCCGCTGCGCTTGAGTCGTGCGCCAATCGCATCCTTGCATCCGGCTTCAACAACGCCGCTTGAAATACAGATTCCCTCAGCACGAAACTGTGCATAGCGCATACGCTTGATGTTCGTGCTGAAATACCCAACCGCCTGAGTTGCAAGCTTACATGTAGAGCCGTCGGATGCTTTTTTCAGCTCTGTGATCAATCCCTCAATGTTGCCCGCGGCCAACTCCTCGCAACGCAACTCTGCCCACCTGTCGGCCAAATCGGAATCAGCGCCGTAAATGGCCTTGCTCACGTCATGGAGTTTTTCCTTCGCATGAAATATGTCTACCACCTCTATGGCACCCGGAAACAACTCGGCGCTGAGCTGCCAGATCCAGCGCGCACCATCACCGATCACCACTCGCCGGGGGGCCTGGTAAAATCCACGACGCAACGCCTCCCGATACACACGCTGTACAAACGGCGACAACTCTGTTGCGCTATCCTTGGTGCTCGCAGTCTCAATCGCAGCATTGTAGCTGACAGAGCCGGCATCAGTCCTTGGCCGACCCTCGTCATCCTTGCGCTCAGCTGTCCAGACAACCGCAAGCTTCATCTCGCGCGTCTTCGCACTGCCGTCTGCCTGCTTGCCCTTGCGACCTTCTGTGTGCTTGGGAATCACCGGCACTCCAGTGCCATCGATACCCAGATACATCGTCCCAGCCTGGCAGGCTTCCCGGTCCTCATTGGCAAGCTCGTGCTCACAGATCTCACGTCCCAGCGACTCCGCCACCCGCTCAACCTGCTTGACGCTGACGCCAACCTGCGCCAGCAAATGCAGCAATGTCTGCGTTCCGGCAAAACTCAGCTCAGCCGCAGTGCGACCAATCATCCGCATCACCGCCTGAGAAATCGACTGACCCTCAATCCCCAACTGCCGGTCCTTGGGGAAAAATCCTCCACCACAGTCATCACAGTGATAATAGGTGCGCTTTAACGAAAGCACACCCAACGCTGAAACCAGTCTCTTCCGGCGCCGCCCACAACGCTTTGCCACAGCCCCGCACTGGCAGCTCAACTCAGCCGCCTCGCCATCGCTTCGGTCGGCATTGATGCACATCGACATCAAGGCGGAGCCCAAGTCCATCATGGTTGATTTCACCGCCACCTCAAGGGCCTCCAAATCAATTCTTGCACGGCCCGAGTGCGACTGAAAAAGCGCAGTCACCTCCTGCGCCGCTTCCAGTGCAAGTGCGCCGGCTAGCGATTCTTGCGAGAGGTTTGACGCAGCGTTTTTTTTTCAGCCTGACCGGCTCGAAGGCGTGCCTGGCACAGTTGATCATTGATTTCAGCAAACTGTCCGACCAGTGTCTTGAGACGGCTGTATTCCTCAACCTGTTTGCGAGTCGTTTCAAGTGCGTGCTTCGGGATGTTGTGACGGATGGTTTTTTGATGTTCATCTTTACGGGTCAGTTGCCAGCCCAGATGGCCGGGGTCGCCGGGTTTGGCGCAATGGCAATTGGGTCTGTAACACTTGCGGTGAAAGGCGGACAGGTTGCCCGGTCGCAACTCTCCGATTTCGGAGATTTGCTGTAGAAGGTCGTTTCGCTGAGATTCGAGGAGTTTGATAGTGTCCATCGGCGTACCATTGGGCGGGAGTTCATGTAATGTAGATTATACATTACAGACATATCGCTAATGCTTGCTACATACCTTATCATAGTGAAAATTTTAAAAACCTGACGCACACCCATTTTCGATTGATTGTTGTTCAATTTGCTACAATTTCGTTCTACTACCCCCGTTCGTTTCATCGGCGGGCCGCAGGGTCTTGGGAAGAGATTCTTAAGACCCTTTGCTTTTTCTTGACAAAACAAATGCGTACAGCAATTTAAATTGATGGGTTCAATTTGTACTATGGAGCCATCAAGGATACAAAACAGTTACGGAGCGAAAAACGCAGCCTGAAGCCGTCTTTACTTCCGATGACTTGACTTCGATCACTTCGAAAATCGACTGAAATTCGATTGATTCAGGGACGACTACCTGGTCCTACCAGGTTTGAGGTTTCCTTATATTGGTTCCAGGAATTGGAGATGGTAATTGATTCCTATGCAATGCATTTGGTCGGATGCGTCGGTGAAAATCTGCGAATTGCGTCAGGTGAGTAGATGGGATGTCTTTTGCTAGGAGTAATCAGTCCGACATTTTTATTGAGTTGCGTTTTTACAATTCGCATAGCCTCTGAAATATCGCTATCGTTTGTGACTACCACTGCGGAATCAAATTCGTTCATCCAAGCGTCATTCAGCATGTGTACAGCGAGATTCACATCTGACCCTTTTTCTTTAGTATCAATTATTTTTGCAGATTTAGGACCATTACCAGGGTTTGCCAATCGTGCTCGTTTAGTGGTCGTTTGAAAGCGTCCGTAAATTATCTCGACTTCGTGGCAATATGACTTTAATGCCCGCAGGTAGAAATCTTGACGCTGTGGCATGGACTGATCATTGGGCGTGATTGAACTCGCGCTGTGAAGTATTTGATTTTCAGGATATTGTGGTCAGATGATAAGAGGTCATGAAATAAGCCCGAAAGATCAAGCCATTTATACGGGGTGTCTTTCAACGACCCGTAATACAGATTGAATCAGTCAATGTAGATGTGTGTGCGAATTTTTTCTTATCCAGAAAAAAGCAGGGGTCTCAGAAAGAGACCCCGCACCCTGCGCTCGAAACCACAGGGGTAGTAGTCGAATAATAATATATGACCTTGTCTGCCGAAGCCAAGAGAAATTTGCGGTAAGTTTGAATTTAAATTCCAGAATATAAACTGATGCAATAACACAAATTCGACAAGGTTCGAATACATTCCATCCGTGCCCACTGTAGTCGAGACAGGCAGGCAGTTTGTCCTCAACCGCGGTTGACAACGATTGGACACCCTCAAGCGCCGAAGAAAAAACCTCCAATCAAGCGATCGGGGTGAAGAGTCAATAGTCCGGCAATAACCGCACCGACGAAACATCCAATCATCGCAAAATAGTGTGCTTGCCGGTGTCCCTTGCGAATCATGACGATTGCGTAAACCATCGACAGTAACGTAAATGCTGAAAGCGCGTGAATCCCACTGAAACCTCCATGATTTAAATCACGCAGACTAAATGATCCGACTGCGACGATTGTCATCATGCACACCCAAATCCGTCCCATGAGTTTATGCCGTCTCGTGCCCTTGGTCATCATCAATACCATCATTCCAAGAACGACACAACCGAGAGCAAATGCGATGTGTATTCCGACCACTAACGTATACAAGTTCTGAGTCCTAAATGAGTTTAACGATTCTGACCGCGTATGGTTCACCCGTTACAGGTACGATAGAACAATACCGCCAAACACCGAGGCGCCAAACCAGCTGTTACCCAAGAACGCAGCGAAGAATTTGTCCCGGTCATCTTTTCGGCACGAATACTGATGCCATGCAGCAATCAATGCCGCACCCGATACTCCGAGAAAATAATACCAGTTGAACTGCTCGAGGTACCCGACAACACACAAAATCAGCAACGTCAGCACCTGGCAAATTCCGATAACCATCCGATCTTTGCTGCCGCTCAGGGTTGCAAGAGACTTCACTCCCAGACTCAGATCATCTTCGCGGTCAACCATCGCATAGAAAGTGTCGTAGGCACCGGCCCAAACAATGTTCGACAGCAACAACAACCAGCCAATCAAGGGTACCGTGTCGAGGTGTGCGGCGAACGCAATTGGAATACCCCATCCAAAGGCAATGCCGAGATAAAACTGCGGCAGCGCGGTTACTCGCTTTAGAAAAGGATAGGACGCGGCAAGGAACAAACCAATACAGGCTAAGACGATCGAAAGCCAGTTCAGCATCAGAACCAACAAAAATCCGACCAGACTCAAAATCGTGAACAGTACCAGTGCTTCGCGCACGGATACTTCGCCCGTTGCCAGTGGTCGGTCGCGTGTACGTTCGACGTAGGGATCGAAATTGCGATCAGCGATGTCATTGACCACGCATCCTGCAGAGCGCATGACAAATACACCAACTACCAGAATCAACACGATACGAGGTTGCGGTTGCCCTTGACCCGCAATCCACAACGCCCACAACGTCGGCCACAACAGAAGCAGGCTGCCGATCGGTTTGTCAAGCCGCGTCAGACGCGCATAGGCGCCGAGGCGTTCAGACAGCACTGTACTCACCTTCGCGAATCGTCCAGCGACGAATCAAAGCAGGCACTAACTGCGGATAGCGCTCAAGCACCAACTCAGCCGCCCTGACCACATCGTCCAGCAATTCTCGATCGCGCGAAAATTCGGCAACTCGAAATATCTGCGCACCGGTCTGACGCGTGCCCAACAACTCGCCCGCACCCCGCAGCTTGAGGTCCTGTTCCGAAATTTTGAATCCGTCTGTTGTTTCTCGCATGACCTTCAATCGTTTGCGGGACACCTCCGACAGAGGACCTTTGTAAATCAGCAGGCAGGTTGCCTGTGCTGTGCCGCGGCCGACGCGACCCCGCAACTGGTGCAGCTGCGCCAGTCCCAATCTTTCGGCACTTTCGATGACCATCATGCTGGCATTCGGAACATCGACACCGACTTCAATCACTGTCGTTGCAACCAACACGTCAATATTGCCGTTCCTGAACTCTTTCATGATCTGTTCCCGGAGGTCGCTTTTGAGACGTCCGTGTATCAGTGCGACGCGGCGTCCGGTCAGTGATTGCTTGACAAACTTTTCCGCTTCAACAGCTGATTCGACATCCAATACTTCTGACTTGTCGATGATCGGACACACCCAGTACGCTTGCTGCCCCGCGGCACACAGCGATTCAATCCTTCTGATCGCTTGAACTCGATTGTCTGACGACGTAACCTCGGTTGTGACAGGAACCCGACCGGGCGGCAGTTCAGTAATGCTCGACACATCCAGGTCGGCGTAGAATGCCATCGCCAGTGTCCTGGGAATCGGCGTTGCAGTCATGACCAGCTGATGGGGAACTTGCTCATCCGCGACCCCTTTCTCCCGAAGTGCGAATCTCTGCCCCACCCCAAATCGATGCTGTTCATCGACAACTACCAATCCCAGGCTTTTGAATTCCACGTCTTCCTGAAACAAGGCGTGTGTTCCGACCACAATTTTTGCCTGGCCGCTTTTCATTGCACGCCGTATTTGTCTGCGCACCCGCGCGGTCAATCGTCCCGTCAGCAACAGAACTTCAACACCCAGCGGCGCAAACCAGCCATAGAGCGTTTTTAGGTGTTGTTCGGCAAGCAGTTCTGTTGGCGCCATGATGGCGACCTGGTATCCCGAATCAACCACCCACGCCGCAGCCGCCGCTGCTACCAGCGTCTTGCCACATCCCACATCACCTTGCACCAGCCGAAGTGTCGGTGTTGTGCTTTTCAGGTCGGTAAGAATCTCTCGGATTACCTTTCTCTGGGAAAGTGTCGGGGTGAATTCAAGCGAATCCTTCAAGCGTTTCGATAAATCTCCCGACGGCTTCATTAACGGGGCTTTGGCCGCCTGTCGAAGTTGTTTCTGCTGGCGTCGGGCGATCTGAAATGAAATCAACTCCTCAAAAATCAGCCGACGCAAAACATGTTGACTGTCATTGTGCATCGCCTGTCCGGCATCTGCAATTTTTGGAAAATGAGTATTCGAAAGTGCCGTTTGCCAGTCACAAAGCCCGTATTTTTTAATAACTTCTTCAGGCAACAATTCGGGAATGGTGTGTTTTTTGCAATATTCGAAAGCAGAACCAACGAGGTTGCGCATCATGGGTTGCCCGATTCCCTCGGTCAGTCCATACACCGGTGTCAGGTGATCAGCCTGTGGTCCAGACGGTGGATGATGAAAAATCGCATACTCCGGATGGACCATTTCCAGACCTTGTTTTGACGCTCGCGCCTCGCCAAAACAACGGATCCAGCTGGCGCGCTCCAGCGTCGCTTTCTGTTTGTAGGAGTAATGAAACAGACGCATGTTCATGGCACCGCTATCGTCCTGAAACCGCACCAGGAGTGCGCGACGATAGCGAGTGTTTTCCTGAACATATGTGACTCTGCCGCAAACCTGCGCAGTCTCGCCATTGACGAGAGAACGAATCGGTGTGGTTTTGGTTTTGTCCTGAAAGCGATAGGGAAAATGAAACAAAAGATCCTTGACGCTGAAAATCCCCAGCTTGGTCAAGGTCGATGCCAGCTTAGGCCCGATTCGCGGAAGAACCGTGACCGGCCGCTCTTCAGGATGGGAATTGTGGACCTGCTCCACCTAATCTTGCAGAGCTAGAATTGCTTCCACTTCGACACCTACGCCTTTTGGAAGCGAGGCGACTCCAATTGCCGCACGCGCAGGATAGGGTTCTTCGAAATATTCTCCCATCACTTCATTGACGACAGGAAAATCGTTCAGGTCAACGAGGTAAACCGTCAATTTGACGACATTCGCCAAGCTCGCGCCGGCAGCCTCGGCGATTGCGGACAAGTTGTCAAATACTTGGGTTACCTGGGTTCTTGGCTCACCTTCGACGACATTCTGCGTCTCCGGATCAAGTGGAATCTGGCCGGATATATAGAGTGTCCCCGCGTGCTTCACTGCTTGGGAATAGGCACCGATTGCAGCCGGCGCCTTGTCTGTTGAAATGACCTGTCGAGTCGCCATTGTTTCACCACGTGAGATTATTGAATTGAATGCAACCTGCAATTTTCAATTTTTCGCAGGTGATTCTTCGGGTGAATCGAATTATACCTGTGTGCAGAAAAACGTTCCCTACACCGACAGAATCATACCATGCTAAATTTCGCAAACCATGGACATCGAACAACTGCAACATTAGTCAATTTTTTCGATTGAAGAATGTAAGTACACACTGAATATGCAATGGTCGTTATAAATTTGATCACTTGCCCGAACAGATTCTCCATCCGTAGTGCTGGCCCTCGAAGTTTTCCTGGCGCGGGATTTATCCGATCGTTCGGCAAACAACGCAGACATCCTGATGAAATGCGAGAAGCCAAGTTGTTGTAATGGTGTTCGGGCAAAATTAGGGAACTTGAATTCATTGCGACAAGCCTTGGCCCGTCGGTGCGTTGGATGAAGAACAAAAAAACCGTGTGAACAAAATCACAGGTTGACATTTAGTTCCAAAGATAGCATATAACTGGTTGAGTTCGCCTGCCACGTGTAGGAAGAACATTCAAGGCCGTCTAAGCTAGCTTGGGCGGCTTCAGCCTTTTGCCACACTCCTGCCTATTCACTCTGAATTTGTCGCGTTCGCGTCGAAACTGAGCAATTCGGCGAAGTAGATTGGTGTAGTACGCGGTTTTTGGTAACCAGTAATTTCGTCACTGAGCCTGCATGACCAAGCATTCTTCACGATAAATATTAAAGGGATAGAAAGGGAATCAGTCCGATAGAAAACTGTTCGAGATGTTCCCGAACGGAGAAACTGCGCTTCTCTGGTTCGAGAAACAGGTCCTTAACACAAGCGCAAAGAAATTGAGAAACTTGGCAGGGATACAGTTGGTAAAACTGCGGTTGTTGGATCAAAAGATCAAAGCACAAACAAAGTTGTCGCACAATCCGTCAACGACACTGAGAATGATGCACTTCAGGGTTTTATCAAGAAACATGCTGACCCGAATGCTTTCGTATATAAAGACGATAACCGTTCTTTTTCAGGACTTCCGTTTATTCATGAACCGGTTAATCAGTGCTAGAGAGTATGTGCAGGGAATGGCGTTTACAAACGGGATCGAATTGTTTTGGGGTATGATCAAGCGCGGATGCATGGGAACATTCCACCACCTCAGCAAGAAGCACCTTGATCGTTATGTAACCGAGTTTGCCGGTCGGCATAATGTTCGACCAAAAGACACAAAAGAGCAGATTTCGCTGGTGGCTACAGCATAGTTGGCAAGCATCTCAAATACAAAGGCCCGGTTTCCTGAAGCAGAAGTGTAATGTGCTAAAATCGATTTTGATGTTAAACTCAATTTAAACACAATTCGAAATCAATGGATACTCTGAATGGAAATGGAATGGAAAATTATCTTGGGAATAGGGGGTGTTTTAGCAGTTCTGATAACCTTTTTTCAGGCTGGCAAATGGGTAGGAAATGTAAATAGCGACAGAACAAAATTTGAAGAATTCATGAGTGAGATTCGCGATGATATAAAGGCAATTCGCGACGATGTAAAAAAAATATTTACTCATTTACCTCCCAATTTGACATCGAGTACAAGTCCGATAAAGTTGACGGAACTGGGAGAGAAGGTTTCAAAATCTACCAACGCGAAAGAATGGGCAATAAAGGTTGCGAAAGAATTGTTTGAAGAAACTGAGGGGAAAGATGCTTTTGAAATTCAAGAATTTTCTTTTGGCCACGCCCAAGATTTTGATCCAGAAGAATCTTTATTGAAAAAAATGCGTTCCATTGCCTATGATTCTGGTGTGAAACTGGACAAAATTCGTGAAGTATTTGGGGTTGAATTACGTGACCAACTGCTTAAACTTCACGGAGTTGAATCTTCGCAACTCGACAATCAATCAGAATAATCCATTAATCTTTATCCCGAAGGAAAAAGGGGCGGTGTTTCCCGCCCTTTTCCAATCAGCCAAAGTGTGCTGGGCGGCGGGAAGAAATCAAGATCGACGCAACGCGTGAGAAACTCGCCAAATCAGTTCTGCAACAAGTTCAAGTCGCTGTAGAAATAGCCTCTTGAAGATTAGTTGACCCGGCTCAGTATGCTGTCGGATTGAGGGGAGAATTGTGGCTATTTTCTATAATCCCCTTTCCATCCGCAAGTGTTGACTCCCAAAGACCTCCGAATGTGGGATTGCCCTGCGACCCTGCAAAATGATTTACCCGGGTGTTTGGCCGCTTTAGCCCAACCCCTTATTTGTTCAGTTTTACGCGATCGACGCGGTTGACCAGATTGTGGCGCAAGATACTCTGGGTGATTGCGTTCAGGTGTGTTGTATCCCGAACTTCTATATCGTATTCAAGGACTGCATCGTTCTTGGAAGTTCTTGTAATACAACTGACAATGTCGGCACCGCGAGCTGAGATTCTGCCGGTAACGCCAGCCAACAGGCCTGTTTGATTCTTGCAGCTGACTAGAAGTGTAACCCGATATTGACCTCTCGGTTTCTTCGCCCAGTTCAGCTTTTGCCAATACTCCGGGGATAATTTTGTCTGCCTGACGTTGAGGCAGTCTTGGGTGTGAACCACAATGCCCCGTCCCCGATTGAAAACACCGACAATCGACTCCTTGGGAATTGGATTGCAACATTTCGCGTATTGAACACCAAGACCTTCGGTTCCCTGTATGGAGATGACTTCGGAGGATTTGGAGTCGGAATTAAGGAAAGTGGAGGGGAAAATCTGACCGATAACGGCTGCGGCAAATCGCTCTCCAGTCCCGATTTCGTGCAGAATATCGGACCAGGATTCAACACCGAAACGCTTTGCAAGCTCGTCTTTCATTTCATCGGTAACCGAAGACTGTTTGATTCTGTACTTTTTCAGCATCCCCTTGTAAATGCGCTCGCCCATCTTGACGAGCTCTTTGCTTGACATATCCTTCAGCGCGCGGCGGATTGCATTGCGCGCATCACCGGTTACCGCAAAATTCAGCCACGCCGGGTCCGGTCGACTGAATCTGCTCTTGTTGATTTGGACGCGGTCGCCGTTTTTCAAAACCGTGTGCAAGGCAACCGGATGGTCATCAATTGTCGCCGACTTGGTTCCATTTCCAACTGCCGAATGGATTGAATAGGCGTAATCGATCACTGTCGAGCCCTTTTTCAAGCGTTTGATCTGACCTTTCGGCGTAAACACGTAAACATAGTCCGGAAACAGATTCAGCTTGAGATTTTCAAGATACTCAGCCGGCGACTCGTGCTCTTCCAGCGACTTGATGACTTCATTCAGCCACTCGACACCGGGCAGCGAGGAATCGGCCGCGCTAGAATTACCGGACTTGTAGGAAAGATGCGACGCTATCCCGGATTCGGCAATCTTGTGCATTTCCTCTGTACGAATCTGCACCTCGATTTCACGGCCAAAATTGCCGTGTACGGTGGTATGCAACGACTGGTAGCCGTTCATTTTCGGAATTGCGATGTAGTCGTTAAACTCGCTGGAAATCGGTTTGTAAAGATTGTGGATCAGTCCGAGCGCCCTGTAGCAGTCGTCAACGTTGTGGACAATGATGCGAAACGCAAACAAATCCGGCACCATTCGAAGCGAGTTGCCTTTCTTTCGCATTTTTTCGTGTATTGCCGAGGTTTCCTTGAAACGCCCTGAAACGTCGCCTTCAATCCCCTTGTCCTCAAGCAGAATTTGAATGGCAGTGATGTGTTTTTTTATGGTCGCATCAACACTCTGCTTCAAATCCGCCCTGACTGCCTTGTGAATGACCTTGTAGCGCTCGGGATGAATTGCCTTAAAACACAAATCCTCCATTTTGCGCTGCCAGTTGCCCATCCCGAGCAGCCGTGCAATGGGGATATAAATGTCGCGGGTTTCGTTGACGATACGCTGTCGCTTTTGCAGACGATGCACATGCAGGGAATCGAGGTTGTGCAACCGGTCTGCCATCTTGATCAGAATGACCCTGGGGTCGCTTGCAGTGGCGAGAAACATACGACGAAGATTCTCCACCTCGGCGTGTTGGGGTGATTCAAACTCCAACTTGTCGATCTTGCTGACGCTATCGACCAATTGGGCGACATCATCATCGAACTCACGCTTCATTTCCTCTTTGGTGAGGTGCGTATCCTCGAGCGTGTCATGGAGAATGGCGGCGATGATCGTGCTGCTGTCGAGCTTTAACTCGGCCAGCAGCATTGCCACTGCCAAGGGATGACTGATGTATTTCTCGCCTTCGAGCCGGTGCTGGCCGTCGTGTGCGGCAGCACCGATGATATAAGCCTTTTCGACTTCTTCGATCTGGGCCTTGTTCAGGTACTCGTCAAGCGTTCGAACAAGAGAGTTGAACTGAGCGTCTGTGCGCTCAGGAATTCCGATTCTGCGTCGAAGGCCCGCTAAGCTAGTCTTCGACGTTCTGCTCAGAGGGCTCGCTATCGACATCCGACTCGACTGATTCTTCCTCAGCGCTCGCCTGAGCCTCTTCCTGCGCTTCTTCCTCTTCTTCCTCTGGCAATTCGAACGGGTTGGTTGCGATCGGAGTGTCGTCCTCGTCAAGTATTTTTGCAGTGACCAGTCCTTCGGCGATCTCACGCAGTGCGATCACAGTATTTTTGTCATTGTCCCTGTCAACCATGGGTTCAGCACCACCGGCAAGCTGCCGCGCCCGCTTGGTCGCAATCAATACCAGCTGAAATCGATTCTCCACTTGTTCGAGACAATCTTCTACTGTAATTCTTGCCATTTTTACCTCAGAAAAAGAAATGTTTGCACGGAATTGATGGGTATGATGTGCAAATTCAGGTGAAAGGGAAATTATATTCGTTACTCATATGAGGGAGATTTAAAATTTCACAAGTCCAAACGAGGAGGAAATTTACGTCATGAGTCCATCAAATCACGGTACAGATCGCGTCAGCGTAAAGATCTGGGACTTGCCGCTTCGCATATTTCACTGGTCGCTCGCGGTGCTGATTGTGATCATGCTTGTGAGCGCAAATTTTGGAAATTTCGATCTTCATATCACGACCGGGAAAATTATCGTCGTACTGCTCGTTGTTCGAATCGCGTGGGGCTTTTTCGGAAGCTCAAACGTCAGGTTCTCTGCGCTTTTCTTCAGGCCTCGCGCCTACATTGACTACATCAAGACACTACCGAAGCGAAGCCCTGGCTATAGCGTCGCCCACAGTCCGATTGGCTCGCTCGCGGTCATCGCGATCCTGGTGGCGCTCGCGGTGCAGGTCACTACCGGGCTTTTCGCTACCGACGTCGACGGCCTGGTTGAAGGTCCATTTGCCTATTACATCCCGTACGAGCTGACCCGCGAAGCAAGTGACATTCACGTAACCCATGTCGATTGGCTCATCGCACTGATCATTGTGCACATCGCGGCCAACGCGTTCTACTATTTGTACAAACGCGACAATTTGATCAAACCGATGATTACCGGCTCGCGCCAGATGCCAAAGGACCGGGCGACAGATTCACCGCAACTTGCTCCTTTATGGAAAACCGCCTTGGTGACTGCCGCGGCTGCAGCGGTTATGGTTTGGATATTTATCCAGTACGGATGACGCCTTTACTCTTTCTTTTCGCGAAACCGCTGATGACAACCCTTGCACCCCTCGCCACCGAGGACTTTGAGAGCGGCGCCAACGGCAGCCGGGTCGCCGGACTCAAATGCGGCTGCGACACCTTTGGCCGGTTCAACCAGCCCCTCGGCAGCGGCAACAAAATCTGACCATTCCTGCCAAATATTGGCTTTGGCTTCACTGTCTTCGTTCTGGGCCATTCCGCTGTCCACCGGGAACAAGGCCGGGATCATCGAGGAATTTTCGGCAATCTCGTCCGCCATTGAACCCAGCTCCAGCGGTTCCCCTTCGCCGCGTTTCAGGAAGTTTGAAAACGCTCGCATTCTCATTCCCAGGCCTTTCATAAAGTCTGACCGATTGGCAAAAACCTCCTCCAGCTCTTCTGCCGATTCGACCATGGCCGGCGGCATTGTATCGGCCTGCAACGGCGGCATCGAATACATAACAATGACCAAAAATCCGAGTACTAGATACTTGATAGTGCGCATGATAGGAACCCTCATTCTTCCAAATTAACTTAAATGGCAACCACACTTATTATTCCGACAGGAATCATTATTGAATTTTTGCGGGTCGCGATTGACTCATTCCTGTGATTGCCGCCAGCATAACCTACTAAACTTTACAGTTGAAGTCCATCACTGCGATTACACCAACCACACAAAATAGTACGTCTGATAACAAGAATAATCCATTCGTATTGATTTTGCACGAATCTGGACAAGTAACGGTTCGAGTTACCTTGAGTTTTTCATAGTGGTCTGATCGCAATCAGAACCAAGACAACACCCGAAGATACTGCATCGATGTTTTTGCAGCCCTCCTTGCCGCGAGTTACATTTCTTGAACTTACTGCTTGCGATTTGAGTAAACTAAATGCTTTGTTGCCTTTGACTGCAGCGAATCAAAAGGAGACAGAGCAACCGATGGAATACAGAACGCTTGGACGTACCGGCGTCCAAATCTCCAGTCTGTGTCTTGGCACAGACAATTTTGCAGACCCGACGCCCGAACCGGAAGCGGCCCGCATCCTCGATATGGCGCTGGATGCCGGTATCAACCTGATTGACACAGGCGATATCTACGCGGACGGCGAAGGGGAAAAAATTATCGGGCGGACACTCAAAGCCAATGGCCGCAGGCACCAAACACTGATTGCAACCAAGGTTGACCACGGCAGACGCAGACCGGGCTACTCTCTGGACGACCCATCGCTATACCAGCCAAACGATCACGGTCACTCTCGGTTGCACATCATACGCGCCTGCGAAAATTCCCTTCAAAGACTGCAAACCGATTACATTGATCTGTACCAACTTCACCGCCCTTCTCCAGATATCCCTTGGGATGAACAGTTGGGCGCATTGACAGATCTCGTTCGACAAGGCAAGGTTCGCTATATCGGGTGTTCAACGCATCCGGCATGGAGCGTGATGGAAGCAATAATGGTCAGTGAACTGAAAGGGTACGCACGTTTAGTTTCTGAACAGCCACCCTACAATCTGCTTGACCGCAGAATCGAAAATGATCTGGTTCCGCTTTGCCAAAAACACGGCTTGGGATTGATTGCGTGGGCGCCTATGGCAATGGGGGTGTTGGCCGGGCGATACTCGTCTGCCTCTTCCTACCCGGAGAAATCCAGGGCAGCGCTAAGAGGCGGGTTCTATGCTGATCGGGTTACTGAAAAAGGCATCGAAGTCGGTATTCGGTTTACTGAGATTGCGCGGCAGCTGGAATTAACGCCTGCCCAACTGGCAATTCTGTGGGTCAAAGATCAGCCAGGCGTCACTGCGCCGCTGATCGGACCGAGGACAGTTGAACAGTTAGTCAGTCTGATACCCGTTAAGGATATGAGTTTGGATGACGAGACGCGCTCGGCGTGCGATGCACTTGTCCCCGAGGGAAGTGTGGTGGCGGATTTTCACAATACTGCGAACTGGATGAAGATGCAGGTTAGCTGGGAGACACCCGCATGAAAGTGTCAAAAATGGTTCACGCCATTGATCTTCATGCCTGTGGAGAACCGGGGCGGGTTATTGTCGGCGGGATTACTGATGTGCCAGGCGAGACAATGTACGACAAAATGTGTTTTCTGGAACGCAATGGAGACGATTTTCGCAAGCGAATGTTACGAGAACCGCGCGGCTACCCGGCAGCCAACTGCAACATTGTTCTTCCGTCCCGCAACCCCAAGGCAGATGCAGGGTTTGTTATTCTGGAGCAGGTCGAATACCCACTGATGTCCGGCTCCAATATTATCTGTGTTGCCACTGCACTTATCGAGACAGGCATGGTCAAGGCAACCGAGCCGGAAACAGTATTGACGCTTGAGGCTCCCGCCGGATTGGTGACGGTTAAAGCACGAGTGGAAGGTAACAAAGTCAAGAGCGTCACCTTTGAAAACGTACCAGCGTTCGCGGTGCATTTGGATCAGATCATCGATGTTCCTGAGCTCGGGAAAGTTACTGTCGACGTCGCCTGGGGCGGAATGTTCTATGTGATTTCGGACGCCGAACGATTGGGAATTGAATTGAAACCTGATCGTGCAGGCGAGATTACACGCGTCGGAGAGATGATCAAAGCGGCCGCACGCGAACAGCTTCCCTGCGTACATCCCGAAAATCCGGATGTGGCCGGGGTGACAATCTGTGTGATGACAGGCACTCCAACAATTGAAGGTGCAACGGCGAAAAATGCCGTTGTGGTCTCCACCGGGCAGCTCGAATGGGACCGGCCAACAACCTGGACAGGCGTTTTGGACCGCTCGCCATGCGGAACGGGTACATGTGCGCGTATGGCCGCGCTTCATGCCAAGGGTGCGCTTGGATTGAATGAAGACTTCCACCACGAAGGCATTCTCGGTACGATATTCACCGGACGACTGATTCGGGAGACAAATCTGGGCGACCGGTTAGCGGTCGTGCCAACAATTCAGGGACAGGCCTGGATCACAGGCTTCGCCCAGTATGTTGTCGATCTTGATGATCCGTTTCCTGATGGATTCACAGTTGGAGACATCTGGGGCGGCTCCATCGATCAACCGCTTGCGCATTAGGATGGCTGAGGTTAATTTCGATCATTCATGAACAGCAAATGCAAACAGTTTCATTTACCAAACAACGATAAGGAGATGAGTTTTATGAAAATCAAGCAGTTATTTCTCGGTATTTTTTCTGCAATGCTAATTGTTGCCGCTGGGGGAGCTGGCGCAGCCGACTACACGTTGAAGCTGGCACACAATGGACCTGAACAGCATCCGTTTCAGGACGGAGCAATTGCTTTCAAGGAGAATCTCGAAGCCAGTTCAGGTGGCGCCATTGAAGTGCAAATATTTCCAGGCGAACAACTGGGAAGTGAAGAGGAAACCAGCCAAATGCTCAAACAGGGCACCTTGCACTGCGCAGTTGAAAGCGCCGGCGGTGGGCTGGCTCCATTTGTACCGGAGGCCGACTTGTTCAATTTGCCGTTTATTTTTCGCGATATCGATCATTTTTACCGCGTCGTGGACGGACCGATTGGAGATTCCGTCGCTGGCAAAGTTGAGACAGCACTTGAATCCGAGGTTCTTGGCTGGTGGTTTTCCGGGATCAGGAATGCCTGGAACGATACTCGCCCGGTCATGACACCCGAAGATTTGAAGGGATTGAAAATTCGAGTGATGGGAAGCCCGGTGCTGATCGACACCTTCAATGCACTGGGCGCGCAGGCGACGCCGATGTCATTCGGTGAAGTCTATACCAGTCTGCAACAGGGTGTCATTGATGGCGCAGAGACTGATCATGTCGATCTGCTGGTCGAAAATTTCTACGAAGTTACGAAATATGTTTCCCTGACCGGTCACATGTATCTGGCCGCTGCACTGGTCTGCAGTGACAAGGCATTGTCTGAGCTGTCAGCCGATCTGCAGGCACAAGTGCGTGAAGCTGCGGCTTCAGCGACCGAAGCACAACGTGCGGCGATGGACAAAATGGCGGGTGACGCCCTGACTTCACTGAAAGAAAAAGGAATTGAGTTTAACGAGGTTGAAATTGCTTCCTTTCAGGCAGCGGTTCAGTCGGTCTATGAAAAAAATGCCGATCGTGTTGGTGGCATGGAAATGATTCAAAAGGTCGGCGAACAGTAGGCCATTCAAATATTTTTTGGAACTCTTGTCACACAAGAACGGAACAGGGAGTGAACTCGTCGAGTCACTCCCTTTCTGTTCTGCCTGCCGCACATGACAGGTGACTGAAATTCTCAGCCTCCAGGTTTCATGACAAAGGTCTTTCGCCATCTGTTGGAAATCGTAATTTGCTGCCTGCTGGCTGCACTGACCGCGGTAGTGTTCAGTCAGGTCATTTCCCGATATTTTCTGCAGGCCCCACTCTCCTGGTCAGAGGAGCTTGCCCGATTTTTGTTGATGTGGCTGGCGATGCTGAGCGCAGCCTACGCGTTTCGAACAAGGTCCCATTTTGCTTTGCGAATTCTTGTTGAGCGACTGCCCGATGCCATTCAGCGTCGGGTGTCAATAGCTGTACACCTCGCAGTCACGGCATTTTTCTTGCTGATTCTCTACCAGGGCGTGAAATACGTGCTGGGTGTATCGGGGCATATCGCCCCGGCGCTGCAGATCCCAATGGAAATCCCCTATTCATCCATCATTGTGGGAAGCGCGCTAATTGCATGGGAATGCGGAAAAGCAACTGTACGCGAGCTCACAGGACGAGACTCGCCGACTGCCTCCTCACCTCATTCGAATTCGTAGTGGCTACCGTCGTTGTCATCGTATTGTTTGTCGCACTGTTGACTTCAGTGCCCATCGCAGTCGCGCTGGGATTGGCATCCCTGGCGGGATTGCTAATGATTGCACCGAACGGGCTGGTGCTTCTCCCCCAAAAGATATTGAGTGGCATGGACGCATTTACCCTGCTGGCTATTCCACTGTTCATTCTGGCAGGAACAATCATGGGTCGCGGTGGTATCGCCCGGCGGATTGTCAATCTTGCATTGATATTTGTCGGCCGAATCAAAGGCGGCCTGGGATTCGTGGTGATTTTGTCAACAATGTTCTTCTCTGGTGTTTGTGGCTCTGCGAGTGCGGATACAGCCGCAATTGGATCGACAACAATGCCTGAAATGCTGCGTCGAAAATACCCGAAGCCATTTGCTACCGCGCTGCTGGCCGCATCCGGCGCCACCGCATCAATCATTCCACCCTCAATTGACCTGATCATCATTGGTGTTGTAGCCGGCATATCGATTGGCGGATTGTTCGCTGCTGGACTGTTGCCAGGTGTATTCAACGCGATTGCTCTTATGGCACTGTGTTACTACTATGGACGACGCCTGGACTTGCCGGTGGCTGACTCGACATCCTGGTCTGAAAAGCTTCGGATTTTTGCAGATGGAAGCTTGGCTGTGCTGATGCCGGTAATCATACTGGGTGGTATTTTAGGTGGAGTTTTCACGCCTACGGAAGCGTCTGCGATTGCCGTGGTTTACGGCCTCATCGTGTCGTTATTCGCTTACAAGGAGCTGACGCTGAAAGACTTGCCCGGGGTGTTTCTGCAGGCCGCGCGCCTGACCGGAATGGTTATGCTGATTTTGGGAATGGCATCGGCGTTTTCGTTTGTGCTGGCATTTGAACGCATTCCACATGAACTCGCTGCGTTAATTGTGCAATATGCACATCACTGGATTATCTATGTGATATTTGTGAATATTGTTTTTTTCCTGCTCGGGATGATCATGGATGCATTGCCGGCGCTGATCATCCTGATGCCCATTCTGGTTCCTGCCGGTGTCGCACTCGGCATGGAACCGATTCATATAGGAATTTTTGTCGCTGCGAATGTGACGATTTCGCTATTCACACCACCGGTTGGAGTCTGTCTTTTCGTCGCGTGCGGATTGAGCAAATTGCCAATTGAAGCAGTCATCAAGCCACTCTTGCCCTTTCTTGCGGTCTTGCTGGTGACTTTAATGACGATCAGTTACGTACCCGAGATTACACTATTCATTCCGCGTTTGCTCGGTTACGTTGCAGACGGTTAAACACTAATTGGAGACATTCTAGATGAGTCACGAAAAAGCAATCGTTATCACAGGAGCCACCCGCGGACTCGGGGCGGCTTTGACCAAAACATTCGCAAACAAAGGCCGAAACATTGTGATGAACTACAGAACTCGGGCCGTCGCCGAACAGGTTTGCAAAGAAATCGAAGATGCTGGCAGTGGAGGCCGCGTGGTTCCTGTCGAAGCGGATGTGCGCAACCGCAACGAAGTGAGGTCAATGTTTGAAGTGGCACAAGCACAATTCGGAGGCGCAGACGTGCTGATCAATAACGCAGGTGTCAATCGCGACGCACCATTTCTGGAGTTGACAGACGAAGACTGGGATACTGTCGTCGACACCCATCTAAAGGGGGCGTTTATTTGCTCACAGGAATTTGTACGACATACCCGGAATCAGCCCGCCAATATTATCAATTTAGGCGCTTCATGCGGCCTGCAGGGCCGTCTGAACGGCGCCAATTTTTGCAGTGCCAAGGGTGGAATTTTTGCGCTCACAAAATGCATGGCCCGAGAGCTGGCTCCGCGTATCAGGGTCAATTGCCTGACACCAAATGCCGTCGACACGGAGGAGGTTCGAGAACGCTATGCTCTCGATACCGAAGAAGGGATGCAGAATGTGCTAGGGACCATTCCGATGGGACGCTTGGGCAGGCATCAGGAAGTAACAGACATGGTGGAGTTTATACTGAAAGCGTCCTTTACTACGGGAACGACGTTTTTTGCAAATGGCGGCGAATTCATGCGATAGGAACGCGAAACTGAATTCTCAACGCGGAACAATCGGCAGGGACGCTAGATAAATCCCTAAGTTGACGTCTGCAATTTGCAGCCCAAAATACTGGTAACGTAACAATCAGCTCAACAGTCTCAAATAATCTCGCGAACGGGAAATTTCTACGCAGCCTTATGTGATGTCAACGGTGGATGAAGCGGGCAATACCGCACAACGATACTGGAATCGCACGGAGTACCGACCCAATGTGATTTTTGGAACATTCTCGGTGGAAGCGGTTCGCAGTATGGTGGCCAATGGCAGGGGTGTCGCCATACTGTCAGATATGGTGTATCGTCCGCGGTCTCTTGAAGGGCGCAGGGTGGAGGTCGTACCGGTTTCCGACAACGTTCCCACAATGGATATGGGTCTGGCATGGTCAAGGTCCTCGACACTCAGTGATGCTGCCAAGGCATTCACAGAGTTCATGCATCTGTCAATCGGACCTCAGCAACCAACCTGATTGACGCGCCGACGAGAGTAGTTCAATTTGTCACAATTCCGAATCGAAACGATGCTCAAGCTGTCAACTTATCCCTCATTCTCCAATCTCCAACTACGTGCAGATCCATGATCAACGATCGCTACCGCGCGGAACTTGAAAATCTTGAACGCAAGCACCTGCTGCGAGGTCTCGTTGCGATCAACGGAGCTGATTTCACATCAAACGATTTCCTGGGGTTGCGCGGGTCGCCAACAATCAGAAACGCGGTGATTGGAGCGCTCGAAGACGGTGTGCCGATCGGTTCTGGCGGATCGCGCCTGCTACGCGGCAACTCTCCTGAACATGTCGAACTTGAGCACAAGGCGGCCGCACTTTTCAAGTGTGACAAGGCGCTTTATTTTGCAAATGGATTTTTGGCAAACTTCGCCGCTCTCACCGCGTTACCCAAAAGGCATGACCTGATTGTCTTCGATGAACTCTCACACGCCAGTATCAGGGAAGGAATTTCCTCCTCCTTCGCAAAATCTGTCAAAGTCCCGCACAACGATGCCGATGCGGTTGAGCGGGTGATTTCGAAGTGGCATCCGACAAGGCTCAAGCAGGCAATCGCATGGATTGTGGTGGAGAGTCTCTACAGCATGGATGGTGATTTCGCACCGCTTTCGGACCTTTTGCAGATCGCAGAGCGTTATGGCGCAATGCTGATGGTGGACGAAGCGCACGCAACCGGGGTCTGGGGAGAGACAGGGCATGGACTGACCGAACGCTTTGAAGGTCATGATCAGCTGATTGCGGTCCATACCTGCGGCAAGGCGCTCGGAGTTGCAGGAGGCCTGGTTTGCGGACCGCGGATACTGATTGATTTCATGGTCAACAAATCGAGATCGTTTATCTATTCGACCGCACCGCCCCCGATTAACGCAGTTGCAGTCAGCACCGCACTGGATCTCGTCGAGACCGACATTCATCGGCGAGAGCAATTGCAACGGTTGATTGAGTTTGCCAACCAAAAGATCGAGCAGCTTTTTGGGATGAAGGGAAGCGGCAGTCAAATCATCCCGTTTATCGTCGGCGACGACCAACAGGCACTCAGGGTGGCAAAGGCGATGCAGGAAGCCGGCTTTGATGTCCGCGCCATTCGCCCGCCAACTGTTCCTGAGGGAACTGCGAGGCTTCGCATTTCAGTCACCCTGAATGTATCGGAGTCGGACATTTCCATGTTTTTTGACACCCTGCACGAAGTTATGGAGTCGATTGCTCCAAATCGTCCATAATTTCGAATTCTCAGAGCATGTCACATTCATCACCTCAATCGAATCGCGGGTTCCTGGTCACCGGCACCGACACCGGGATCGGGAAAACGATCGTGTGCGCAATGCTTGTACAGGCTTTGGATGCGGCCTACTTCAAACCGGTACAGGCCGGACTTGACGAACCAACGGACACCGATACCGTGCAAATGCTGTCGGGCTTACCGTCAAATCGGTTCCTTAACGAGACTTATCGACTGAAAGAACCCGCATCGCCGCATCTTTCTGCAGCCATGGAGGGCATCGAGATCGAGACCGATCGGCTACAGCTTCCAGATTCGGAGTTTCCGCTCATTGTTGAAGGAGCCGGTGGCGTGATGGTTCCTCTCACCCGCGAAGTTCTGTTCCTGGATATATTCGCCAGGTGGCGGTTGCCGACTATCGTTGTTGCGAGAACATCGCTTGGCACCATCAATCACACATTATTGAGCGTTAAAGCGCTGCGCGACCGGGAGGTCTTGGTCCACGGCGTGATTTTTGTTGGAGATGCGCACGAAGAAAACGAAAGAATCATTCCACATCTTGGGGACGTACGGCACTTGGGGCGCGTTCCCTTTCTTGACCCGCTCGACCAAGACTCATTGTCGAGAACGTTTCAGAACAATTTCGATATCGCAAACTTTCAATAATCCATTTGATCAGATGACTTTTTTTAGACAAGACTCAGCATGACGAAAAACAAATCACCAATCTGGCATCCGTTTACCCAACACGCCGTCTTCCCCGAATTTCTTGAGATCGACCATGCAAATGGCGTCTATCTCTATACTTCGGACGGTCAGCGGATCATCGATGCGATTTCGTCCTGGTGGGTCATTACGCACGGACACTGCCACCCCAGACTTCAACAGGCTGCCATTGACCAGATGCACCGTCTGGACCAGGTCATATTTGCCGGGTATACCCATGAACCGGCGGAACGTGCCGCCAAAGCCCTGGTTGACCTTACCCCGGACGGACTTGACTACGTTTTCTTTTCGGACAGCGGTTCAACAGCGGTCGAAGTCGGGCTCAAGATGGCGTTGGGTTATTGGCATCACCTCGGAGTTGCGCGAGACCGGGTCATTGTGATGGAACACAGTTATCACGGCGACACGGTCGGTACCATGTCTGTCGGTGAACGCGGCGTGTTCAACAAACCCTATAGCCCGCTGCTGTTTTCGGTTGAATCAATTCCGTTTCCGACGCAAGCAAAAAGACAGGAAACACTCGACGCACTGGAATTCAAATGCCGGGAAGGTTCCGATGTTGCCGCGTTCATCGTCGAACCCCTGGTGTTGGGGGCGGGCGGGATGCTAATGTACGACACCGGCACACTCAGGGAAATGAAACGCATTTGCGATCGCTACGATGTGCTGTTCATCGCTGACGAAGTCATGACTGCGTGGGGTCGAACCGGCACACTGTTTGCCTGCGACCAGGCCGATATCGTGCCTGACATAGCCTGTTACTCAAAGGGAATCACGGGAGGTTTTCTGCCGTTGGCCGCAACGATGTGCCAATCACGTATATTTGATGCGCACTACTCGACCGATCGGAGCAAGACCTTCTACCACTCAAGCTCCTATACGGCCAATCCGATTGCCTGTGCAGTTGCCGCAGCCAATCTGGAGATGTGGAAAGAGGGGGATGTGATGGCGCAGGTGCGCACCACCGAAAAATTGCAGGCGGAAAAACTCAGCGAAATGACCGAAATTGACTCGTTGAGCGAATTTCGGCAAACCGGAACGATCGCAGCAATGGACATAAAGGCGCCCGATGGCGGGTATCTCTCCGAAATCGGAACGCAGCTCTATCTGAGGTTCCAGAAGAGCGGCGTGCTTTTGCGTCCGCTTGGCAATACGATCTACGTACTGCCGCCATACTGCATGTCACAGAAAGATTTCGACATCGTCTATGGTGTTATCGCCGAGACGGTTGCAGACGTATTGGCCTCCTGACTTTCGAAGCGCAACGCGTGATGCCGTGTTTTCAGCTCTGGATTGTTGCCATATGCACCATCAAATGTCTGCACCGCCGGGATTTTGTCTGAATCGATCAGGATTCAGCAATCGCCAATGACGATCAGGGAACCCGATCAGACAGCCAGGTCAAACCTCTGTCTTGGGCTTGAAATCATCAGTCCCGGTCGAGCAATGATCCTGCAAACAGCTTCATGACCCAGGTTTGGCAAGCGGCTGGCGAAATCGACCAACTGCAAAGTGCCGGAGGCGGCGCCTGTGCTCCGCCAATCTGTCCCCGGCACCGGTTGCACTCATCTTCCGCAAACGTCAATTCGCTCGCTGTCTCAACAAACCCGTTCTTTCGAAAAGCCCGCCAGACTCGATAGACCCGCAGCATTGAAGCGGTTATTCCAACAACTGGGTGATTCCAGCGGCATCAGCACGCATCCCGGGCTGATTTGAAGCTCAGTAATCTTTTACCGAAATTCAAACTCTTCCTTGTGAAATCGACGTTTGGACACACCCAGGTTGGATAAGCCCTCGCAAACTGCCGCGGTCATCGGTTTGGGGCCGCAGAAGTAAAATTCCCAGTCGCGCATATTGCCGCCAATGTCCGCCTTGATCGCGTTCGCGTCAATCCGCTCTCCCTTGTCAGAGTCGAGCCGAGAAATTGTTACACCGCCTACTTGCGCCGCGCGTTCTTTCAACTCGTCGAAAAACAGCGCTTCGTCCGCAGTGCGCACACAGTAATAAAACAGGATCGTTTTTCCATGCCCCGGCTCCATCGAACGCATTGCCGATAAAAACGGGGTGATTCCAATTCCGCCAGCGACCCATACCTGCTTGTCGCGTCCGTTCAAGGGGTTGAATTTCCCGTATGGTCCTTCAATATCGACATCACCCCCTGTCGTCAGTTCTTGTTGAACTCGGCGGGTGTAGTCTCCGAGGGCCTTTATCGTAAAGCGCAGCCTGTCTTCTTTCGCGCCAGACGAAATGGTGAACGGATGCGGTTCTTTGAATCCGGCGGCATTGATGGTGATAAAGGCGAACTGCCCGGCCTCGAATGGAAACATCTGCTTCTTCGGTTCCAGCACAACTTCAGTTGCGCGTTCAAGCCGATTGAGCGCAGCCAGCGTAAAGCGGTGTTTCTCTATCTTCCGATAGAAAAATTGCTTGTAAATATAGGCCACGAGTCCGATCAGCACCACCAGCAGGAGAAACGCACTCGGCGCAGAAAACAGCGGGATTGCTTCGCCCTGTTCGAGCGCCAGATATATGTGAACCGCAACCACCGCATAGAACAGCCCCATTAATCGGTGGGTGATATACCAGCGACGATAGGCAAACTTTCGGTTCAATGTGATGAAGAGCAGCAAAATGATGCCGATCATTGCAATGACACCGAGCAAGTCCACGGCTATTGCGCGTTCCACCGGAGCAGCCTCGACAGAAACTGCCGGTGCGGTTTGTGCGGTAGCGCCTTCAGCGGAAGCATCGGCGGCCGGCGCGTTCTCAGCAGTTACCGTGGAAACTGCAACGCTGTGTGCAACTGCGCTTGCGGCCTCCTCATCCTCTCCGCCCGACACCGTCGCAAAATGTGTGAGAAACAACAATAAAGCCGCCACACCGAGATACTTGTGGACTGTGTACATCTTGTCCAAGCCGCCAAACGACATTTCCGAGACGCGCGGACGTGCCGCAAGTATCACCCCGATTGCCATGCAAATAGCTGCTGAAGAGCCTACAAAATAAGATAACTGCGCAATAAGCGGCATCCCAGCCGCGATTACGTGATTGAAATACAGTGCAGCGTATGCGGCAAACACCAAAAAATGGCCCATACGCCTTTTCGAAATATCATGACTTCCCTCGATTAGATTACATTCCTTGACTTTCCCTGTCCATACGTGTTCGGCACAATATGACGGATTAAAAATAACAACAAATAATTGCAATTCAAGAGGTTTTCTGCTCCGATTTCGGGCGCCTGCCCGCTTGTTGAATCGGCGGGCAGCGGTCAGAGTGATTCTCGCCACCTCGTTGGCCAGGCCCATGTGTGCGTGTTGATGCGCCTGCGCCCGCAAGCAGGGTTCAATGTCGCACAGACATTCACGACAAGTCGGTTGTGCAAAGACCCTGCACCGGCATTGTTCGGTGCAGCGAGGCGCTTTGCCCTGTAGCCGACATCATTGCGTTGATCGCAACGTCAAAGTGTGTGCCATAGAATAAAATCCATCATTTGAGAGAACGCCGATTTGCGTTCATACAGGTCGTATGGTCCTGTGAATTGACACCGCATCATCGAAAACCGACGATGTCAAGCTCAATTTCTGCCATGACACAATTTGAGTTTGACGAAATTGTTTCGATTCTGATGGATGTGAAGCCTCGGAAACTTGAAGAACCTGACAATTAAAATTGATGTTTCGCCTGCCGGCAATTTCGCACTTTTCCCTGTTGCTCGTGCTGAGCCTGCTCCTGTTGGTCCCGGCCGCATGTGCAGATTCACCCACACGGGAGGAGCTGTGGGTCGACACATTGGATACCGTTCGAGATGATTTTCCACAGGTCCGCCATCTGTCAACCGATGACTTGGCGAAACTGCTCGAAAAGCAACCGGAAATCACAATTCTTGATACGCGCGAGCCGGAAGAGTATGAAGTCAGCCATATTCAAGGAGCGGTTCTGGCGCGCAATGCAAAGGACGCGCTAGACGAGCTTGAAGATCAGGATTTGGACAATCTTGTTGTCGTGTATTGCTCGGTCGGATACCGTTCCTCGCGAATTGCGGCCATTCTGAAACGGCGAGGTTATTCCAACGTCTTTAACCTGGAGGGGTCGCTATTCAAGTGGGCAAACGAAAACCGGCCCATTTACCGCGGCGACCAAAAAGCAACGAAAGTTCATCCTTATGATGAAAGCTGGGGAAGGCTGCTTGAGCAAAAGTACTTGCCTGAGTAAGTCCCCCCAGCAGTCAATCGCCGGTCTGCACCTGAATTCCAAAAACTTGTGTACGTTCAGACAGCCTTTCCATGCGCGTGGATTGACGCACGGGCGGTTGGTCATGAAGTCGTTTCGAATGCCGGGGCCTGAGTGACGTTTTCAGTCGGACCTGACTCGCTCGCAAAAGGAACGTGACCGGCGGTGGATTCATACAATCGGGGGCCAAACTGTCGTTCAATCGCTTTCATCAACCGGATGTAAACGTTTCGTTCCTTATCCCAGAATTGCTGGACGGTTGCCTGTGAGAAGTCTCCGTCAGCGTCCAGGCGGCGAACCATACTGTTCAAATGCCCCTGTTCTTCTGCCAGCAGCTTTGCCAGCGAGACATCCAATTGCTGTCTTTCGATGCAACGTTGAAGAATCTCGTATGCCCATACCGCCCTGAACTCAACGATCAGAGACATATAGAGATAGATCGTGCGATAGTTTGCCTGACGGCCGAAAAACCGGACCATTGAAGCTTCCAGCCGACCGAAGTAACCTCTTGCGTAGGCTGGCGCAATGAGAGATGCATGAGAATAATCGAGCTGCGCTCCCTTATGCCGTTCAGCGTGACGCTTGAAAAATACCGCATGGCCGGTCTCTTCATTGAGGTGTTTCAAGGTCGGATAGTCAAGCACATCACTGCGCTGTGTTGCCATGATTTTGTAGCTTCCTATGTGCTCCATGTAGGACAGCGTGTTGAAAAAAAGCCACTGGAAACTGGAATTGGAACAAAGGCCTGTAAACACCTGTTCAGTCCAATCGACCAAATCTTCGTTATTGCGGGAGTATTCCGCAACCAGCCGAGGAATTTCAGTCATAGCGAGGCGGCTTCTTTCAGATCGCTGATATCGTCTGCCGGCATACCCTGCAAACCCAGTTTGCCGAACAGAGCGGTGTCATGGTCGTACTCAACGTTATCGGTCGTCAGCAAACGGTCGCCAACGAATATCGAATTGGCACCGGCGAAAAAACACAGTGCCTGAAGTTCTTCCGACATCGTGCGGCGTCCTGCCGACAGCCTGAGCACTGACTTCGGCAGCATGATCCTTGCCACTGCGATGGTGCGGACGAAATCTAGCGGCTCAACTGCCTGGGCGTTCTGTAGAGGTGTTCCAGGAATTGGCACCAGCAGATTGATCGGCACACTTTCCGGTGGAACATCCATATTCGCAAGGACTCTCAGCATGCTGCCGCGATCCTGGCTGCTCTCTCCCATGCCCAGAATTCCGCCACAGCATACTTTCATACCGGCCTCGCGTACATATTCGATTGTTTGCAGACGGTCTTCAAAAGTACGTGTGGTGATAATTTCCCGGTAATACTCTGGGGAGGTATCCACGTTGTGATTGTAAAAATCGAGTCCCGCAGTCCTCAGCTGTATCGCCTGTTCCCGGTCCAACAAGCCCAAAGTCATGCAGGTCTCCAGTCCCAATGCTTTGACTTCACTCACCATGGTACAGAGTTTGCCCATTTGACTGGAAGGCGGGCCGCGCCACGCAGCACCCATACAATAGCGGGTTGCGCCATCAGCCTTCGCCGATTGGGCATCCGCAATAACCTCTTCAATCGACATCAGTTTGCTTGGGTCAACTTCGGTCGAATACCGGATTGACTGACTGCAGTATTTGCAGTCTTCAGGGCATCCGCCGGTCTTGATGTTGACAAGACGGCTTTTCTGCACCTGATTCGGGTCAAAGTTCTGTCGGTGAACCGTTTGAGCCCGATACAGAAGGTCGTTGAATGGCAAGTCAAACAGCGCCTGCACTTGAGAATCTGTCCAGAATGATTTGTCGACTGATTGAACCATGTTGGAAATTTAAAGGATGGATGAGTAAGACCTAGCCTGCAAACGACTGCCAGACCGAACTAAATATACACTACTGAAAATTCTCGAAGTGTTCGGATGAACTCCCATAATCCGCAAGTGTCAATTCTCGCGATTGTACCTCAAGGTGAGCAGGACAGCCTGGTCTGTGGCAAATTGCAGGCGACGATGCCGGGATACCCAACCTGCTTCGTGGTACCTGCCGGCGTTGTTTTTTGATGTGTTCGCCCCCTGCCTTCGCCTTAACTGGCACTCACCTTTACCCGGCATTTCACCGGCATTGGTCACCGACACATCCATGCGTCATTCAACAGAGTGGTCATGTGAAATTGTGGCTCGCGTCAAGTCAATCGTTCAGTGTCGGACCATCGGGATTTTTCAGCAGGAAGCTCGATCTATTCGAACAGAGCCGATGGTCATTGACTGCATCGGAAAACAGGTTCGTGGTGTATTGAGATGACATTGAATCTACCCAATTCTCGTGACTTCATGCTTGATTAACTTATGTAACTGCGAGGGTGGGATTCCACATCATCTCAGGCCCGTCCAGCGACCCTCGGCCATTTGTCCCTTGCTGATAACAAGTTGCGAAAAACCAACAAATACTGATTTGTTGTCTCAGCCATTTCCGGGTTAGGATATGGAAACAGGGTTTGTTTCCTGGCTGCAGTCGCCGCGTTGCGAAACGAGATGCAGAGCTTCAGAAAATATTTTATATTTTTTAAATATCTTACTGATATATTTAAAATTTGCGTTCATGATAAAACTGTATTATTGTTAGTTCTCCAAATGGATTATTTGGAGGATGACACGGAATGTCTGGCATTCAATATGATCAATCAGGAACAGATCAACAGGAGAATCTGCCTCAGTCATTACGAAGGATCTCGGTCGGACTGACAGGTTTACAGAAGCGGCTTTTTTCGGACGTCCGCAAAATTTTAGGGGGAAAATACAACTCCCCTCTGTTCGATTCGCTCGCGGCTGTCCTTGCAACACTATTGCCGGTAGCGGGCACCCAATCGCAAACCTCCAGCCCCGGCATCACCGGCGAGGTGACAAGCCCCCCAACAGTGGGGGCAAACCAGAAATGCACCATCCAGTCCTCCGGCAGCATTGCTGTCGATACCGCTGAGGCGAATAACACCGCGGTCAATCTGAGCGCAGGACCTGCGCTGGTCAACCGCGGCACAGTCACTGCGCAGAGTGTGCCGAATTCGCCAGCCCCCCCCACGATTCAGAGCGATGTGCCGCGGTATTCGCAATTGCGGCTCGCAGCTTCAATTCCTCAAAGAACTTCCTGACATGGGCAAGCGTCCGGCTCTGCCTGCATTGGTTTTCCTCGCGGCTCTTTGCCTGCCCGGTGGCCCGAGTTGCGTCTCTCGGCAACCGGCTCCCTCGACCAGACCACCCGCGGCCTGACGCCCCGACCGTTCGCCACCGCACCGGCCGCTTCCGTCTCCTTTGCGCCCTCGCGCTGCTACTCGGTGCGCTGTCATCGTTCGCCACCGCACCGGCCGTCGCACAGAACACCCCGGCCGCGCCGACAAATCTGACCGTCACGGCCTGCACTTTATGCCTGGACCTGTCCTGGACCGCACCGACGGGGACGGTGACGGGCTACGACATCCACATCACCACGGCGGCGGAGAGCAAGATCTCGAACAGCGCGGCGGTGCAGAACAGTCAGACGGGCCACCGTGATCTCGGCTGGCTGTCGTTAGGCTCCCTGGACCGCATGGCAACAGACACGAGCACCTCGCAGCGTGTTGCAGCGCACTACACCGGCGTCACCCGGGTGCGGGTGCGGGCGAAGAACGGCAACGGCAACGGCGCCTGGGCGTTCGGCTCCGGCACGGGGCTCCGACAGGGACCGCCCACCAACCTGCGCGCCAGGGCGGGCAACGGCCAGCTGACCTTGACGTGGACGAAGCCGGACGGCGATTTCGATTTCTACGAACTCGATTACACGTCGGCGCCTAGCGGCGCGGTCGCCGACACCGCTACTGCCACCAGCCCAGATAATACAATCTCATGGGTAGGTGTGGCGAGAATCCCCAAGAACACCATCATGTACACGCTCACCGGCCTGACCAACGGCAGGACGTACCGGGTGCGGTTGCGTCCGATCTACGGTATCCTTACGCCCACTAATGACAGCTTTGCCTTTGCCACTGGCACGCCACAGGTTCCGTCGGTGTCGCTTTCGGTATCGCCCAATTCGGTGCCGGAAGGTTCGCCTGTGACGGTCACGGCAACTCTGTCTCGAACACAGTCGACCTCCACCACTATTCCGCTGACGCTGACGAATGGCAGTGCGGAAGACGGTGACTACGGATCGCTTGCAAGCATCACGATTGCGGCGAATGCGCTGAGCAACACCGGCCAGATCACCACCGCTCAGGACCCGGATGCGGATGATGAGAGGTTCACAGTGGCACTGGGCACATTGCCGAGCGGATTTGCGCAAGGCTCTCCCGCTTCAATTGAGGTGACGATACGGGATGACGACGAGCCGCAGGTGTCGCTTTCGGTTTCGCCCAATCCGGTGACAGAAGGTTCGCCTGTGACGGTCACGGCAACTCTGTCTCATACACGGTCGAGCGCCACCGTGATTCCGCTGACGCTGACAAGGGGCAGTGCAGAAAGCGGTGACTATGGAACGCTTGCGAGCATCACGATTGCAGCGAATGCGCCGAGCGGCACCGGCCAGATCACCACCGCTCAGGACACGGATGCGAATGATGAGACCTTCACAGTGGCGCTGGGCGCATTGCCGAGCGGAATTGTGAGAGGCTCTCCCGCTTCAATTGGGGTGACAATACTGGATGACGACTCGCCGCCGAGGGTGGTGCTTTCGGTTTCGCCCAATCCGGTGACGGAAGGTTCGCCTGTGACGGTCACGGCGACACTGTCTCGAACACAGTCGAGCGCCACCGTGATTCCGCTGACGCTGACCAAGGGCAGTGCGGAGGACGGTGACTACGGAACGCTTGCGAGCATTACGATTGCGGCGAATGCGCTGACCAACACCGGCGAGATCACCACGACCCAGGACACGGATGCGAATGATGAGACATTCACAGTGGCGCTGGGCACACTGCCGAGCGGATTTGAAAAATGGACTCCCGCTTCAATTGAGGTGACGATACTGGATGGCGACAAGGCGCCGATGGCGCCGACCGATCTGGTGGTCACACCCGGAGACGAGCAGCTGGAGCTGAGCTGGAAACAGCCGGCTGACGAGCGCGCCGGGGTGGCGCCGGTCAGCGGCTACGATGTGGAATACTCGTCAGCCTCGGGATCGGCGGCTGTGCAAGATTCCAATGCTTCGGGCGAAGATGGGTCGTCGGTTTGGACGAATGCCGGTTATGTCGGCACGGAGCATGAGCACATGATCACCGGGCTGGTGAACAACACGCTGTATCGGGTTCGGGTTCGGGCCGACAATGGCAAGGGCAAGAGCGAGTGGCTTCACGGTCAGGGAATGCCGTCTGCCACCAGTGATTCAGAACAGGTGCCGGTGCTGGAGCAGTCGCCGTCCAGTGATTCAGAAGATTCAGAAGAGGCGGTGGTGCTGAAGCAGTCGCTTGATGCGCTGACCGGTTCGATCATGGGCAGTGCTGTAAGCACGGTCAGCAAGCGGGTGGAGTCTTCGGATCAGCCGTCACCGCCGCTGGCGGGTGATGCGGACAGCAGCTCGGCGCTGCTGCGCACGCTGAGCAACCTGTTCGGTCTGCCGCAGCCTGGCGTTCCATCTGCCGGTGTGGAAGCGGCAGGCCATGATCGTTTGCAGGCGCACCGCGCACATCGGGACGAAATCATCTCACCTGCCGGGCGCGGGACGGGTGCGGCGCGATACGCGTCGGACCGGTTGCACCTGAACTCGTTTTCGTTTTCGCTGGATGAGCGCTCTGATGCGGGCGCCTCCGGTTCGGACGGTGCGCTGGTGCTGTGGGGGAGCGCCGACTATCGGAGTTTCAGCGGCAGCGACCGCGACAGTTTCGAAGACGAGCTGAGCTACAGCGGCTCCTGGACGAGTCTGTATCTGGGCATGGACCAGGGCTTCGGCGAAGGTGGTCTGGCGGGTCTGGCACTGTCGTCCGGTCGCGGCAATGTGAATTACCGCTACGGCGCCGACGACAGTCAGAGCGACCGTTACGAAGCGCGCCTGAAGGCGGTGTATCCGTATTTCAGCGCCAAGGTTGCGGACGGCACCCGGCTGTGGGCGACGGTTGGTTTCGGGCGCGGCGACATCAGCAATTACCGGGGGACCGAGGCGGTTCCCGGCACGGACGATTTGCGATTGGGGCTTGCCGCGGCGGGTGTGCGCCACGAGCTGAGCGAATGGCCGATGGCGCGTCTGTCCGCGGTGGGCGATGTGGCGCATGCGCGCCTTAAGGTAGTGAGCAGTGTTCGCTCGCTTGCGGGGCTGCAAGGGAAAGTCAATCGTCTGCGGGCCGGGCTTGAGGTGTCGGGCAAGCAGCATGCGGCGGTGCCTTATCTGCGGCTCAGCGCCCGCTACGAGCGCGGCGAGACCTCGAGGAAAAAAGGTCTGGAAGCCGAAGGCGGCGTTCGCTGGAGCGCTGAGCGCTATCGCGCCGAGTTCCATGCGCGCACGCTGCGCCTGCGCGGCGACTCAACGTCTCTGCGAGAATCCGGTGCAGGTGCGAGTGTGTCTTTCAGTCCGCAATCAGACGGTACCGGCGCGAGTCTGAGGGTGAGCCATGACTGGGGACGTCCCGGCGCTTCCGGCGCGCTGTGGCAGGATAATCCGCTGTCGCTGTCAGACGCTCAGAGCGGGTCCGATCAGGACTCGGCGCGCTCGCTCAATGCGGAGTTGGGCTACGGGCTGTATTCTGAGCGGCTGCTCGGGCTGGTCACTCCCAAGCTCGGCTGGCGCGAGGACTCGGCCGGCGAGCAGCGCCTGGGCATCGGTGCGGCGTACCGCACCAACTCGTGGCTGGGCCATCAGCTCGGTGTCGAGTTCGACATCCATCGGCGCAGCATGCACCGCGGTGTCGCTGATTACGGCGGCGACCTGAACGCCTCGATGAGGTGGTGATGATGGACTCTGATCATTCCCGTCAAAAGCAGATCAATCCAACTGGCTGAATTGACCAGGTTGGTTTCTCGGCTGAAAAACTTGTGCGAAAATGGTGCGGATGTTGGATTCCTCGACTCTGGCTGTGTCAGACCGGGTGTACATGAGTCTGTGAATGCATTCCCCGAAACTCGGAAAATTCAAATGGAATTCGAATCGGCGCACTGCCGGTCTCGGCGTTTGCTTCGGATATCCGAACAAACCTGTGTTTTGTGAGCCCCCGGCGCTGACTGTGGCATAAACTGTCCGGTTGACTGATTTGGTTAAAGAGTTATCTGAGTAACCGAAAGACGCGATCTGAAAGTTGCCGGTCCAGTCAGCCGATGCCGCTGTCGGCAGGTACGTAAGACCATGTGTCAGAAGACAAACGGGTGCGCGCTGCCAATGTCTGGGGGAGCACCCTAAATGCCGATATTTGTTTTATGCCGACACTTTCTCTCATGTCATTGATTAGAAAGAAAATACCCACATATTTGTCGGCATAAAAAGTTAACTCCATCTGCGCGGCAAACTCTCACCTTTGCGTGCTGGCCGCCACCGGGACACAAGGAATCATAAATACAGTAAACCGACGAAAGCGGTTTTCTGGCATATTTGCCTCTTTCGATCATTATCAACGGAGGTGAATTCATGAAGTCTTTACAAACCATTTCTTCGACCCTGCTGTCGACGAATTCATTCTGGCTCTTTTCTCACTGCGAAAGATTTCTCAAGTGGCTTGCTGAGCAAGACTATGCGAAACGGACGCTGCGAGGATTCCGGTACGCGCTCAGCCGCCTTTGCAAAGAGGCCGAGAAGCGACATCTGAAGCCAGATATGCTTGATGAGAATGTCTTGCGAGAACTGGCGCGCACAAATTCTTTTTGCACTTCGTCTGACATGGAATGTCTACTTGACTTGATGTCGCGGCGATTCGCTGATTATTTGATCCGGAGTGGTGTAATCAAGCCGGCGGTTCAGAGTGCGCCTGCAGTTGGCTCTGCCGAATATTGGTGTCTCGAACTGGAACATTGGCTCAAGCATCATCGGGGGCTGAGCGATTCCTCTTTGCCCAGATATCGAAAAGTTTTCCTACGGCTGATCACTTTCAGTTGCGCCGATGCTGGCGAAGCGCTGGATTTTTCCGTGTTGACTCCGGAGGCACTCTTCTCATTTCTCAATGAACATGGCGGCAAGTCCGGCTGGCGGTTGAGGTATCTCCGCAACATTATGAGATTTTTGCATGCGAGCGGCAGGCTCGCACACGACCTTTCCGATGCTATGCCCAAAACAGCAGGCACACAGCCGGACCGCCGCAAGCGGCGCCATTTCGAACCGGAAACGGTTCAAGAGCTGCTTGAGGCGGTGCGCGGCGATTCGCCCCGCGAGTTGCGCGACTATGCAATGCTTCTGATCATGGCTCGTCTAGGGTTGCGCGCACAGGAGGTGATTTCGATTCGAATAGACGACATTGACTGGGCGGCCGGACGGATGACGATACGCGGCAAAAGGTCTCAGTTCGACTACATGCCGCTTCCTGTGGATGTCGGTGAGGCTGTTGTCGATTGGCTGTGCCACGGACGCCGAGGCGATTCTCGCTTTCTTTTCACATCTTTGTACGCGCCGCATGCACCGTTCAAGTCATTGGAGGTCCTCAATCATGCGCTTCGCAAGGCCTTTAAGCAGGCCGGACTGAAACCGCCGCAAGATGAGGTTCGCACTCATGCGCTGAGACATTCTCTGGCAATGAATTTGCTGAACCGAGGGAATTCGCTGGGGCAGATCGGGGAAGTTCTGCGCCATCGCACATTGCAATCGACCTGCACTTACGTTCATTACGATATCGAGGCGCTTCGCCCTTTGGCGCGGGCATGGCCGATTCGAGGGGGTAAGCAATGATCCCGATCTTCGAACGTGTGGAGCAATATCTGTCTCAACGAGACCAATTTGGAACCGGACTGTCAGAAAAGCCGACTCGGGAATTGCGCAAACTGGCTGAGTTCGCAGCCAGCCAAGGCGCAGAGGTTTTGACCGTTGATCTGATTCTGCGCTGGAAACAGCAGTGCGGAACCGCAAGTCAGGTGGTTTGGCGCAATCGGCTCAGCCATGTGCGTTGCTTCGCCCGTTGGCTGCGTAGTTTGGAACCGACAACCGAAGTGCCGCCGGCGGATCTCATTCCGGCACCGAGCGTTCGCCCGAGACCCTACATCTACACCTGCGACGAAATCCAGGCACTGCTCGCCGCAGCCGAAAAGATGCCGCGCCGCGCCGCTGTCGTCGGACCGGCCTGTGCGGCACTGTTCGGTCTGATGGCAGTGACCGGAATCCGTAGCGGCGAAGCCGTTGCCGTGAATGATGAGGACCTGCATGCTGATGATGCCGTGATCCACATCCGCCATGCCAAAAACAATCGCACGCGTGTACTCCCGGTGACTCAGTGCACTCTGGAAAACCTGCTTGAATATCAAGCCTTGCGAGAGCGCCTGGTCGGCACAACTGACGAGCCTGCACTGTTCGTCGGCGAGCGCGGCCAGCGCCTCAGCTGCGATCAAGTGTATTGTTACTTTGACCGAGCGGCACAGATGATCGGGTTGCGGGAACCGCAGCCGAACGGCAGACGCGGCACCGGACCTCGCTTGCACGACCTCAGGCACAGCTTTGCGGTGCATACTCTCATTGACTGGTACCGTGACGGATTGGACGTCGATGGCGAGATGTACAAGCTGAGCACCTGGCTGGGGCACAAAAGCCCCAGAGAATCCTACTGGTATCTGGAGTCCGTTCCCGAATTGCTGGCCTTGGCCGCCGAGCGAGCGGAACAGGCGTTGGTTCCAAGGAGGCTGTCATGAGATCTTCCAATCCCTACGCGTTGCCGGGCTATGTGCAACGTTTTTTCACCGAGCGGCTGCTTGATCAGAAAAACGCCAGCCCGCATACCGTGGCCAGTTATCGGGACAGCTTTCGACTGCTTCTTGATTACGCTTCTCGGCAACTGGATCGACAGCCCGCCGATATGCAGGTCACCGACATCAGCGCAAATCTCGTGGCCGGATTCTTGTCCGACCTTGAGAATCATCGAAACAATGCAGTCAGCACACGGAATATCCGGCGCTCAGCAATCCGGAAATTTTTCCAGTTCGTTGCCACGCAGGAACCTGCCCTTCTTCTTCATTGCGGGCAGGTGCTTGCCATTCCAGCAAAACAGCAGGACAGAAGAACTGTTGATTTCCTTGAGCCGGCGGAGTCGGCCGCACTGCTGGCCGCACCCGACCGCTCGACCTGGATCGGACGCCGCGACCGAACGATGATGCTGCTTGCACTTCAAACTGGACTGCGAGTCTCAGAGTTGATCAGTCTGAATATTCAAGACATCGTGTTTCAGAGCGCATCACAAGGGTATGTGCAGTGCCAAGGCAAAGGCCGCAAACACCGCGCGACACCGTTGCGAACTGATAGCATACAGGCACTGAAACCGTGGCTCCGAGAACGCGGTGGACAACCGCATGAACCGCTGTTCGTCAGCAATCGCCAAGGACGATTCAGCCGCGATGGAATCGAACGAATCGTGCGCAAGTACTCTCGAATCGCTGCCAAGGACTGCCCGTCCCTGAAAGACAAGAAGGTCAGTCCACATACGCTTCGGCACAGCGCAGCCATGAATTTGCTCCGCAGCGGAGTCGGTTGCACGGTGATCGCATTGTGGCTCGGGCATGAATCGGCAGAGACTACGCAAATCTATCTGCATGCTGACATGGAAATCAAAAAGCAAGCGATGGATCAGACCCGGCCAACGAACGTTCCCGAGGGCATCTACCGTCCCGATGACGATCTGCTGGCATTCCTGCAAGCTTTGTGATTTTTAATGCCGACAAATATGCCGACATTTTCTTTCTGATCAATGACATGAGAGGAAGTGTCGGCATAAAACAAATATCGGCATTTAGGTGGTTATGCCGATATCGGCATTTCTACCTGGAGCTGGGCATCAGGCACACGCGGGCGGCTCAGCCCGGTATTGGATGCATGAATTGACACTGGCCTATTGTGCGGCCAGTCGAGCGATTTCTTCTTTCAGATATTCTGATCTCTCGTCGCTGGTCGGATGAGTGGAGAGCCAACTGAATGCGGTGTCATCGCACGATGTGATGGAACTGTCTGAGTTTGAGCAATAGTAATCAACCAGCTTTTCGAGCGAGTTCACCAAAAGAGACGGATCAATGCCGTTCTCTGTCAATATCCGGATCGCTTCAAGGTCCGCTTCCTTTTCCAGGTCACGGCTGTTTGCCAACAGCAATCCGTCGACAACGACTGCCACAAATTCTTCGATAAGGCTCTCGCTGGCTCCAAATATCATCAATGCAATGGCGGTAGCGCCAAGCACATCCAATGCCTGCTGCAACGAGTGTCTCTGCTCGATATGTGCCAGTTCATGCGCCACCACGGCCATCAACTCTTCGTGTGACAATAATTCAACCAGCCGGTCCGTAAGAACGATCAAACCGCCAGGAAACGCCAGTGCATTGGCATCGAAGAATTCTGAATGATGGATGAAGACCCTGATTTGCTGTTCAATCCCCACCTGTTGGGCAATGGTTTTCGCCTGTTCATTGATTTGCTCTTGCAACTCGAACGACAATTCGCTTTCCGACAGTGCCAGCGGTTGAATCGTACGATAGGCATTCTCTCCGATTTCGGATTCCCAGCTCAATGGAAAGTATTCGACAACAATCGCACTGGCTGCGGAAAACCCCGCCTTGTAAACCAATAGGGAAATGACCAGAATCAGTCCGAGTACAGCTACCCTGGTTACGGAAAATTTTTCCAGCCAGGCGATTTTCCGCCGGACTGATCCGGCAAGCTGCTGATATGCCTCGTTCGGCAAGGCATTGTCTGACTTGAAGTAGCTTCCGCATTTGAAATGGATTTCCGTTGAGCCCTGTATCGACGCGACAGCAAGCTGATCAACGCTGGTTCCATCATTCAGTTCAACATGGATATTTCCATCCGCGATCAGAAGCGTTGACGCAGAGCTCTTCGAAGTCAGCGGTGCGAAATATTGGCCTTCTATTTTCAAGTCTGTTTCTATATGGAAATGTCGACGTCCTCTAGTCCGGCAAATTCTTCGCCGAACGCGCTCATTCGCTCTTGTTCATCATCAACAAACTCGGCATCGTCGATCTCGAACCTGTACGCTGTACATTGAGCGAGATACCTGTATTCGCGAACCGACGCCCATGGAATCATCAGTCCCAATGAAAAAACAATGGCAAGCAAATTCGACACCCGAATCCATAGATACCTCACAGGACCCAGGCTGGAATCGAATGTTACGGCATCGTCCAAAATCAGGGAACGCAGAAGAATGTTGCGGGACATGGTCCGAAACAGCGAGAACAGTACGAGTGGAAAAATCAACAATATTAAAAACAGCGCTTGCCACACACCCATCCCGCCTGCATCTGGATAAAGAACATCTTGGTCCAGGTACTCATGATTTGTAACACCAAACAAAGACATCGCTAAAAAAATAATTGCGCCGATCAGGACGGCAATGATGAGGACAATGATTGCCGATGCAACGATGGAAATCAGAAATGCTATGTAGAATGACGATGTCATTGGTGCGGCATCGAACCTGGTCGTTCCGAATGAATGATTTTGTGCATAGTACTGGTAGTAGTATCTCGTGGTCAATGGAAACAGAAAGCCTAGAGACAACAGCCCGATTAGCGGAAGAACACTGAAATACCAAAATGTTTTCCAGTACGTTCCATGCCAGTTGAAACGAATATTGCGCCACGATGTCATTCTTGCATTGAATCTCAAGGATCGATTGGCGAGCCACGAATAAACGAATACAAACGCGATCGCGATAAAAATTGCGGCAAATGGTTCGACGGTCGAAACAACTGAGTAGGTGACGATAATCACCAAGGCGATGATTCTGCCAATAAACAGTTGCAAACCCGTCGCGTGGTAGCTTAACGGAAAATCGGCGATAACCGTGTGATTGCGGAAGAACTGAATGCGTCGAACTTTCGCCCAGGCGCTGTAGATTCCCAAAGTCACGAAAGTCAGCACCAGATTGGAAATCCAGATGCCGAAGTATTCCGCGGTAGTCCCGGTAAATTCAATCGCGCGAAACGAATGACCGGGACCGTCAGTGGCTTGACTTACGGAAACCGGCGTTGATGATTGATCGGATTCAGAAACCATCAAATTGAAACCGCAGGATGTCAAACAACCGTATTATAGGCATGGCACCTGGAGGGTCTGATTTGAATACAATTCCACAATTCCACGAATCAAACTGCCAATACATTGAATGGTCTGATGAAGCCGCTCAGCACTGCACCCAGATTTGAAGACAGCCGTCTGCTGACCGGTCGCGGCGAATTCGTGGACGACCTGCCAACAGATCAGTATTTGTCCGGGTATGTAGTGCGCTCTCCGTATCCGCACGCAGTCATCAATCAAGTCAATGTTGAAGAAGCCCGGCAGTCGACCGGAGTGCAGCTTGTCCTCACCGGCAAGAATCTTGTTGAAGAAGGTGTTGGCGGCTTGCCCTGCGCTTCATCTTTTCCCGACCCTGATGACGGACCGATTATCAAGCCTGCGCGACCGGTTCTGGCGACCGACCGGGTACGCCATGTGGGAGAGCCCGTGGCATTTGTCATCGCGGATACTCTGAATAACGCAATGGAGGCGGCGGAGCTGATCGATATCGACTACCGGGAACTGCCAGGCAACAGCAATGCTGAAAAAGCGCTTGAAGGCGCTGTTGAAATCTGGAGCGAGGCGAAGAACAATCTCTGTTGCGAATTTACCCGCGGCGATGCAGAACACGTCGAGCGAGTGCTGGCGGATTCAGCTCACGTGACTTCAATCAAGGTCATTCATCCCAGAATGGCAATCACGCCGATTGAACCCAGGTCTGCAGCCTCGCATCTTGATGCGCAATCCGGGCAGTTGGTTCTGCAGGTGCAGACTCAGGGCGTGCACATGATTCGCAGAGTCCTGGCCGAAAACGTGCTGAACATCGATCCCCAAGATCTGCGCGTGATCACCAAAGACGTCGGTGGCAGCTTCGGTATGAAAATATTTCCTTATCCCGAATACGCACTGGTTCTGATCGCAGTCCAAAAAATCGGGCAACCGGTGAAATGGACGGCAACCCGAACCGAGTCATTCGTGTCGGATGTCCATGCGCGGGCAAGAATCGATTACGCAAAGATCGGATTTGATCACGCGGGCAGAATCACTGCCTGTCAGTACGACACTGTTTCCGATTTAGGCGCTTACCTGAGCTACGTCGGGCCCTCGATTGGTTCCGTTTATGCCTATACCGTGGCCGGGCACACCTACAAAATTCCACATCTGCATTTTCGCAACCGCGGTGTTTTTACCAATGCCACACCGACTGACGCGTATCGCGGCGCTGGCAAGCCTGAAACGGTTTGCACTCTTGAACAATTGATGGACAAAGCAGCGTTCGAACAGAACATCGACCGAACCGAACTTCGCCGAATCAACTTTGTGAAGCCTCAGGACCTCCCCTACTCAATGCCGAATGGACACACGATTGACAGTGGCGACTTCGAGTCTCTGCTGGACCGTGCCCTCGAACTTTCGAGATGGAATGCTTTCCCGGCGCGACGCAAGCAGGCGAGTCGACAGAAAAAGCTGCGCGGCATCGGACTCGGGATGTATATGCACTCGACCGGCGGCGCGGTAAGTGAGGTGTGCCAGGTCAAACTTGATCCGAACGGCTCTGTCATTGTTTATTCAGGTACCCAGTCAGGCGGTCAGGGACACGCGTCAGCACTTGCCGGATTAGTCGCCGATGCTATGGAAATCAGTGCGTCCATAGTCACCGTAATCCAAGGAGATACCGACGCATTACCCGTCGGCGGAGGTACGGGTGGGTCTTCTCTGGTCGCGATTGCCGGAACCACAGCAGTGCGTGCAGCAAGAAAAATGATCGAGAACACTCGACACAGTGTTGCTGAACTTCTGGAGGTTGGATCGCATGACGTAGCCTACGGCAACGGAGTTTTTTATGTACCTGGTACCGACCGACAAATGAGCCTGGCACAAATCGCGGCAAAAATGGACCGTGTTTCCGAAGATCAACCCGGCTGTATCGGACAGGCGGAATTTGAAGGCATCAATACGACTCATCCTTGCGGTGCGTATGTTGTCGAATTGGAGTGCACTCCGGAAACCGGGGAAATTGAAATCGTTCAGCTGGTCGGCGTCGATGACATTGGCCGGATTCTGTACCCGCAATTGGCGGACGGACAGCTGCACGGTTCCTGGGCACAAGCCATAGGAACCTCACTTATGGAGTGTGTGCAGTTTGATGAAGCCGAAAATGGACAGATTCTGAGCGGGTCGCTGATGGACTATCAGATCCCGCGAGCCCAGGAGCTGCCGTTTGTAATGCTGGACAAGGTTTCGACCCTGTGTGCCACAAACGATTTAGGTGTCAAGGGAGTCGGTGAGGTGGCAAACCTCGGTGCACCAGGCGCAATCGGAAATGCACTGTCGGACCTGTTCAGCCGAAACGATGAATTCGTGGTCATTGATCCCCCGGCCACACCGTACGCAGTCTGGAAATTGCTTCGAAATCAACAGCCCTGAAAACTCAAGAATCACCTATTCGTTGTCGAGGCGTGCGACCCGGCCAAGATAGCCGCCGTGGTGACGCAATCCGTATTGCTGCTTTGTTATTCCTTTCTGCTCCATCAGTGCCAGTGTGATTGCATCAGCAATCGCATTCATGACCGCGACGCTCGCAGACGGGGTCAGTCCTAAAGGACAAGGCTCTTCAATCACACCCATCTCGAGAATGATGTCACAGTATTCGCGCAATTCGGAATCCGCATGCGAAGTAATTCCAATCACTTTACCCAGCCCGAGATGCTGTCCCAAGCTGAGCATTTCGATCACTTCGCGTGTTTTGCCACTGGTCGAAAACGCCACCAGGCAATCGGAATGGGAAATCACACCGAGGTCTCCGTGCGCCGCTTCACCCGGATGAATATAAAGCGACGGTGTCCCGGTTGAGCACAGCGTCACCGCGAATTTTTTGGCACTCAGTCCCGCCTTCCCCATACCGGTCGTCAATACCTTGCTCTGACAGGAGAGCAGCAAGTTGACGGTTTCCTCGAAAGCCGGGGTAATTTCGATCGAGCGGATGGCTTCTGCCTCGGATTCGATCACGTGTCTAATTCTTTGGGAGATATTCATAAAATCCTGCTGATTGGATAATTTGCCTTGCTGATAAGAACGTTCATTCAACCTCAGCCAGAGTCAGAGAACCATTTTAGTGAATTCGATTCACCAATTATCGGGTGTCGTGCCATTTAATCGTTAAGCGTTGATCAGGGCGCGTTGAAATCGAGAATTACGTCACCCAATGGTGCCATCCGAGTGAAAGATCAGCCTTTCGTACTCTGCCGCACATCGAAATCGATCGAAATCGCATGAATCAATCGACTCAAAAAAAAACTTGTATAGATTGCATTAGATTCGGTAAAATCTTTTCCTACTTCTTTCCCGAAAGTTCAGTTCGGGCTAAGTGCCATTGATTTTTCCAACTAATCAATTTTTAGATAACTGCAAGATTTTTACAATATTTCAATTAATAGGACTACAATATTCCGTCCTACCAGATTGGAATTTTTAGATGCTGATTGATTTCGGCACGACAGAATCGACCAAATATGACAGAATCAATTACTCACGTCAGCGATGACACCTTTCAGGACCAGGTGCTGAGTTCCGACATCCCGGTCGTCGTCGACTATTGGGCTGAGTGGTGCGGGCCGTGTAAAATGATTGCACCGATTCTCGAAGAGGTCGCTACCGAATACGAAGGCAAACTGAAAGTTGCCAAGTTGAATATTGACGAGAATCCGCAAACGCCGACCAACTATGGCATTCGCGGAATACCAACTCTAATGATTTTCAAAAACGGCGTGGTTGAAGCAACCAAAGTTGGCGCCGTTTCAAAATCTCAATTGATCGCCTTTGTTGATGAAGCTATTTAGGTCAATCTCCTGAAGGCAATAACTGTTTTCAACACCACCTTGGTGTAAATTTTTTTACTTCCTTCCATTTTCAAACCAATCTATCTTGTCTGATCTGGCGCTGCAAAGCACCGGTTCAGCCGTTATCGAGACAAACCTATGGGAATTAGCCTAACCGAGTTAAAAGCGAAATCACCGACTGAACTTGTAGACATAGCTCGCAAGTCAAACATCAATGGCGTTGCCAGAATGCGCAAGCAGGATCAAATCTTTGCCATTCTCAAAGCCGAAGCCCGCAACGGTGGCAGTATCACCGGCGAAGGCGTAATGGAAACTCTGCAGGATGGCTTCGGCTTTTTGCGCTCTCCAATGGGGTCCTACCTCGCAGGACCCGATGACATATACGTCTCTCCAAGCCAGATTAGACGATTCAATCTTCGAACCGGAGACACTGTTTCAGGCCTGGTACGCCCACCCAAAGACTCCGAGCGCTACTTTGCGCTGCTCAAAGTCGAGCAAATCAACAATGAACAGCTCGACAGGCTCAGGGACAAAGTCCTGTTTGAGAACTTAACCCCCCTCCATCCGGATGAACGCATACGGCTTGAAAGAGGAAATGGCAGCTCGGAAGATCTGACCGCAAGAATTATTGATCTCGTCGCGCCAATCGGAAAGGGACAACGCGGCCTGATCGTTTCGTCCCCGAAAACCGGGAAAACCGTGATGCTGCAACAGGTGGCACACTCCATAGCGGCCAACAACCCGGAGTGTGAACTGATTGTTCTGCTGATCGATGAACGACCCGAAGAAGTTACCGAGATGCAGCGGTCAGTGCGCGGCGAAGTGGTGTCCTCAACCTTTGATGAGCCCGCTTCTCGCCACATACAGGTTGCCGAGATGGTGATTGAAAAAGCCAAACGATTAGTAGAACACAAACGTGACGTTGTCATTTTGCTCGATTCGATTACCCGTCTTGCACGGGCCTATAACACCGTGGCCCCGGCATCGGGCAAAGTGCTGACCGGAGGGGTGGACTCCAATGCGCTGCAACGTCCCAAACGTTTCTTTGGTGCGGCCCGCAATATTGAAGAAGGCGGCAGCATAACGATTCTTGCAACTGCACTGATCGAAACCGGTTCAAAAATGGACGATGTAATCTACGAAGAGTTTAAAGGAACCGGGAACATGGAAATTCATCTGGACCGAAGAATTGCTGAAAAACGGGTCTATCCGTCCATCATCATTTCCCGTTCCGGAACCCGTCGTGAAGATCTGCTGACTGAACCTTCAGAACTGAAGATGATCTGGGCACTGAGAAAACTGTTGCATTCCTCAGATGACCTGGAGGCCATTGAGTTGTTGACGGAACGCCTGAAAGCGACGAAAACCAATACGGAATTCTTCGAATCAATGAAACGAATTTCTTGATTTCCGGTCCAATCACCAAATGAACCTGCTGGACATGCGATCAAGGTTGAAAATCAGGTCCTGATTGACTTATCATTCGCTGTCTTGCGACTCCAAGCTAAATAAATTTATTAAGAAACAGATTATTTTTCAGTCATGAAAAAAGGCATTCATCCACAATATTGGACCATTAAAGTCACTTGCGTTTGCGGAAACAGTTTTGAGACGCGTTCAACTCTGAAAGAAGATCTCAGTATCGAGATTTGTTCGGTCTGCCATCCTTTCTATACCGGCAAACAAAAGATCGTAGATACCGCAGGACGCGTCGGACGGTTTAGGCAAAAGTACGGAATGTAGCGGTCGGGGACTCATCCCTTAAGGAAATTGCCACCCGCTGCCGGCATCAACTTAACTTTTCCCATGTGAATTCAATCCGGGGCTATATACGCAATTCCAAACTGAGGCTCCGTCAATTGCGTGGTTCAGCGAGTTTTTCCGACCACACGCCTGATTTGTTCAAACCCCTGTGCCAACAACTCAGCTGATCACTATTGCCGACTGTATCGCCTGGGCTGAATCACGGCTTGAGCAGTCAAATGTATTCTTCGGTCACGGTTGTGACAACGCCCGCGACGAAGCGACCTGGGCGACTTTGCATGTCACGCAATTGATGGACCACGACCTCCTTGAGGTCTTGGACAATTCAATTTCCGATTCCGAAATGGCCGAGGTTCGCGAATTGATAGAACGTCGAGTCGAAACCCGAAAACCACTGGCCTACCTGATCAAGCAGGCATGGTTTGCCGGTAATGCTTTCTATGTCGACGAGCGTGTTATCGTACCGAGATCACACATTGGCGACCTGATACAGGATGGTTTTGAGCCCTGGATTCAACTGAACCAGGTTGAGCGAGCACTTGATCTTTGCTGCGGCAGCGGGTGCATCGCGGCCGCCCTCGCACTGGCTTATCCCAAGCTACGGGTGGATGCATCAGACATTGACAGCGATGCCCTGGAAATTGCCAGAGTTAACGTTGAGCGCCATCACCTGCAGGATCGGATTCGTATCGTACAAAGTGATCTGTTTGAGAACTTGCGGGGTTGTGAGTACGATCTAATCGCCTGCAATCCACCGTACATCGCGAATTCTGATATCGATGATTTGCCGGATGAATTCTTGCATGAGCCGCATCAGGCGTTCGCCGCCGGGGAGGACGGGCTTTTTTTCATCAAAAAAATTCTCGCGCAGGCAGGCAAGTTTCTGTCCGAGCGCGGTTACCTGGTTGTTGAACTTGGCGACAATGCCGACGCTCTCGACGACGCCTTCCCGCAAATTCCTTTTTTGTGGTTGACCAGTCGCAGTGGGGATTCGGTGGTGATGCTGTTCAGCAAGCAGGATTTCAATGAATATCAAGACCTGCTAGGTCAGCTGTAAGTTTTTCCGACGACATTAGATTTCCAACATGTCGAAGTCTTCTTTTGCGGCAAAGCAGTCCGGACACTGCCAGGTATCCGGGATATCCTCCCAGCGTGTGCCAGGCGCTATTCCGTCTTCCGGTAAACCGAATTCCTCTTCATAGATAAACCCGCAGACGACGCACATGTAAGTCCGGTATTCCATCAAATTCAACCATTAGTAGATACTGTCATCCCTGAACCTCATACGCATCGTAGAGCCTGGTTTGCCACACCAGGCTCAACCGACTTAGACAATCAGTCTTTGTCTTTTTTTTGCTCAAATCCGTACAACTTCAGCATCTCTTGCTGCATTTCGCTCCAGCGTTGCAGATTCTGCTGAGTCAACTCGGTCATGGATGTGATCGACCCGGCAGTCAACATGTCTTTCCACTGTTCATGATATGCGCGTTGCTGGCTGCTTAACATCTCCACAGTTTTCCCGAGGTAATCTGTGAACACACTTTGAAATGCCCCGCCATAAAACCGGATCATCTGTGTCAGCAATTCCTCGGTAAACATGGGTTGGCCACCATTTTCCTGTTCGGAAATGATCTGAATCAGGATTGTGCGGGTAATGTCCTCCCCTGTTACGACATCGAGCACCTTGATTTCAACACCGTCTATTAGCAGCTGCCGGACTTCCGGCAACGTAACATAGCGGCTGTCTTCAGTATCGTAAAGACGCCGATTTGAGTACTTCTTTATCGTCCGAACATTCGTCATGGCGCAAATCAGTACATATGTTGACCGCCGTTGATGTCGATCGTTGAACCGGTAATAAACGACGCTTTCTCGTCCACCAGAAACACCACGCCCCTGGCGATGTCTTCGGCCATACCGAGCCGACCGACCGGAATGGTGCCAATGATTTTTTCCAGCACTTTCTCCGGCACAGCGCGCACCATGTCCGTATCAACATAGCCGGGTGCGATCGCGTTGACCGTGATGCCTTTGCGCGCACCTTCTTTCGCCAAGGCCTTGGTAAACCCGTGAATGCCGGATTTTGCCGCCGAGTAGTTGACCTGACCATACTGACCCGCCTGTCCATTGACAGACCCGATATTTACAATCCGGCCAAACCCGCGTTCGCGCATGCCATCAATGACGCACCGGCACATATTGAAACACGAAGACAGGTTGGTCTGCAATACCGCGTTCCAGTTCTCGAAGTCCATCGAATGGAGTGTGCCATCTCGAGTAATTCCGGCGTTGTTGACTAGAATATCAACGACACCCAGGTCTTCAGTGATTTGTTGGACACCTTCAACACACTGGTCATAGTCACTGACATCAAATGCGTAAATCGGTATCCCTGTTCTCTCGCTGAACTGTTTCGCGCGTTCGTGGTTGCCAGCGTAATTCGCTGCCACGCGATAGCCTTGTTCGGACAAGGCGATAGAAATTGCCTCTCCAATGCCCCGGGTGCCACCGGTGACTATTGCGACATGAGACTTCATAGTTGAGCTCTCCATGATCTAGTTCCAAAGGATTCACTATTGTATACGCGCTCATTTCCCAGCGACACGCGCGTTCGCACTGCAATATTTATAAAATTGGCGGTAAATCTGTCAAAAAGTATTTTCGTGCCTCGAACGACCCTGAAACGGTTAAACAATAAGCTTACAGAAGTTCCCGTAGAATAAAATCAAATCAATTCGATTCACAAATGCAAGCATTCAGTATTTTTGCTTGACGCCAACATCACGCAATGTTCAATCCTTGGGCAAATTTGAACCCGAACCAGCAGCTTCCCTTCTGGGGACAGCCTGTTCCTCCATCCAACTTCATGCCACCTTTGTTTGATCAGCTGTTCGATCTTGGAAGCATCATGCGGACGATTCAGCAAGCCGCACCCGCTCAAACCGCAAGCACAGACCACATGAAACAACTGGAGGAGATGATTCGCGCGTTTTCGGCAGCGCCGCTGTTCGCAGGACTGCCAAACGCAATGTTGCCTCAACAAAATCCTTGGGCGGGCTTGTTGAACTTCGGCAACACTGGTGCCACAACACCATTTTGGAGTCCAAAGAGCGTCAATCCACCAGCACTCGGAATCGGACGGGAGTTTCAAGAAGACACCACCCGCATGAATGAACTTCACCAGCAATACAATCGCGCGACGCAGGAATTCAGAGAGTTGTTCGATGATTTTGTTCAAAAGGCCAGCGAAACATTTTTAGCATCTTTGACCGACACCAAGGAGCAACCGGATTTTGGAGCCCTTTGCCGAAAATGGATCGATTGCTGCGAAGATGAATTTCAGTCAAAGGCACAAACCCCCGAGTATTCGACACGTCTTGGCAACATGATCAACGCCTACCTTCGCATGACGCGGCACAGCAACAGCATGCAGGAAAAATTGGCCGGACTGTACGGTTATCCGACCCGTAGCGAACTCGACAACCTTCACCGAAAGAATGTTCAGGCGCAGAACAAAATTGAAGCGCTTGAGAAAAAAATAATTCAATTGGAATCGAACCTGAAACCGAAACCAAAGAGTGCGCCGCGTCGCAGGCGTTCACCAAAGAAACCCTCCACATAAACGCGAACCGGCAGCCAGAAAATGACCGCCCCTGAAAATTTTCTCAACGATGCAATCGAGTTTCAATCGCGTCTGACCGAGGGTGCCAGAGTCCTGTCCGAAATCGGGGAAATCCACGTCGGGATGACTCCGAAAGAGGAGATATTTGAGTCGAACGGAGTCGTCTTGTATCGCTATCGTCCACTGGTCAGGTCAAGCCGTGCTTCCAGTCCGCTGCTGATCGTTTACGCGTTGGTGAACCGCCCCTATATCGTAGACCTTCACGAACAGCGCTCCCTGGTTCAGGGTCTTTTGAAAGAGGGACAGGACGTGTATCTCATTGATTGGGGTTATCCTGGACCCGGCGACCGCTACCTCGATATCTCTTACTACGTCGTTGATATGATCGGCAGATGTGTTGACGAGACATGTCGGAACTCGAACGCGTCCACCGTCAACATGCTCGGAATTTGCCAGGGCGGTACGATGAGCCTTTGCTATAGCGCATTACACCCTGACCGGGTCAGCAATCTAATCACCATGGTTACCCCGGTGGACTTCAATACTCCGGATAACATCCTAGCGAACTGGTTCCGGAATATCGATGTCGACCTGCTGGTTGACACATTTGGCAATGTACCTGGAATAATGCTGAACAGCATATTTCTGTCACTCAAGCCCTTCAAACTCAGTGTCGAAAAGTATCTTGACTTTATCGACATCATTGACCAGAAGGACAAAGTCGAGAACTTCATGCGAATGGAAAAGTGGATTTTTGACAGCCCGGACCAAGCCGGCGCAATGTTTCGCACGTTCTTGAAAGAGTTTTTCCATGAAAACAGGCTGGTCACGGGAGACTTGAAAGTCGATGGGCGCGACGTCGACCTCAAATCAATCACGATGCCGGTACTCAATCTCATGGCCAAACAAGACCATCTGGTGCCGCCATCCGCATCCAAACCGCTGAAATACCTCATCGGTACCGGCGATTACTCGGAAAAAATCTATGACACCGGGCACATCGGAATCTATGTCAGCAGTAAAGCCGGTAAGGACATACCGACACGAATCGCAAACTGGCTAGAACAACGACAACAGGGTTGACGGTTTACCCGCTTGCCTTGATGCGGAATATCAGCGGCTGAAACTTGAGTTGAATCAGCTGGTTTGTCGTTTGTTCGGCAGCATCGTACTGACTGAACGGGCCGACTCGCACACGATAGAATTCTCCCCGGCCCTCGACGGTCACCTTTTGAATAAATGTTTCGAGTCCGCTTAGCGCCAAAGTTGCTTTAGTCCGGTCGGCATCTTCAAATTTGCGAAACGACCCGACCTGGATGACATAAGCTGATTTCCCATCATCTCGAGGCGGCGCAGTGGCTGAGGCTGTCGTTGCGGCAGGCTGGGCAGGCGTGCTTGACGATGATGCTGCAGTTTCTTCCTTGGGCTCGGGTGGTTCCGGTCTTTGCGGGGGAGACAGAACATACTCTTCCTCCAGCAGCAGTTCTCCAAATTCGAACTTGAACGGCAGACCGGGCTCGGTATCTGCCGCAGTTCGCGGCTCGTCGGATTGTCCGATGCCCGCGACATCCTGGTTCGAGTCGTTCAGTAAACTGCCGAGTCCGGACCCGGCATCCAGCGGACTTTCGTCAACGATGCCGAGAGTGAGAACCGTTCCAAGCGAACCCACAATCAGCCCCATGAAGAAAATACCAAAGCTGGATGAAGATTTTCGGCGCTTGGAGCTTCGTTTCGAGCGAGCCATTTTTTACATTGAGTCAGGTGCGGAAACACCGAGTATCGCAAGCCCGTTCACCAGCACCTGACGGACCGCTTCGATCAGATTAAGCCGGGCATCGCGCAATTCAGGAGCACAGTCGAGAATCCGGATGCGATTGTAAAACGAATGGAAATCAGTTGACAAATCGCGCAGATAGTAGGCAACCTGGTGGGGCTCAAACCCTGAAGCGGCGCTCTCGATCACTTCAGGATACCTCGATATTCGCCTGATCAGATTCAATTCCACCTCATGGGTAAGAGCCGCGTTATTTTGAGCGTTTGCGCGAACAATTCCACGTTCAGACAGCTGGTTGAATACACTGCAAATCCGTGCATGTGCGTACTGAACATAATATACAGGATTTTCGTTTGACTCTGCCTTCGCCAGCTCAAGATCAAAGTCAAGATGCTGTTCCGGTTTTCTCAGCACGTAGAAAAACCGCGTGGCATCCTTTCCGATTTCATCAACCATTTCTTCGAGCGAAACAAACTGCCCTTCTCGAGTCGACATCGGAATTTTCTCCTTGCCGCGCCACAGTGCCGCAAACTGCACCAGAAAAATCCGCAATTGATCGGGATTCTCGCCGGCGGCCTGAACCGCCGCTTTCATACGCGCAACATATCCATGATGATCGGCACCCCAAATGTTGAGGATGCAGTCATGCCCTCGCCGCATCTTGTTCAAGTGATACGCGATATCGGAAGCGAAATAGGTAAGCTCGCCGTTTGAGCGCCTCAACACGCGGTCTTTCTCATCGCCAAATTCACTTGACCGAAACCAAATCGCTCCCTCCGACTCATACAGACTGCCACTTGACTCCAGGCTCTCAATGGTCTGTTCAATCTCACCGCTCTCGGCAACCTGGCTTTCAAAGAACCACTCGTCGTGAGAAGCGCCGATCGCGTCCAAATCCGCACGGATCACCTTGATCATTTCGGCTAATGCAAAACTTCTGATCAGTTCAAACTGCTCAGCTCCCAGCCATTCGCGGGTCTGGCGGATGAGCGAATCAACAATCTCATCCTTGCTATTGCCCTCCGGGTAAAATTTCGCTGCATCGTCAAGTTCAAGATCCTGTGCGCACCGCTGCTTGAAACGTGCGGCGATTTTCGCGACGTATCTGCCCTGATAAGCCCCTTCAGGGAGCATGACCTCATTGCCTTCAAGCTGCAGGTAGCGCATGCACACACTGAAACCCAGGATATCCATCTGCCGACCGACATCGTTGACATAGTACTCGGTGTCAACGTGGTGTCCTGCCGTCCGCAAAAGGCGCGCCAGCGAATCGCCGAACGCCGCACCGCGACCGTGTCCCACATGAAGCGGACCGGTCGGATTGGCGGATACGTATTCAAGCAGAATTTTTTCAGAATTCTCGACAATACCCGCACCATAGTTCTCCCGTTGTTCGAGAACATCTGCGATGACATCGATCAACGCCTGTTCAGACAGAAAGAAATTGATGAATCCGGGGCCGGCGACTTCGGTCGAGGCAACAAAGGAAGCCGCTGGTAATTTATCCTGAATCATCAGCGCCAAGTCTCTGGGCTTGTAACCGCTGGTACGCGCCAGTCCCAGAGCGACACCGGATGCATAGTCACCTTGCCCTGCTCGCCGGGCGTGCTCGACCGGCACGGTCTGCGGGACCAGGTCGGCCTGCAATTCGCCACTGTCCACCAGTACATCCAAGGACTGTTTAAGCAATTGCTGAATTTTGTGCTTCATCGGTGCATCAATCAGGAAAAATCTATCGGGTCCACGTCCAGGTTCCAACGCAGCTTGCCTTTCTTGGGGACTTTCTCCAACTTGGGCACCCACGCTTCCAGAAACTGATTCAACGGCACGGGTTTTGCACTGCCAACCAGCAATTGTGCGCGAAACCTGTTGGAGATCTTTTGAATGGGAGACTGTACTATATCAAACACGCGTATTTTGCTGTGGTTCTGTTTGTGCAAAAGTGAGAGGGCTTCTTCGCGCGCACCTGTCAAGTATTCGATTTCCTCACCTGGCTTCAGGGAATTTGCCCGAAGCAACGCATAGTGGGCAAACGGAGGCTGCGCTGCTTTTTCTCTCTCTTTGAGTTCAAGGTCCGCAAAGCTCAGGTAATCATGGTTTCGAATGCACTCGAAGTATTCGCTGTCCGGATGCATGGTTTGAATGAACACCTCACCCGGCTTCTCAGCGCGTCCGGAACGTCCCGCTACTTGCAACACCTGTTGAACCAGGTGTTCCATGGCACGGAAATCCATACTATAGAATCCCTGGTCCACGTTGAGAATTCCGACTAGTGTAACGTTCGGGAAATGGTGTCCCTTCGACAGCATCTGCGTACCGACCAGGATATCCACCTCGCCTTTTTGTATGCGGTTCAGTTTTTGTTCAAACTCTTTATACGAACGGGTTGTGTCGCGATCAATTCGGATGACCCGCGCGCCTGGAATGGCACGCTGCAGCACCTGCTCTACACGCTGAGTGCCAACCCCGAGCAAATGTACCGACCCGGTCAGGCACTCGGGACACTGATTCATCACTTCAACGTGACTGAGACACAGGTGGCAGTGCAGTCGATGGTCGGACTGGTGGTATATCAGCCGAGAATCGCAGTTGGAGCATTTCGCAGTCCATTGGCAGGTCAGGCAAACCACCACCGGTGCAAAACCGCGCCGATTGATGAATATCAGGCTTTGCTCACCGGCGACCATTCGATTTCGAATTTCCTCCAGAAGCAGACTTGACAGACCGTCGCTCAAGTACGCCCGGCCAAGGTCAATCATTTTCACGGTCGGCATCTCGATTCTGGTCGCACGCTCAGACAACAGCAGTGTCTTGGCACGTCCGGCGCGAGCCGCCTGAACCGTTTCAAGAGACGGAGTCGCGGTCCCCAGAATAGCCGGAATCTTTTCACTGACCGCCCGATGAAGCGCGACCGAACGGGCATGATAGCGAACACGCTCTTGCTGCTTGAACGATGAGTCGTGTTCTTCATCGATCACGATAACTTTGAGATTCTGGAACGGTAAGAACACCGCTGAACGGGTACCGATGACAACCTTCGCATTACCGCAGTACGCCAGCCACCATGTTTTGTGGCGCTGCGCCTCAGTGAGTCCTGAATGGTAGGAGGCGACTGATACCCCCAAGGCGTTCTGCACCCGCTGCTCAAGCTGCGGCGACAACCCGATCTCGGGGACCAGCATCAGCGCCTGGCCGCCGCTGTTCAACACCTCCCGTATGACATGCAGATAGACTTCGGTCTTGCCACTCCCCGTCACGCCCTGAATCAGGAAACATCGATACTGATCCAGGCTTCTGAGTATTCGGCGGTGCGCTTCGGCCTGCTCGGATGTCAGACCGTAAATCAAGTTCGACTCCCCGGTCGAGTTGTCAGCAATTCGCGGCACGGTGGACACAAGGCCTTTTGCCTGCAGCGCCCTGAGGGCGGTTTTCCAGCTGCGGCCTGCACGATCAAAGGTCTCCGGTCCCAGCGGACGTCCTTCTTTTTTCAGCAACTGGAAAACCTTCTGCTGCACCGGCGCCCGAGAGAGGTCTTTTGCGTCGGTCAATATTCCCGCATCCGTCAACTGGTACAAGACTCCGAATTTGGGCTGCAACGGCCGGCCGCTGCGAACGGCTTTCGGTAACGCACCGGACAACACTTCGCCGATCGGCTGCTGATAGTACTGAGCGACCCATTGAAGCGTATGCATCAACAGACCGGGAATTGCGGGGGTGGCATCCAGTATGCGTTCAACCGCGCGCAGCTTGTCGGATGCAATATCGGTGGTCTCCAGCTGTTCGGTTACCACACCAAGCATCTTCCCGCGACCGAAAGGAACGATCACGCGGCTGCCAACCGCGGCCGCGGGATCGCACAGGTAGTCAAACTGACTTCGGTGCCGTATCGGAACCGCTACTCGAACGATAGTGCGCAATTTTTGTCCCGTCGTTTGCAATAAAATTGATTGGTTTCCATCCGGAGTTGTTGCAAATTATCTGATTCTGCCGTGTCGATTAATGTTCCCGATGACCCGGTTTGGCTGCGAATTGCAGATTGTCTCGACGAACCCATTCAGACTATCAGGCGTTTGTCCCATGGGAGCTTTAGTTCGACATTCAAAGCCTCTTGTGGGCCAGTTCAATATTTTGTCAAATTCTGCGAGGATTTTGAGGCTTTGGCATCTGAATACGATGGACTCACAGCACTGGCAGGCAGCAATACTATCCGGGTTCCGAGACCGGTTTTGCTTGAATCGCTGGACCCGGTTTCGGTACTGGCTGTAGAGTTCATCGAACTGGAAAAGCCCCGCTCCCGATACCAGGCGCTTGCCGACAAACTTCACGCAATGCACTCTCAACATGGTAGTGCTTTCGGCTGGCATCGCGACAATTACATCGGCCAGTCGCCTCAGGTCAATACGCAATGCGACAACTGGCTTGAGTTTTTTCTCAATCACCGGATCATGTATCAACTGGAACTGGCATTTCAAAACGGGCATCATAACAAGATCCATTCACTGGTTGAGCAACTGCCTGATGCCGTCACGGAAATCCTTCGCCACCATCAACCCAAACCCAGTCTGCTTCACGGTGACCTGTGGTATGGCAATCTTGGATTCGACCCGCACGGAACGCCCATCATATTTGACCCGGCTGTATATTTTGGCGACTTTGAAACGGATTTGGCCATGACCACTTTATTTGGCGGGCTGCCAAACAGTTTCTACTCGATGTATCAGAACCTGCATCCGCTGGCGGATGGTTGGAAATTGCGTGAATCAGTCTACAATCTGTATCACATTCTCAACCATCTGAATATCTTCGGTCGCGGATATCTGTCGCATGCGAAAAACCTGATGGCGTCAATCGTCAGTGAAGTCCGCTGACCCGGGTGTTGACTGCGGATCGGTCGAAGACTTTACCTGATTATGTGGTCCACGTAAGGTTGATGGTTGGTTAAATCTTGACATTCTATATATCGCTTCAGAGCCGAGCGAACCACTGGAAATGCCAACTCATCCCAGGGAATCTCGTCCTCGGAAAAGAGTTCCGTTTCGAGACTTTCTTCACCCGGTGAATACTCCGGAGCGTTTAAGTGTGCCAAAAATATGATGTAAACCTGGCTGACATGAGGAATATTGTAGACCGCGAACAAATTGTCGATTTCCGCTACGGCACAGGCCTCTTCCAGGGTCTCTCGTGCTGCTGCCTCGTTTGACGTCTCTCCGAGTTCCATGAATCCCGCAGGTATTGTCCACAACCCGTATCGCGGCTCGATCGCTCTCTTGCAAAGCAGTATCTTGTTCTGCCAGTGGACGATGCAACCCGCTACAATCTTGGGGTTCTGATAGTGGACCGTACCACAAACGTCGCAGACGAAGCGCGGCAAGGTGTCTCCTTGCGGAATCCGGTTGGAGCCGGTTGCGCCGCAAATGCTGCAATACCTCATGTTCAAGATGCTGCTGGCCAAATCAATTCAATCCTTGCTATCGCTTTGAATGTCGGGAACTATCGGTCTGATTTTTCAATTATGGCTTTCAAATGACGACAATACTAATCACAATTCCATTTTTTGCCGTCATTGCATGCGGATTCTTCGCAACCCGACGAAACATATTGAATGCCCAGGGCAGGGCTGGTCTTAATCTCTTTGTATATTATTTCGCGTTACCTGTTCTGATTTTTTCGCTCATGGCGAATGCTGACTTGCGCGGCGAGTTTCAATGGGCTTTCGTTGCGGCTTACGGCAGCGTCTCACTGCTCCTGTTCGCCATCGGTCTGATTATCGCTCAACTCTTCTTCCGGCTTGACTACAGCCTGCGCGTGATATTCGCATCGGCCTGCATTTACGGAAACACGGGCTACTTCGGGCTGCCATTTGTGATTATCGCGTTCGGCCAGGAAGCGAGTGTTCCCATGGTCGTCTGCACAACGTTCGATTTGGCGGTGATGCTGCCGCTGGCTTCGGTTCTACTGGAAAAAGCCAAAGCATCATCGGACGCCTCTTTGGGGGAAGTTTACAGGAAGACGGCTCGCTCAATTGTGCAAAATCCGATCCTGGTTGCGGTTACGCTTGGTGTTCTGTTCTCGATTTCCGGATTACAGCTGCCGGAAGTGGCCGATCGATTTATTGTGCTGCTGGGGTCCGCCGCCGCACCTTGCGCACTGTTTGCACTAGGGTCAAGCATGGTTGAAGAAAGGGCGGGTTTTCTGCAGGGCGAAATCCTGGTGATCAGCCTGTTAAAACTTGTCATTCATCCGCTGCTCATTTGGGTCGCAATGGTCCATTTGTTCACGGTTGACGTGACCTGGGCGCACAGCGGAATCCTTGCGGCGGCAATGCCGGTTGCGGTTACGGTTTATGTTCTCTCCCAACAGCACAATGTTTATGTTGGAAGAACCTCGGCATCCATCCTGATCTCTACGATAATTTCCGTTACGACACTCACCTTCATTCTCAATCACATCGCATGAAATGTACGCGTTATGAACCTTCTGATCGACATTGGTAACGAAAACGCAAAGTGGAAGCTTGGCGACAAATGTGGATCTTTTCCGTCATTGTGTTCAGACCTGGCTCGCAATATGGACCTGCAGTTCATTAACCTGGAAGGTGTATGCGGTGTCTATTTTGTCAATGTCGCAGAGAGCGAGTGCGCGAATGAACTGCGGGCCTATAGTTCAAAGCGGTGGCAGGTGCCGGTAACCCAGATCGTTTCTGCTCCCGAGCAGTGCGGAGTCCAAAACAGTTATCGAAATTTCGAAGAGCTCGGAGCCGATCGCTGGGTGTCGCTCATTGGAGCCCGTTCAATCCATTCAGGAGCGTCGATTGTCGTTGACTGCGGTACCGCGATTACGGTCGATGCACTGTCTGCGGACGGAGAATTCGTCGGCGGCTCCATCTTGCCCGGTTCCAGCCTGTCACAAAAGTCACTATGGCAATGCGCTCCGGGGATTCGTGAGTTTCATGATTTGGCACCTAAACTGCCGGCTCGCAGCACCGTTGAAGCGGTTTCCAGCGGAGTGGTCTATGCAATTGCCGGAGGAGTTGACCTGCTGGTTGAGAGTTACAGTCAATATGTTGGCGGTACACCAAAGTTGTTGCTTACCGGCGGTGGTTCTTCGCTCATCGCCGAATATTCCTCTTACGAATTTGAGGAAGTACCGAATCTGGCACTGATTGGACTCGAGGTCATTGCCAGTTCAACGTAATATTTCAAACCCACATAAGAAAGAACATTGAAATGAAACCCATTGAAGAAAAGAGACGACGAGTCATCAATATAGAGGACGGCAATTTTTTGTCGCTGATTGACGACGATGGCCGAGAGGATGGCGAAGTTCTGCAAATCAATCCGAATTCAAAATTAGGACATGGATTTCATGTCTACAGGATGCCGCCCGGACACACTACGACCGCCCATGTCCACGAGGGTGACGAAGAATTTTTCGTTCTGGAAGGGGAGCTGATCGACCATGATGGGTTTCGCTACAAGAAAGGCGACCTCGTTTGGCTTGATGCCAAAACCAAGCACAATTCCCATTCACCGAATGGTGCGTTGCTCGTGGTGTTTTTTCGGTGAAACAGTTTACCGAGTCAGAGTACAGATTAAGGAGCTGCAACCCCTGAACCAGTCAAAGGCAAGGATTGGGCGTCTAAAGTCTACTGCGACGCTGCAATCCGCACTGGCTCGGGTTCAGCCGCCGATTCACCCGGCACCGCTTTATGAACCGTTGGCGGCGGCCACAAATCGCCGAGACTGAAACTGATCGCCTCAAAGGGCGGCAGCGAAACGGTCGCATCGTCATGTGGCTTGGCAATCTCCACCCACTTGCCGCCGCGCAACACCTTCGCTTCCAGTGAGCGGGCGATCGGGTCTACGAACCATATGTAACTGACACCCGCCCTGGCATACACCGCACTCTTGCCGCCCAGGTCGAGCTTGCGCGTCGACGGGGAAAGCACTTCGCATACCCAGTCAGGAGCCAGCGTGAAGTAGGCGACATCCGGAAACACCGGCATTCGTTCACGACGCCATCCTGCGATGTCAGGCACCACAATGTCCTCGCCCAAGTGCAGTTGAGGTTCGTCGAAAATCCACCAGCCGCCAGGGCCACCGCGACCGTGGTCGAAAGAATGACTGATCTTACTCCCGAGCACCGTACTGGCTCGAGCGTGAGGAGCAGCCGGTCTGTCGAAGATGTAGAGCGTGCCGTCGACGACTTCGGCAACCTTGTACGGCGGTGTGTCCAGCACATCCTGATAGGTCGCTCGACGTGAATCAGTCTCGGGTCGGGTCACCTGCGATTTGCTCATCGTGTTCTTACGGGTTGTTCAAATTAATTTCAGTCTGATTCTATCACACATGTTGATTCAGGTGATAATCGCCAAACGACGGTTTCAAATTCAAATCATATGTTGCGCGCAACACATTGAATCCACATTCAACGGATACCGATGCAAAATGACTGCCAGTTCTGAACCCGGGATGCATGGAGACGGACGGATTTTAACCGTCGCTTGGGACTGACAGAACGGTTTCGGAAATAGGATAGAATCTCGTCACCGTCGAATCGCATAACACCTTACTGGCAATCATTTGAATATTGAATAGCCAGTCCCCTGACAAACTCGAATGGTCGCGTAATCTGACTATGCAAGAGGCTTTCACTGTAAGCCCCTAAGCCAATAATTTTTACGAAATGTTAATCAGTTGACTGGTAGAACTTCTTGACGGTATCATGCGCCACTTGCTGTAGAAACAATCTCGTATCGGCATCAATCGCGCCAAAATAATCGTAACTGTTGCCGATCGGAGACTGATTGTACAGGCTCGCAAACACGGTGGCTGCGCCCAAGTAGGTACCAAGTAAAGACGGATGCGTTCCGTCATACGCCATGTGCAACTGCAGATCAGGGCGACGACGATACGATTCCTCAAATGCGAGTCCCACCGGGATTACCAAAGCGCCGACGTCGTTCCCCACTCTGACATAAAGTGATTCAATATCTCGCATCATGTCACTTCGCTGAAGCTCATGAGGAAACACGTAAGCCGGGGTCATGTATAGCGCTACTTCGCTACCTCGAAGGCGGATGGATTCGGAGTGCTGTTTGACAGAATTTTCAAACATTGCGCTATTTTCCTCCGTCAGCACTGCAGAGCTGTGCCCCTGCAGAATAACCACCTCAAACGGTTCGGGAAATCCTAGCTGACCGGGTTCAAGATAATTCGCAACGTCGTGATGGGTGAGTCTGGCACCGTTAATCGTCGCTGATTTGATCTTCGTGTCATCGCGTTCGAGTAGCCCGGCGGAAATGAGCATTCGCAGTAGATGATCGTGCAGGCTGTTGCTGTAGTAAAGATAACTGTTTCCAACGAAAAGCAGATGTGAAGGATTGTTGACAGGCAGCGTTTTGACCGATGGTGTATCGCTCGCGAGTGCGACGCCCGATAACCAAAAAATTACGACGAACGTCAAACGAACCGATTTCATAACACACTCTCTCTCAGTTTGCATCTAGAAAGCATCCGTCAACCCAATATAACATTGATGTAAGGTTTTTTTTGGAGCTTCAAGTTTCAATGAGACCTTACCGCATTTGACATGAACCGCCCATGTCCGTGCGGGTAATGCAGAGATTTTCATACCTAAGTGGGAGCTGTTTGATTATGACGGTTATCGCTGCAAGGGAAGCAGTCGTGTCTGGCTCGATGCAAATGCCAGACACAAATCCTGTTCGCCGGAATGTACGTTGCTCGTGGAATTTCTCGGAAAAGCGACTTATTGAGTCCGGATTTTTGTACCGCCAGTACTCGCCCCGAATCAAAAAACCCGAAACAGGTATATCCGATAACACGTTGTGAATGATTGTTGCGATAAGACGGTTATACAAACTATTGATGCTTGGTATATTCGACTCATCCATTAATTTGATAGTTCAATTGAATTGAAAGTAGTTATGAACCGTCCAAATTGATACTATGACAGCGTCTATATTTACACTACATAAGCGTCTAGATTGCTACTTATATTGCGTCTAATTGTAGATTAAGATTTTTTCTCCTCCATTTTTGTCTTAACGATTCAAGAACTTTTAACCGGTGTATTTGCTACCAACGCTGGGGTTATAGGTTGATGCAAGGCTATGACACCGCGACTTGGTGCGCTCGGTACCGAATAGGCACCGTATGCGAGTCTCGCCAGCATAATGTCTAGGATCATATGCCTAAACCATGTATTTATGGAGTCTTATTCCTATAATACATGATATGATAAATCGATTGATTGAAGAGACTCTTCTCAACACGATTGAGCAATCACCTGCTGTCGTGCTCGTAGGAGCGCGTCAGGTTGGTAAAACAACGCTAGCTAAAAGAGTCGCGAAAGACATTAATTCGGTCTATTTGGACCTGGAAAATCCCCAGGACTTGCTTCGCATGACTGATCCTAAATCTTATTTCAATAACAATAACGACAAGTTGATCATTTTGGATGAGATTCAGCGAATTCCTGAGATGTTTCAAACGCTACGCGGTGTGATCGACAATAACCGGTGGGAAGGACGAAGAGCTAGACAGTTTTTGCTTCTCGGTTCTGCATCCATGCAACTATTGCGACAGAACTCGGAAAGCCTGGCAGGACGAATCAGCCGTCTCGAATTGGGCGGACTGAACGTCTTGGAAATTGACCAAGACAGAACAGAATTGAACAAGCGGTGGCTGCGAGGAGGGTTTCCCGATAGCTATCTTGCCAAGAGTAATGAAAGGAGTATGAATTGGATACAAGATTTGGTCGGAACTTACCTTGAGCGCGACATACCAAATCTGGCATTTCCGATTCCCGCGACAAGGCTGCGACGATTATGGACCATGCTGGCTTACCTGCAAGGTGAACCGGTCAACCAATCAAAACTGGGAAGCAATTTGGAAATTGATGGTAAAACCGTCAGTCGATACATCGATGTATTAACCGACCTCCTGCTCGTACGAAGATTAACACCTTGGCACGAAAATGTAATAAAGCGGTTGGTAAAGTCCCCACGATATTACGTGCGAGACAGCGGTATATTGCACTATTTGCTCGGTATCCAAGATTTCGACACTCTATTGTCGCACCCTGTACTCGCGAAGAGTTGGGAGGGTTTTGTTATCGAAAACATTCACTCGGTCCTTCCCCGTCTCGCAGAAACTTATTACTATCAGACAACGAACGGAGCAGAAATTGACCTGCTGATCAGGTTTGGATTCAATAACGTCTGGGCTATCGACATCAAATTTGGCGTTGCGCCGAAAGTAAGCAGAGTATTTGGTCGAATTTGCGAAGACGTAGGGGCAAACAAGAAATTTGTCGTTTATGGAGGAGAGGAAGAGTTCTCTATCGGTGATGACGTAACAATGATTTCCCTTCCCGGACTGATGAAAAAAATTCAAAATGGTTGAGTCGGCTACTGGCGCGGTTGACTTTAGGACAATGGGGGAACTGTTGCTGGCGGTTTTCACCATTTGCCAGTGCCTGACTCCACGCCATGTTCTCCGTTTTTCCAGTAGCCGCTCACCGAACCCGGCGTGCCGATTTCCGGCACCGGGCTCTCCAGCGGGATCATGCACCTCGCACACGGAACACCGAGACAGTGCAAATAAAATGGAGCGGAAAAAAACAAATAACCGCCAAATCCAGTCTTGGCACAAGACCACCCATCTCAGCAACAATTTCAGTGCGATGTCGGGCCTGTTTACGCCCCGACATCACCGAATCCCAAAAGACTCGACTCCTTGACTTTCGCATGTGATACGTTCCGATTCCCCGCACATAATATTCGGGTGGTAGGCAAAGCCACTCCCGCGTGCTTTCATCTTTGCGTATCTTTCCACGCCTGAGGCTTCTTTCCTCGGCAGGCATTACCCTGCGTCTTCGGTACTACAAGCCTCTCCGCCACCCTGTCAACCCAGTCCAGTCCTCACGGATTACCGGTTCGGTGCGTGCCACACCATTGACAGGGCTTCCCGTGTTGCCACTTCTCTCATCTTCCATACGTGTCAGCGTCACTACCCCGGCGGAAACACACTGATGCTCATGTCGTTCACTTCTCAATGTGCCATCGGCCTTCTCCCCAATTCCGAGGGATCGGCTTCCGCATTGTGTTTTTCGAGGCCTGCTCAACGTTCACTCGCGTTCTGACCCGCATGGTCGCTGAGTCGTCTAAAACGACCCGTCTAAACTAAAGTGCTTCAAACCATGTTGTTAACCTCCACGATTCGCCTTAGCCGCTACCAACCGGAAAACGACAGTTGTTGGGTGGGATTCGCACCCACAAGAGAAAAGCGCCTTTCCACGGCGCACAGAATTGAGCACAACTATTTGATCTGTCTTGAAACGGGTTTTCCATCGGGTTCAAACACAAACCGCGGCACAACCACTTCCCATGATTCGCATTTCATTGAGTCACGATATACCTGATCCGATAGTTCTTTGCTCCATTTAACGACAGCATAAACCTCCGCGGATGTGCATCGCATCCCCTCCGGCGGTTCAAATTTATTTGCCAAACGTCCCACGGTCACACCCTTGCGATTCAATAAATCCCATTTGCCACTTCCCTCGTCGATTCGTACTTCCAATGAATCTCCCGGCGACAGATCAGCGATTGCGCGATGAACCCGATTTCCGGATTTGCAGCGTCCGGCGTATCCAAGATTCACTTCACTGAGATTTGGCTGGATATATCGTTTATGAAATGCGGCACTTTCATCAGGAATGTCTACCGAATTTCGCAACAAGACGGAAGAATTGTCCTTTAACTCCTGTAAAAATGGATGGGAATTGTCAGATTTGGCGAGGACCAGAGTCTGCTTGGCGCGTGTCATGGCTACGTAGTACAAACGACGCGACGCATCTCTATCCTCGTTTTTTCCGATACGCTTCCAGCCACCATCCAACACTGCCACGTGATCGAATTCAAGCCCCTTCGCTCGATGCGCAGTCAGCAAAAGCAATCCGTGCGGACGGCGGCGAATCTCCTGACCCCATTCCGCAAGCCATTCCACGAACTGCTTGACCGGCATTTCAACGCCACCTGTTTCTAAATCGAAATCGTCGATGCATTGCTGAATCAATCCAAACCATCGATTCCTTGATGGTTTCCCCAACCAGCCCCGCATCAAATCAGCGGTAATAACAGATGGTTTGAGTCCTCGCATCCATCCGATAAATTGCTGAGTTTCCCGAAGCCGAAAAAACCTGGGGATATGCTCGTCCTCATCACCCATCTGCACGCGTATTTTTTGGTTTTCACAGACTGCACGCACTGCATGCAAATAGTCCCATTCGCGAGCGATTACTGCACAATTCGACCACTCCGCAGACGCTAGATTTGTGAGGCGCTGCAGTTCCAGCATTACAGTCAGCGCCTGACTGACCGAATTGTTGCCGACGGGAAGAATCTGTACTCGACCTTTCGAGACCGGATCAAGCGTCTGCCACTGGCCGCCGCGAGGTTCCTTTCTGCGAGCACGATTAATTTGAATTGGGTTGCCGGCTTTCATTCTTTCTCTTGCCGGCGCGATCACATTATTGGCAGCTTCAATAATGTGGAAGGTAGAGCGGTAATTTGCTGTCAGATAAACAGAATTAGGACCATAGTCAGACTCAAAGCGTCTAATGAATTCAACCGATGCGCCTTTGAAGGCGTAAATGTTTTGATCGTCATCGCCGACGGCAAGCAATGTGAGCTTGCGGGAGTCCTCGTCTAGTGTTCGGCCAGCTAGCGCGGAGATCAATTCATATTCGTCCGATCCCACATCCTGGTACTCATCGACCAAAATCCAGCGAAATCCTGCCAACAAACGCTCTCGCTGCTCATCTGCTTCGACTTGCGACGATAAACCTTCGCCGCGGAGCAGTCTGACCGCGTCTCGGAGCACATCTTGAAACCAGTTGTCATCAGCGCCCCTTTCTTTACCGTCAAAAGTCAGGCCAACAAGACGCATTGCCAGCGCATGGCAGGTGAGTACGGTAACACCGCGCGAATCGTCACCAATCAGATCCTTAAGCCGACGACGGATTTCGACAGCTGAATGTCGGTTGTACACAAGGGCTAAAATTCCACGAGGATTTTCCCTTTTCACCCGGACCAGATACGCGATACGATGGACAAGAACGCGCGTTTTGCCGGATCCTGGACCGGCAAGTACAAGTACATTAGTCTGCTCTCGTGTGTCGGCTACAATTCTCTGCTGGACAGAGTTTTTCAGAATCTCGACAATGGAGCGCCATGATTCTGGTGTTGTTTCGCGACCGATCTCGGAATCCCGGTCCGAAAACCAGCGGGTAAAAAAATCATCCGACTTCAATTCGAAGTATTCCCGTGCCAAGCGTTTTGCATTGGCTATCTTTTCCAGCCCTTGTTTTGCAAACTCCACCATGACATGGATTTGAAACACTTTTCCTTTGTAGTGATCAGCAAGCGGTCTAAAGTCGGCATTGGAGAATCCACGTCGTCGTTGATCTTGATCCAGGCGGACCAGCATGGCAGGGCGAAAAACTACCAGACCTTTGTTCAGGACAATTACCTCCTGTTCGTGCAGCCACAGCAACGCTCGATCAAGGAGTTTTTCCGGCCGCGTAACGTTTCTCATCAAAACAAGATCCGATTTGATTACATGCAGCAACTGACCGATTGTGGTCTCCGCAAGCAAACTAAGGCCTTGGCTTCCTGGTGGCAGCCGCTCCAGTAAATGTGTCAGCAGGCATTCAGCTGCCTCCCTTCTCTTTTGTGCGATTTGGTCCAGCTTTTCCCATTCGCGACGCAATGTCACTTTCACGGTTTCCGCATCTCGGCTGCGTAGTGAAATGCTGCCTGACACACCATCGTCTTCGCCCCGTCCGTCGCTGCTGATACTGCGGAGAATTCGCAGTATTCTGGCGGGCAGTGGGTCAATCAAATCTCGATTTCTAAGCTCTTGGGACGCTGCCCGCAAATGAAAGATTGATGATTCACCTACTCTCATATCAGGCGCAGTTTCGCGCATGTATGCAATCAGTTCACTTTCCAATTGATTCGCTTCCTGCAAACGCATTTTTGATGGACGCACAACTCCGGCATGGACGTAAGCGGTCAGCACTGTATCGTTACTCGCAATCCCGATTTGCTCAAGCGTATACAGCGCGTTGCGGACACCTTCAGCACTTAGACCGGTCACCGCGACCAGTTCATCGGTTGTAATCCCCTCGTCGGCATCTGCGTTGATCAATTCCTTCGCAATTAGAAACAGCTGATCACGATAAGTTTTGTTGATTTTGGCGCGATCAAGTCGTGTCTTGACCTCTTCGGTTGTATTTACACGAAGTGATGAAGGAAATACATTGACGACATTTTCTTCCCTGGTCAGCAACTCAGACTCTTCGAGCCAAGTAATGGCAGTTCGCACTCGATTGTCATCTGTAGCAGAATCGCGTTGGAATGCCTGGTCCTCGTCTTCAACGAGTATCTCGCCTGCAGTCGCAATCACTTCACCCTTTAGCCGGTTTTTCCGATTGAGGTTTCGCAGCGCTCTCAGTACTGCGGCTATCTCGGCACGACTGAGCCGTGACCTTGCCGACATTCCGAACTGACGCTCAACGTCTTCTGAGTCATACAGAAGTACGCATTTTGCGATTTCCCCATCGCGTCCAGCGCGGCCCGCTTCTTGGAAGTAGTTTTCCAAAGACCCGGGGATGTCGGCATGGATGACCAGTCTCACATCCGGCTTGTCGATACCCATTCCGAAAGCGTTCGTTGCTACTATCGCTCGCAACTCACCTTTGATGAATCTTTGCTGTACATCTTTTTTGTTCTCTGGCTGCAAGCCAGCGTGAAAGTGATCTGCAGCGATTTCTTTGTGCCGAAGATACTCAGCGACTTCCTCGGTTAGTCGACGGGTCGCACAGTAAACAATCGCCCCTCCAGGCTGACTGCGCGGCAGATTTAGTTCAAGCAATTCATAAATTAGGTTGAATTTCTCCGCTTCTGTAGTTGGGACAGTTTCGTAAACAAGATTCGTACGCTCGCTGCCGCCATTGAAAACCTTCAATTTGATATTGAGCTTATCCTCAAAATGCCAGACGATATCGTCAATCACATTCAGGTTGGCTGTAGCAGTAAGGCACAAAACTGGCGGCACCGGTTCTTTACCAGATGTTTCCTCAATGTAACGTCCGATGTAGCGATAGTCTGGACGAAAATCGTGACCCCATCGAGACAGGCAATGGGCTTCGTCCAACACCCATGCGCCAATCTCGCGTTGGTTAAGAACCCGTCGCACGGAACGGGAACGAAGTTGCTCTGGAGCAATCAGCAAAATTCCGATATCTCCTAGCCGTACCCGGTCAAGCGCGTCGCTTCGTTCAGGCATGGACAGCAGTCCGTTGATCGCGACGCAACTGCTGATTCCGTGCGCCTCCAGTCCCGCAACCTGATCAGCCATAAGTGCCACAAGCGGGGAGATTACAACCGTTACCGCTCCCGTCTTATAGTACCGGGAAAGTGCAGGTATCTGGTAGCACAGAGATTTTCCAGTACCGGTTGGCAGTATTCCAAGCGCGTGATTTCCTGCCATTGCTTCTTCAACAATTGCCTGTTGCATCGGACGCTCGTCTATATGGCGCGGTTCCGGCCGAAATGCTGAAAAACCAAACCAGCGCTTTAGCTCTTTCTTCGCGTCGTGGTGTTCACGGCACCAGCTGCAAGCCGGATCCGAGCAAGCTTTGTCTCTTAGACGTCGAACCAGTTGTCCTGCTTCAGGAAACTGATGACGTACCCACGGAGGCATAACCGAATTTCCTCCGGCAACCGAAAGCCACGCTAGCGCATAGGCAAGCGACCATCCGTATTCGCGAGAGCGCAATACGATTTTCTTCCCTTCCGTCGCACATGTCGCACCTTCGAGTCGATCTCTGATTGCAGCATGGGCTTGTTCATCAGAAGGGCGCAGAGATTGATGCAGACTCAAAAAGATTTTATCTAGAGCACTATCGACGCTTCTAAAATCTGGTGTCGTCAGCCAGTGCCAAGCAATCAGCAAACTGGAAGGAGCGTTCGATAGTGCAACGTACTGCTCATTGAATACCTGCAGTACTAATCCAGCGTCAAGTACCGGGTCGTTAAGTTGTGCCCTGATAAGTCCGGCGTCCTTATAGTGCTTAATCAGACTATGGTACGGATTTCGTGGAAATGCCAGCGGACTAAGCCGCAGTGTGTCTACCACTGGCAGTTGCAGCGGTCGTAAGTTAGGGTTTGCAACCTGAAGATGGGGAAGGTCGAATTCGATGATGTTGTGACCTACGATGAAATCGGTCCCATCCGCCAGTTTGTCAAGTGTTGCCCACTCTCTTTTTGTCACTCGTCCCTTATGTGTAAACCGCTTACGGGTATCTGCGCGAATTGCCCCGATGGCATGGATACGGCTGTCCTTTTTGCCTACCTCAAGATCAATCGAAATACAGCGCGGGCCGAATGAATCATCTCGCATCGAAAACTGCGTATCCTATCCGCAATTAATGTCAAGGTCTTTTGCGGACAGTCGCACTGGCGCAGTTCGCATTATCGAGTGAATTTCATTTCGCACAATCAATAGACCCAAATCCGTATGGAAAACATCAGAATAGCACCTACGGTCAACAAATCTGCTCGCAATTGAATCGTAGATTGAAATTTATTGCAAACTGAATTAACTCGCAGACTGCGGATAGGCAGCTGCATATCATCTACAATAATTCGATTGGTCAATATTTCGAAGGAGAATGAGATGATTCCAATCGCGGGTTACGCTGACCGCTGGAGCGTCGGACACAATGAAAGCATAGAGTTCAAAGTCAGTAGCGAACTGAACGAGCCTTATTCAGTCAGGCTGGTACGAATGACCTGTGCGGACCCCAATCCTGACGGTCCAGGAATCATTGAACACGATTTGAGTTCCGTGTTCTCTGGACAATTTCCCTCCCGAAAACAGCCCGCGAAACTGGGATCGTACGGGTTCGTACCGGTTCACGGCAAACTGCCATATTGCGACGACTATACCGTTTGCGCAAACATCTGGCCAACCATGCCAAACGGCAAACGCGAATCCATTTTGTGCATGAAAGACAACTCAGGCAAGAACCTGTTGGAACTCTACCTGGATTCAGGCTACCTCCATTGTTCTGTGAATGACCAAAGCGCAGCACGGCTGAAAGCCAAACTTCAGGAACGGTGTTGGTATCAAGTCTGGTGTTCGGTGGCTAATCAGTCACAACTGGGCATCGGTGTCAAGCCAATTGAACATTCTCAAGGCATTTTGCCATCAGTGGGAGGTAAAAATGACAGTTTGCCAATCGAGAACACACCTTCGCTGAGTGCGGTAGACGAATTGTTCATCGCCTCGGATGGACCTGAATTTGACGCGAACCACTTTAACGGCAAAATTGAACACCCCGGAATCTTTATGGGAGCTGAGCTAGTTCGCCAAACCACGTGTATAGGCGTGATAGACATGGGTGATACCAATACCCGGCACTATGATGACGAAGTTCAATTCGACAGAGAACGCGTCATCGCATTGTGGGATTTTTCAATTGGTATCAGCACTCAAAAGATGACTGACGTCGGAGATCATGGATTACATGGCGAACTCGTCAATTGCCCCACCCGTGCGATGCGGGGTTCGATATGGAGCGGCCGGGAAATGGCCTGGAAACACGCACCCGGGGAGTACGCTGCCATTCATTTTCACGATGACGATTTATATGACTGCAATTGGGAAACCGACTTCAAATTCAAGGTCCCGGACGATTTCCGAAGCGCGATGTATTCGATGAGAATCGAATGTCAGGATTTCTACGAAGACATTCCGTTCTATGTGCGCCCAAAAACCGGTCAGCCACAATCCAAGATCTGCGTTCTCGTGCCGACCTTCACCTATACCGTTTACATCAACCAGGCGCGCTCCATTGCCGGTCCTGAATATGATGCGTTGGTGAAGGAACGCGGGACGCGGCCATGGACGCCGGATGAGTACCGCGAATTTGGGCTATCGACCTACAACTATCACACCGATGGCAGCGGCATATGTTATTCGTCCAGGTTGAGACCGGCCATCACAATGCGACCGAACTACATCACGATCAGCAGACCCTATGCCGGCTCTGGCATGCGTCACCTGCCGGCCGATACCCATTTGCTGGCCTGGCTTGAGCACATGGGATATGACTATGATGTGATCACCGACGACGACCTTCACCAGGAAGGTGGCTACCTGCTTGAACCGTACCGGGTTGTAATGACCATGAGTCATCCCGAATATCACACCTCGAATACGCTCAATGCGCTTTTTGCGTATACAAGATTGGGTGGGCAGTTGATGTACATGGGCGGAAACGGGTTCTATTGGAAAGTCGGGGTGAACAACGAAGTGCCTGGTCTGGTGGAAATTCGAAGAGCTGAAGGCGGGATTCGCATTTGGGCAGCCGAACCCGGCGAATATTACAACGCCCTCGACGGTGAGTACGGCGGCATGTGGCTGCGAAACGGCCGACCGCCACAACAGTTGGCAGGCGTTGGTTTCACCGGCCAAGGCGATTTTCAGGGGATGCATTACCGGAAAAAAGCCGATGTGCCCGAAGAATATCAATGGGTGTTTGACGGCATCGACGACGAAATCCTGGGAGACTTTGGCCTGAGCGGAGGCGGTGCAGCAGGGTTTGAACTGGACCGAATTGATTATGGACTTGGAACTTCGCGCGATACAGTCGTACTGGCAAGTTCAGAGACATTCCATGATCATTTTGTTCTGGTACCGGAAGAAATATTGTCCCATCAAAGAACGCGCACAGGCGACCCTGTTGAAGAGCTTATCCGTTCCGACATGGTAATATTCGAGACGGAGTATGGCGGAAAGGTTTTTTCAGTGGGTTCGATCACCTATTGTGGCAGCCTGCCGTGGAATGGATTCGACAACAACATCTCGCAACTGACGCAAAACGTACTAGAGAACTTTCTGCGCAGGTAGTCACTGCAGCGAGCCCAAACCAGGAACCAGTCAGTGTCCAAGTATTCATTTCCGGTCCTTGTTCTGCTTGTCCTGGGTGTCGTTGCTTATTTCCTTAATTGGAAACTGCTGCTGTCTCTCGATTTCTCGGTTGTCTGGGAGTACCGCGAGGTATTGCTCAGGGGCCTGTTGGTAACTCTTGCCTTGACCGCTTGTGCAGCGGTCTCTGGCCTGGTGTGCGGAACGATACTTGCAATTGCAAGTCAGTCGAATATCGCACCACTGCGCTGGATAGTGATCGCGTTCGTTGAAATCTGGCGCAATACGCCCTTGCTGGTGCAGTTGATCTGGATCCATTTTGCACTGCCGCTGGTGACAGGAATCAACACAACGGCCCTGGAAAGCGGAGTCATCGGGATTACGCTGCAGGCTGCCGCCTATTTCACTGAAATCGTACGTGCCGGAATTGAGTCGGTTCCCAAAGGACAATGGGAGGCAGCCTACTCGCTTGCACTACCGGCCAGGATACGCTGGACCCGCGTCATTCTCCCGCCGGCGATTCGCACAATGATCCCGCCCCTGGTCAATCTCACCATCAGTTTCTTCAAGGGAACCGCGATCCTTTCGATTTTGCACGTGAGCGAATTGATGACGGTAACCAATCGAATCAGCAACGTCACATTCAAACCAGTTGAGCTCTTCAGTTCAATCGCGGTGATTTACTTCATCGTCGGAATCGTGCTGAGCAAAACGACCTTGCGGCTTGAATATTTCCTGCAGAAAAGGGAACAATGATGAGATTCGATTGGGACCAACTGATACGCTACAGTCCGGACCTGCTGCAGGCGTTTGCCGTAACTATCTGGATTTCCGCGATTTCGCTGCTGATCGGTATCGTCATTGGAATGATCGCCTGTCTTGGAAAACTGCAGCAACGCGGCCTGGCTTTCAGAATGGCAAACGGGTTCATCGATTTCTTTCGAACCATCCCGGAAGTTGTACTCATTTTCTGGGTGTATTCATGTTTGCCACTGCTGCTTTCGATTCGAATTTCAAGCGAAGCCTGCGGCATCATCGCGCTATCCCTGTTCAGCGCGGCTTATCTTGCAGAAATATTCCGTGCCGGTATTCTCGCGGTACCGAAAGGACAGGTAGATGCCGCCCATGCACTCGCTATTCCGCAGTATTACATTTGGAGTCGAATCATTATTCCACCGGCGATTCGAAGAATGATGCCTGCATTTGTCAACTTTCTGACCGAATTGCTCAAAGCAACCAGCCTGCTGTCAGCAATTGCAGTTGGCGAGATGGCTTATACCGCCAGCATTCTCGGTGCACAAACACTCAGCTACTTCGAATTCCTGAGCGCAATTGCGGTGTTGTATTTCATACTGATATTCCCGTTCAGCTTGTTGGCGCGTCGTTCCGAGCGCAAACTGCTTGAGAAAACAGGACACTGAGGTGCAATCACCAATGGAATCTTCTGTATCCAGCGAAATCAATTTCATTTCCTGTCGCGACGTTTCAAAGCTGTTCGGCACGTTCAAAGCGCTTGATCAAGTCTCTATTGACATCGAAAAAGGCGAAATCGTCTGTATCGTTGGTCCCTCGGGAGGCGGCAAATCAACCTTTCTTCGCGTAATTAATGCGCTTGAATTAATCGATGATGGCGAAATCATCGTTAACAACACCCGATTGCCGGGTAACAGAAAGGATGTCGAGAACATCCGTCGAGAGGTGGGGATGGTGTTTCAGCAGTTTAACCTGTTTGAGCACATGTCGATTCGGGAGAATGTGACATTTGCGCCACGCGTGTCCCGCGGCATGAGCAAACAGGAAGCAGATGAGTTGGCCGAAACACTCCTCAAGCGCGTGGGCATCATTGAACAGATCGAGAAATATCCGAATCATCTGTCGGGTGGCCAGCAGCAGCGAGTTGCAATCGCGAGAGCCCTTGCCATGAAACCGCAGGCGATGCTGTTCGATGAACCGACCTCCGCCCTTGACCCCGAAATGGTCGTTGAGGTGTTGGACGTGATGCGGGAGCTCGCACACTCCGGGATGACAATGATTATCGTCACGCACGAATTGGGATTTGCCAAGGAAGCCGCAAGTCGCATGCTGTTTATGGCCAACGGCAAGTTCGTCGTCGACGTAACCACGGATCGATTTTTCAATGACAGCGACAATTCGGAACTCCAAAAATTCTTGTCAAATATTTTGTAACTGGTGACCTGAATCTCGCCACCAGCCGAAAAAAATTAGAACCTCTGATTTGCAAAGTCGATGAATGATTAATTTACAGGCACTTCGAAATAATTTTTGTGAGTTTCATGAAAATGACTGACTCTCCAAGACTGACCGACCAACAGCTCTTTGCTGCTTCAAGACTGTTTTCACCAACTTTGTTTCGGGAATTGGCCCGCAACAGTTGCTCACCTATGTTTGCTCGATTAGCGAATGAACTGCTTACCTTGGAGACTGTTGATTTAAACTGAAGTTCGAGGCGTTTTTTGCCTGTCCAATCTATTCAACCTTTTGATATCGCGCGCTTTTCAAAGTCAGAATAGGAAAGGTTTTTTTCATGTTGTAGGCAGTAATATATAAACATTGCAATTAAATGCGGCTTTTTCATCAACTATAATGGATACTTTGTTATTCATCATGTAGGCAGAACATGAACCGCATGCCACCCGCAATGCACGTCAGCGACGTGATCTCCAACCAGGGCGGCAAAACCTATCGAACCGTCCTCATCCGCTCCAGCTACCGAGACCGCAACGGCCGCTCCCAGAAGAAAACCATCGCCAACATCTCCCATCTGCCCGAGCCGCTGATCGAACTGATACGGAATTACTTCAGCGGAACCCGACTGACGCAAGCCGAGGATTCGTTCGAGATCTTCAAAACCCGTAAGCACGGCGCAGTTCAGGCGGTCATGACCGCATTTGAACAGCTGGACTTCGCCTCCCTGGTCGGCAGCCAGCACAGCGCTGACCGGGACCGGGTGCTGGCGATGGTGGCGGCGCGCATCATTCGCCCCGGCACCAAGCTGGCCACGGTGCGCTGGTGGCGCGACACCACGCTGTCGAACTATCTCGACATCGAACATACCGACGAGGATGACCTGTATGCGGCCATGGACTGGCTGCTCGGGCGACAGAATGTCATCCAGGGCAAGCTGGTGCGCCGTCACCTCAAGCCCGGGTCGATGGCGCTGTATGATCTGACTTCAACCTGGATGGAAGGCACGCAGTGTCCGCTGGCTGAGTTCGGTTACAACAAGGACGGAAAGAAAGGCAAGTTGCAGGTGAATTTTGGATTGCTGTGCGACCTGGACGGTCGCCCTTTGGGAGTTAGCGTGTACCGGGGTTCGCTGCGCGACAACCAGACCCTGATTCCACAGGTTCGGCAGCTGAGGAAACGCTTCGGCATTGAGCGGCTGGTGGTGGTCGGCGACCGCGGCATGATCACCCAGGTGAACATTGATGCGCTCGGCAAACTGAAAGGAATCGACTGGATTACCGCATTGAAGAGCACGACGATCAAGAAACTGATGCGTCAGGGTACTTTATCGATGAGGCGTTTCGAGGATGAGAATCTGTTTGAGGTACTGCATCCGAGTTATCCGGACGAACGACTGGTGGCGTGTCGCAATCCGGCACTGGCGCAAAGACGCGCCGCCACCCGCGAGTCGTTGCTGGTGGCCACCGAGAACAAACTTGAGGTGATCGTCAACAGTGTCGCCAACGGACGATTGGCCGGCAGTGCCGAGATCGGATTGAAAGTCGGAGAGGTCATCAACTCGCACAAGGTGAAAAAGCACTTCATCTGCGAGATCAGCGAGCGCTCGTTTTCGTATCGGCGCAATGAGATACGCATTGCCGAGGAATCTGCGCTCGATGGAGTCTACATCATTCGCACTTCATTGGACCGCACTGCGATGGCGGCGGCTGAATGTGTCCGGAATTACAAGCGTCTCAGCCGTGTTGAGCGCGCCTTTCGCTCCATCAAGACGGTCAGCCTGCAGGTGCGTCCGGTCCATCACCGCAGTGCCGAGCGGGTGAGCGCACATATCTTTTTGTGCATGCTCGCCTACTATGTGGAATGGCACATGCGCGAAGCCTGGCGCAGCTTGCTGTTTTCGGATCCGGAACTGGAACAGGTCAGCGCCGAGCGCGACCCGGTGCTGAGCGCACCGCGTTCAGCGGCCGCCAAACGCAAGGCGGCTTCCAAACAACTGGACGATGGCACTCCGGCCTACTGCTTTCGCACCCTCATTGAACATCTCGAGACGATCGCCGTCAACCATTGTCGAAATAACCTGATGCGCGATGTGCCGTTTGAGATAACGACATCGCCCAACGACAAGCAACAGCAGGCGCTGGATCTGCTCAGGACCATCAGCTATCCGCCCCGGCAAAAGAGAATGTAGGCAGAATGGCGAAAAAATAATTCTTAAAAAATGCTGTGTTCAGAAAGGGTTATCGACAATTACCTTCTCGAACTTCGGTTTAAACTCTCCAATAAAGGAATTTTTTGATTCAGTCTTTGCTCGATTGATGTCAAGGGAATATCGACATGAGTACATCTACAAGTCAGCAATTGCACACAGGGAATTGCTTGGCAAACACTCACTTAACACTGCCGTGCTTCTCAACGAGTTCCGGGTGGGCCAATGCAAAGCGGATTGCGTAGTAATCAATGCTACATCGAACGTCTATGAAATTAAATCTGAACGTGATTCGCTATGTAGACTGGAGAAGCAAATCTCCGCATACCAAAGCGTTTTCGCAAACGTCAATGTCATCACTGGTAGAAATCATTTGAATTCTGTATTGAAATCTATGCCTGATTCGGTCGGAGTGCAGTTTCTGAATGATCAGCATCAAATTTCTACCGAACGAGAACCCAAGGAATTTTGCCGAAACATAAAAGCCGAATGCATTTTTGATTCAATTCGTCTTTCAGAATCAAAGACGATTCTCAAAAATCTCGGATTCGAAATTCCAAATGTACCAAATACAAAGGCTTACTCTACCTATAAGTCCCTGTTCAAAAAACTCAGCCACGAAATTGCTCACGAACAGATGGTGAAAGTTCTCAAGAAAACTCGAGATCAGTCGAAACATTCTGAATTTCTCGAATCGTTACCCATCTCAATGGTTCCAATTGCACTCTATACTCGCTTAAGTAGGTGCGACCAAAATCAACTATTGAATGCGCTTGATACCACTTTGCAAGAAGCAATTGGATGGCAGTAGCCAAGATGTACTTTCCATATTTTCGCGGAAAACAGTTCGAGTTGATTGCTATCCGAGATTCCGCTGAACTACTTCATAAATCGAAATTTGAGCCGGTAATCGAACCTGTTAGGTGAGATTTTTGAGGGCTTACAAGACGTTGGATGAAATTGATAAATTCCATGGTAATGCAATAGTTATCGCAAACCCAGAAGTTGGGAGTTTCAAGAGTGGTCGAAACTTTCGCGGGTAAGAGATTAAAAATACAAGCCGACATCCATGTAATGTAATTTACTTTACACAAACATAGTAGTCTTAAGGTTAGTGATAACCGCGCAGTCTTAAGGTTAGTGATAACCGCGCAAGCGTTATCTCTAACCGATTTGAACGTGCCGCAATACGACCGTCTGCTATGGGGAAAGTATAGGGAAAACCAGATTCAGTTCAGGCTGAATGAACGCCTGAAGGCACTTTTCGTTGGCCTTGAATATGGCTTGGATGCCGAGAATGCAGTCGGATAAACGATGGAAGACATGTTTGGAGCTGAATTCGATCTCCTGAAAGCGGTGCGGGCACAGGCAGTGCTGGCGACGACAGCCGCCACAGTCCAAGGTTGTTCGAGTCGAGTCATCAGGCGGCACTAGTCAAGGGCGGCGCTCGGGCCAGGCATACGAGGCGGTAATCATCCGGGAGGAACTCGCCGATGAGGTTCAGCGGGCGTTGGCAGGCGGGGCACTTTGGGACATAGTCGTGCGCGTCGTTGTCGCACTGGCGCTCATCATCGTCAGTTGCGGCGTTCGGTGCGGTGTGCTCGGCGAGCTTTTCCATGGTTGACTTGGCGTTGCTGTTGGCGAGGATGCCGAAATGACGGATTCGATGAAAGCCGTTGGGCAGCACGTGCATCATATAGCGGCGGATGAATTCGACTGCGGGGAGCGTCATGATGGCATAGCCGGGTTTGTCTGCGCCCTGGCGTGTTGGCTTTCGGTAGCGGAACGAGACGGTTTGCCCATCGAAGCGGGTCACGCGGGAGTCGCTGATGGCCACGCGGTGGGTGTAGCGCGCCAAATAGCCGATCAGTTGCCGAGGTCCGGCGAAGGGCCGTTTCGCGTAGACATTCCACTCGATTGCACGGGCGGATTCGATCAGCGCCTCGAAGGCCTGCGGGTCGCCATGGCGTTCGATACGGCCGGGAAAGATGAGCTGACCGTCGCGATAAGCGAGCTGCAGCTGTTCGAGGAAACGGCGGCGGAAATACCTTGCCAGCACCTTGACTGGTGCGAAGAAGGTGCTGCTGCCGGCTTTCCACTGGCCGGTGCGGACATCGAAGCCGGCATTGGCGACCACCGCGTGAGTGTGTGGGTGCCACAGGATTTTTTGATCCCAGGTATGCAGCACCACGGTGCCGCCGACGCGGGCGCCGAAGCGCTTGGGGTCGGCGGCAATGGTGACCAGGGTTTCGGCTGTCACCCGCATCAGGATGGCCAGTACCGTCTTGCGATTGGCGTAGGCCAATTCGGCGATCGGCTTCGGCAGCGTGAACACGATATGGAAATAAGGCGCAGGCAGAACGCGCTTGAGCTGCTGGTCAAGCCACCGACGCGAGCCGGCGCCCTGGCATGTGCCGCAATGGCGATTCCTGCACGAGTTGTACAGGATGCGCGACACCTGGCACTTTTCGCAGTGGTACAGGCGCGCACCCATCGCCGCGGTGCGACAGTTGATGATGGCGTTGAGCACGCGCCACGAAGCGGTGTTGAGCAGGTCGCCGAATTGGGCGACAAACGCACCGCTGGCGCGACGGAAGATGTCCGCCACGCCACAGCTGTCGGCGCTCACCGACTAACGGTTCAGCTGATCGGCCGGATGATCCAGACGCTCGAACATCGCCGAGGTGATGCGCGCATACGTGCGGGTGCTCTCCGGCGACTTGTGACCGAGAAGATCCTGAACCTCGTCGCGCGTCGCGCCGCGCTGAAGCAGATGAGTCGCATACGAATGACGAAGTGAATGGAAGGTGAACTGCTTGCCGATCCCGGCGCGGTCGCGTGCCTTGTTGAAGGCCTGGCGCAATGTGGAGGGCTTGATCGGCTCATCGGTGCTGGTGCCGTAGAACAGCCAGCTGTCAGGCTTCGGATACACCTGCCTGTAATAATCACCCAGCGCCTCAAGCGTCGATGACGGCAGAAACACCGCCCGCTCGTGACCGCCCTTGCCGCACGCAACGCGTACCAGACGCTTGCCGGAATCGATGTCGGTGACTTTCACCGAGACAACCTCCGAAAGACGCAGTCCGGTGCTATAGGCAAGCCGTAACGCGGCGCGGTAGCGAATGTCGTAGGTCGACATCAGCAAAGCCTTGACCTGGGACTCCTCCATGGCCTTGGGCAGACGCTCGGGCACCTTTCTCATGGTCAGATGCTCGACGCGCTCCGGACAACCCAAGACATGTGTGTAGAACATCTTGAACGTTGACACGCTGACATTGGTCGAGGCGGGCGACAGACCCTGATCAATGCGCTCCAGAATATATTTTCGTATCTGGTCGGCTTCAACTTGCGAGGGCGAACACCCGTAAAACCTGGCCAGCCGGTCCAACTCCCAAAGATAGCTTTGCTGGGTGTTTTCCGACAGCCCTCTGACTGTCATATAATCGACGGTACTTTGCCGCAAAGGCGAAAGCGGCTTATTGCCGCTGTTGCAGTAGGACATCCTTGTTCTCCTATTGTTAACAAATGGTCTAGAAAATGGTGGTGCACCGTTGCCGCGGGCACCACCAGCATACGATAGACCAATTTGCTAAGGAATGTGCAGAGAAATCTGCGTGCAGGAATCGAACCCCCAGACGTCAAGCATCTGAATTGCCGCATAGCGGCTTAGTTCAATGTTTTTTCTTTGATTCATTACATTAAAGGAGAAAAATTTGTTACTGCAAATCAGATCAAGCTCCGTTGCTGATGCGCAAAAATTTCCTTTCAACCGGTCCGGTGACGAGCTCCGCGATCATCTCTGTTCAAGTTTGGAAATTAAAGGTAACGGTTTACAATGCAGTTTCCTAATCCGAAAGCGTTAGAACATTCGACAATAAAAAAGCTTTCACCTCAAACAACATGGAGGAAATTTAAATGAGCATGAAATCTTTTACCTTAGCAATTGGAGCACTTGTCGGCGTACTCTTAATTGGCACTGGAACCGCACTCGCCGAAGACAACCGAATTGACATGATCAAGGATCGCGGTGAAATCCTAGTATGTCACGCCGAAGCTCTCCCATGGGGCGCCAAAGATCCCAAAACGGGAGACTGGGTCGGCACCGACATTGAAGCTGCAAGACACCTGGCTGGCATTATGGGCGTAGAATACAAGCCCGTCGATTCTCAATGGGGAACACTGATACCGAGCTTGGAAACCGGAAAGTGCGACATCGTGATGTCTCCAATGTTCCGAACCGCTGAGCGCGCGATGCGGGTCCTGTTTTCCAATCCCTCCGGATACGAAACACAAGGTACCGCAGTCCACATGGACTCATCCGCACAATCTCACAGCGACCTCGATCAGGAAGGCATGATTATCGCGGTCGGCTCCGGTACGGCTGACGAAGCGTTTGCGAACCGTTTCTTCAAAAAAGCAACCGTCAAACCACTCGTAAGCGACAAACTGTCAACATATTTCCTGGAAGTTGCCAGCAAACGTGCCGATGCGGTCCTGACTGACAGTTCGTCGCTCAGAAACTTCATCAAGCAGAATCCGGGCATGAATCTCAGAATCGTCGATGATGCACCGCTTAATCCGCAGGGTTATGCGTACGCGGTACTCCCCGGTGAATATCACTTTGTCAATTTCATTAACGTCTGGCTCGAAACAATTGAGCAGCAAGGCCTGACTGACAAGTGGTATGAAATGGTCACCGCGGAGTGATTGCCGCAAATTTCAGTTACTTAACAACAACTGACTTGAGGGGCAGCTCTTGAGCAAGCTGGCGGAGCAGATTCCAACGAAACCGGAATCAATCGCGGGTGGCGTCATGTCACTCAACCGACTGATCGACCCGATGCGCGTCTTCGTGCGCGCATCGGGCGCTTATATGTGGGACGATACCGGCAAACGATATATTGATTATCACGCGGCGTTCGCTCCCTATCTTCTCGGGCACAGCGACAAGGATGTCAATCAGGCCGTCATTGACTCGATTCGCCGAGAAGAGTCGCTCATGGGCGCCGGTACAACCCCATGGGAGCAGGAAATCGCGGATTTGCTGGTTGATTCGGTACCCTATCTTGAACAGGTGCAATTGACCAGCAGCGGAACGGAAGCAGTCGCGTTCTCGATTCGACTCGCACGCGCTGCAACGCAACGCAACGATGTCGTGTTCATGCAGGGTGGTTACAACGGCTGGATGGATTCAGTCGCATTCAACCTGATGGACCCGGAATCAACATTCACCGGTCACCATGCCGGTGAAGAACATGCATTGAGACCCATATCTGCGGGCATGCATGCGTCGACGTCTCAAGGCGCGCACGCGATTGAGTTTAACGACCGGGATGCTCTGCAGGCGTTGCTGGAAACGGGCAAAATTGCAGCAGTTGTCGTTGAACCGATTCTTCAGAACATCGGAATTGTCAAACCGCGTCCGGGCTATCTCGAGTTCATGCGGGAGTTGTGTTCCAAACATGGCACGCTTTTGGTTTTTGATGAAGTGAAAACCGGCTTCCGGCACGCGCTGGGTGGTTATCAGTCTATCTGTAAAGTTGCACCGGATTTGAGTGTGTTTGGCAAGGCAGCTGCCAACGGATATCCGCTCGGCGTTATTGGCGGGAAGGCCGAGTACATGTCATTTTGCTGTCATCCCGACCCATCAAGACGAGTTCTGATTGCGGGGACCTATAACGCGCACCCGTTCGTAGTGGCTGCAGCGATTGCGACTGTGCGGAAACTCAAGACCCGCGGGGCAGAAATTTACGCCCATCTGGAGCGACTGGGACAACAGTTGGAATCCGGACTTCAGAGTTTATTCTCATCAAAGGACTATCCCACGACGATCGTTCGGGCCGGTTCTGCTTTTGTCGTTTACTTCATGGACCACGAACCGGTCAGCTGGGCGGATATCGCCCGCAACAATGATGCGCAGCGAGATGTGCGCTATCGCAATGCACTGATTGAAAATGGCGTATTTCATTTCCCCGTAACCACCAAACAGGGCAGTATTTCATTTGCGCACACAGAAGCGGACATTGACGAAACTCTGACGATTACTGAACATGTCTTAAAGTGTATTGACTGACCAGAGTGAATTTGAACTGACTGTTCAAACAAGGGCTGTCGAATCACCCCACCAGCGAAGATGCTGGAATCCTGTCACTGCGCCATGAATCGCATATTGCAATCCTTGAGTAGAAGCAGGTGATCAAAAGCAATGATTGATCCGCTGAATCTGAGCCAACCCATTGATGAAGCAGCCGTGCGTCGATATCGTCTGGACGCAGTACGGTCGCGCGCAGCTGATAACGATGTAGCGGCAGTGTTGCTGTTTGATCCGGTCAACATTCGCTATGCAAATGGTTCGCGTAACATGCAGGTCTGGACCATGCACAATTTCTGTCGATATGCGCTGATCCTGACATCCGGCCCATCCGTTATGTTTGAATTGCCGACTGGCATGCACTTGCTCAAAGGACTCGAAACCATCGAGGAAGTACGACCTGCCTGGTCAACAGATTTCCTATTTAGTGTCTGACAGAAAACTCAAATATGGTATAATTAATCAACATAAACAATGATTTAGAGTTGGATTGACGGCACGAAGATTTGCCGAATCAAGCCGATTTTCCGCCAAAATCCAACGAAAATCCCTGTTTTTCCCTGATTTTCCCAAATTTGACAAAATCTTCAGGTAAAAACCATGCGAAAAGTCGAATCCACACAGTTTGAAATAGGCGGCATTGATATTGGGCAAATCCATATCAATCCGAAATCGCGCGACGACATTCCAGCGCTGCTGATCGGGCTGCAGCACCTGTATACGACCCCGGAGCTGCGCGATCAGGTGTTTGCGTTGCTTGACGCTGAAGTCAATCCCAAGACTCGCAAGGATACCGGCCGCCCGGGCATGCACCTTTGGCGCATTCTGGTGCTGGCGATCCTCAAGCAGGGGCTCAATTGCGACTATGACCGGCTCGTCGAACTGGCCAACCATCACAACACGATCCGCCAAATGATGGGGCACGGAGTCATGGAGCACGAATACGAGCGGCAAACTGTTGTCGACAATGTTAGTCTGTTGAGACCGGAGCTGCTGGCGAAGATCAACCAGTTGGTGGTTCAGTCCGGGCATAAGGTGGCCAGAAAAAAGCCTGGCGAAACATTGCGCGGGCGCTGTGATTCGTTCTGTGTCGAGACCAACGTCCATTTCCCCACTGATGTCAACCTGCTGGCAGATGCCATGCGCTGCACCGTCAGGACTGCGGCCAAGCTGGCCGAGGATCTGGGGCTGGACGGCTGGCGGCAAAACCAGTATATCCAAAAGCTGATCAAGAAACGGTTCAACCGGGTGCGCACCTCCAAACAGAGGAAAAAGTCGCCCGAGCGGGTGGTCGAGTATGTGGAGGAGTGCCAGAAATATCTGGCGCGTGCCGAGTTGACGCTGAGCCAGGCTCAGCAGCGTGCGTTCACTTTTGTTCAGTATGCGAAAACCATGGAACTTCAGCACTTTATCGAGCATGCGAAGCGCCAGATTGACCAGGTTGTCCGGCGCGTGATCAACGGTGAGAAGATTCCCAACAAGGAGAAAGTGCTGTCGATCTTTCAGCCCCATACCCGCTGGATTGCGAAAGGCAAAGCCGGTGTCCCGCAGGAGTTCGGTTTGCCGGTTGCGGTAGTCGAGGACCAATATCGGTTCATCTTGAATCACTGCATCATGTGGGACGGCGGCGATGTGGACCATGCGCAGAGCCTGATTGCACAGACGCAGCAGCTGTTTCCGGAATTTGTCGCCTGCAGTTTCGACCGCGGGTTTCACTCGCCGGACAATCAGCTCAAGCTCGCTGAGCTGCTGGATGAATGTGCGTTGCCGCGCAAGGGCTACTTGAGCGCCAAGGCTTTGGAGCACCAGTTGCAGAAGTGGTTTGTAAAGGCCCGTCAGAAGCACCCGGGAGTTGAGTCGGCGATCAATCATCTGGAACACTGCGGACTGGACCGGGTTCGAGATCACGGCGAGCGGGGTTTTGCCCGCGCCGTGGCGTTGTCGATACTGGCCGCCAACCTCAAGCGGCTGGGGCGGATGTTGCGCGACCAGGAGCGCAAGAGACTTGCCCGCCAGCAACGCTTGAAAGCCGCCTGAAGCTTCAGATCTTCCATTAATCATAAAAATCCGGCTGGCGGAGGCATGGCCGCGGGGAGAATTTGCGATTTTGCCGGTCATTCGCCATCGTGCGTCTGAAAATGCACCGGCAGAAGGTTTTTCATTGAATTCGCTTTCAGATTTGTTCAAAATTTTGCGTAAAATCTCGTGAAACAGGGGTTTTCTGACTGGCACTATTTACTGGTTACAGAACCGAAGAAATAGTCACCAAGTGGGCAAAGGAAATTGATGATCTTGTCCGAACTTACGGTTGCGACAACCGCCGCTTGGCGGTTGACCGACTGGATGTGAGCATCGCCTCCGCACTGACCAACTGTGGGCTGACGCTGGCGGACGGGAAAAAGGTAATGGAACATGCAAGAGCGATCAAGTCTCTGGAAGAGATTCGTGCATTCCGATTATCGCTTTCAACCTGCGAAGCCGCGTTGCATGAATTGAGGGGACAGGTTCAGCCGGGGATGACGGAACAGGAGGCATTGTCGATTCTGCTGGCTGGGAGCATTCGCCGCGGGGGCGAGTATCCTGAAACTCGCTTGATGACATCAGGCCCGCGTACCAATCCCTGGTTTCAGGAAACAAGTCAACGCATAATCGAGAACGGGGATTTTCTTTCGTTCGACACTGACTTGATTGGTCCGATGGGATTCTTTAACGACATTTCTCGCAGTTGGATCGTCGGTGATGCCAAGCCGACAGACGAGCAAAGAAGATTGTATGCGGTATCCCGAGCGCAGCTGGAAACCAACATTTCATTGCTCACCCCGGGGTTGTCTTTCCTGGAGTACTCGTCCTCGGCTTATCAATTACCGGAAGAATATCTCGCAAATCGTTACGCCGATGTTGGTCATGGTTGTGGTCTCGGTGTTGAGTATCCCTTTCTTTGGTATCGCGAGGATGAAAAGTACGGTGCCTACGATGGCGTGTTTGAAGAAAACATGGTGGTGTGTATAGAATGCTACGTCGGTGAAATTGACGGACGCGAAGGCGTGAAACTGGAGCAACCGGTATGGATTAGCGCCAACGGGCCTGTTGTGCTGTCGGATTTTCCGCTTGAGGATGATCTGGTTTAATTCCGAATCTCAAGGAGATTCGGGAACAGCCCAGCTCCAGCCCCAATGTCTGCGGCAATCGCAGAAATTCTCAACGTCGAAAGACACAAATCGGGAATGAGCTCACTTTTCGATAGCGCTGAAGTGTCAGCGATGCTATCTTGGCCAAATTCATCTCGGTTAGCAACTGCAGTCCTTGCGGCTAAAGCCAGGGTACCAAAACCAGCGCAAAATGCTGCTGCAAATGGTCAATTCGTGAACTCATCCCCTTTATCGCATATCAATTAATTCTAAGCGCTCATTGGACCAGGTTTCTGTACCTGCTTCATGAGGCCATCATCCCAATCACCATCGACGATTACATGTGATGCCGCACCGAGTTGAATTGCTTCAATCAGGTTGTGGCTCAAGTAAACATAAACGCCTGGTTGCCGGAATGTATAGAGTGCGGCACCTGCCGACCCACCTCGAATAAACCAGGTTTCCAGTCCAGTTGTAGGATCATCCGTGAAAGAGCCTGTCTCCCAGACATAATCTCCATGTCCACCGATCAAATGTGGTCTTGAATCGCGATTGGACTGCGCGTGGATGAAAAGCGCAGTTCGACCAACCTTGGATTTCAAGGCGTTATCCCCGGTTAGCGCTCCCACGCTTCCGTTAAATACGACATGGGTCGGTATAAGAGATGCCATAAGTGGCAACACGTCACCCAAGTTGAAACCAGGGCCATCATATACCTTGTATTTCCCATCGCTGTCCTTTGGGATATAGTAGTCCTGCTCCCCAATATAAAAAACGTCATCATATCGGAGTTGATTTCCATCTTTGTCCTTTAAGCCATCTCGTGGCAATACCATGCACGCGCCGTTCATACCGTGCACTACGTGGTACGGAATCATGACACCGGACGGAGCGCAGTGATAGACGAATACACCCGGTTTGACCGCTCTCCAGCGCAGTACAGTCTGTTCGCCCGGAAGTACGTGTGTCAGAGCCCCGCCACCCAGTGCACCTGTCGATGCATGGAAGTCGATATTGTGCTCCATCGCACTTTCTTTGGGATTGATCAAAGTAAGTTCAACAAAGTCGCCCTCGTGACAGACAATTAGCGGTCCGGGTACTGAACCGTCAAAAGTCAACGCCCAAACTTCCGCACCAGAATCATCAACTTTCCAGCGCTTTTCGTGGGTAACCATCGTCACTTCGATGACTTTTGGTCCTCCACTCGCAACTTGTTCATGCTCTGGAGCAAAAGGTGGCGGTACAAGTTCTTGCTTGACACGTGGCAGTGCAGCAATTTCCTCCTCACTCATTGACGAATGCAAGCCTGATGTCTGGTCTGCACTCGTTGTGGTATAAGCGACAGCCTGGTTTCCGGCGACAGCAAGTGCGCCGATTGCGGCTGAAGTGGGCAACATAGTTGACATCTTCAGAAAATCTCTGCGGTCAACTCCACTTGAATCATTGGTTGACATGGGAACCTCCCGATTTATCGTCAGTAAATATTTAACGTTAGGTTCAGAATAGTTTGAAACGAACCCATTGTCAAATTAGATATACATGACCGATGATTCAACGAATTTTGGAGTGGTCTGTTTTCAACGAATTGACTAAGTTACATATAACCCAAAATATCGTTTAGCCTGCAGCCTCGACATACATGCGCTCGCCCCAAAACCCTGCCTTCCAGACATTGATACACTCAGCTGCGAACTGCTCCAATTCCTCAATGTCTGCAGCAGTCGCAAATATATTGCCGGTATTTCCACCGCTCGGACCATAGAGGTTGTTACCGCGGTCGTAGAACAATGCAATGTCTACAACGTGATGTTCGCTGTCGGTTGTCCAGACATCCGGTGGAAGCAAGCCTTCCGGATGGAAAATGTACATGAGATCTCCCGGAGCCGGAAACATGCACAGCCACTCTTTGGGTGGGTCCTCTCCAAAAACCTCTTCGACCGGCAACAGGGTATAGATTTCATGATTGGCATACTTGGCGTGCCACATGTCGCCTTCGAAAGGGAGTGCTTTCGTGATGATTTCACAGGTTTTCGGGGAATGGTCCCAGCGTAATTTCAACTTGACGCTTGCGCCATTGTTGCGCATGCCAACGCGCACAAATTTAAGTCTATCGCTCAATTGTCACCTCACTTGTCTTGTAATTGTGGATACTCGCCAAATCGAGTCATTTGCCTGAAGGTTCAATCGAATTATAACGATAGGCTAATTTGCCTGTTTTGATCGAAACCCTGCCCTGACTCACAATGTTCGAAATAAACCAGTCAATTACAATTTCAAATTATCGGTTCGCTACATACAGTCGTACATGAGAGATTCAGGGGCATCATTGACACAAAATCCGAGAATTGCTATCGGCGGAATCTGGCACGAGACCAACACCTTTGCTTCGGAAGTCACCTGCTACAGCGATTTCGAGAGTTATCAATTTGCCTTGGAACAAGAACTGGTAAATCTTTACAGCAATACCAATACCGAACTCGGCGGCATGATTTGCGAATCGAACAAGGTCGGAATCGACCCTGTTCCGTCCCTGTTCGCTGCTGCAGTACCCTCCGGAATCATTGAACAGGACTCATTCCTGCGACTGGTTGACGAGTTGACTGGGCTGATTCGCAAATCCCTGCCGCTCGATGGTGTTGCTTTGGCATTGCACGGCGCCGCAGCCGCGCAAAATTTTGACGATGCGGATGCCTATATCCTGGAACGGGTTCGACAGGTCGTCGGCAATCACACCCCAATCGTAGCGACATTCGATTATCACGCGAATTTAAGTGAAAGCATGGTGCAAAGCGCTTCTGCACTGATCGGGTACGACACCTATCCTCATGTTGACATGGCGAAGCGGGGTGCGGAGTCCATTCGCGTCATTGCACAGCTCATGTCCGACAAATCCACACTTCGTTGCGCCTTTCGCAAACTGCCCTTGCTGACATCACCACTCAAGCAGCAAACCGACGTTGCACCGATGCTTGAGGTGATGCAACGACTGCACGAGTTAGAGTCCAGTCCTGCGATTACCTGTGCGTCTGTGGCAATGGGGTTTCCCTACAGCGATGTCGCTCACTTGGGCGCTTCAGTTGTTGTCTATGGTCACGACGCGGCTGTGATAAACTCCGGCGCCAATTCAGTCGCAACGCAGTTGTGGGAGGCCAGGCATGAATTTCACGATGATATTTTGTCGGTCGAAGAGAGTGTAAAAATGGCTGTTGCTTCTGCGCAATTTCCGGTCGTCATCGTAGAGCCGGCCGACAACATCGGTGGCGGCAGTGCCGGTGACGGAACAGGTGTGCTAAGGGAATTGCTTAAATCAAGGGCGGACCGGTCAGTGATCGTCGTCTGTGACCCGGAAACTGTCGAGCAGGCCGAACAGGCAGGCATCGGCGAGCATTTCCTCGCCAAGATCGGTGGCAAATCCGACGATCAGCATGGTGCTCCAGTCGAAGCGAAAGTGGTGGTCAAATCAATCTCCGACGGCGAATACGTCCACAAGGGATCCTATATGACGGGGTATATTACCTCGATGGGACGCACCGCGCTGGTGGAATCCGACGGTGTTCAAATCGTGCTCACTTCCAAGCGCAGCATGCCATTCGATGCAGAGCAGCTAAGGTGCCTGGGTATTGAGCCTGAAGAACAAAGAATAATTGTGGTCAAAGCCGCAATCGCATGGAAAGCCGCATATGGCGATATCGCCCGACGTGTGCTGGTCGTGGATACACCCGGCGTCTGCGCGGCAGAACTCTCACGATTGAATTATCGAAAACGACCAAAACCCCTATACCCACTGGAACAGGACACGAGCTATTCAGCGTAGGATCAATTAATGGCAATTCCACGAGAAACAGTATTTCCGACAGACGAATTCGATACGCGGCTTCACAACACCAGACAAGTTATGGAATCACGTCAAATCGACGTACTGATTTTGCATTCCGCACCCAACATTTATTACTTGTGCGGGCATCAGTCGCTCAACTTGTGGGACTACCAATGCCTGATCGTGCCCCTGAATGGAGCGCCAGTCATGGTACTATGGCAGTTTGAGCGGGGCAGATTCGAAGCGTCGGCCTCGGTCGCTGAGCTTGAGTTGTATCAAACTCATGCAGACCCGGTTCAAGCGACGCGGGACGTACTCGTGAGACGCGGTCTAAACAAAGGCACGATCGGCATTGAAGCGCAAAGCCGATACTTGGTCCCTAAACTGCACGATCAATTACGGGACGCGTTGACTGACGCAAACGTCGTCAATGGTTCGGGCATTGTCGACAACGTCAGAAATGTCAAGTCTGATCGGGAACTCGAAATAATGCGTACCGCTGCGGCGATTACAGATGCCGCAATTCAAATCGGATTTCAACAGATTCAGGAGGGTGTAACCGACTCCAGAATCGCTTCCCGGGTGGCGGCAACTCTGATTGAAGCAGGCAGCCTAGGATTCTCGGTGTATCCGATCATCTCCGCTGGCTATCGGGCTGGAATGCCGCACAACAGCAATTCCGGATATTTCATCCGGCAGGGAGACCCGGTGTTTATCGAGTGCTCACCGAGTTATCACTGGTATCACGCGCCACTGATGCGTACCGCGGTACTCGGTGAAGCGAGTTCGAAAATTGAAGCATTTGCCGAACTTGAAAAAGAATTGGTTGCTGCGATGCTCGAAGTTGCGAGACCGGGTACACCGGCCTCTGACGTCGCGTCAGCTGCGGAATCTCTTATTGCACCAATTCGCGACAAGATTCTGTTTCATGAAGTGTATGGATACCCTGTCGGTATTGGATTTCCGCCCACCTGGGGTGAAGAGTCAGGCTTTGCTATAGTCACCAACAATCACCGCTCGCTGGAAGCGGGTATGGTGTTTCACATTCCCATGACGCTCCGAGTCAATGGAGAATACGGAGTCGGGCTCAGTGAAACATTCGTTGTTCGTGAAGATGGACCACCAGAAACACTGAGTAAAATTCCGCTCGAATTACACCGGGTTTAGTCATGACACTGAAATTCGACAGATCGAGAAAACTGTTTGATTTGGGAAGCAACAATCTCGCGGGCGGGGTCAGCAGCAATTTTCGCTACATCGGTTACGGTGAAAGCCCAGTCCCGCTTTTTTACGAAGGCGGAAAGGGCTCCAGGATTACGGATGTTGACGGGAACGTCTATATTGATTACGCACTGGCCAACGGACCGATCATCCTGGGACATGCGCCTGATTCAGTACTGGAGCGCGTCAAATCGACATTGTCCATGGGACAGTTGTTTGCCGGACAGACAGAGTTTGAGATTGAACTCGCCGCCAAACTGGTGGAAATCGTTCCGTGTGCAGAACTCGTACGATTCGCTTCAAGTGGAACAGAAGCAATTCAGGCAGCCGTGAGGCTGGCCCGAGCTGCAACAGGCCGAGCAAAAATTCTCAAGTTTGAGGGCCACTATCACGGTTGGACAGACAATGTTTTTGTGAGCGTGCACCCGTCGCTTGATGACGCTGGTCCGGAAACCAACCCAACCAGTGTCGCGCAGACACTAGGACAGTCAATTGGCGCGCTGAACGACATCGTAACCTTGCCTTGGAATAACCTTGACCTTTTCGCTGAAGTGATTCAGGAACGTTCCTCTGAAATTGCCGGCGTCGTGATGGAACCCATTAACTGCAATACCGGTGCCATCATGCCACTGCCGGGCTATCTGGAAGGAGTCCGGGAACTGACGCAAAAACACGGTGTGGTTCTGATTTTTGACGAGGTAATCTCGGGGTTCCGAGTGGCACTCGACGGCGCCCAGGGATTGCTGGGTGTAACACCGGATCTGGCGATTTTCGCCAAAGCGCTTGCGGCGGGTTTTCCACTGGCAGCATTGGCAGGCAAGAAAGAGTTGATGGAGCAGCTCTATACGCGTTCAGTGATGCACGGGGGCACCTACAATGCCAACGTGATGTCAATCGTGGCCGGTCTCGCGACCCTGGATATGCTTGAATCGGACGGTGGCGAGAACTTTCAAAAAATGCAAGAATTGGGCACGCGGTTAATGGACGGTTTGCAGTCGCTGGCTCGGAAATACAACCGGGAAATGACCGTTCAGGGGATCGGCACGGTATTCCATCCAATTTTTGGCAATGTCGGAAAGGTTGAGAACTACCGCGACTACTTGAAAATTGACAGCGCGCTGAAGAATCAGTTTTATGCCAAGTTGCAGTCTGCCGGGACCAGGGTTACCGCGCGGGGCACATGGTTTCTTTCTACCGCTCACAGCGCCGATGACATCGACGAAACGCTGGAGCACGCACAACAAACCTGGAGGACACTGCAGGATGAATAATCAACACGCTCGAATTGGCTTTGTTTGGCCAGGCGGCGGCGCAGAACATGATTTTTACCGCTTTCTTGAAGAAACAGGGGACCGGGCGCGGCTTTATTTCACCTGTACGCGAGTCGGCGGTGATGGAGAAAACGACCACGATGTTGACGCGCTGGAACAGACTTCGCGACTGGATTGGCTGGTTGAAGCAGCATTGCGACTCGTACCGCTCAACGTCGATTGTGTTTACTGGCCATGCACCAGCGGCAGTTTTGTGCGGGGACGCGCTCATGCAGAGCAACAGCTTCAGACTTTGACCGATACCGTCGGTGCCCCTGCCGGCAGCACTTCGATGGCATTTGTTGAAGCACTGCGTCATTGTGGCTTCAGTCGGGTCAGTGTTCTGGCAACCTACCCTGAACCCGCATCAAAAACTTTTGAGTCTTTCCTTGGGGAATTCGATATCGAAGTATTGAATATGAACTGGCTGGATGCAGCGTCCGGTTGGGATGCCGCACTTTTTGAACCGGAGTTCATCGTCAACCATATTCCAGAAACGATTCATCCCGACGCCGAGGTTTTGCTGATCCCGGATACTGCGATGCCATCTCTATTTGCAATTGACGATTTCGAGAAAGTGGCAGGAATTCCGGTTTTTACCGCAAATGGTGTAACTATGTGGCACGCGATGAACCTGGTGGGTCAATGCCTATCAGATTCGAGATTTGGCTCACTGATATCGGGTGATCTGGGATAGTTTTCAACCAGCTATATTTTTGGAAAAAATTCTAATGACACGCACAAAATTGTCTTGGCGTTCAAATCGTAATGCTAAAGAGTTGCTAATTCAATAATTTTCAAAAGTGTTCAAACAAATTCATAATCGCACAAATTGAAATCAGTTTTTGCAACATTGGAACACCTGAATATCAGATACCAGTCATCCGAACTCTCATCCTGATCCCAATTTTTATTGCTGTAAACTTGAACCTGTCAAAATTTCCATCGCTCCAATTCGAATGATCATCCCCAGTGGAATCCCAAAGCATGGAATGTTGAACCACGCCGCGTAGTTGACTTACATCAACAGTTACGCCTATACCGAGACCACTCTTCAAGAATTGCCAAGGGACCAACTTCAACTATCGACAATTAATCCCCACTAAACTCAGCCTCCTGCGTTGTCTGCTAAGTTGAACCAACCGCCTCGCGATCAAAATTCTCTTTTCGGCTCCTTGAAGATTGTTCTGCGATGCCAGTCTAGGTACTGTTCCGCTGGAAAATACCTACTGCTTTGAGGCTCCCTAATTTTTGAACCGTGAAATCCAATTAACCATTCAGTCTTGTTTGTCCCAGATAATTCCTGGCTGCAAACAATAGTCTGCCCATCTCGCTCGACGGTAAAGGCTCCCAAATCAAAGGCCTTGTGATGAAGCACACATAGTGCGAGGCCGTTCGACTCTTCATCAGGCCCTCCAACCGTGCGCCACATGATATGTGCCGCCTCTAGGCCCGCTGTTCGGTTTCCAAGCCGTACGTCGTAACCACAAACGCAGCAACGCGCCTCATATGCTCGGAGCACTTTTCTCCGGAAATTTGGATCGCGCTTTGGTACTCCGTCTGCTATGTCGAGTTCTAGTCCGATTGAATCGAGAATATCACGATGTAAAGTCTCGGGAAAATTCGCTTCTAGTACCCTCTTCGCGGCAATTCGAATGTTTCGAGATTCTGACTTCAAGACATCTAATTCCTCAGAGGGAAAACTGCCGATAGCGCTTTTTTGTATTAGTTCGGATTTCTTTGCGTCATTGTTATTTCTGCCCGACAAGAGCGGTTCATCGGCAGTAACAACCCACAACCCGTCATTTTGCAGCCTCCAGAAAGGGTACTCGGGATGATGGTGTGCTCTCCGTGGTCCAAATTCTTCTAACAAACTTGTAAGTGAATCATTTAGAGTACGAAATGGTACAGCCTCATGACCGCGGCTTAATTCACCTAGCGCATATAAAATGAGCAAAGGCTTGTGTGGGGCATATTGCCCGTACCTCTTCGCAATTCGAAGATTGTCGATCTTATTTAACAGTGAGTGCATACTTGCCATTTAGTCATTTCACACCACTAAGCCTCAATAGACTACGACATTTGTAAGATGATTTCGTTTATCAAATTTTTTCATTTTATCGGGTGCACCATCAGAAATTTACTCACTCGCCCCTGATTACATTGTTTTGATACAATAACCATCGCCGTCAGATGTTGCGTGTACGCTGTTGGTGCACCTCGTGAAGGAAAGATTTGACTTCATTGGCAAAGGGGTCTAGATGGAACTTATATATTCCTTATTCGGGTATTTCGGGTATTCCCAGAAATTAAGTGCGACATTCTCAAAAGACCTTCATTTCACCAGAGACATTCACTTGAAGATCGCCGTTAAAATGCAATCTGGTTCTGAAGCGTTCTATACATTTCGCTGACAGGTTAATCAGAGTCTAACTTTGGTCTAATTACCTGCCACAACCCATGAAAGCAAATTCGACATTCGGTCAAGATTGCTTTGAGCGGAACCTTCACTTCAAGGTATCAATCTCCCGAACACCCGCTGAAATCACTGAATCTCAGAGCCATCTCATATCGAACTCAATTCAAGGAACCTTTTCTGATGATTGTTTTACTCGAATTCGAGCCGAGATTCACCAAGAATACGTAGAACTTCACAGCAAGCCTTGGATTGTCGGGTATTCCGGTGGCAAGGATAGTACACTCGTCGCACACCTGGTCATTGAACACCTGATTTCCCTACCGCGCAGTGAGAGGAATCGAACTGTCCATGTGGTGGCAAACGATACACTCGTCGAGAGTCCACTGGTAATGGAACATGCTCGTATCGGGCTCTCGGAAATTGAGAGGGCGGCGCGCGCATTCGATTTGCCTGTCGTAGTTGCCACAACCGCTCCGCGACTTGACCAAACATTCTGGGTCAATCTGATCGGCCGCGGTTACCCTTCCCCCAATCGCAACTTTCGTTGGTGTACTGATCGCATGAAGATTCAACCGACTAGCGATTACATTCGGGAACAGGCGAATATTTCCGGCGAAGTGATACTTCTCCTTGGCGTCCGCCGAAGCGAAAGTTCCACACGGGCCGGGGTGGCGGCGCGCTATGACAACGGTAATCGATTAAACAGACACAACGATCTTCATCAGTGCCTAGTATTCAGACCTATCTTGGAACTAGACACTGATGACGTCTGGGAATTTCTCGCAGAAAACAAGCCACCTTGGGGCGGCAGCCATGATCGGCTGATCCAACTATATCGGGACGCGGGAGGCGGAGAATGCCCCGCAGTAACCTCAAAAACAGATGTTCCTTCTTGCGGAACGAGATCTTCGCGATTCGGCTGCTGGACATGCACTGTCGTAGAGAAGGACAAGAGTCTCGCGGGTATTGTCAATTCGGGTTTCGACCAATTTATGCCGTTGCTGGAGTTCCGCGACTGGCTCGTGGAAATTCGCAATGATCCTACGCGTCGTCTCGCGCGGCGCCGAAATGGTCGCGTAACGATCACCAAGAAAGGGGTATTTGTACCCGGCCCGTTCAACATGGCTACAAGGCACGAAATTCTCGATCGCTTATTAGCACTTCAGACCAATTCCAAAATGGTTTTGATTGGAGAGTCTGAGATAGAACGAATCCGAGAACTATGGGTGGAAGATGTGATCATTAGTGCAGAACGAAACGCCGAAACACACGCCACAAAAACCATAGGATGTACGTAATGTCGAACGGTTATGTCGTACTTCTCCGTAGTGAAGCAGGTCGTAAGCTTGTTCGTTCTAAATGTAAGAAAACGGGTCTCGACTTAGATGTGCTGGAACAATTGATCGCAATCGAAATGGATCAACAAGGTAAACTCAGAAAACGTGGTATCACGGATGCGTTCAACGAAATTTTTGACAACATTGAAACCGAAGCGGAAGACTGATGTATCTTCGTTCAGTCGTATTGATAAACTGGCGATCATATCGCCACGCTAGGTTCGATTTTGCGGCACCTCATAAGCATCGGAACGTTATTCTGATAAAGGCGCCTAATGAATATGGAAAAACTTCTTTCTTCGAGGCGATAACTCTGGGTCTGTTCGGACGGGATGGGCTTATTCTCGTCCCACGTGCTAGAGTTGCAACTCAAGGCGACGCTTCTGATGCCATCAAGGCTAGTTACAGTCAATTTCTCAGCAATACACTCCACCACCGAGCAACCGAAACTGGTCCTGCCAAATGTTCGGTTTCGATCGAATTTGAAGATGATGACGGAGACATTATCGAAATCACACGAATTTGGCATTTTCAGAAAAACCGTCAACACAAAACTAGAGACGACGATCTAACGATATTCCATGGCATTGGTAGGGAACCAGTTATGCCTCCCTTGGGAGTGGAGAATCGTGAAGACTGGTTCCGAGAATGGATAGCGCAACGCTTCATTCATCCTAGCTTGGCTGAGTTTTTTTTGTTCGATGGCGAACAAGTACAGCGTTATGCAAACCAAGAAATGAGTGACCAAGTCCGTCGAGGAATCGAAGGACTGCTGGGACTTCCGATATTGCGTAGCTTAAAATCCTCACTTGCAGCATATGCTCAGAAGCGGCGTACATCCGCGGCTGCGCCCACGGACAGTACTGTTAAGAAAGTGGAGGTCGAAATCGCTGAAATTTCGGAGAGAATCATTGTTGAGCAAACTCGTTATGATGAGGCTTTAGCCATTTTACCGACACTTTCCGCTGAAATTGATGATTTGACTAAAACCATTGGCGGTCGTGGTGAGGGTACCACTGCTATGGTCGGAAAGCTAATGCAAACCGAGCAACGGCATCGCGAAGAGGCGCAGCGCGCAATGGACGCATTGCAAACTATGATCCAAGGAGATGTTGCTTTGGCAGTCGCTGGTCCCGAACTTCGAGACAATGCACGACAAACATTGGAAGCTGAAGCGAAGCGAGAAAGATGGGAGTCAGGTCGGAACGAAGGTGCCCAACATCTTGACCGCTTTGCCCGCGAACTCGGTGATCGTATCAACGCGCTCGACCCTCCTCTCAATAAAAATCACCGCTTGGCGGTCGTGGAAGCCGCCAAGGACGCTTGGGAGGCACTATGGCATCCACCACCCGAAGGATGCGCCTTAAGTTATCGTCACGCCTCTCTCCAAGGGCCAATGAGGGACCGAGCGATTGAACGCCTGCTATCTGTCGACAACCATACTAAAGGAGAGATCGCCGGTCAGGTGGAGAGATTCCGCATCGCAGTTGCACAAGCCGAAGACGCAAAGCAAGAATATCTAGAACTTGAGGCCTCAGCACCTGAATTAGATCGACTAACCACGCGACTAAAGGAACTTTCAGAAAAAATGGGACATTACAAAGCCCAGAGAGAAGAGGCTGATCGTGCCATTCAAGGTAAGGAGGCAGAACTAGCTAATAAACGAGCGGAACTTGGCCGGTACATGTCGCGAATAGGTGCGAGCGTTCCTGCACTGCGACGTGCCGAATACGCTGACCGATACGGAGATCTCATCGAAGACCTCCTAATGGATGCCTTGCCAAGTGAAGTTGGAGAGGTCGCTGAGGAAATGACACAGGCATGGAAAGCGATGGCTCACCTGTCAGATCGCGTAGACCGAATCGAGATCACTCCTGATTGCGAAGTGAAAATGCTAACAGCTGACGGCGAGAACCTGCACGAGATCGACAAATCAGCAGGCGCAAGCCAAGTATTTACACAAGCCCTGATTACAGCGATTACAAAAATCAGCGGACGAATTTTTCCGTTCGTTGTCGATACACCATTGGCACGGTTAAGTCGTGAACAGAGAATCGGTGTCTTGAAGACCTTCACGAATCGTTCAGGCCAAGTAATTCTCCTGTCAACGGATGAAGAGGTTGTCGGTGACAAACTCGACGCAATTAGAACTCGCCTACTTGCTGTTTACGAGCTAAGTGTCCGAAATGACAAGGGCGTTGTCGTAACAAGCGTTCACAAACTTGACCCAGACAAGGTGTGAAGATGATTCTTGGAATACCGGATCTCGCGACATCCACGTTTCGAACCACCCGAATTGCAGACAATATTTGCGCCGACCTCACGGCAAAACTAGGTTGGAGGCATCGATATGTTGCTGCCCGGTTAGCCATTGGCAGGTCACTTTCCCTACCTGAACAGCCCCCAGAATTGACGGATGATGACAGCGAAGACATGGCAACCGCGTTGCGAGGCATGCAACTCTTTGGCGAGGATGCTCACGCTACTGCATGGATGGCTCTCATCACGGAGCACAGCGGCGAAACTGAATTGACAAAAAGGACCTTTCAGGGACTGGTAACGCGCCATTGGCATAGAGGTGCGAATCTTCTCAAGCAGGACTGGGACGATGGTGGCCAGAAAATGGAGGGCTTTCTCGCGCGCCTTGCCGAACTTGCGAGTTTCGCGGGAAAAGGCGATCGACACGAGGATTCCCACCAGACTCCCTCAGCCCCAACTTACGCGGGAGAAGTCCTTTTGCCCGTGGGCGAAATAGCTAGAGACCTCAAGTCTGATGAACGCGTCAATTTTTCCCTCAACGGAGCAGGTGGCAGTCCCCATATGGCTATCATGGGAGGCGTCGGTTCCGGCAAAACCAGAACAGCAATTCACATGCTACGCGCTTTACGCGAACTTTCGGAGGTTCCCATCCTAGCATTCGACTTTAAAGGCGACCTTACCGATACCTTTACCGAGTATTTTAAGGCGACGTTAATTGCTCCGCCAGAAAATGCAATACCTTTGGATGTGCTTCACGTTGTATCTCGTGACGATACATCGATTAAGACGGCAGCTGCACGCATTCGGGATTCAATCGCCGCAGTCAAGGCGCGAAAACCCAGTGGAGTCCAGTCAGAGGCACTAAGAGAGGCTGTTGAATCGGTCCTCCGCGCTAGTACAAAAAAAATACCAGCGAATTTACTTGCTATCGCGTCGGAACTCGAATCCGAGTACACCGATCGTGGCCGTAGGCCAGATGAGTTGACAGCAACATTGAACGAACTTACCCAATTCACACTTTTCGAACCAGAGCTAACCCCGGCGGATTTTTTTTCCAAAACATGGCTCATTCGACTTCCTCAAGATGCCTCGGCAGAAATGAGACGTCTGATCATCAACCTAACCCTTGATGCCCTAGATCGTTGGATCAACTCCCAACCAGATGCACCTACGGATGAACGAGGAACTCGCTCCCTCCGCCATTTCACTATGCTAGACGAAGCACATGTCATTCTTTCAACACGACTTAATGCCCTCACTAACCTCGTTCGAATGAGCCGTTCAAAAGGCGGATCCATCATGCTAGTATCGCAATCTCCCGATGATTTCGAGAATGCAGAGGATGGATACCTCGACAACATGGGGTTGACCTTGGCTTTCAATACCCAAGCCAAACCGGGACCGACGAAGCGCATTTTCGGCAACAGTGCTCCACTCGTGAGTCTTCAAGTTGGTGAGGCTCTATGCAGGATTCGTTCCGAGGCAAGAACACAAAAGATTCTCTGTTGGAACGCCTCAGTTAACCCTGATGGAGCAAAATGAGAAATGAATTCCGATTAACTACAAACCCACCTGTACAATTCGATTAAGGTACGAATCGACGAGATTGAAATGGCACGAGATGCATTCTTGCAACAATTAGGGCGTGATCATCTACGAATTGTTAGAACCCAACCCTACCCGGATAGGTGGCGAGTATTCTGCGCGCAGCACAACCTTAGTTGGAGTTTCACACCATTTAAACGCGAATTAGCGAACCAAATTTCTAAAGAACCAGGTGTATACTGTTTTCACATCGGGCATGAATTGAAATGCCTACCTAGTTTTGGCTTATCGCTATACGGTGGTAGTACCACTCGCTCTCTTCGAACTCGCTTCTTGGAATATTTTTTGGAGAAGGATTCCGAAAAAGGTCGACCATGGGTACGGAAATTTCTTCAGGTGTTTGATGGAGAGCTATCTTTCGGTTGGTCACCGGTAGACATCAATAAATTTGATCTCAGAACGTTGGAAAAGGACTTCAATGACGCGATGATGCCTCACTACAGTGTCAAAGACTTTTCCGCCGATGTTCTTGCAGGGAGAAATGCATGGCCATAATGGAACCCATTTTTTTACCAGCTCTCCAAGGCAGTTTCGGCGATTGGGTCTACTATGCTGCCATTGTGCCACTGTCTGAAGTTGAAAAACGCATTGGCTTTGCTCATGAGCTCCATAGGAACAAACGCCTAGGAGAACTGATACAAAGGCAACTACAGGACACTGGCTCCGGGAAACGCAATCGCGCGAGCGAAATTGCGAATTACTTACGTGCCAACAAAAACCGATTTTTCAATGCCATCGTAGTAGGAATTTACGGCGGTGAACCCGTGTGGCATCCGTTTGACATTCAGGCCCGGCCTGAATTCGATAGAGCGAATGTCGACTACCTCGCCGAACAGGAGCGTGTCGGTTTTCTTGAGCTTCAGGGTACAGAGCGGTTATTTGCGCTGGATGGCCAACACCGAGTAGCTGGAATCAAGCAGGCACTATCCAACGGTGGAGACGCAGCTGGGGACATACTCACCGTATTGTTCGTACCTCATCTAAATTCAGAAACCGGCATTCAACGAACCCGACGCCTTTTTGTTGATCTCAACAAGCGAGCAGTTCCAGTTAGCACTAAAGATATCATTATCCTAGACGAAGTGGATTTACCGGCGATTCTAGCACGACGTCTTGTTGACGAACATAAGTGGTTCTCTAAAGGTCAAGTTGATATAGAACAATTTACAGCAACCATACCAAGAAATTCTGATGCGTTATTTTCGATCGCCACTTTGTACAAAGTAATTCAGCTCGTGCTGCCAAAAGCTTTGGCTTCTAACGATTATGAGCGTAGGGAACTAAAGGAAGCTTCTTCATTTCGCTTACCAGAAGACCGAATTGATCACTATTTTCAGAGAGCGTCTTTGTACTTCGAGGGGTTGGCGAAGATAAATCGGCAGCTTTTGGAATATCTGGAACGCGGCCCTGAATCAGGTATTGCAATCGTTGCACGAGACCCGGAGTTTCGAAACGTCCTTTTTCGACCTGCTGGACAAATTGCGTTTGCAAATGCTATAGCTGATCTAGCAGCTAAAAATGGGTTACATTTAGCCTTAAAATCGGCACGGTATTTCCCAACAGATTTAGCTTTACCCCCCTTTGCCTATGTGATCTGGGATCCAGATCAGCAAAAGATGCTTGCGAGTGGATCGGGGTTGGCAGCACGTCTTCTGAAGTATATGTGCGGACTGAAAGTGCCAATCGATTCTCTACTTATTTCTTACAGAACAGCTTTACGAGATAATTCTGCGCAACTTCCAGACAAGCTCAATATCGAATAGGATTTACTATTTGGCTTCTAATCAAATGTCAGCATTCTCAGAAAATTTCGTGTAATCATGATGCCTCAAAACTCGAGATGTTGCACAATATAGATTAACACTTCCAAGAGCATCTGAAATAGGTTGGGAGCGAAACGGGTTTCTCTGCTCCAGGTGTTTAGTGACGAAACTCCTAAAATGACAGCAACACTCCCAAGTCAGTTGATTCATTGTCTGTATCTGGCACCAACTTAGTTTTCTGTAATTCGAATATTGGGAATTTACTGCTCCATTGAATTCAATTTTTGATTATTGCTTTCTCCTCTTCGTATTGACACTGTAAATTGACCCAGAAATTAGCGGAATGGGGGAATGCCTTTTCTCAGCTTGGGCGATTAGGAGGAGTAATTGGGGCTTTTCCTCTGCAAATATAGTATATGATTTTTAGGGTAATGCTTGTTTTCCTCGCAAGTAAAAGTGAATTAATCGCGGCATATCAATGCGAAATTGATTTAATTCCTTAAACCACATTTCATAAATCAACTCGGCAGTTTCGATTTTAATCATCTTCCGCTCCGAAACCATTCCGATAGAATTTGCGACTCCAGATTGACGAGACAAAATTTTGGCCCGCTCGCGGCACCTATACAATTGCGTTCAAATGGTGATTATGAAACCATCGTAAGAAATATGAGGCACTGGCTATGGCCACACTAACTGTGCACAACCTACCGGACGAGCTGTATCGCGCTTTACGCGTGCGAGCGAATCTACACGGTCGTAGTACCGAAGTAGAAGTGCGCACAATTCTTGAGGAAACGGCTCTGCCGGAAGTGCGAGTTCTGTTGGCATCGATACTGACCACTGTCGGTCGGCGTGCGAAGCTGGCGAATGAGGAGTTCGCCAATTTCTTGAAACGCGATACCACACCAGCCCGACCGATTGATTTCGAATAATTGCGATAGACGCCAAATCGGAACAATCAAACAAATTACGGCTAAACTCAAATGAATGACACTTCATCAAACGATAAACAAAATTGGAAGACCGCCTATCGATCGTTCTATTACGCAGGTGCGGAAGACCCCGATGACATCAAACTGAATCCGGCAACCACAGCTTTGTTGGTCATTGATGTGCAAAATACCTATATGCTGCCGAAAGAGTCGAATGAGGAAACAGCGCGGTGGCAACCGTTTTACGACCGAATGAACAATGTTGTTATTCCAAACATTGCGCGGTTGATCGGCGAGTGCAGGGAACGGGGGATTGAAGTAATTTTTGCGAGAATCGCTTGCCACAAAACAGATGGACGCGATCGCTCGTTGAGTCAGAAAAAACCGGGGTTCAATTATCTGCTGATTCCCAAGGATTCAGATGAAGGGCAGTTTGTCCCCGAACTTACACCCACCGACGACGATATCGTTGTCATTAAAACCACTGACAGCGCACTGACCGGAACTAATCTTCGATTAATGCTACGCAATATGGAGATAACAGATGTTATTGCAACCGGTATTTTTACTGATCAGTGCGTATCGTCGACTGTCCGCAGCCTTGCCGATGAGAGTTTTGGTGTTGTTGTGGTTGACGACTGTTGCGCAGCTGCAACGGACCAGCTTCACCGCAACGAATTAGAGATTATCAACATGATTTATTGTCATGTTGTCTCGTCAGACGAACTGCTTGCCTTTTTTACAGCACACTGAGTTTTGGTTGCGAGTGTCGGCGAATTCGCTATATCCCGTTCAGTGAGTTCCCACCGCATCCTTACCCGCCGAAATGGCAACTGTAACACCCAGTCAACCAGATCAGGATGCCGAAAATCTATCGTTGAGAAGTTGCTGGAAAACTCGTAGGACACTCGTTGTACGCTGGAAGTCGAATTGAGTTCCGCCTTTCGTGACCCACTTCCCTTTGAGCGACGGATGAGAGTTCATGATGTTCAGCAGACGCACAAAAAAGAAAACCCTCTCGACAACCCTTTCGTCGAACCCATGGGGTCCCGCTATAGGCTGAATTTCCGCTGCGGAGAATCTCATAGTACCTCCCCCCAAGATTGATTCAGTATTTCAGTCGGGACCATGAGGTTCCAGCCTTTGACCCACTGGCAACCTTTGGGCCTGTCTCGCGACAGATAGTGAGGTTGCTGCGGGCTAAGCTTACGCAGCACCTCAAGATGTGACTTTTCCACCATCAACGACTCCCGGTGCCGCTCAAGGAAGAATCCGACCTTCGCAGCGGTGGTCGCATTTTCCAGCAGCTGTGTGTACTCTATGACCTGGTCCAGATCAAAAAATTCCACCGACTCCAAAGAGCGCCATATTTCTTCCCAGGTTCCGGTCAGATCGGGTCGGTCCAGCACATCAACGAGAGTTCGTTCGTGGTTGGTCACCCGCAGTTCTACGCCTGAGCGATTATGACGGGTGACCCCGAACATTTCTTTGCCCTTTGCCAAGATCGGCGGTGGTATTGGTGCGCGCCGGAACTCATACGATTGGAACGTGAGCGGTAGCGACTTGTTTTCCGAGAGGTAGAACAGCCGCCAATGGACCGAGTAAGCTCTTCCATGAAATTCCAGTGCCGTGTGATAGGCCAGCACTGCGTCCTTGGTCATCTTTGCCGCCACCAAATACGGGTCGACCGTCATGGATACCGAGTCCATACCCCAGGGTACAGTCGCATATAAGCCGCGCCTCACACGTATGAGACGCCCCTGCTTGCGGTGGTAGGCCAGCAACGAATTGCGGGTGCTCGTGTTGCGTGACCCACGGTCAGACAGAAATCGATCCAACTCGTCCACCGTGAACACAGCGTGCCGCTCCAGAAAGTGGTGGAGCCTCACAGGGCTGTCCATTTGATGATTATTTGACATGGCCTTGCGTAATTGAGCGTGTTTTAGGGTGTCTGTCAAATAGTTTTGACAAACAGTTCAATTACTATGTATTTTCTTACAAGGTACTCGTCTTCATGTCAAGTACTATCGTTTCCGTCTCACCGAACCGACACTCTTTCTCCGCCTCCGGTAGGCACCCCGGATGCGGTCACCTTAGCCACACAGTAACGAGCCGATACTGGCCACTTTCTAGTTCATCAAACTGCTGTGCGACTACCGAAGGGCCACTTCCCCGAACCAATCAAAGGCAAGAATTAAGCGTCTGAATTCTACTTAATGGGAACGTTCCCATAACCTACTGCGATGCTGCAATCGGCACTGGCTCAGGTTCGTCTGTCGATTCGCCCGGCACCGCTTTATGAACAATTTGCGACATCCACAGATCGCCAAGACAGAAACTGATCGCCTCAAATGGCGGCAGCGAAACGGTCGCATCGTCATGCAGCGTGGCAATCTCCACCCACTTCCCGTCGCGCAGCACGTTCGCTTCCAGCGAGCGGGCGATCGGGTCTACGAACCATATGTATTCGACTCCTGCCCGGGCGTACACCGCGCTCTTGCCGCCCAAATCCAACTTGCGCGTCGACGGGGAAAGCACCTCGCAGACCCAGTCAGGAGCCAGCGTGAAGTACGCGGCATCCGGAAGCGTTGGCATTCGCTCACGACGCCATCCTGCAATGTCAGGCACCACAATGTCCTCAGCCAAGTGGAGTTGAGGTTCGTCGAGAATCCACCAGCCGCCAGGACCACCGAGACCGTCTTCAAACGGCGTGCCAATGTATCTCCCGAGCCTCGAACCGACCAAAGTGTGAGCAACGGAGGGTCTGTCAAAAATATAGAGCGTGCCGTCGACGACTTCCGCGACCTTGTCCGGCGGTGCATCCACCACATCCTGATAGGTCGCTCGACGGGAATCACCCTGAGATAGTGTCGTCTGCAATTTGCTCATTGTGTTTTTTAAGGCTTGTCAAAGGGATTTCAGTCTGATTCTATCACGCGGGTGCATGGTGATTCAGGTTACTGTCGCCGAACGACAATATTAAATATCCTACACTCAGTGGGCGCCGGTGCGAAATTGACTGCCACTTCAGCACCCGGACTGCACTGCCATGACCCGACACTTGACGAATGACAGGAAACCAGGTTCAAGTCGGGTCACGCTAAAAGTTTGGCACAGTCTTAGCCGTCGGCCAGCTCGCAAGGTTGGCGAATAAAGAGTTCACCAATCTTTTACAACGCGATAACGCACCGGGCCGACCGATTGAATTTAAATGATTGTGGATGTCAGTAAAGCATGCAGCTAACTCGTCACGAAGCTTACCATCAATGTTAACGCAGGAAATTTTCACGAAGCCTGTTCGCCGCATCCAGGTTACGGGTATCGCCGCTCTCTATCAGGTCGGCATAAGCAATGATGGGATGTACCAAACCCGCATGTTTGATCTTCTCATCATTATTCGCTGTTTTCCAAAATGGCTCTACCAAGTCAATTTGTATGTCTTGTCTCTCGTCAGGCTCTGCTTTTTTTAATCGGGTGGTCTGAAGGAAATCTGCCATTTTGGTTTTGTCAATATAGACCAAGCCGTGTTGGGGGCTAAGGTAGTTGATGTATTTTGCAACTGCAATCTCTCCTCCCCACTGCGCATCATATTTCTCAGGATGGATGGTTTTCCACCAATCAGGATTGTCGGATGTGAACCTGCCTATCTCGTATTTTCTCTTGAGCTTGTAGGGATATGCTTCTACCCATTGATCCAGCAGACGATCAAACTCAGCCAGTTTTCGCTGGTTTTTGTTGATCCCCTCTAGCAAAAAACCATGGGCGATGAGATCATGGATTACCCCGCCTACAGCTCCCAATGCGACCGCTGCCTGATCCGCTATTACCCGATATGGTGCATTGACAAGTTCCTCCTCCATGAGAAACACGAAGACCACTTTCATCCCAGTGGGCTGAAACGCTCTGTTTGTTTTTAGCGATCCTTTAGCAACAATTGCCTTCTGAGGCTTGTTACCGATAATGCAAATGTATATCGGTCGCTGATTGATGTACGCATTACCCGCGGTATCGATGAACTGGACATCAGCCTCTTTCAATCGCTCACCCATATTCCGGTTGATATAGTCTGCAACAAGCAGGCCTTGACCCGGTTCGGCAAGATATTTTATTTGGTTGATGATGGCTCCAACATTTACCTGCGGTGCCCATTTTTTGATTTCTGCAGTCAGTCTCGCGCCGTTATCGTGTATTTGGACAATAGTGTTTGTGATGCGCTTATCGTCCTTTCGAACTTCATTAGCTACAACATCTAAGCGCAAACCTGTCTCGCGGTGGATTGCTCCGATTGCGGTTTCCAGTATGTTGCGTTCTGTCGTTGGTTTGTTCATGGGTTTCACTATTTACACATAGAATCTGAATGTATGATTGTTCATTATTATACTGTGTTCATTATTAATGAATAAAGATTAATAATGAACGTCTGAACTCAACTCCTAATCATTTCCCCGAGTATCTTTAACTTAAACATTCTAGAAAGCATTCAGAACATGCTCTGATTTCCATTTTGATACATTCTGGACGGAGCATTGCACTCAGAACCCAATACAGAGTTCCCAACTACTGCATTGACTGTCACCTTAGATAGGTGCCTAGCCGATCTTTAACCGGAACTTCACCGGCGAATTATGTTTCAGTCAACCGGTAAACCATTAAAAATTTTGAAAAATCTTGCCGATATTGCCAATTTCAACCGGTCCGTGCACTGGGTACATATTTGTACGGATCAACGCCAAGCAATTCCATCGCCCGCTGCTGAAGCGGCGTCTGCTTCCAGCGACTGACCTCGGCGCGCGATTCTGATCGTGCCGACCGTCTTTCCATAACGCACCGAACGGGCGATGTTCTCAAGCGCCTGTTCGTTTTTCGACAACAGCGCCTCACGCTTGCAGCTGCGTTCTGACCTTAACCTCTCATTGGGACAACTGCTGTGCGACTGCCGAATGGCCACTTCGTTTGTCAGCTGAAATCGCGAATAGACTCGAATTGTCGGGAGCTTATAGATCGCATCGGAACAACTTTAGGAAAGCTTGCTGTGGGTTTCAGTACCCAGACAGTCGTCATTTACCGGATAAATGCGTTTCCTTCCAGACTATGTCCTTGTATAGCCGAAACGACTGCAGCCCCGAACCAATCAAAGGCAAGAATTGTAGAGTCGACTACTGGCGCGGTGAAAGGTAGGACGAGGGGGAAGTCTGTTTGCTGGCGGTTTTCACCATAAGCCAGTGCCTCACTCCACGCCGTGAATCCCGGTTCCAGTAGCCGCTCATCAAACCGGACTTGCGAATTTCCCGCATCCGGCTTACAGACGAAATCATGCTTGCGCCCACGGCAGGCTTTTTGTCTTAAACGGAAGACGAGTCAAGCCGTATTGCTCATACAGCCTGTCATCGGAAAATCGCACATATTTCCCGTTCCTCACCTTGTGTTTTCGACACAGCCACCGGCGAAGCCGCTTTTTCGCATGAGCATCAACCGCCGCATACGCTGGCGATACCTGACCCAGACAAAAGTAATTCGCCCAGCCAGACAACATCTGATTGAGGCGTTTGACCATTTGTTCCGAGTCCATCGCTCCGTAGCGTGTTGCCGTCTGCTCACTCAACTTGCGGCATATGTTCTGAACACTCAACTTGCTCGGACGAGTGCCAATGTAAGCATCGCCCCGATCATGCCGGTAGTTCGTTCCGATACGATAGCCCAAAAATTCCAAAGCCTCATCCGGACATTGCAGGCATCGGGTCTTTTGCAGATTTACCGGCAATTTCAGATGTTCCATAATTCGGATAAAAGCCTCCAGCATCTTTGCTGGCGGTGCTTTTCCCAAAATACAGATGTCATCTGCATAATTGACAATCTGCGCCCGAAACCGTTGGGCATATCCCAACTGCTTCCAGCCCAAGATGAATCGCCGCATGTAGATGGAGCTTAAAATCGGCGATATAGGACTCCCCTGTGGCGAGCCCTTGCGCCGTTTCTTTGCCGGGTTCGTGCGACGTTTGCCGCCCTTGCCGTCATCCTCTTCTATCGGCATCACCAGCCATGACTTGATGAGTTTGAGCATCGCACCATCGCAGATACGACGACCGACGCTCTTCATCAACTCGGCATGTGGAATCTCACCGAAATAATTGGACAAATCCGCATCAACGACTTGCTGATGACCGGTAATCAGCAACGAATGTATGCGTCTGACCGCATCATTCGCACTACGCCCCGCCCGATAAGCATACTGCTCCGGCGGCAGGTCGGCTTCAAATATCGGCGACAGCAAAAGCATCGCCGAGGTCTGAACCACCCGATCACGCAGGCAAGGTATCCCCAATGGGCGAAACTTGCCTTTTTGCTTCTTTGGAATTAAAACCTGACGCACCGCTTGCGGCGCATAGGTCTTTTCTTTGAGTTCTCTCGCCAGTTCCCCGAGCCATCGCTCCACACCGTATGCCTCAATGTCGGCAAATGTCTCTCCGTCCACCCCCGCAGACCCGCCATTGCGGCGCACCTGCCGGTAGGCTTCATGCAGAAAGTCCATCCGCCACACCTTGTCATATAAGGCATGAAATCTCAACTCAGGTTCTGCCTTCGCTTTGGCATGTAGCATGCGCTGCAATTCCTGAACCTTTTTCGACCCTGTTAGATTTCCATCAGTAGTCATGTCCCTTACTCCTTTGCATACTGCTTTCGAATCAAGGCTCCTTTCCTCCGCAGACATTACTCCGCATCTTCGGTACTACAAGCCTATCCGCCACCCTGACAACCCAGTCCAGTCCTCACGGATTACTGGTTCAGTGCGTGCCACACCATTGACAGGGCTTCCCGTGTTGCCACTTCTCTCATCTTCCATGCGTGTCAGCGTCAATACCCCGGCGGAAACACATTGATGCTCATGTCGTTCACTTCTCAATGTGCCATCGGCCTTCTCCCAACACTCGACAGGATCGGCTTCCGCATTGGCTGTTTCGAGGCCTGCTCAACGTTCACTCGCGTTCTGACCCGCATGTTCGCTGAGTCGTCTAAAACGACCCGTCTAAACTAAAGTGCTTCAAACCATGTCGTTACCTCCACGATTCGCTTTAGCCGCTACCAACCGGAAACGACAGTTGTTGGGTGGGATTCGCACCCACCAGAGAAAAGCGCCTTTCCACGGCGCACGAGCGTCTGAAGCCTACTGCGATGCCGCAATAGGTACTGGTTCAGGTTCGTCTGTCGATTCCCCCGGCACCGTTTTGTGAACAGTTGGCAGCGGCCATAAATCGTCGAGATTGAAACTGATCGCCTCAAATGGCGGCAGCGAAACTGTCGCATCGTCATGAAGCGTGGCAATCACCACCCACTTGCCGCTGCGCAGCGCTTTCGCTTCCAGTGAGCGGGCGATGGGGTCTACAAACCATATATGACCAACACCCGCCCTGGCGTACACCGCACTCTTGCCGCCCAGATCTAACTTGCGCGTCGACGGGGAAAGCACCTCGCATACCCAGTCAGGAACTAGCGTGAAGTAGGCAGCATCCGGAAACACTGGCATTCGTTCACGACGCCATCCTGCGATGTCAGGCACCACAATGTCCTCGTCCAAGTGCAGTTGAGGTTCGTCGATAATCCACCAGCCGCCAGGGCCGCCGCGACCATACTGGAAAGGAGGACCGATAGCATTACCGAGCCCTGAACTGGCTAGAGCGTGAGGAGCAGCCGGTCTGTCAAAAATACAGAGCGTGCCGTCGACGACTTCCGCAACCTTGTCCGGCGGTGCATCCAGCACATCCTGATAGGTTGCTCGACGGGAATCACCCTGAGATAGTGTCTTCTGCAATTTGCTCATTGTGTTTTTCAGGCTTGTTCAAAGGGATTTCAGTCTGATTCTATCAATATGTGCGGCGCACATATTGATAGTTATTTTCATTATTAATGAACAAGAAATATTTATGAACGCACATACTCTACCCTGATCATTGCTCCAAATTTCTTTGCCCCAGTAGAAATTATGAAATTCAGGAATGCTCTGATTTCCATTCCGATACGTTCTAATCGGAACATTGTTACCTATGTCGTGCGAGACGTATGCACTCATAATCGGAAAGGACTGCTTAAATGATGCATTGAGGCATATTGAAGAGCGGGAGACACTTTAGCCCGACAACTTAAGGAGAAGCGATATAAATTACAACCCAAACACAAAGAAATTACCTGGGGTGAAACTGAAACCAAACCCCTACCAGTCGAATAGAACCGAACTGAACACTGATCTAAGCGTTCGTTTTACATTTGATAAACCAATCGAGTCGCGGGAAATCCTGTAGAAGTTAAGCGAAATCTTACATAATGGATCGTCTGTACTTCGCAATCCGTCATTCCTTTTCTGAACGGAACCAAGATGCGATTGGCAATTTGAGATTATGGAGGGATACTAATGACATCGGCCTATGTTGGATTAGCAATTTCAATTGCAGCACTCCTCGCAGTGATTGCGCTAATTTTCAAGTTTAGCAGCTGGTACGGCGAAGTCAATAGTGATAGAAAAAGAATTATCAATTTCATGGAAGAAATCCGCAAAGATATTAAGGATATTCTCAGTAGACTTCCACCTTCACCAACGACAAATTCAAGTCCAATTCAGCTTACTGAACTCGGAATTCAAATATCAGAAAACATTGATGCGAAAGCTGGGCAGAGAAAATAGCACAGGAACTTTTTGAAAAATCAAAGAATATGACCCCGTTTCAAATTCAAACGCTGTTGTTTGATCACGTCAAGTCATTTGAACCAGACGAAACGCTACTTTATAAAATGCAAGAGTCTGCATTTGAGTCAGGAATCGACTTGGAGGGCGTGAAAAACGTTCTTGGCGTTGAATTGAGAGACTGCTTGCTTCGCATGAATAAATTGACACACTCATCACTTGACGATTAATTCAGTTAGCCAGTGCGAGGTGAAAACCTCGCACTGGCTTTCGGTACTCATCTATTTTGTTCCTAAAATTTTGTCGAAGGGCGTTCGTCGAAACAACTCAGCCGCAGTTCACTGATTTGTGCGTGACCCCGAAGGAGTAGACCGGCTAACCCTGTCTATTCGCGGTAATAGAGGAAAACGCTTCCCTTTCGATCATTCGAGTCGAAATTAATCATCTGACCCTCTGGAACCATTCGGACAATCGTCGCGACCCGCCCCCTACTGGTGCAGCATGTTGAATGTCTGCTCACTAGCACTGGCATAAATGTTTTCGAATTTAGATAATGAAACCATCGAAAGGATTTCGAGGTACTGACTATGACCACACTAATTGTGCGCAACCTGCCCGACGAAGTGCATCGCGCTTTACGCGTGCGGGCTGCCCTACACGGTCGTAGTATCGAAGCAGAGGTGCGCGCAATTCTTGAGGAAGTGACTCTGCCAGAGAGACGGGTTTCATTTGGGTCAGTGTTGACCACCATCGGCCAGCGTGCTAGATTGACGGACGATGAATTTGCCAAATTTTTACAACGCGATGCCACACCAGGCCGACCGATTGATCTCGAATGATCTATTGTAGACACTAAAGTGATTTCGGGTCCATTGCGCCAAGACCCAGAACCACGCGCCGTAGAATGGCTTGACGCACAATCGTTGGAAACACTGTATCTGTGCGCGACAACCGTCGCCGAGTTGCGTTTTGGAGTTCAGTCGCTACCAGTTGGCCGACGCCGTGATCGACTGCATGAGAATTTGGAACGGAAGGTGTTGCCAATATTTGTCGGCGCGTATTGGCATTCGATCTAGCAGTTTCATAATCCTATGCGGAACTTATGGCAAAAGCTTGATCAAATCTAATCGAAAACAATCACCGAGCGGGCCACATCGCCCCGCTTCATGTCTTCAAATCCTTCGTTGATATCCTCAAGAGCAATCCGTTTTGAAATCATTTTGTCGAGCTTCAGCTGCTCGCGCAAATAGAAGTCTACGTATCGCGGCATGTCAACGCGAAATCGATTTGAACCCATGTTCGATCCCTGCAACCGTTTGTCGTTGATCAGCTCGGCAGCTTCGATTTCAATCATCTGACCCTCCGGAACCATTCCAACAATCGTCGCGACCCCCGACTGGCGCAGCATGTTGAAAGCCTGTTCACTGGTCTCTTTTTTGCCCAATGCTTCAAACGAGTACTCCACCCCACCGGACGTCAATTCCATTACTGCAGCAACCGGGTCAAGATCAAAACTGTTTATGGTGTCAGTCGCGCCGAACTGCCTGGCGAGCTCAAGTTTCGAGTCCAAGATATCAATGGCAATGATTCGACCTGCGCCTGCAATCGCAGCACCATTGATTGCACTGAGTCCGACCCCGCCGCAACCGATTACGGCAACTGTTGCGCCAATTTCTATATCCGCCGTGTTGGTTACTGCGCCTACACCAGTTGTTACTGCACAACCAATCAGTGCGGCCCGATCAAGCGGCATATCTTCTCGAACCTTGACCAGGGCGTGTTCGTGTATCAGCATCTGTTCAGCAAACGATGACAGGTCGTAGAACTGGTGAATTTTTTCACCGTTTTGCGACAATCGCGGTGGTTCATCGTCTGCTCGGGCAGTTTTCGGGTTAATGCAACTGAACGGCCGGCCAGTTACACAAAATTCACAGTAGCCGCAGAATACCGAGAGACAGGTGATAACGTGGTCACCGGGCTTGACATAGTCCACATCGGAGCCGACTTTTTCCACGATTCCCGCAGCCTCATGCCCGAGTACAGTCGGTACCGGGGTGGCGTAGTAGCCGTCAATGTAATGCAAATCAGAATGACAAATTCCAACAGCTGAAGTGCGAATCAGAACTTCCCGCGATTTCGGATTGGAAACATCAACTTGTTCAATGGTCAGTGGCTGGTGCGGTTCTCGAAACACTGCTGCTTTCATTTAGGTCTCTCCTGATCCTTGATCTTGTGTTCAAGAATGGATTGAGTCTTTCACTTTCAATCCGCTTGAATCATTCACCATATTACCCTACATTCATAGAAAGCTTTGCATATCTGTGAGACATGGGAAAGAAATATTTTTGTTGTTCGGTTTTGACAAAATCGCAACTGACCCCGATACTCAGGGATAATATCTAACAAATTCATCAAGCCGGAACATTCAATCCATACCCCAGATTGACTACTGTAAAATTTTTTGCGAATCACGAATTAAATTGATTGAAATTCTTCTCAGAATTGTTACCGACACGGACGTTGAAAGTTATGAGTTCAAATTGCATAAACGATCAAAACCCGCTGAATTCTGTCAGTTCACTAGTCCGCCAGTTGGCGGTACGTTTTTAACCAGGTAAGGGTTCACCAAGTTCATGCTGCGCAGTCCCCTCCACGATTTGCACATCGAACTAGGTGCCAAAATGGGCCCATTCGCGGGGTACGAAATGCCGCTGTGGTACCCTCAAAAAATTGTCGCTGAACACAAGCATACCCGTTCCCAGGCCAGTCTGTTCGACATCTCCCACATGGGTCAGGCGAGCATCGTCGGAGAAGATTCTGCAACTGAACTCGAACGGCTGATTCCAACCGACCTAAAATCGCTGCCGAAGCACAAGATGCACTACTGCTGTTTTACCGACGAAGGCGGCGGCATCTTGGATGACCTCGTTATCGCCAGCCTGGGCCAGGACTACTTCCTGGTCATGAACGCAGCGTGCAAAGAGCAGGACCTCAAATACCTGAGAGAAAATGTCACCGGTTCCGCGGTGCTGGAACACACCGAAAATGCCCTGATCGCGTTGCAGGGGCCCAAAGCAAGAGAAGTGCTGAATCGACTGACACCGGAAATCTGCGACCTCCAGTTCATGACCATGGGCGACTTCGCCATCAGGGGAGTGCCCTGTATTGTCAGCCGCTCCGGATATACCGGCGAGGACGGATTCGAAATATCAATGGCGGCCGAAACGGCAATGAAGCTCGCCAAGGAACTGCTGCAGGAACCCGAAGTGATGCCGGCCGGACTGGGCGCGAGGGATTCATTGCGGCTCGAAGCGGGCTTGCGGCTCTACGGTCAGGATATGGATACCACCACAACGCCGGTTGAAGCCGGAATCCAGTGGACGATTTCCAAATCCAGGCGCATGGGCGGCGAACGCGCTGGCGGATTTCCGGGCGCCGAAATTATCTTGGATCAATTGACCAATGGCGCCAGCCGCCGCTTTGTCGGGATACTGCCACAGGGCAGGGCACCCGCCAGAAACGGCACCGAAATCTGTCTCAGCGACGACAACATCATCGGCAAGGTGACCAGCGGCCTGTTTGCTCCGTCGGTCGCAGCGCCGATCGCAATGGGGTACGTTGACCGGGACTTCGCGGCGCCTGACACCGCAATTAATCTGCTGATACGCGGCAAACCGCAACCCGCAAAAATTGTACGACTGCCCTTTGTCAAGCATCGTTATTTCAACACTGTAAAAATTCAATCCAAAACCAATGGAGGAAAACCCAATGTCTGAAATCAGATACAGTAGTGATCACGAGTGGGCCCGCCTTGAAGATGGCAACACCGCCGTCATCGGAATCACTGATTTCGCCCAGGAACAACTCGGAGATATCGTGTTTGTTGAATTGCCCAATGTGGGCGACAGTTTCGACACCGGGGATGAAGTTGCCGTGATTGAATCCGTTAAAGCCGCTGCCGAGCTGAAAACACCGGTTGCCGGTACCATCGTGGAAGTCAATGAAGATCTCGCCGATGCCCCGGAACAAGTCAATGAAAGTCCGACCGAGGATGGCTGGTTCTGCAAACTTGAGCTGTCCGACCCGGCTGAGATGGACGACCTCATGGACGAAACGCAATACGAAGAGTACACCTCCAATCTTGAGTAATTCCCAACGCCGCGAGCGACATCATGTCCGAAAAAAATCAATTGCAAAAGCTCAATGAATTCGAAGCGATCAACGACTTTGTCAGACGGCATATCGGCCCCGGTCCCGCACAGGTCCAGCAAATGCTCGATGCGCTTGAGATCGACTCTCTTGACACGTTAATCAAGCAAACTGTCCCCAACCAGCTGTTGACCGACAAACCGCTGGACCTGATGGTGCCGGTCGGGGAAAACGAAACAATCAGCGTCATCCGACGCATGCGAGAAAGAAACCATGTGTTCACCTCGATGATCGGAATGGGCTACCACGCCACCATTCTGCCCGGCGTCATTCGCCGAAACATCCTGGAAGATCCAGGCTGGTATACGGCTTATACACCTTACCAGGCCGAGGTGAGCCAGGGACGGCTTGAAGCGCTATTGATTTTCCAGGACATGTTGATTGACCTCACCGGAATGGAACTCGCAAACGCGTCGCTGTTGGATGAGGCGACTTCGGCCGCCGAAGCCATGGCAATGGCGAGGCGGGTATCCAAATCGAAATCGGACAAGTTTCTTGTATCCGACGACTGCCACCCCCAGACGATCGCAGTGGTTGAAACCCGGGCCCGGTCGCTCGGGTTCAACGTTGTCGAGGGGGATATTGAAAAACTCGTCGACGAACACGACGAATATTTTGGGATTCTCTTTCAGTATCCAGGCTCGAGCGGACGGGTCTCGGATATCCGCCAGACCATCGATACCGCTCACGGCAAGAAGGCGATTGTAACGGTTGCGACCGACCTCTTGTCGCTATGCCTGATCAAGCCACCGGGTGAATTCGACGCGGATATCGTCGTTGGCAACACCCAGCGCTTTGGTGTGCCCATGGCCTACGGCGGTCCGCATGCGGCATTCCTGGCCACCCGCCACGAATACCGTCGAACCATTCCGGGAAGGCTGATTGGCGTCTCAATTGACTCGCGCGGCAAACCGGCATTACGCATGGCGCTGCAGACCCGCGAGCAGCACATCCGCCGAGACAAGGCGACCAGCAACATCTGCACCGCCCAAGTTCTGCTGGCGATTGTGGCAGCGTTCTATGCGGTGTATCACGGACCTCAAGGACTGCGGGACATCGCGGCAAGAGTGCACCGCTACGCTCAAATCACCGCGGAAGGCCTTCGCCGACTCGGTTACAACATTGTTCATGACGTGTATTTTGACACCCTGACCGTCAATGCGCACGGCCAGGCACGGAGAATCGCAGCCCGGGCGCGGGAGATCCGAATAAACTTGCGCGTCGTGGATGCGGACCACATCGGCATCACACTGGACGAAACAACCAAGCGCGTCCATCTTGAACGGCTGTGGTCGATTTTTGACACCCATGCAAACTCAAAAATCAGCATTGACGAAATCGACGCGGAAACCGGCACCGACATCCCGGAATCATTGCGCCGCAAATCTGCTTACCTGAGTCATCCGACTTTCAGTCTGTATCAGTCGGAAACGCTGATGCTGCGTTACATACGCCAATTGGGTCAAAAGGACATCGCGCTGAACCGGTCGATGATCCCACTCGGGTCCTGTACCATGAAACTTAACTCGACGACTGAAATGACGCCGGTTACGTTCCACAAGTTCAGCGCCATTCACCCGTTTGCACCCCTGGATCAGACCCAGGGTTACCACCATCTGGTCGAGGAACTCGAGACCATGCTGTGTGAGATCACCGGCTTCGATGCCATTTCGTTTCAGCCCAACGCCGGTTCGCAGGGTGAGTATGCCGGGCTGCTTTGCATCAAGCGCTACCTGGAAGAACAGGGACAGGGCCACCGCAACATCTGCCTCATTCCGGAATCCGCACACGGCACCAATCCGGCCAGTGCGGCTCTGGCCGGCATGCGCGTCGTGGTTGTCAAGTGCGACGATACCGGCAATGTTGATGTAGACGATTTGCGCTTGAAACTGGACAAGTTCGCGGACGATGTTGCGGCGCTGATGATTACCTATCCTTCAACGCATGGCGTGTTTGAAGAAAGGATTACCGAAATTTGCGACCTGATCCATCAATACGGCGCGCAGGTGTATTTGGATGGTGCAAACATGAACGCGATGGTCGGACTTTGCAAGCCGGCCGACATCGGTGCAGACGTGTGTCACCTGAATCTGCACAAAACATTTTGCATTCCGCATGGCGGCGGCGGTCCCGGAATGGGTCCGATCGGCGTCAAGATACACCTGGCACCCTACCTGCCGCACCACGTCGTTGTGGAAGGCGTCAATCCCTACGCCGGCAAAGCGCCGACGATCGGCTGTATTGCGGCCGCTCCATGGGGATCAGCCGGAATATTGCCGATCAGCTGGGCGTACATCGCGATGATGGGCGCTGACGGACTTCGTCACGCCACCGAGATCGCCATTCTTAACGCCAACTATATGGCAACGAAGCTCGAACCCCATTTCCCGATTCTTTACAAGGGACGAAATGGGCGCGTGGCCCACGAATGCATTATCGATCTCAGGCACATTCGCAAGACTACCGGGATTACCGTGGAAGATGTTGCCAAACGGCTGATCGATTTCGGATTTCACGCGCCGACCATCTCTTTTCCTGTCGCTGACACCATGATGATCGAACCGACAGAAAGCGAGGCCATGAGAGAAATTGACCGGTTCTGTGAGGCAATGGCGACGATTCGCCAGGAAATCGCAGATGTTGAGTCGGGTCGGTCAGACCCCAAGAACAATCCCCTGAAAAACGCCCCGCACACGTTTGACAAGCTGATTGCGGACGAGTGGGATTTGCCATACTCCCGACAACAGGCCTTTTTCCCGCTGGAATGGGTATGGCAGGACAAGTATTGGCCGCCTGTCAGCAGGATCGACAACGTTTACGGCGACCGGCACGTTGTCTGCAGTTGCCCGCCGCTGTCCGAATGGATGGACGATCAGGATACCGAGCAGGTGGCTTACGACAAGGCATCCTGACTTTTTGGCCCACATCAACACCAAAAACCCGCGAGGCGGCAATTCGTCAGGCATCTGATTACTGGTCAGCTCGCAGCAGTTTGAGTATTTCCGCTTCGCTGATCGTCGTAGTGTCGATCTCGCCGGCTTCGTTGAGGTTGATGCAGACGCATCGATCGGCCAGGTTGATATCAGAATATTTAAACCGCGTCATGCAGGAGCGCCGCAATTGATCAACGTCTGCTGATGCGTTGCCGGAATCCACAGCCTGTCGCCGCAGTTTGATTAACGCACGATTGCTCAGGAGCAGCAGTTCGGGTCTTGATTCATCTCCGTCAGGTCCGCCGCTTCGCATCCTGAAACTCGCAACCGAACTGCCGGATTTCAACCAACCCTGGAATAACTCAAAGTTCGTGCAGAAGACACCCGCGGTTGCCAGAAGCAAAGCAGAATCGGCGATGAACCGGTTGGCGCGATTCAGGGCATTTTCGACACTGCAGTCACCGTCAAGCAATACAAAGGAAACCTGAATTCCATCTTCGCCGCCACCGCCAAGCAACTGGTGCAAAGCGGCAACGTTCTCAGGGGTTGCGCCAATCATCACCTGCCGGATACCGGCCTGTTTCATGACCGCCAGGGTGAACGAGATGACCGGAACTTGTGCCAGCGCTTCGCTGCGGTTTGAAAGATGTTTTGACGGCAGGTGCACCTCGGTGCACTCCCCCAGGGCAAGTATCAATCCCTTGCAACGCACGTTGATATGGTGAGCTTAACGGCAGTTATTGGAATCCCATGTATACGAATACCTGTTGTTCCTCAGAAAGGCCTTCGTATTCAACCCGAAGCCGGGTCAGGTTTTCGACGCTGTGACCGTCGGTAAGGGCGCCGACCGCAAGAATGTCACCTGGCTGAACCTGGATGCCGCGCTGTACCAGAGCATCGCGCGTTGCGAGTACCGCGTCGAGCGGGTGAACCGACATCGTAGGGTCCTTCACTGCGATCTGCTGCTTGTCCTGATCAAACATCGCAACCGAAAATGTTGACAGCCGCTGGATCCAGTTGTGATCACCGCCAAGCACGAGATCACCCGCCAGAACACACATCCGCACCTCCAGGTTGGCGGCTGACAGCAAAGGCTGATCGTGTGGAACCTGGTCTGATATCAACACATCCGAAAGTCGCACACCCGGAATCACGGAGTACAATGCCAACAACGCTTCCTCACGGGTCTGAGCGGTGTTCAGATCGGTAGACTTGACCCTGAAATACAACTCCGCCGCGGCCCGCATGTCGATTCCGAAGGAGCGATGAATGACGGCCCGCGTCCCTGTGAACATGTTTTCCAGCAAAATTCCGGTTGGCAGACCCTGGTTAATACTCGACGCTTCGGTCGCCTGTGCCGCATAGCCCACATCCATGCCCCACGTGGGTCGAAGCAGCGCGATAAAGAAATCCTGAACTGCAATGGCAGTTTCAGAATCAACACCGAGATGTTGGTCTATCGAGTTCGTTCCCGTAAAAGATTTGAACAGCGTATTGGCAGTCGCTTCGATGTCGGTGGCACTGGCAAGGGTCGGGTTGCCGAGCACGCAAAATGCAAGAACAGCCGAGGCGGACAACACTCGGCGAAAGCGTTTGAAATAATGAACAAAGGGAGTGTGCAAGTTTCTGTAATCTATAATCTCAGCGCGATACGGGCTGTCATTTGACGTAGGATACGGATATTCTGATTGTTGTGCAATGGTATTGTAATTCAGCGACGGATTTCAGACATTGATCAGGTACGCTGCCTTTTGCGTCAAGTAACAGGCCCACTCCCTATTCATTCTGTCGATTGGCGCTCGATAATATCAATCCCGGGATAAAACGTTTTGAAGACTTCACTCAAATTGATCCTGATATTGGTGCTCGCGATCCCGGTCGGATGCGCAAAAAATCACACACCCGCGGCATGCGAAGCGCTCGATCCGGAATTCTACGTTGAACCGGAAGATTCCTTTGAGTCGTACAACCGCGCCATGTTCGAATTCAACCTGGAGTTCGACCGGGTGCTGGTTGCGCCAACGGCGAGATTCTACCGGAAAAACACCAATGAAACGGTTCAACGCGGCGTTTCAAATTTTTTCGACAACCTCAAGGAACCGAGGAATTTTGTCGCCGCGACACTGATGGGAAATGCCGAAGGCATGGTCCATTCATCCCTGCGGTTCACCCTGAATTCAACGATCGGGCTCGGCGGGTTTGTTGACGTTGGCCAGGCAGCGGGGATGCAATACACCGACTACGATTTCGGTCATGTGATGGGATACTGGGGCATCGGAAGCGGTCCGTACATCATTTTGCCGATCGTTGGACCCGCGACGCCAAGGTCGATGACCGGCTCATGGATTGACAACCGGTATACCTACATTGTCCCGCGCATCAAGAAGTCGGAACATCAGACTTTCGTGCAATACATGCAGTGGCTCGATGCCCGCGCCCGTCTGCTTCCGTTAACCAACGCTCTTGAAGAACAACCCGACCCATACATTTTCCTGCGAGAAAGCTACCGGCAGACACGGTTGAATCGAATCTGCTCGCCCTGATCGTTAGAAAATAACAACCTTTCAACACACCCGGTTATTTGATTGTGGCGACGTACGCGATTGGAGACATTCAAGGTTGCCATAAGCAGTTCTTGAAACTGCTTGACAAAATCGAGTTCAACCCTGGAAAAGATCGCCTGATCCTGACCGGGGATCTCGTCAATCGGGGACCTGAATCACTGCCCGTGGTTCGATTTGCGATGCAACACGAATCATCCGTTGACATGGTCCTCGGCAACCACGAATTGCACTTGCTGACGGTTCTCGAAGGCACCAAGCCAAAGCGACCGGCAGATAATTTCGACGATGTGATCAGTGCGCCTGATTATCGGAAAATCAGGGAATGGCTGTGCACCCGCCCGATGGCGATTCATGATCCGGCGCTGAACATACTTGTTACGCATGCCGGTGTTCACCCCGCCTGGACGCTTGAACAATGCCTTGAATATGCGCGCGAAATCGAACAGATACTCCAAAGTCCGCGTCGCGAAAAAATGTTCATGAAGATGTTCGGCAACAAACCCGGTCGCTGGTCGGAGTCGCATTCCCGCTGGAAACGGGCGAGATTCATCATCAACGCTCTCACCAGGATGCGTTATTTCACCTCGTGCGGAAAGATGGACTTTATGGAGGTCAGGCCGCCGGGACAGCACGAGCCCGGCCTTGTACCTTGGTATGTCTTTCCAAATCGCAAGGCAATCGATGCCACGATCGTATTCGGACACTGGTCTTCGCTCGGTGTATTTCAGGCGCCTGGCTTGTTGGCTCTTGATTCGGGCTGCTGCTGGGGCGGACGTTTGAGCGCAGCGCGACTTGATTGCAGTCCATTTGAGATTTACTCGGTTCGGTGCAAAATGAAACAGGTCTAGTTTTCCAAATTCGAGCAAGCTCCGTGTTCAAGATTTTGAGCACTTGGTGATGGACTACATGCAAATTGAATACTACAGATGACTTGTTATGAAAGACTCAATTGAATCCATTCAAATACAAAACAAAGTTTCAACTTACACTCTCGCGGTCAAACAACAATCCAGATTTTCTCTCACCAGCGGCAAACTGCACAAAAGCCATAAAAATTGAATTCTAGACTCGCTTCGTAATTCCTCACCGTTTACTCAGAATGTAATCGACCTGTCCCTGTTTCGGACAACGAGTAAGAATTCCTACGAAAGCTTACTGGTTTCTTTGTTTATTCCGACTCCTCCCCCAATCCAAACTTGGAATCTAGAGTGTTGTGTATCATGGCGTTTTGTCTAATATCGACATTACACGCTTAAAAACAATCCTAATTTACTATATTATGCCTATATTATTGAAATATATATAATATATTGAATGTATTTATGTATATCATCAAAGATAATGCTATCATATGTCTAATTAATTATCCTTATTTTTCTATATACTAAATTTAGCATTAATTTGACGAGGTTAAATATGAAAAAATCAAACGAGATGATTAATCCACAAGCCCTGAAAGCATTTCGAAAAAAAAGTCATATGACTCAGCAACAACTCGCCGATGCAATTCGTGCTAAATCCAAGGGTTGCACCAAGGATACGGTAAGCCGCTGGGAACGAGGCAAGTCGAGGCATGTGCGCGAACATCTTCGCAACGGGCTATGTGACGTTCTCCGTGTTGAATGGGAGCAGCTGACTGAACCGCCTAGCCAACCTGAATACACAGCTGATGAGGTCAGGATAGCTGTCGGAAGGAAGGTAAAAAATGCTCTGCAACTTGTCGCCAAACGCTACGATATTCATGCACAAGATGTTGTGAATGTTGCACCTTTAATGTTTCTCATAATTGCCGAATTGAGTCTACGCGAGCGCAAGAGACAACTTGACAAGGTTTATAAGGAAATTGATGAAGCAAATGAAAAATTAAATGGTTTGTGTACTCATCTTCACGGAATGACCGCAAGAATCGTCGTAGAGGAACACGCGGAAGAAGAGGAAAATTCATTGAACAACAGAGACGTTTTTGGTCGCAAAATCAATTACCAATATCGGGATGAGGATATGGTTGGTCCTTTCGTCCAATTTGTCGAAGATCTTGTGAAAATTCTCCCGAAAGATTCCGTGGGGGACATTGATTCATTTTTCGGCGACAGGATCGATAGCTACAGAATAGCTGACGATACTCTGCAAGACAGCACAGGAATTGTTAGAGACAACAAGCCAAGTGAATCTCTGCTTCACTATATCCATTATGGACGTATTGATTACTCCAAGTGCCTTCGTGTCAGACGCGACGAAGACGAATTGAAATATCGACAATGGCTCTCAAACGAGCTGGCGCGCTGTGAAGAGGAAGACCGACAAGCTATTGAGAACCTGGACCATATGGACGATTGGAGATGACCATGATTAATTTGGCCTATTCGTGCCACGCTGAATCCAGAATGTCGCAAAGAGGAATTCAAAGGTCCATCGTGGAACTGATTCTCAAAAATGGCACCAACATTGGCAGGGGCCGAATTTTACTAAAAAGACGGAAAGCCTCAATGATGATTCAAAGTTTGAAGAGACAGCTAAAAAAACAGAAGGATCAAAATGTGACTGAGATTTTGAAGAAGCGAATTGATCAAATTGAGCGTTCAATGAATAAGGTGATTGTGGTCACCGATGGGTGTCTAATCACTGTTTATCATCAGACGAGGACACTCCGATGACCCAACAGAAGAATTGCGAAATCAAGTTTTGCATGATCGAAAAAGACTTCAATGTATTTCAACTGATTGTGGCTGAAATAAAAGGTTTCGAAGAGTCGGACAACAACGCAATTAGACAATCTTTGTAGCGAAATCAGAGCTAAATTATGTGGTTCGCGTTTATTTCCTACATGGTAGCTATCATCTGGGGCATCATCCCAATCATTATGAATTTAATCTAGGCACTCTTGTACTTTAATGCACTGATTCAAAATTTGATCTATGCATCATTCACTCTTGTTGAATTACATCATAATGATCACACCTTGCTTGCTAGTGAGAAAACATGCATGCGGACCGCAACAAACTAAATCGGACAATAAAGCAACATTTCTCGAAAGAAAATAATTTAGTCTCGGAAGGCTGTTCGAACAACGCAAAAGATAAAATGTTGCTTTCTGTCAATTTGCTCTTGAAATCAACACAATTCGCCTTCAAATATTAACTGACCCGCTGCTAATCATACAATTGCCGGTCATCTTCACTGCAGACCAAAACAGCCGGTGCTTCCGATCGCTCAGTTGAACATTCTCCTACATGAAGTACAACAATATTCTTGAAACAATTGGCGCGACCCCGACGGTTCGTCTGACCAAGGCGAATGCGCCTGAAGGGGTCGATCTTTGGGTGAAACTCGAAAGTTTCAACCCTGCGGGTTCGGTGAAAGACCGTCCCGCGTTGAACATGATTGTGGATGCGGAAAAACGCGGATACATCAAACCGGGAGACACCATTATTGAGCCTACATCCGGCAACACCGGGATCGGTCTTGCCATGGTCGCGGCCTACAAGGGGTATCGCGCAGTGTTCACCATGGCGGAAGACATGAGTGAGGAGCGAAAGCGCATTCTTCTCTCATTCGGGTCCGAGATCATATTGACCCCGGCGGAACTCGGTACCAAGGGAGCAATCGAAAGGGCCCGGGAGCTTGAGAAAGAAAAAGGCTACTTTTTTGTGGGGCAGCATTTCAATCCGGCCAATCCCGAGTCACACGAAGCGACTTCAAACGAGATTTGGGAGGATTTCGGCACGGATTTGGACATCCTTGTTTGTACCACGGGCACTGGCGGAACCATCACGGGATTGAAACAATATTTGAAAGGTTGGCACCCCGATCTGAAAATCGTTGCAACTGAACCGGCGGACTCCCCCATTCTTTCAAAGGGTATCGCCTGCAAGCACAAAATTATGGGGACGGCGCCGGGATTTATCCCGGAGATTCTCGACACGGATTCCTACGATGAAATTTTGCCTGTTACAACCGAACAGGCCTACGAAGCAACCCGTTATCTGGCACAGAAAGAGGGTATTTTCGCGGGAATATCCTCGGGTGCAGCAACCAGCGGAATGCTCAAAATCGCGAAGCGGCCCGAATCACAGGGCAAGACACTGCTCGCAATCCTGCCGGATACAGGCGAGCGTTATCTCAGCACCGATGTCTGGGACTGACAGAGCCGTGCACGAGTTGCGCACCACAGGCTGATCGTGCTGATAAAATAGCAACACACGCGTGCAGCGTTGTTTGCTGTTTTCGGTTTTCCCGACAATTTGTCTTCACTGAACTGAATGGACAAAAAACTCTACATCAAGACCTTTGGCTGTCAGATGAACGAGTACGATTCGACCAGGCTGGCTGAATCGCTTGCCGTTTCGCATGGATATCGCGCGACAAACGACCCCGAACAAGCCGACCTTCTGCTTCTGAACACATGCTCGGTGCGGGAAAAAGCACAGCAAAAACTGTTTTCGCAGCTGGGTCGATGGCAGCCATGGAAGAAATCCAATCCAGACCTGCTGATTGGAGTGGGTGGATGTGTCGCGAGCCAGGAAGGCGACGCGATACTGAGCAGGGCGCCATACGTCGATTTCATTTTCGGACCGCAAACCTACCATCGCGTCAGTGAGCTGATCGACCAGACTGTCTCAACACACCGCCAGCGCGTTGACATTTCGTTTCCGGAAATCGAAAAATTCGACTGTCTGCCGCCCAGAAAGGTCGAAGGTCCACGCGCCTACGTCTCGATCATGGAAGGCTGTAGCAAGTATTGCAGTTTCTGCGTTGTACCTTACACCCGGGGTGAGGAGTACAGCCGACCATTTGACAGTGTCATCACTGAAATTTACGAACTGGCGGAACAGGGCGTGCGGGAAGTGACGATGCTTGGACAGAACGTCAATGCATACAGCACCGTCAATCATCAGGGTCAAACCGTCGATTTTGCCACCCTGCTCAGGTATGTGAACGAGATTGAGGGAATCGACCGGATTCGCTATACCACATCCCATCCGCTGGAATTCACCGATGAATTGGCTCGTGCCCACGGCGAGATTCCAGCATTGGCCAAGCAACTGCATTTGCCCGTGCAAAGTGGTTCTGATAAGATTCTGACCCGCATGAAACGCCGCTATACACGCGAACAGTATTTACAGATCATCGAAAAAGTGCGATCATATTGTCCTGAGATTTCCATTTCGTCTGACTTTATTGTGGGGTTCCCGGGTGAAACAGCTCGGGACTTTCAACAGACCATGGATCTGATCGACGAGGTTTCATTCGATCACTCGTACAGTTTCTTGTATAGTAAGAGACCGGGGACTCCTGCAGCGGATTTGCAGGACGAAACGAGCGAAGAGGAAAAGAAAGAGAGACTACATGAGCTGCAGGCTCGAATTAACGAACTCGCGGCTGCCTACAGTCACGCAATGGTGGACACGGTTCAGTCGGTGTTGGTCGATGGTGTGTCGCGGCGGCGCGCCCGTCAGTTATGCGGTCGTACCGAAAACAATCGGATCGTTAATTTCGACGGATATGCGCAATGGCAGGGTCAATTCATGGACGTTCTGATCACAGAAGCCATGCCTAATTCGCTTCGCGGTATCATTACCAATAATCACAACCAACAGGTTTTTGCTGCCAACTGAATTGAGCGACCAATCAAATACGGCTCAAATTGCCAATGTCTTTGCATTGACACCCGCCAATGGCAAAAGACTTGCCCAACTTTGCGGCCAATTAAATACCAACATCAAGTCAATCGAGCGGCACTTCGGTGTGCGCGTATCCAACCGCGGCAATCTGTTTCAAATTGACGGTGATTCGGCAGCTGCACAAGAAGTTGAATCACTATTGCGTGAGCTTTATGCACAGAGCGAGCACAGCGAAATGATCGGGACATCTGATATCCAAAATGCAATCACCCGTCTGAAGACGGACGACGAATTTGAGGAAGTTATTTCGCTGAAAATCCGCAAGAACAATATTCGCCCTCGTTCGAGGACCCAGCAAGCATACTTGAAAAGCATCGCGACCAAATCCGTTACCATTGGAGTTGGACCTGCGGGTACCGGAAAAACCTACCTTGCGGTCGCCAGTGCCGCGCACGCGCTTGCCAACGATACGGTCGGTCGAATCATTCTGGTCAGGCCGGTGGTGGAAGCAGGCGAACGAATTGGATTTTTGCCGGGAGATATTGAGAAGAAAGTCAATCCGTATCTTCGTCCGCTGTACGATGCGCTTTACGACATGTTCGGTTCCGAACGTGTCGGACGGTTGCTGGACCGTGGTACAATCGAACTTGCGCCCCTCGCGTTCATGCGAGGCCGTACGTTGAATGACGCATTCATAATTCTGGATGAAGCGCAGAACACGACCATTGAGCAGATGAAGATGTTTCTGACCCGTGTCGGATACAATTCCCGCACCGTGATAGCCGGCGACATAACGCAAATCGATTTGCCGCGCGCGGTACAATCCGGTCTCAAACACGCGGTCCGTATCCTCAGCGATATCAACGATATCGGCATCGTGAGATTTCACAATCAGGACATCGTGCGCCATGCCTTGGTCCAAGCGATCGTTGAAGCCTACGAAAACGACTCAAACAGGAAACCGGAAGAGCACAAATGACGATTTGCATTGACATTCAGGTTGCAAGCTCTTCTCAGGATGTGCCCAGCGAATCCGATATTGATGATTGGATACGGGAAACCCTGACTCAAAGCGGTTGCGACCGTGCTGGAGTAACCGTACGGGTCGTCGACGAAGCGGAAATCACCTCGCTCAACCACCGCTTCAGACAACAAAACAAAGCGACTGACGTTCTGTCATTCCCGCTCAATCCACCTGGCGGCGTCGACACCAGCCTGCTTGGAGATGTAGTCGTCTGTGCTGACGTGATCAATCAGCAAGCCGATCGCTATCATACGGACCGACAGGCCCACTGGGCGCGCATTGTTGCGCACGGAATCCTGCACCTGACAGGGTACGACCACGACCAGCCGCAGGCAGCATTAAAAATGGAATCGGCAGAAGGGGCAATATTGGAACGGCTCGGATTGCATCATCCGGAACTTCACGAACGCGCATCATGAAACTTTCTGAACTTTTTCCCGATTCATGGGCGCGTCATATGCGTAAAACAGCCGCCAGTGCGGTGCTGTCCCCGGCAACTGTTGAAGACCTGATTGATGACATGCGCCGGGCGAGGGACTCCGAGGTCATTCAGCGTGAAGAGTACGAAATAATCCGACGCGTACTGCGATCAACCGAACGCAAAGTAAGGGACGTGATGATTCCCCGCGCAAAGATGGTTTCCATTGATCATGAATCGACGCTTGAAGACATCCTGAAGTGCGTTACCGAGTCCGGACACTCAAGATTTCCAGTGATTAACGAAAACGCCGAGAACGAGGTCAAGGGTATTTTGCTCGCCAAAGACATCCTCCACCACCGCAACGACAATGGCGACCAGGAGTTTAACCTGTTCGATTCCGTTCGCGACCCCCTGTTCGTGGCAGAAAGCATGCGATTGCATTCCCTGCTGAAGCGATTCCAGGAACGCCGCAGCCACATGGCGATCGTAGTGAACGAGTACAAGGGTATCGCCGGGCTGATTACGATTGAAGACGTACTGGAGCAAATCGTTGGTGATATTGAAGATGAGTCAGACATTGAAACCGACGACATGATCACGCAGCCGGACAAAAATCTTTTCCATGTCAACGCCCAAACCGACATTGAAGAGTTCAATGAATACCTCGGCGCAAATTTTCCGAACGATGTTGATACCATTGGTGGCGTCATTCTGAAGCTGGCCGGTCGGGTTCCCCATGTTGGAGAGAAGTTCGATCATCTCGGCTTCAAATTTGAGGTGACCGAAGCCGACAGCAGGCGCATACTGAATCTCAACGTCACCCCCGTCAGTCAACCGACTAGCGAACCCACCCAGTAATACGAAATTGTCTCCTGGACGGTTACGGACAGCAGGCTATCTTCCCGTGTTGCTCGCATTGGCGGCCGGGCTACTGACCAACCTGGCATTTGAACCGGTTGGTTTCTTCCCTGTCGCCTTTTTCACACTCGCGTTGTTGTTTTGGTTGTGGAGCCCTGTCTCACCAAGTCGCGCCGCATTGCTCGGCTTTGCCTTTGGAGTGGGGTTTTATGGACTGGGCATCCACTGGATTTACATCAGCGTCCATGAGTTTGGATCGGCTTTGCCGATATTGGCGGGTGCTGCAGTCGTTCTTCTGGCGTGCATCATGTCAGCGCTGGTTGCGCTCAGTGGATATTTGCAGGCTAAATTTCGCACATCCGACACCTGGCATTATCTTGCAATGATCCCGGCACTGTGGGTACTGACCGAATGGGTGCGAGGCTGGCTGTTTACCGGTTTTCCCTGGCTGTACATCGGATACAGCCAAACAGGAAGCTGGTTATCAGGCTGGGCGCCGGTATTGGGTGTACTTGGTGTCAGTTTCGCGGTCTGTACGATCGCCGGTGCGTTGGCCCTGATTCTCGTGCGCAGGTCTGCGATTTTGCCGGCAGTGGTCATCGCAGCCGTTTCGTTCGCCGGTTTCATCGGCGAGCGGATTGACTGGGCGAGTGAAAGCCATTCACCGATCAAGGTGGCAATCATACAGGGGGATGTTTCGGTTCTGGAAAAATGGGATCAGGAAAACGCGGTTAAGCTGCTGAACTATTTTGTCACCGAGAGTCGGACCCTTGCAGACAATGACCTTGTCTTGTGGCCCGAAATCGCGTTGCCCTACCGCGATACCCGACTCGAAAAGCTCAGGCTCTGGGAGCTTCTTGAAGAAATTCCCGCCGATTTCCTGATCGGCACGCTGGAAGAGCAGGCTGAAGGTGACATCACAAACTATTACAACAGCGCTTACGGAATCACGGATGACGGTGTACAGAAATACCGCAAAAGCCGGCTGGTGCCATTTGGTGAGTACACGCCCTTGCGAAACCTGCTTGGATGGCTGTCAGACTACGTTATTCTGCCCGCTTCCGACATGACGGAATATGGCACACCGCAAGCGCCACTTAGACTTGCCGGGCAACCCGCAGGCGTCTCCATCTGCTATGAAGACGCTTTTCCCGAAGATATTCTGAAAATGCTTCCGGATGCGTCTTATCTCATCAATCTCAGCGAAGACGCGTGGTTTGGTGACCGGCTTGCACCCCATCAACGTCTGCAGATGTCGCAAATGAGGGCGATTGAAACCGCCCGCCCGGTAGTGAGAGCGGCAAACAAGGGAATTTCCGTGTCAATCGATCACCGCGGCCGGGTGATTAACCAACTGTCTCAAAGCGAAGGAATGATTCTGAGAACATCGATTGTTCCAACTTCCGGCACCACCCCCTTTGTACGTTTCGGGTTTACACCGATTCTGGTTCTTTGCGCGGCGCTGATAGCCCTATCGATTGCCGCAACTCGGAAAAATCGTGCAGACTAAACCAGGAAAACCGCCGCGATTCCGAGAATGGCAAGGAAGCCGACAACATCCGTAATTGTTGTCAGTGACACACCGCCGGCAAGCGCCGGATCGATGCCCATTTTCTGCAGCAAAACCGGTAACAACACTCCCGACGCTGCGGAAACAGAGATGTTGACCAGCATGGCGGCTGCGACAATTGCCGCCAGTCCATAGTTCTGATACCACACAATCGAAACAACAGCCATAACAGCGGCCCAAATCAAACCGTTCAGACCACCGACCAGCAGTTCTTTTTTCAGCACATCGATCGCATTGGCGGTTGATATCGTTCCGACACCGAGTCCGCGAATCACTGTAGTCAACGTTTGCGTTCCGGCATTTCCACCCATGCTCGCGATGATTGGCATCAGCACCGCCAAAGCAACGAGTTTCTCTATGGTAGCCTCGAACAAGCCAATGACGATTGAAGCAAGCACCGCAGTGACCAGGTTCACTCCCAGCCACAGCGCTCTTCGCCTGGCTGTATAGATAACCGGCGCAAAAATATCATCTTCGTCATCGAGACCGGCCGGGGCCAGCAGGTTCTTGCCGGCGGTGTCCTTCATTAAATCAACCACATCGTCAATCGTAATTCTGCCCAGCAGACGCCCGTCTTCATCAACGACCGGCGCAGATGTCAAGTCGTAGCGTTCGAACACCAGGGCGACCTGTTCTTCCGGATCGTCAGGTGAGAAGCGAAACAGGTCCTCATCAATGCGCTCGTCGATTTTCGAGTTGAGATTCGCGGTGACCAGATTGCGAAGCAACACCGCCCCGCGAAGTTTGCCCGAACTGTCAAGCACGTAAATTTTGTCGGTGTGTTCAGGCAACTCTCCGATCACCCGCAAGTAACGCATCACGACGCCGACCGTCACACCTTCACGCAGGACCGGCGCGTCAACATTCATAATTCGTCCCGCGGTGTCTTCTTTGTAGGACAGAACGGTGTCGAGGCCTTTGCGGCGCTCTTCATCCAGTGCAACCAGCACATCCGCAGCCACCTTCGGTGAAAGCCGCGGCATCACTTCCGCAATTTCATCAATGTCGAGCATCTGGAGAACGCGAATGAGTGTGCGCGGCTCCATTTCGTTCATCAGGCTTTCCTGAACCTGGTCCGAAAGCTCGGTCAGCATTTCCCCCATATCGACTTCTGAAACCTCGTACCAGACCAGGTTCCTGGGTCCGGGCGGGAGGCTTTCCAGAACCGCCGCCAAGTCAGCACCGTGAATGCCATGGATGTACTCGCGCAGATTGGAGGTCGACCCGTGTTCGAGTAGATCCAATACAGTTTTACGGATGTCGGTGTGCTCAGCGACTGCCATGACAATATCCAGGTGAAATAAAGACAGCGGGGGAGTTTACTGTCTGGTCAAACCGTCAATAGTTTAGCACAAGTGAACAGACCCGACTTTAGCACAACAACCCACCAGAAATAAGTAAATGATTCGACAAACAGGACGGGGTGAACGCAATGGCTATTGGCACGAGTCAAGATCTTGTCGAAATTTTTGGAATTGAAGCATTTCACATTCGCGAGTCGGCTAGGCATTCTGTGTAAGTTTATGAAGACTCTCAATTGCATGCGTCAAGTCTATTCGCGTCATGTGACTGGTAATGTTTCAATTTTATTTTTGAAAACCAGAAATCTATTGGTTGGGGTAGCGATGCTCTGACTGCCGCTGTAGTTCGGGTAGAATTTATAGCAGTTGCTGGCCCCGGCTCCCGAATTCGCACATTGCTAATGCTATGAGAAACGGTGTAGCGCACTCTAGTGGGTGTACCCGGTGGTGTGGTGCATGACTTAGTGCGCAAGGGTCGAGATGATCGCCAACGCCTAGGCAAAGCCTGCACCATTGTGGTAACCTGAGCCGATCACTCAAAGTGGACTTGAAGCAGTTGGAGTGACAGCGGCAAATTGTCGCGGCCTCCACCCACTGCTGGAAACTACTCTACCGGAAAAGAAACTCGCTGGTCCGAATCAACATTCGGATTGCAGACGGCTGCTTGATGCACAATCACTGCACTCGTGGCGGAACTGCAAATCCTGTTGTCTGAGACGATGATGTTACGATGCTGGTAGCCACCTGTCTGATCATCAAGGCCGGACTACGAAACATATGCTCGCTACTGGAACCGCTGGACACTACTTTGTGGCTCGCAAATTGTTCAGTTTGACTTATTCAACCGATTATTGCGGCACAAATGCCCGAACTCGGGAAATATGAAGTGAAAAAGCGAAAACCCGCTCCGAATTCCGGTGTTCAAACATGTTGGATTGACTTGGCAAACCGAAAAATACAGCACCCAACGAAGAACTCTCATTCAAGGTTAATCTTACCTATTTGCCTTGAAATATATCGGGGGAAAACCACCCTGCAGGCGCGTAGATAGTGCGCCCCTCGCCAAAGGTTCGCGAATATAACGATTGACTAATCAGAATTCAGCCGGACTGTGTTGCGCTTGGCGAAGCTGTCCCCACAACTCATTCAGCGATCAAGCGACCTGCCAGTGCGGCGAATTCAACGCTTCGTGTTCTCAGGCGGCAGCTTTGCTGGGCATTGGTTCCGATTCGGGCACTTCGATATAGCCGAACTCCTTGAGCTTTCGAATCCAACGTGCCGCATTGCGCTTGACCACCAGAGCTTCGTAATCGAATTGAGGGTCGCGGTACGGCCGCTGGTTGATCAAGACCGAGAAAATGGTTTTGGCCAGTTTGTGCGCAGTCGCAACAGTTGCACGCTTGTAGCCGCGCCGAATGTGCAGCGCCTTGTGATAGCCATGAAACTGGCAGTCTTTGGTGCGCGATGCGGCTAACGCACACTCGACCAGAACGGTTCGCAAATGCGGATTGCCGCGCACCGAGCGGGCATTGCGGCGCTTGCCGCCGCTTTCGTTGTTGCCAGGACAAAGCCTGGCCCAGCTGCTGAACCGTTTCGCGCTACCAAACACGCTGAGGTCGGCACCGGTCTCGATCAGAATGTCGCAGGCCGACTGGTGACTGATGCCCGGAATGGTCTCCAGCAACTGCAACTGCGATTGGAACTCGCCCAGCTTCTCGTCAATCAATACCTCGGCCTCGCAGATCTGCTGGTGCAGATGTTCATGCTGGCGCAAATGCGACTGCAGCACAAAGCGGTCCACCTCAGACAGCTGCGCACTGAGTGCATCACACAAGAAGTTCGCCTTGGCCCGCACATGTCTGCTCAAGCGCTTGAGAATCTCTTGTTTTGAATGCCCGGTCACCAAGCCATTCAAAATGATGCGTCCGTTCATGCCGAACACATCACTGAGAATCCCGCTGATGCGGATGCCGCAAACATCCAGCACCTTCTGCACCCGGTTTCGAGCCCGACTGCGCTCCTTGACCAGCTGGCGGCGATTGCGAGACAGCAAACGCAACTGACGGAACCGAACTGACACCATCAAAGACCCGCGCCCCAAGCCGAACTGGCAGATGCGTGCCAGCCAGCGGCTGTCCTCCACATCGGTCTTGCGCCCGCGCAACTGTTTGACATGCTGCGCATGATACAACTCCACTTCGATTCCGACATCATCCAGCGCCGTCCATGGCGCCTGCCAGTAAATCCCGGTACCCTCCATGCCCGCAGCCGTGACTCCGTGACCAAGCAGCCACTCAACCATCTCTCCCAGTCCCTTGGGCAACGCACTGAACTCGCGCGTCTCGCAACGGCTCTCGCCGCCGTGCGTCTCGCACAGGCGAACCGTCGCCGTAATCCTCATCTTGTGAACATCCAAGCCCGCCGCACGAGCATGGACAACATGCAAGTCATCGTTTATCATAATCGCTCCCTGAATAGATGGGGTTAAAATGCGGAGGCTGATAAGCGGATGGACGCTGGACATGCATCTGAACGATGCAGCCAATTTGCCTTTCGTTCACAGTCCGCCACAGGACCGGAAACATTGCGGGGTTCGGTGCAAATCCGCTCGGATCAGTTTAGTTACGGGGACGGGAGCAAGCTCTCTCCACCAATTGTAAGAACGACCACCTTTCAGCCTCCGCACATATCATAAAAAAACGCAGCGTCGCTGCGTCATATTTCATCTGCGCGCGGGTGATTAATCAGGCCCGATCATGAGGGTTTAGTGAGATTAAATATAAGAATTTGAGTTGGAGCGTGTGAGATCGTTCCATCAAGAATTAATCGTTGCGCATCTAGAATACTCAGCCTTACAGTTTCAATTTCATCCGACTCATCGGGATGATCCCAATTTGCCTCATCTAAATATGCAAGAAACAAGTGGACACGAGCATCAATGAGGGAGGTAAACGGATCTATACTTCCAACTGAAATTAGCTTGTCTGTTTTATACCCTGACTCTTCGTATAGTTCCCGTTTGGCGCATTCAATAACTGCCTCAGACGGGTCCAATCCTCCGCTGAATGCTTCAAGACTTTCAGTTGCAAGGGCATATCGGAATTCTCTAGCTAAGAGAATATCGTTATTTCGATACACAGGCAAAATCGCAACTCCATCGGTGGCTGTGACTCGCCCGAACTCGCGGGTGTTACCATTGCTGTCTTGTACTACCTCCTTATGGAGTGTAAGCCATGGACTGTCATACACAACCGACCTTGTTTGGACTGTGAAAGGACCCCTCTGGTTTTGCTCGCCACGAATAACATTGATTCCCAACGATTTCAGTTCGCTTTTGAGGTACTCGTGCGATACAAACTGAGTTGCATGCCAACCTGTCTTTCTCGCACAAACAATGTGGGTTGGATTGTTATCTGTAAAAAATATCTCTTGCTCAGAGACAATAAGATCTTCTTGAACTTTATCAAAAATTTCAGAATTTGGAATTGCAAGTTTCAAACTGTGAGAACAAAAACACATATCAAAATATGAGTCGATACTGTATTTCTCGACAAGAAAATTCCAATGAATTTGGTCCACATTGCTTAGACAGGCGAGAATCAAGCCATTCTTTCTCAATTCTTGTAATATTTCGATAACATCATGATTTACACTTTTAATCGCTAAATTGAGAATGTCCTGTACTTTGTCGGCCGGTATTTCTTTCCGCAAGAGCTTCTGAACTGCACCGATGTATTGTTCGCTTGAGATTAGGCCAGCTACAGCACGCTCTCTTAATGAATAATTTTCAATCCCACTATTGAAATTTTCCTCAAAATCCCTTGGTTCAAAGTGACCCATTCCGATTTCATTCAATTTGTGCCACGGAGATTTTGAGTCGAGCTCTACGACCACACCGCCGAGACCAAAGACTACTGCTCTTACTTGATTCGGAAGTGTCATTTTGCACGCTTGTCAGGGAAATTCTATAGTGGAAGTTTACGACCGAAACAGGTCACTAATTCTGTTTGAAGATTCAAAACTTGAACTTTCGTTTAACCACAATATCGTTGGATTATGGTTTTTTGTGTGTTTCAACTCGAAAACCGAAGTTCAATTCCACTTCAAGCGTCTCGCATAATGTTGGAAAGTCATTTTGATCAAAGGAGGATTGACTCCTTGCGTCAAGCAATTATGGTTTGTATTGGAAATTCAGGTCGAATAATTCGAGTTTGAGGAGCCGAGAGGCGTGATAGTGAATCTCGACATGACCGAAGCGATTCGCGAGAAGTTTTGGTGATTCGTAAACGCCAAAACCGATAGGATTTACTGGTCTCACTAGATCTGGTGAACTTCAAGCGGGACTTGATGGTATCGGTGAATCTACACCCGATGATGATGTTTGGTTAGGATTTGTGGTTGCGGGCGAATGCATAGTCCGATCGCGAATGATGCAAAATTCAGATTTGAGAGACGGCTGGCGTACCTTGGTCATTGAGGTTTTGCAGCATGCCTTCTCGAACCATCGAATCCGGGCAGTCCATGATTTTTGCGATGTGAGGAGTTGACTTGCTGATATCGCTGACCCGGATGGTCTGCTTGATCTCGGGAATGGCTCCGGGATCCATGCTGAAAATCCGCAACCCCATGCCGAGCAACAGGCGTGTATAGATGCCATCGCTCGCCATTTCACCACACAGGGAAACCGGTTTGTTGTACTTATTTCCGGCATCGATGACACTTTTGACCAGTCGCAGAATTGAAGAGTGCAGCGGGTCGTAGAGATAATTCACCTCGTCGTCGACACGATCTATCGCCAGTGTGTACTGGATCAGATCATTTGTTCCGATTGACAGAAAATCCAGTTCCTGGGCAAACTGATCCGCAGTGATCGCGGCCGCCGGGACTTCGATCATCCCACCCACTTTAACCGAAGGGTCGTACACGACATTTTCACTGTCCAACTGTCGCTTTACTTCATCAATAATGGTGAGGACCTGCTTGATCTCGTCAAGATTCGACAGCATTGGAATCAGGCATTGAACTTCACCAAAGGCCGATGCCCGGTAAACTGCACGCAACTGGGAGCGGAATGTACCGACAGAGCGCAGACAGAGTCGAACCGCTCGCAACCCGAGTGCCGGATTGATCGCCACTTTGCCCTGTTTTCGACCGCCGTCCACCTGTTTGTCGGCGCCAAGGTCAAGTGTTCGTATGGTCACCCGTTTCAGCGATTTGACCACGTACGAATAAGCCTGGAACTGTTCTTCCTCGGTGGGCAGATGCAGGCGGTTCATAAACAGGTATTCGGTTCGATACAGACCAACCCCCATCGCGCCGCAATGCAGCGCGTGTTCAACGTCTTCAGGCAACTCGACGTTCGCAAGAAGCGTAATTTTCTCCCCGTCCAGCGTAATCGGTTCTTGATCCTTGAACGCCAGCAACTTGTCCTGGCGGCGCTCATGCTCGGCGCGACGAGCAATCAACTTGTCCAGTGTTTCCTGATCCGGATCAACGATCACACTGCCCGTGCTGGCATCCACTGCGATCGTGGTGCCGTGGGCAATGTGCCGGACCGCACCATGCAGCCCGACCACCGCTGGAATTTTCAGGCTGTTGGCCAATATGGCGACATGGGAAATGGGACTGCCGAGGTTGGTGACGAAGGCACCCATTTTCATTTGCATGAACTGAACGGTATCGGCTGGAGTCAGATCGTGTGCAACCAAGATGGTGCCATCCAGGTTATCGGCGATATCGGGACTTTCGAAATTGTCCTGCAGCAGCAACTGACGATGAATCTGCTGGATGACCTGATCGACGTCGTCTTTTTTGCTTCGAAGGTATTCGTCTTCCATTTCCTCGAATACCTCGACCAACTCGTTTCGATGCATGGTCAGGGCTGATTCGGCACTGAAATAGTTGTCCCGGATCATTTCTACGGTCGCATCCCGCAACGTCGCGTCATTGACCATCATAATGTGGGCGTCCAGAAACGCAGCGATTTCCTTGGGTGCGCTTGCCGGTACTTCCGATCTCGTTTTCTCAAGAGTTTTTGAGGTGCTCAGGAGTGCTCGCTCAAGGCGTTCGATTTCATGGTCAATCTGGTCTTCTTCGACGCGACGGACTGCTGCGCCAACGACCGAGTGCTGGATCACATAAGCAGGACCTATCGCGATACCGGCACCAACACCGGCCCCCTGTAAATAGAACAATTACTCGTCCTCGCCGAATCGTTTTTTGAAGATGTCTTCCATTGCTGTAAACGCGTCGCGTTCGTCCGCGCCATCAGTGCGCAAATTAAGCGTGGTTCCCTGCGTCGCCGCCAACATCATCACGCCCATAATGCTTTTCGCGTTGACTTCCCGACTGCTGTTGCTCAGCCAAACCTCGCTCTCGAATCGCGAAGCGGTACGCACCACCTCGGTCGCCGCTCTCGCATGCAACCCGAGCACGTTCAATACCTTGATCTCACCCTCAACCAAGGCTCAGGAAATCTCGCTGTGTCGTTTTTGAACAATGGTGCCACGTGCCGCGAATCTTTCCTCCAGTCTCTCGACAACGTAGACAGACCTGTGGCGCCCGCCAGTGCAACCGATCGCAACGATCATGTAGGGGCGGCCTCTTGAACGAAATTCCGACAGCCATTCACTGATGAAACTGTCAATTCGTTCAATCATGCGCTCCACATCCGGTTTGGTCGCAAAGAACTCCCGGATGGGTTCCTGAAGTCCGTTGTACTGTTTGAGACCTTCGACCCAGTATGGATTGGGCAAACAGCGCACATCAAAAACGTAATCTGCATCCAGCGGAGCGCCGTACTTGTACGCAAACGACTTGAACAGCAGAATCTCGCTGCCGATGTGAAATTCAGCCGCCTCCTCCTGGATCAGGAAACGCAGGTCGTGCGGCGTCAGGTTGGTCGTATCCAAGTGCTTTGTCGCGCGTTCCGCCAACGGAACCAGCAACTGCCGCTCCAGTTTGATGCTGTCTACCAGCGACACGGACTCACTCATCAGCGGATGCACACGCCGGGTCTCGCTATAGCGCTTGACTAAAATCGCTTCTTCCGCTTCCAAAAACATAAATTCGATTCCAACCCCAAGATCTTTTATCGTGCCAAGAGACGCATTCAGATACTTGAGAAAATCCTGATTGCGCGAATCAATGCTAACCGCGGCATATTGAATCGTATTCTCGTCTGAAACAAGCACATTCTGAGTGAACTGTGCCAACAGCGGAACCGGCAGATTGTCTACGCAGTAAAATCCGATGTCCTCCAATGCGCTCAAGGCAATGGATTTGCCAGACCCGGACAGACCACTAATGATCTTCAGGTGTTTAGAATTTTTTTCGAGTGGCTTAATCGGAAAATCTCTGGTGGATTTTTGTGTTACGCAACGGTATTGTGCAAGCTCAGGCTTGTTTTGATCGAGGCACCCGGTTATCGATCCAGCGATTCATTGTCAAATTTCACCAATTGATCGATTATTTCTGCCTCGTTTGCAGCATCCATCAATTGACTATGCAGATTTCGTTCAGCAAATCCTTGCGCCAGCTTCGCCAGTATTCGGATATGAAGGTCGGAACATTCAGCCGGAACCAGCAACCCGCAGGCCAGTGAAATCGGAATTTCATCATCCGCTTCTGAATTCAGCGGCGTCGTCACCCGAACGATTGCACCAAGCGGAGCTGGCAGACTGTGCAACCGACTGTGCGGAATCATCACGCCATTGCCTACACATGTGCTGCCGAGCCGCTCGCGCTCGATCAGTGAGCGAAACACGGTATCCTTGTTCATCACGTGCTGGCTGCTATTGGCAAACAGTTTTGCAATCACTTCAATCAAACGTCTTTTGCTTGACACCGCGACATTCAGCTGAACGCGATCGGAAGAGAAGACTTCATTCAGCCGTACGTCCGTTTCCGGGCGCCCGGCCGATGGCGATTGGTCCAGACTGTCGCTCATCAGTATCGGATGTCCAGCGGGCGGTTCCCATGTTTGCCGTGGCTGGTCAGCCGCTCTTTGTGCTTGATGACCTGCCTGTCGAGTTTGCTCGCCATCGCGTCGATAGCAGAAAACATATTGGATGATCGAGAACTGGCGTGAATTGCCATTCGTTTTCCGTGAATGGTTGCTTCCGAGTGAAAAGAATCGTGTTCCTTGTGCAATACCACTTCAACGTTCGTCGGCTGCCGAAAGTGGTTTTCAACTTTTTTCAACCGCTTGTTCACATGGGTCCGAACCGCGTCTGAAATGTGCACGTGATGTCCAGTGATCGATATGTCCATTACACTACCTCATTTTCCAATTGATTGATGGTTAAACTTTTGCGCGCGCCGTATGCCGGAATGTGCAGCTCGGCTCGATATTTTGCGACGGTGCGTCGAGAGATCTGCGCGCCACTGCCGCGCAACTGTTCGGTGATTTGCTGGTCGCTCAGGGGAAAGTTTGCGTCTTCCAGTTTGATAAGCCGGGCAATTTTATGTTTTATCGCCTCTGCCGACTCATCATTGCCAAACCGGTTCGGGATCCGTACGGAAAAAAAGCGTTTCAATTCGAAAGTGCCTCTCGGAGTCATTATATATTTGCGCGAACAAGCCCTGCTGACCGTGGATTCGTGCAAATTTAGCGACAGCGCAACATCACTGATTTTCAATGGTTTCATGCCCTGGTCTCCGTACTCAAGAAAAGCCTGCTGATGCTTGACAATCTCCTTTCCCACCCGGATGACCGTTTCGTGTCTGCGGTTAAGGTTCTGCAGAAACACATTGGCGCTGATCAAGTTCTGTTTCAGAAACTCCCGTCCCTCGCCTTTATCGATACTGTTCATCATGTCTCGATAGTGACTCGAGATTCTAATTTTCGGCAATACTTGTAAATTCAACTGAACCTGCCAATGATCGTCAATTTTACGGGCGATGAGGTCGGGCACAATCGGGGTCGCCGCATCGCCGAACTGATAGCCCGGGTAGGGATTCAGAGAGCGAATCAGCGCAATGGCCTGATCCACTGATTCGATGTCAAGCGCAGCATCTGCAGCAATTTGCTGAAACAGGTTATGCGACAGCAGGTCAAAGAAATCGCGTAATATCTTTCTGGCGTTCGCGGCGGTGATTGAAGTGGCATCGATTGCATCAAGCTGGTTCAGCAGGGATTCTCTGAGGTCCCGCGCGGCGATTCCCGGTGGACCAAATTGCTGGACTATCTTGAGTACGTGTTCAACATCCGCCATCGTCGCATGCGTGCGACCGGCGATTAGATCTCGAATCTCCTCGATTGACTCGGTCAGGTAGCCCCGGTCATCAACTGCCTGGACAATTGTCTCGGCGATGACTCGGCTGTTTCCATCAAGACCAGCCGTGTAAAGCTGTTGCATCAAATAATCTCTCACGGACTGCGTTTCCACAGCCTGTGCGGTATAGTCAAGCCACGAATCAGAATCCGCCTGTATCGTTGAAGATGCCGGGTTTGGCGGGTCGCCAAAAGAATCAGCAGGGTCTGAAGCCGGCATGTCGAATTCTTCCAGCAGGGGGTTGGTGTCTAAAACATCCCGGATTTCATCAGCGAGTTCGGCTACCGGCCTTTGAAGAATTTGAATTGCAGCACTGAATCGCGCGTTGAATTCCTGCTTTTGTCGCTGCCTTAGTTCCGTGCGCTGTCTCATGCAAGAATGGGTCCGAAAGTTGTAGTCAACCTATTCAATTCTACAACAACGACTATCCGAACTGCTGAAGATTGAGCGGGTCGTCCGCGCGTCTAAATCCGAAATTTCTCTCCGAGGTAGATATTTTTTACGGTTTGGTCGTTCAAGATTTCTTCGGCACTGCCATAAACAATCACGCTGCCCTGATTCATGATGTACGCTCTAGTGCAAATTCCAAGAGTTTCCCGCACATTATGGTCGGTTATCAGGACACCGACGTTCAATTGCGTCAGCAGACGGATCAGCGAGACAACTTCCTCAACCGCGATTGGATCAACACCGGCGAATGGTTCATCCAACAGTATGAATCTTGGTTCCAGTGCAAATGCCCGGGCAATTTCCACTCTTCGCCGCTCGCCACCAGACAGTGTCGTGCCCGCTTGCTTGCGAATTCTTTCAATGCGAAACAGGCTCAGAATGTCTTCCAAACGCTTGGTCTGCGCGGAGTTGTTGAGGTCTCTTCGAGTCTGGAGTACCGCCTTGATGTTATCTTCTACGTTCAGTCTGCGGAAAATTGAAGATTCCTGAGGAAGGTAACCAATCCCCAGCTTGGCTCTGGAAAAGATCGGCAGGCTCGTGATGTCGTATCCATCAATATACACCGCACCACGATCACACGAATGCAGACCGACAACCATATGAAAGCAGGTTGTCTTTCCGGCTCCGTTTGGACCGAGCAATCCGATTATTTCTCCGCTATCTACATGAAAACTAACCGCATTGACAATACGTTTTGAACCGATCTTTTTGCTGATGTCCGCGACTCTAAGTTGTCTGACAACAGGACGCGAACGCTTGGCTTGCGAATCACTCGCCGTCATTGATCGAAATGGTTGCTTTCTGCCGTTCTCCCCCTTCAGATTCTGGAGGCTTCGATATAGTTCTCAGTTCAGCGGTCTGTATATTGTAGACCGCCTGGCTGGTACGCAGAGTCGTTCGATTATCCTCGATTTTCACGTTCTCGTTCAACCACACTTCTTGAGATTCGAATAGGTAAATCAGCTCGGAACTTGAACCGCGAATCTCCTTATCTTTGTCGCGCACTGTATGTGTGAACCGCACCGGATTTCCTTTAGCGACGATGTATTCTCCATCGTCCGACTCCCAGTGGTGTTCAACTAAATCGGCAAAGATTTCTATATCGCCTCGCATCACAGCGACATCACCCTGAAACATCGTATGCTTGGCATCTTGTTTGTAAGTGATGAACTGTGATTCAATAGTTATATCATCTTGCTCTCCATTGACTGTTGCACCAAAAAGCGCAAAGAACAAGGTAAATAGAAAAATAATGACTGTACGGTTCATATTCATAGCGTATAAAGTTCTCGGTTAACTACTCAGGTACATTCAGCTCTATCACTAGATCGCTTGAGCGCATTGTTCTCGCTTTCGTCTGATCGGCAGAATCCGTTTCAACAATCTCAATTTGACCGACGAGTTCCAGCAAGTTTGTACTTTCAATCAAAGTGCCTTTCTGTGCGGTAATCACCCGTTTTCGTCCATCGGCATAAATTTCCGTAAACACCGGCGATTCGAATTTGCTGATTCCACGCTCCGGATACTGTATCAGTCTGTCAGATTCAATCATATAATTTACTTGCAAATCTGGGTTAGTTCTGGTTATTTTTACTATTTTCACGATTTGTTCACGTTCTTGCAATTGTGAACTGACAAAACCCATTCTTTCTTTCATGCTTTGAGACCCACCGATCAGCGCGACAATGCAAATCACGATCAAGGCGCCCAACAGCACGACTCCAATGAGCGCCAAAGGATTTGTATCGGTTATTTTCCTGAACATTTAAACTACAGTTCCATTCCTTATCAGAACCCGATGCCTGAACAAAGTGAGCCAGTAGTTGCGATCGTAGGTGCAGGATTCGACTTTGGTGAAAAGCGGATATTTGCTAATGTTACCATAGAAATACCGACGCATGGTGTCACCTGTATCATGGGGCCGAGCGGCTGCGGCAAATCCACTCTGCTCAACCTGATCTGTGGCCGCCTTAAACCAACCCTGGGAACAGTCAGCGTATTCGGGCAGCGAGTCGATGATCTGACGGAAGCACAGCTGTTTGCGACGCGACGACGAATGGGCATGATGTTCCAGTCCAGCGCTCTGTTGACCGACATTAATGTATTCGAGAACGTCGCTTTCCCGATACGCGAGAATACCGACCTGCCCGAAGCGCTGGTACACAAGCTGGTTTTATTGAAACTGGAGCAGGTTGGGCTTCGAGGTGCGCAGGACCTGTTGCCGGCTGAATTGTCGGGTGGAATGGGCCGCCGCGTCGCACTGGCAAGAGCGACGGCCATGGACCCTGAACTGCTGCTGTTTGACGAACCATTTGTCGGACTGGACCCCATTTCCCTTGGTGTCATCACCAAGCTCGTGCGGGAGTTGACCGATGCCCTGAATACGACATCGATTGTCGTCACCCACGATGTTGAAGAGGGGCTCAGCATTGCCGATCACGTTTTTCTGCTCGGTGACGGCTCGGTCTTGGCCAGCGGAACACCGGCCGAGCTACTTGAGAGTTCGCATCCCGCGGTACGTCAATTCCTGCATGGCTTGCCCGACGGGCCTGTTCCGTTTCACTATCCGGCCGAAAATTTCCGAGGAGAGCTTCTTGATACTCACTAGTCCAGCAAGCTGGGTGCAATCAATCGGCGCACTTGCGATTGAAATCGTAGGCCGATTGGGTGTTGCCACGATATTCCTGGTCAAGGTGACCGGCAGTTTTCTCAGCATACTTCGACGACCGTCTCTGGTCACACGACAGATTTACTCGGTTGGCGTACTGACCGTATCGATCACAGTGGTTGCAGGTGCGTTTGTCGGCATGGTTTTGGGGTTCCAGGGATACTACACCCTGGTCGATTTCAGTGCGGAAAGCTCGCTGGGTTTGTTGGTCGCGCTCAGTTTGACCCGGGAACTCGGGCCGGTGCTGTCGGCTCTGCTCTTTGCAGGAAGAGCCGGGTCGGCGCTGACCGCCGAGATCGGGTTGATGAAAACGACTGAACAGCTTGCAGCACTCGAAATGATGGCGGTCAATCCGATTCAGAGAATCGTTGCGCCGCGCCTTTTGGCTGGCATCATTGCGGTTCCGCTGCTGTGCGCGATGTTTACTCTGGTTGGAATTCTGGGTGGTTATTTCGCGAGTGTCGTGCAACTGGGGGTCGATTCGGGTGTCTACTGGGCTTCCATCGCGGACGGGGTTGACCTGAAGCTGGATGTAATGAACGGACTGATCAAGAGCGTCGTTTTTGGAATCATCGTAACCTGGATTGCTGTTTTTGAGGGTTATGACGCGTATCCAACGGCCGAAGGTGTCAGTCGCGCGACGACGCGTACCGTGGTAACTGCATCGCTCGCAATTCTAGGGTCAGACTATATCCTGACTGCATTGATGTTTCGCGGGTAACGGACATTCAATCAAAATTCTAACGCTCAGCTTAGCTTAGCTTTACAGTATCTTTTGCTACCGAAGCAGAAACATGGGAGTCGTTGACTTGATTGATCCGTCTGCTGTTCGCTCAACAGCAAAAAAGAACCTGCCTGAACAGGTTTTTTTTGGATCGCAAGCGACAAAAATTTACATCATGCCACCCATGTCCGGTGGTGCCCGCATCGCAGACCTGTCTTCCGGAATTTCCGCCACCATCGTTTCGGTGGCAATCATCAAACCGGCAATGGATGCGGCGTTCTGCAACGCTGCACGGGCAACCTTGGCCGGATCAAGAATTCCCATCTCGATCATATCGCCATACTCACCGGTCGCGGCGTTGCAGCCGGTGTTGCCGTTGCTCTCAACAACCTTGTTGAGTGCCACGGATGCGTCTTCACCGGAATTGGCAACGATCTGTCGCAGCGGCTCCTTAAGCGCACGGCATGCAATCCTGATGCCGTGCGTTCTGGTCTTCGTTGTCGCCCTTGACCTCAGCAACAAACAGCCAATTGATACAATTTATTTGATATGTATTCAAACTAAGGAGGCGCTGCAGTGCTTGTTCCATCAATCGCTAATGTCGATCTAAATCTGTTGAGGGTTTTTCTGACTGTCGTGCGGTGTGGCGGATTCTCGTCTGCTCAGGCCGATCTCAATGTAAGTCTGGCTACGATCAGCACTCAGATATCAAAGCTGGAAGACCGGTTAGGTGTGCCGCTATGTCAAAGAGGGCGGTCCGGGTTTGCGTTGACCGAAGAAGGGAAAAAGGTTCATGACGCTGCCCAGGCACTTTTCGCTCATTTGGAAAACTTCCGTACAACGATAGAATCGACCCGTGGGAAACTGGGTGGCGAACTGAACATCGGAGTCATCGACAATATGGTAACGCACCCGTCATTTCACCTGCATCGGGCATTACGGAAATTTCACAATGAAGCTCCCGAAGTTCGGATTTCTCTCGAAGTGGAATCGCCGAATCAACTTGAACAGATGGTGCTTGACGGTCAAGCCCATGTGGGTATCGGATTCTTTCCAAGGAGACTGTCTCACATCAATTACCAACCAATATTCAATGAGCAAATGGAGCTGTTCGCCAGTCGGCGGCACCGACTTTTTCGAATATCCGATGACAATATTTCCATTGACGAAATTGCGAAATGCAGTCATGCGCAGCGAGGCTATGTTTCACTTGAACAGACTCCCAAATTACACCGATCATTTAATTTCCGTGCTCGTGCACACAATATTGAAGGATTGCTGCATCTGATTCTTAGCGGGGAGTTCCTGGCCTTTCTTTCAACCCACTACGCTGAACATTGGGTGAAGACGGGAATCATTCGGTCAATCAAACCGGCGACGTTTGCGTACACTTCCACCCATGAGTTGATCCGCCGAAATACCAGTCAGGAGACCGCAGCCACATCGCTATTCATGGCTTGTGCATTGGAAGCCGTCGATTCGCAATTCAAGACGTAATATCGAAACGTTGAACTTAAGATCGTTAGCGACTTGGAGTGTTACCATAAATGTTCACACATCGACATTTGTTGCATAGGCATTCACCACGACATCAAATATGCCCGTTTTGGCATAAATCGGACTTGATTGGCGTAGAATTTTCTGCATTAATTTGTTAAGGACCATGCAGAGGAATCTGCGTGCAGGAATCCAGCCTCCAGACGTCAAGCATCTGCATGGCTGTATCGCGGCTTAGTTCAACTGTCATTACTGCTCCAAGCGCCGAACAGACGCGGCAAATCTCCAAACCAGGCAATAACGCACAGCACACCGACGGTAAGAAGCACAAAGAATGTAGATACTACGGCCATTATCGGTGTGTATCCGTATCGCAGACTGTTAAAAATCTTGACCGGAAGAGTTTCGTGAGTAAACCCGATCAACATGAAGCTAATGATGTACTCATTGAAACTCAAAACGAATGCAAAGCACAGTCCGAAAATCAAAAACGGCCGAATGATCGGCAAGATGACGGTCAGATAAACTTTGCCTCTCGAGGCTCCGCATATTCTTGCCGCATCTATCAAATTTCGATCAACTGAATCAAGCCCGATAAGAATCATAACCATCGGAAGGGTTACCAGAAACACGCCGTGACTGATTACAGCGCCATACAACTGCCCGTAGCTTCCGATTGAACTCCAAAACACCAAAAATCCAAGCGCGCTAACCACAGGCGGGAGCATAAACGGCAACAGGCCCATGCCGCGCAACAACTTTGATTGCCAGTTCAGTCTTTGCCAGCAGTACAACGCCAAAGGTGCAGCAAGGCAAACGGCAAATATTGAAGCGCCCGATGCGAGAAGAAAGCTCGTTGCCATCGCTGACACCCAATCGTTTTCCGATAAAGATCTCAAGTACCAATCAAATGTGAAGCCCTGCGGGGGGAACAATAACTGTTTTCTTTCATTGAAAGACACGCCGACTACGACAATGAAAGGCGCGACGAAAACAACGAACATCATGCCGAGAAAAATATGTCTTAGCAGGCGCATGAATTAACCGGTTCTTGATTGCAGACGATAAACCAAGGCGATTAAGGATAGCGAAGCTGCAATGAGAAATATTGAAAGTGCGGCAGCAAATGGAAAATTGGATTGGTACAGGGCCTGGTCCGTAATGTGAACCGACAACGTCCAATGCCTCGGTTTGCCAAGCATGATTGGCAGTACATATGAGCCGAGTGAGTAAATGAACGAGAGGATAAACGCAGCCAAAATTGCAGGACGCACCGATGGAATCACCACTGATATCACAGCGTACGCCGGGGTCGCTCCCATAGTTCTGGCCACCTCCACCCAGTCCCTTGGCAAGCGCGTCAGCGGGGGAAACAATACGAGTACAGCGAACGGAACGCAAATGAATGTGAGCGCAGCGACCAACGCGCCGAATCCGGGTGAAAGCGCGCGTGGCACATCGACCAAGCCGAACGCATGCAGCCAGCCGCCAAGACCCGCAGTGCGCGAAAAAAGGGTGCTCCAGGAAAATCCCACGATCACCTCTGAAAGCGACAGCAGGGATACCAGAAGCACCAGCCAGAAAGTTCGCCCCCGCTTGGTCATGTTTGAAATGAAGTACGTCAGTGCGAATCCCAAGACTACTGCGATTATCGAGGCAAACGCGCATAAACTGATTGAGACAAGCAGAATTCGCCCGAAAAACGGGGATATCAGTCTTTTGTAATTGTTCAATTCGAATGCCGCTTCATACAACCCGCCTGGAATTTTGTGATAGAAGCTGAAGTTCAGCATAATAAAAAACGGCACTAGAAAAAAGATGCCGAGCACGAAAAATGCGTACCAACCGGGTATCGGACCGCTGCGATATTGCGAGCTCATCGCCATTCACTCCGAATAGAGCAGGCAGTGCTCGGGCGGCAAATATGCAGCGACGCGATCCCCTTCGGATACATTGAGCCGGTCTGAGCCTGTTTGCGGCGAAAAAACATGGATGATTTTTGCAGAATTGCAGGCGATATGAATTTCAACAAGACTGCCTGTATTGCGAATGAATTCGATTTCGCCGCGCAATCTGTTTGGTTCATTGCCAGTGCCGGACTCAGCGTCCGCAAGCACTACCTTCTCGGGTCGTATCGCAACTTTGACAGGCGATCCATCGGGAATTTTCGTTGATTCCTGTTTGCCTGTCATCATTCGGATGTTTCCGAAGTGTGCGCATCCCTCTTTCCAGGAACAGTTCAGAAAGTTCATTGTACCGATGAAATTGGCGACGAATTCAGAGCTCGGATTTTCGTAAATCTCCAATGGAGCGCCGAATTGTTCAATGGTTCCCTGTTGCATTACGGCGATAAAGTCAGATATGGTCATGGCCTCGGATTGATCATGCGTAACAACAATTGTCGTAATTCCCAAAGACTGCTGCAGTCTGCGCAATTCAATTTGCATTGTTTCCCGCAAATTTGCGTCAAGCGCTGATGTTGGCTCATCCAATAAAAAAAGGGTTGGACGTCGAGCCAAAGCGCGGGCTATGGCGACACGCTGCTGTTCACCGCCCGACAGTTGAGATATTGGTTTATCTGCGGCATCAGGCAGCTGGATTAATTCCAACAGTTCGGAGACGCGTTGCTGTCTATCGAACTTCGAAACTCCGCCTATGCGAAGTCCATATTCGATGTTTTCTGAAACATTGAGGTGGGGGAACAAGGCATGAGACTGAAATACCATGCCTATGTCCCGCTTATGAGGAGGCAGGTTCAACAAGTTTGTGTTGCCAAGAAACACCTGGCCGCAATCAGGTGTTTCAAGACCGGCAATTATTCGCAAAAGGGTGGTTTTTCCGCAGCCAGAAGGTCCCAACAGGCAGAGTAAACTGCCTGTCGGGATAAACACATTAATGTCCTTTAGCGCAGAGAATGATTTGAAATGCTTATTTATTCCCTCGATCTGCAGGTATGACACCAGTCTGCCTCAAGACAAAATGTGTGACGGTGAAGCTTTACGGTTATTCTACCCGACGATCAATTCAGACCACTTCTGGGCTAACCATTCCTCTTTCCCGTCGTAAATGTCATAACGAGGCACGATCGGGTCGATTTCACTTGATACCGCCGAGAATTCCTCATCTGTCAGACTCAAAAGTCCTCGTGGCACAGTGGGGGCGGTACCAACATTCAGGGAGAGCATCGACTGTACGTCAGGCTGGCACATGTAATTGATGAACACATGGGATTCCTCCACTTTCTTGGATGCCTTTGACACCGCCCAGAGTCCAGAATCGCTGACTCCGCCTTCTTTTGGAAACGTTGTTCGAACTGGAAACCCATCAGCCGCGGCCAATCCAGCCACATCGTGATAGTACTGTCCCATTGGAATCTCTCCCGATTTAAGGGCTTGCTCAAATTGCGCTTCGTCGCGATACCACAGCGCTACATTGTCTCTGAGTTCCGCAAGTTTGCCGAATACCTCCAGCTGTCCCGCCTCATCGTCCAGAACATCGGTCGACCCGAAAAAAGTCTTGGATGTAATTTCAAGCAGGAAAGAGTTGGTAACCAGCGCCAGCAGTCCCAGTTGGCCTTTGTTTGCAGGATTCCACAACTCATCCCAGCTTTCAGGAGCATTGGGATATACGTCAGAATTTGTTACTAACGTGATATACCAAGCAACGGCACCGACGCCGTCGAGCCGCCCGTCAGGATAACGATGTACAAAATTGGGCGAGACATTTCCCAAATTTGGCAATTTGCTTTCGTCCAACGGCAGCCACAACTCTGTCTTTTGGCCTTTGAGCATCGGCACTTGGGCAATCATGGATACATCTGCGGGGGCTGTGCCGGCAGATGCTGCTGCGTTCAGTTGAGCCAGCCAGGCTTCTCCCGTGGGTTCTGCCACCGATTCGACCTGGATCCCCGTCGCTTTCGTGAATTCAGGAAAAATGAACTGGTCAAATGAATCCTTAAAGTAACCGCCGTATGCACCTACTTTCAAGGGGCTGGAATCGCCCAAGGATAGCATAGGAAACCCAGCAACTGAAACACCTACCGTCGCCGCAATTGAGGCAGACACAAACTGTCGCCTTTCTATGGACTGTACCTTTCGTTCTGATTCTTTCATAACTTTACTCCACAAAATTCAAGTTCCATTTGTAATTTCGTTTGAACAGGACTAACTGTTCAAGAAATCAGTGGGAAACTTCATGCGATGATCCGCCGGTCTGTTATACGCAGTGGAATCTGCTACTGATTTCCTCAACAGTTTTCAGTCTTCATCATTCAGTTTTATTGGGGATAGTTTCTCATATACCGAATCATCACCAGGGTCCAGCTGCGTTTGCAAGAAAATTTCCATAGTCAAACGGAAAGTCTGCGATTAGCATTTTTACACCGGTATCGCCTGCACCCAAGCTAAGTCCTGATACTTTAGTCGCGTAAACAGCCATGTATTACCCGCAAGTATTCAATTGGAAAGAATTTACGTCAAGTCTCGGACTGACTGTAACAATCTGGGTGAATGTCTTAGTCCGGCAGGGTGGGTCGAGAGATTTTCGATTCTCCCATCTACAACACTTAAATGAACCGAATAAATGCGCTCGGGCACAACGGCTCATGCTGTTACAGGTCCATATATCCATGCTCACATGGCGAACTTAGCGGCCGGAAAACTTGATCACATTGTCTCCATGGACTAACATTGCCGATAGAAACTTTACTTAGATATACATCAAAGTAATCTTTATCATTATCAAATATTATAAACAATAATTTGTGGTAAAGTCACTTAATAATCATTTGTTCGAACGAGATTGCCAGTGGGAGACAATCAAGGAATTCGACTTGCTAGCTCGCATCAAGACCTTGGCGGTCTGTGATGCAGGCAATTCGACTGGAAAGGTGGTGTTTTGAGCCGATCTCGGGTCAAAAAGAGTGGATTGGTCCCTGAATTGCAAACCGAGAAACAGCGTGCTCACGATTCAGAATGAGTGAGCTAGAATAAATTTTGGTGGATCAACTTAAACGGGGATAATTCCCACAAAAAAGCCCTGCCTGAGCAGGGCTTTTTTGGATCGCAAGCGACAAAAATTTACATCATGCCGCCCATGTCCGGTGGTGCCGGCATAGCAGGCTTATCTTCCGGAATTTCCGCAACCATCGCTTCGGTGGTTATCATCAAACCTGCAATGGACGCGGCGTTCTGCAACGCTGCACGGGCAACCTTGGTCGGATCAAGAATTCCCATCTCGATCATATCGCCATACTCACCGGTCGCGGCGTTGTAGCCGGTGTTTCCATTGCTCTCAACAACCTTGTTGAGTACCACGGATGCGTCTTCACCAGAATTGGCAACGATCTGTCGCAGCGGCTCCTCGAGCGCACGGCGTACAATCCTGATGCCAACGTTCTGGTCTGCGTTGTCACCCTCGACCTCAGCAACGTCGGTAACCGAGCGAACCATCGCCACGCCGCCACCAGGGACAACGCCTTCTTCGACAGCTGCACGGGTTGCGTGAAGCGCATCTTCGACTCGGGCTTTCTTTTCCTTCATTTCGACTTCAGTCGCAGCACCAACTTTAATTACTGCAACACCGCCCGCGAGTTTCGCAACGCGCTCCTGCATTTTTTCACGATCATAATCAGATGTCGCCTCTTCAATCTGAGCGCGAATCTGGTTCACTCGTGCAGTGATGTCCTCTTTCTTTCCTGCGCCGTCGATTACCGTGGTGTTTTCCTTGGTAACCTGGATACGCTTGGCAGATCCGAGATCATCAATTTTCGCATTCTCAAGGCTCATGCCAACCTCTTCCGAGATGACCTGACCCGCAGTCAGAATGGCGATATCCTGCAGCATTGCTTTTCGTCTGTCACCAAAACCCGGGGCTTTGACACCACAGACTTTAACGATTCCGCGAATGTTGTTGACCACCAGAGTCGCCAGCGCTTCGCCTTCGATATCTTCAGCGATCACTAGCAATGGGCGGCCTGCTTTCGCGACCGATTCGAGCAATGGAAGCAGATCCCGAATGTTTGAGATTTTCTTGTCATGAACAAGAATCAGCGGGTTATCCAACTCGACAGACATGCTGTCCTGGTTGTTAATGAAATAAGGAGACAGATAACCCCGGTCAAACTGCATACCCTCGACGATGTCGAGTTCGTTTTCAAGGGTTGAGCCTTCTTCCACGGTGATCACACCTTCTTTGCCCACCGTTTGCATCGCTTCTGCGATGATACTGCCGACCGCTTCGTCTGCATTGGCCGATACGGTACCGACCTGGGCTATTTCCTTGTGGTCCGCACATGGCTTTGACACGTTCTGCAGGCTGTCGACCGCGCGGGACGTCGCCTTGTCAATACCACGTTTAAGATCCATCGGGTTCATGCCTGCCGCAACGGCTTTGAGGCCTTCGCGAAGCATTGCCTGAGCAAGAACTGTCGCAGTAGTGGTGCCATCACCCGCCACGTCGGACGTTTTCGATGCAACCTCTTTGACCATCTGGGCGCCGATATTCTCGAACTTGTCACCAAGCTCGATCTCTTTAGCGACGGAAACTCCGTCTTTGGTCACCGTGGGTGAACCAAATGACTTTTCAAGAACGACGTTACGTCCTTTCGGGCCCAGCGTTACTTTTACCGCATCGGCGAGCACATTCACGCCGCTCAGCATTCTGCCGCGTGCGCTTTCGCTGAATTGAACTTCTTTTGCAGCCATAGATAATTCTCCAAATACCTCTTTGCTGTTAAACCAAATTATTCAATGATCGCCATGATGTCGTCTTCACGCATCATGAGAACTTCTTCACCGTCTTGTCTGAACTCGGTACCGGCATATTTGCCGAAGATTACCTTGTCACCGACTTTAACTTCCAGTGGACGACGATTACCGCCTTCCTCAATCTTGCCTTTACCCACAGCAAGCACTTCACCCTGCATGGGCTTTTCGGCCGCGGTGTCGGGAATGACAATACCACCAGGGCTTTTACGTTCGTCTTCGACCCTGCGAACGACTACTCGATCATGAAGTGGACGAATTTTCACGCATACCTCCAATTTTTGCAATATCGATTAAACAGAAAACGCGCGAATCTCTTCGCGCACGTTCTAAAACTTCACCTGATTCCGACTGCGAATTCCAAACGTTTTGTATCAGAAAAACAGATACTTACGATCAAAACTGATGCCAGTATCAAGGACTGTTAGCACTCACATTAGGTGAGTGCTAACAAATTATAGGGTTTTAATTTCAGAATTCAACCGTAAATTCAATAAATCGTGATCGATCAGCCTACAAATGAGCGCTCGGCTTATCGGATGGACGGGAATTTTGGAAATGTGATTCCAAGTTTGCAGCTTCAATTGCCACTATTTTGACGTCTTCTGCGCTCTCTTCAGTATGGAATCCACTCTTTAACTTAGTTAAATTAGAATCAAATATTGCGATTTAATTAAACGATGATATATTATCGTTTAATTGAAAACGTACTATTTTCACTTGCGTGAAATATAAGTTTGTAATTTTTAAGTTTGTCATTTTGAAGTGGAAAAAACCGCACAGAGCAGATTATGCATAATCACTCATCGGGAAGATACGAGATAACGTCGTACCGCGACACTGAAGTGAGGGCATTTGTTCCTGGCCCTTTACCTCCAGAAATTGGTTTGGACCTCGGGCGATTGCAGACGTTGCTGGACAAAGCACTGATAGCGATCGGAAAGCTGGACAGCATTTCAATGCTGCTTCCTGACCCGAGGCTGTACCTGTCTGCATATATTCGCAAAGAGTCTTTGCTTTCATCTCGAATTGAAGGAGTATTTTCCACATTAACGGACGTGTTGCTGTATGAGCTCGGTCAACACCACGCCGTCGCAATCGACGACGACTTGATCGAAGTTGTCAACTACGCGCAAGCGCTTGAATATGGTCTGAAGAGATTGCGAAAAGACGATTTTCCGCTGAGTAATCGTCTGATCAAGGAAATGCATGAGATCCTTTTGAGATCCAGTCGCGGCAACCACAAAAGTCCCGGAGAGTTCAGACGAACCCAGAACTGGATTGGCGGAACGCGTCCGGACAATGCGGCTTTCGTTCCGCCGCCTGCGCTATTTATCGATGAATGCATGTCAGAATTGGAAAAATTCATACATACTGAAAACTTTGCATATTCCAGTCTTATAAAAACAGGATTAACCCATGTTCAATTTGAAACGATCCATCCATTTCTCGATGGCAATGGACGAATTGGTCGATTATTGATCGTGCTTCAGCTGTGCCATGAGGGCCTGCTGTCCCAACCTGTGCTGTACATCAGTCTCTACATAAACAAGCATCGCGCCGAGTATTACAAGTTGTTGAACGCTGTTAGAACCGAGGGTAGGTGGGTGAATTGGTTGGAGTTTTATCTGAATGCTGTTCTGGAATCTTCTGAACACGCAGTTTCTGTCGCTATGCAGCTAAAAAATCTGTTTCAAAATGACGAGTTAAAAATCCGTAATGCCGGTGGACGCAAAGGGTCGGCAGTCCAAATCCATCAAGCCTTTCAAAAAGACCCTGTCCTGACGTTGAGCAATATCACTCAATCGACCGGTCTTACCTTTCCGGCGGTATCAAAAGGAGTTTCAGTACTTGAAAACCTGGGAATTGTCCGGGAACTGACCGGAAAGCAACGAAACAGGGTATACGCCTACTCGAACTACATTGCAATTTTAGGTGACGATTCCGCCCCATAAAATCCACCGCTTTCAATTTTCATAGAGAGTGGTGCCTCTTATTTCACGCCGGCGGAGTTGCGATTGTTGTCAGCATTGCGGTAACCAGAAGAATGAAATAAACCATTACCCACTCTGTGTTAATGGACTTGCGCAGTTGAATCGCTGCCGAGTGCTCGCCGCGTTGCATAGCTGGAACAAAACGAATTTTGTTCATTGCCGCAGCCGTAAGCAAAAGCGCCAACGCAGAAATTTTTGCAAGCAGTATGAGTCCGTAATTCGTATCGATCAAAGCTGCAAACCCACCTAGCAGATTCCATGCCATCACAATCCCTGAAGCGATGAGTGTCGGAACTGCAACCGCGGCAAACCGACCGAACCGGTGTCCCAATTGAGCCGCACGAGACAGCTGATCTTTTTCTGCTGCCAATGTTTTCAGGGGCGACAGAATTCCAACCCAGAAAGCGATGCCAGCGAGATGCACTATCAGCAGTAGTTTGAGCCAAGTCAGTTCCAAACCGGCAACATGTCCCACCCAAGCAAACGACCAAAGTGTCAAAATTCCTCCGATACCGGCAATCCAGATTCCAATGCCTGCAATCAAAAACCCTGTCAGAATCAGTACGAGACCGACCACTCGAAGCATCAGTTCAATCCTGATTGGAGTCTGCCAAAGCACGCCCAGGATTTCAAGGTCCAACATGCCTGATGCATCACCCGTCATCGCGGCGCCCTTTAACGCAAATAAAAATCCGGAAGCCACCAGTGCGAGTAAAACAGTCGCTCTCGATCGCCGCGCAATCAGGTGGTAAATTCCTTCTGTCTCACGCTTGAATGCGATTGCGATGAAACTCAGGCCTGCGCTTTGAACAGCACCCAGGTAAAGCAAGAATTTGGCAGCAATTGATGCCAGCTCCCAAGTGTCCGGCAAGGGTCATTCCACCTCAAATTCAAAACTGCCGCGCATGGGATGACCATCGTCGGCAAGACCGCGCCATTCAAATCGGTAAATACCACTTCCCATGTCGCTGATCGGAACTTCAAACCGTTTAGAAAATTTTTTCTGATCACCCAAATCCAGATCAACGCTGTCTTCGCTGTCGTGTGTCATTTCAACCCGTGTTACACGAATTTGATCACCAAACGTCATAATGATGTGAGATGGGACAATTTCAATGACAGCGCCATTCTCAGGCGTGGTTGTATTGACCTCCGTATGGGCAAACGCCACGGATATTGACAGGGCAAGCAATGCTGCTTGTGCAATTGACTTGATAATTTTGTTCATATTTGAAATTGACGGTGCGTGCTCGCACCTATAGGATGTTTTGTTAGTCTGTTCGAAATTTTAAAAGATAGATAATGAACTCTGGTTGCCCGTGTTCATTTGATTTGTACAAAAACCATCATGAAAAATCTGCTAGTACTTTACTACAGCCGCGACGGAAGCGTCATGCAACTTGCAAAAGTCATTGCGCGCGGCATTAACAAGGTTGATGGATGTGAAGCCAAGATCAGGCGGGTTCCAGCCGTTTCTTCTACCACGGAAGCCGTAGAAGATGAAATTCCATCTGAAGGACATCCGTATGCCACGCTCGAAGACCTTGAACAATGCGATGGTCTTGCTCTCGGCAGCCCAACACGATTCGGCAATATGGCTGCACCGCTCAAATACTTTCTGGACTCGACCAGCACGCTCTGGCTGTCGGGTAAACTCGCCGGGAAACCGGCTTGCGTCTTTACCTCAACATCGAGCATGCACGGCGGTCAGGAATCAACGCTGCTGTCAATGATGACTCCGCTGCTGCATCACGGCATGCTGATTGCGGGCATACCTTACACCGAGGCTGCCCTGTCGGATACAGTCAGCGGCGGCACACCATACGGGGCTTCACATGTCTCCGGCTTTAGCGGGAATACAACTTTGACCAAGGACGAAGAAAACTTATGCCTGGCATTGGGTGAACGTCTTGCCAGGATCGCACTCAGACTGTAGCGTTGTCCGAACCATTTAGACGTACTCCATTGCAATCTGAAAATACAGTTGTCGTAGGCATGTCCGGTGGCGTTGACTCATCGGTATCCGCAGCGCTTCTATTGGAGCAGGGCTACCGTGTAACGGGCCTTTTCATGAAAAATTGGGAAGAGGACGATAACGATGAGTGCAATGCAGCACAAGACCTGGCCGATGCCGAAGCAGTGTGCAGAGTTCTCGACATTCCACTGAAAACAGTCAATTTCTCATTCGAATACTGGGAGCGTGTCTTTGTCGGCTTTCTTGAGGACCTCAAAGCGGGGCGAACACCCAATCCGGACATCATATGCAACGTCGAAATCAAGTTTCGCGAATTCCCGGCCTGGGCGAGAAAACTCGGCGCCTGCCATGCTGCAACCGGACACTATGCACGAATCAGTCAAGGCGGTGGCAAGCCACAATTGTTAAAGGGCTCCGACTCCGACAAGGACCAGTCTTATTTTCTCCATGGTTTGAACAGCGACTCTCTAAAAAATGTCATATTTCCTCTTGGAGAAATGACCAAGGATGAAGTTCGACATAAAGCCAAACGATTGGGATTCGAAAACCATGACAAGAAAGGCAGCACTGGAATCTGCTTTATCGGCAGAAGAAACTTCCGCTCATTTGTTCAACGATACCTGCCATCGACCGAGGGTGCGATCGAGAATGAGTCCGGTGAGGTGATCGGACGACACCAAGGGGCGTTCCTTTACACGATCGGCCAGCGTACAGGCCTGGGAATCGGCGGAGCCGGGGATGCCTGGTATGTGGCCAGAAAAGACATTGCGGCAAACAAGGTGGTCGCGGTACAGGGACACAACCATCCGCTTTTATTTAGTGAAAACGCGGTTGTATCGAATATCAACTGGATATCTGGCACTCCCGATTTGCCATTGAAGGCCACGGCAAAAATTCGCTATCAGGGTGCAGACCAGCAATGTGTTGTCAAGCGCGCGGGAGATTGTGAGTTTAGCGTTGAATTTATCAAGCCAGTGAGGGCGGTTACACCCGGTCAATCGATTGTCTTTTACCAGGGCGATGTATGTCTCGGTGGCGCAGTGATTGAAAACACATTACCCTGAATACGGTTGCTTCGACAGTTGCTGAAAATCGGACTGACAGGCGGAATCGGCAGCGGCAAAAGCACCGCTGCGGAACAATTTCTTAAGCTGGGTGCGCCCGTCATTGATGCTGATGTGATCGCGCGGGAAATTGTCGAACCTGGCAAACCTGCGTTTGAAGCCGTTATTGCTGCGTTCGGAGATCAGATTGTCGGCGAAGATGGGCAACTTGATCGCAAAGCGCTTCGAAGCATCGTCTTTGCTGACCCTGGACAAAAATCCAGGCTTGAGAGCATTTTGCATCCCCAAATTTACACTGAAATTTTGCATCAGCTCGAACAGATTACGTATCCTTATTGTGTCGTGGTCATTCCCTTGCTCGCAGAAAGCAAGCGCAACTATCCACTCGACAGAATACTCGTAGTTGATCTGCCTGAGAAACTCCAGATTGCCAGAACATCAACGCGCGACCAAGAGTCCGCGAAACATGTCGAACAGATCATTCGGTCACAGGCTGCGAGGCAACAACGGCTGTCTATTGCCGATGATGTCATCGAAAACTCCGGAACACCTGCAACACTTCTCAAAAACATAGACTCGCTGCATCAAAAGTATCTCGAACTCGCGCGGTGTTCGGAGTAGGAATTCAGCGCTCAGGCAAAACGCAGGGTGAAAGGAGTGCATCAGCAAAACATGCAAAATTCCGCAGCTGGTGAACTAGCCGAACGAATCGAAGACCTGCAATTGCGCTTCTCGAAGATACTGGCTGTTGGCTGCCGATTAAGCAACCTTGAGGCGCTGCTTCGCGAACAGCACCCGAAAGCGTTGATCGATACGACTGATCCTGCGCTGGATGGTGAAGTATTCACCCTGCCGTTCGAACCAGAATCATATGACCTTATCGTCTGTAACCTGGCAACCACGTTCTATCCACCGCAGGAGTTCGTTACCGAAACATTCCGCGTTCTTGACGAAAATGGAGTGCTGATGTTCTCGGCACTTGCTCTGGACTCGTTTCAGCAGCTCAGAGAAGCCAGCAGGAATCTGGAGGAATTGGAGTTCACCGCAGTCTTCAGCAATATGCACAGTCTTGGAGACATGTTGCTCGCAAACGGATTTGTCAATCCTGTCGTGGACGCTGAGCGGTGTGAATACCGCTATCAAAACATAGACACCCTGGTTCAGGAAATTGTCGATTCAGGTTTTTCCACAAGCCTTTTCGACAACGCAAATGCGCTGATCAGCAAAACCGTGCGCGCCAAGTTGCACGAGTTCTATCCACAGGCCTCGGAACATTCTGAAGTCCTGCACTTGAGCCTGGAATTTCTGTATGGCGCGGCCTGGAAAAAGTCGGCTGACAACTTGTCCATGAACGTGCCCTTTCACTCGGACTGACTATTGCGAAACTGGCAATCAAACCCGTATTCATCACAAGTCCATTAACAAAAGGAGAGCGGAGTCCAATCCATGAAAACTGTTCATCAATTCCCCCATGAAATACAGGTGATCGATGGCGCCACAATAGAACTGTCCGACGGAGTCAGGCTGTCGGCAAAAATCTGGCTCCCGAAAGATGCGAATGCCAGCCCGGTTCCAGCGATATTGGAATATCTGCCCTATCGCTACCAGGACGGCACCGCGGAACGAGATGCTCTGACCCACCCATATTTTGCAGGACACGGATATGCCTCAATCCGGGTTGACATGCGAGGTTGCGGGAATTCCGAAGGCGTGATTCGCGATGAGTATCTGAAACAGGAGCAGGATGACGCGCTCGAAGTCATTGACTGGATCACCGCTCAATCCTGGTGTTCAGGTTCGGTTGGAATGATCGGGATATCCTGGGGCGGGTTCAACGGACTGCAGATTGCCGCGAGGCAGCCCGATGCCCTCAAAGCGATTGTAACGATTTGCTCTACCGACGATCGGTACGCGGACGACGTTCACCATATGGGTGGCGCAATGCTTGTAGACAACATCGCGTGGTCAACGTACATGTTTTCCCTGAACACGACACCACCCGACCCTCAGCAATGGGGCGAGCGGTGGTTGGAGATTTGGACGAAACGCCTGGAAGAAAGCGGTCTTTGGCTGAAGACGTGGCTGAAGCACCAACACCGTGACAGTTTTTACCAGCACGGTTCCGTTTGCGAAGACTACGAAAGCATCAAATGCGCAGTCTACGCCGTAGGTGGCTGGGCCGACGGTTATTCCAATGCGGTATTCCGAATGATGTCGAATCTAAGCTGTCCGAGCAAAGGGTTGATCGGCCCCTGGGCTCACCTTTATCCGCACTTTGGAAAGCCCGGGCCGGCAATTGGGTTCTTGCAGGAATGCCTTAGGTGGTGGGATCATTGGTTGAAAGGTATTGATACAGGCATCATGGATGAGCCGAAGTTTCGATGCTGGATGCTGGAAACGGCTGCCCCGAATCCCTGTCACGAGGAAAGAGCCGGCAGATGGGTTGCTGAAAACGGATGGCCATCGAGAAATATCACACCGCGATCACTGTATTTCACTGGGGCCGGTCTCGCTGATCAGCCAGGTGACACGAAAGAGAGGTCAATTTGCTCCCCGCAAACTGTCGGATTTGCTGCCGGGGCCTGGTGTTCCTACAGTACTGGAATTGATCAGCCGCGCGACCAACGCGAAGAGGCGGGCGGCTGTCTGAATCTGGATTCTGAACCGTTAAAAGATGACTTGGAAATTCTGGGAGCGCCAGTCGTGCGTTTACAGCTCAGCTGTGATCAGCCGCAGGGTTTGGTTGTTGCGTGCCTTAACGAGATTTTGCCTGACGGCTCAGTTTCACGAATCAGTTACGGTGTGCTGAATCTGACGCACCGAAACAGTCACAAACAACCGCAACCCGTAACTCCGGGTGAAACTTACAACATTTCGATTCAATTGAACGAAATCGCTCACAAGTTCGAAGCTGGAAGTTCGATCCGGCTGTCCCTGTCCACAGCTTATTGGCCGATTGTTTGGCCTTCCCAAAATACGACAGCACTTAAACTGAAGACATCAGGGTGTAAACTGGAGCTTCCCGTCCGAGCGCCCCAAGAGACGAACCACGATCTTGCACCTTTTCAGGAAGCTGAATCAGCGCCTGTTTTAAGGCAAACATTGAAAAGTGAACCACAAACCGAATCGACACTGATCAGAAATATCAACACCGGTGAAGTAGCGCTGAACAACTGGTTCGACGAGGGGAGAATTGTTTACGATGATTACGACGGTTGGACCGTCGAATCAACTCACAAAGAAAGTTATACGATTCACCCTGACGATCCCTGTTCTGCAGAATGTGACATAACGTGGACAGAAAAATATTCCAGGGGTGAATGGGAGGTCTCTTCCCGAACCCATACCAATGTCACGTCAACCCCGTCTCACTTCATCCTCAAAGCTTCATTATTCGCGTGGAAAGGAGACGTCTTGGTTTCACAGCAAGAGTGGAATCATCGCATCAAACGAGATCAGGTCTAGTCAAATCCCAAAGCAGGCGTACGCCCGGCCGCAACCGGGGAAGCGACTCCGGTGTCATGCGACAGGGATTGAACCCGGGAGATTCGAATAGAATAATTTTCTCGACAGTCGATTGTAAATCTGGCGGAGTTGTCGAGATTGGTGAAAGCCGGTTGGTTTCGTGCTGAAAATCAGCGGCTGCGACCTTAAACATTAGAGTCTGAATTTATAGAAACGGGGAAAGCGTGATACCAAATTTGTCCACTGTTTTCCTGCAGTACCGGCTGGAATCAAATCACCCGCCACCAAGGTACGGACAATACGTTCGGCGCGAGCCACTTCGTTTCGTTTCCAGTATGCAACAGCACACCTGCCTGCGCTAAATCTTGATATTCCTTCAAAAAACTGCACAGTTTTGTTGAATCTCCAATATGCGGGCGTTTACTGGCCTTGACTTCAATCGGAAGAACACGTTCGTTCGATTCAATCACAAAATCAACTTCTTCGCCACTAATTGTTCGCCAATAGAAGATCCCCGCTTTTTGGACTTGACTGTCTTTCCATGCCAGCAAATCGAGCAAGATCAAATTTTCGAGATGGACGCCCGATGGCTTTTGCTGACCCGAAATATTTAATGCAACACCACTATCGCAAAAATACAGCTTTGGAGCTTTGACGAGTCGCTTTGTTCGATTGACAAAAAAAGGTTGCAGGCGAATCAGTAAACAGGAAGTTTCGAGCAAGTTCAGGTATCGATACACCGTCGGCTGGGAGATGGCGGTATCTCTAGCCAAATCTGTCTGATTCGAAAGACCCCCCAAGCGTTGGCAAAGAACTCTGACGAGTTTTGCGAAATCCGGCAATGACGCGACTGCCGACAACTGTTGAAGGTCTCGTTCAAGGTAGGTTCGTACATAGGCATCGAACCAGATTTGGCGTTGCGTATCGGAAGAAAAACGAGTTGCAGGTTCCGGAAACCCACCGCGCTTTGCTAATTCGCGCCAGTCTTCCGGTTTTGAATCAAATTCGTTCAAAACACTTAACCAATCCTCTTTCCTGTTATCAATCAACTTGTCCCAGACCCCGCAGCGACCCATTCTCATCTGCTCCCGTCGAGTCATTGGCCATAAGTTTATATAGCTGGCTCTCCCTGCGAGCGACTCTGAAACTTTCTCCATAAGCAGAAGGTGTGTTGAACCGATCAAAAGGAATCGCCCTGCCTGTCTGTTTCTGTCGACTTCAAGTTTTATGTCAGTCAGCAATTTTGGTGCTCTTTGAATTTCGTCCAGCGTCACCGGTGTTGTACCGCCAATCAATGCCTGCGGGTCGCGGTTGGCTGTATTGAGGGTGTCTAAGTCATCGAGGGTGTGGTATTGCCTGTCTTCTTTTCCGATCATTCTCGCCAGAGTGCTTTTACCAGTCTGTCTCGCGCCTGACAGCACCACTACCGGCATCGTAGCAAGATGCAGACTGAGTAAAGACGTGATCGATCTCGGAAGAAAATCAGTTTGCGGAATGTCTTGATTCATCCATTCAATTATTGACTATTTATTCACAGAATGAATAATATTCATTCATGGTATGAATAAATAGTTTTTTTGGACCATCTGAGGCTGACGAAATCAGCTCATGATGAGGTCCGCATTGTGAACAGTTGGATAAGACTCAAAAATCTCGCCGCAGCGCAATTCGAATGCCGCTGCTGGTCAATCTTGCCTGTGTCGGTGCAAGATCAAGGTCAATTGTTCGACTGCCATCGTGCCACACCACTGCACCCGGCCCTCGCGGGGTTTTAACCCGACCAAAATCCATGTATCGCCAACTCAAATCCAGTGTTCCCAACCCCTCAAGCTCTTTTGAAACACCTAACGCAAATAACCATGAAAAACTGGTATGGGTACCACCTGGAACAAGAGTAGCCGTAACTGGGAACGTCATCGTGGTTTGACCAATTTTTGATTCGGGACAGCCCATCCCGGCGCCGATATAAGGCTTAGACCCGCCAGAATGCGGGCAGAGGTGGAGTTGGAAAATCCATGGTTGTGGGAGCAAAAGAACGCAATTCAAAGAAAGTCAGGGCGCAGGTTGTCGGAATTACGAAACAGAACACCCTGCACGGATTCATTGAAAATAATATAGAGCTTGGCTCAATCGTCAATACTGATCATGAGTTTTGGAGTTTAAAAGCGCCAAGCAAATTGACTGATATGTTTGATGAACATGAACATTATGGCTTCACCTGCGGTGAAATATCGTTTTGACAATTTCGCCGAATGCGGCGAGCTATTTTTCAGGGAGGCTTTCATGCGCACATTCTGCTGGAGGCTTTCGAAACCTATGAAACTGATATCCTGCACTTGTCGAGCGTTCGATATGCAATTCATAAAAATCAAGCAAAAAGTCAGTAGCACGTACGCTGTACCGATCATGCCGCAGCCCGCTGCAATTCACATCGCGCTGCAAAGGCGCAGACACCCTCACTGACAGCCGTTAAAGACGCGCTGACTGCCGAGCGCTTGCTCAAACCGCCCGAACTACGTTTCGGAGTCCATTGTCACCGAGATGGAAATTCTTGAGTTGTGAAACGGACCGCCTCCAAGTGCCAAACTCAACCCGTGGAATTCTCAATCTCACGCTTGATCCGGCGAATCTCTTCGGATGACAGATCCGTATAGCGCCGGACCTTCTGCTCAGGTTCCCCATCGCCAAGCATGTGTCTGGCAAACTCCAGCATACTTTCCAGCTTGCCTTCCAGCTTGCCTTCCAGCTTGCCTTTCTCCATGATCTGCTGTTCAAAGTCCGCAATCGTCGTTGTCATGTTCAACCCTTGGAATTCTCAATCTCACGCTTGATCCGGCGAATCTCTTCGGATGAGAGATTCGTATAGCGCCGGACCTTCTGCTCAGGTTCCCCATCGCCAAGCATGTGTCTGGCAAACTCCAGCATACTTTCCAGCTTGCCTTCCAGCTTGCCTTCCAGCTTGCCTTCCAGCTTGCCTTTCTCCATGATCTGCTGTTCAAAGTCCGCAATCGTCGTTGTCATGTCCTGCATACCTCGCTGCTGAATGATTTGCGCCAATCCGCTGTCGTCCTCAAGTCTCTTCAGAGCAAGTATAAACGAATAGACGTGTTCTATATATTTTTGATTCTCTCCCGACTCCTTAAGCATCTGATCTGTTTTCTTGAAATTGTCCACAAACTCATCTGAACTGCTCGTGTGCAACGTCTTGATGAGCGGCTCGAATATATTGCCCGAAGGCAGCTGGCCGGATTCATACAGGCGCCTCTCGTCAATCAGGATGTAGCCGCCATCCATCACAACGCCCATGTCGCGAAACGCCTTTGGCGCATCGATCATGTCGCGCAGCCGCGTCTCAGCGTTCCAGGCATCGTCGCCGTTGTAGATGACCATCGGCACGATCAGAGGCAATACCTCAAGACCCTCGGTCGCCATCAGAAGGAGATACCAGTTCAGGATATACTCCGTGACGCGCAACGCCATCGTAGAGTCAACGCTCGACTGCGCCTCCACCATCAGCAGCACATACGCCTGCGAACCGTCCCTGAGCCCGATCTTCCACATCACGTCATTGCGTCGGACCTTGAACTTTTTTGATTTTGCATTCTTGCTGATTGACTCCGTCGGAAACATCGAAAGTGACTCAAGATCCATGATGTCGGTCACGGAGGCATCCAGGAACGCTTCGACAAACTGCCGTACAAGCCAGCTACTGGAAAATGTTTATGGGAATGTTCCCATAAACATTTTAATGGGAACCTTATGATTATGGGAACCTGAGCCTCTGCATTCACAGATTATCAATGAATTAGGTACAAATCAGGTTCCCATAAAAATTGCCACCTCAAGTATCGGCTAGCATTGCGAGCAACTCATCCTGAACTCCTTTGAACACGCCTTTGCGCAGACTCAGAGGCCGCCATTTATCGAGTGTATCCAGCTTGTCAGTCGGGTCCGAGCGCAGATACATTTCGGTGGTTTGAAGGCTTGAGTGTCCCAGCCACAGTGAGACTTTTCTGACATCTCCGGTTGCTTCCAGAGTATGAAGCGCACACGCGTGGCGTACCAGATGAGGAGATACATTCTTTTGGGCGATAGAAGGTACATTTTGCGCGGCGGTTTGTGCATGCACAGCAAGGCGTTTCGCAAAGCCACGCCGGGTCATGCCAGTCCCCATTGCATTGAGGAAAAGATGTCGGTCGCTGCTGTCAGGCCGTATCCCCAACCAGTCGCGCAGGGCGCTGCGAGTCTCCTTCCAAAGTGGCAGGATGCGCTGCCGCCGGCCTTTGCCTACAATGTGCACCTCCTCAAGGGTCGGCATTTTCAGATCGTCAAGTGAAAGTCCAACCAGTTCCGAGACCCGCAGACCAGCGTTGTATGTCAGGCACAGCATCGCCCGGTCTCGAATGCCCGTCACCGTTTTCGGATCCGGTGCATTGAGCAGTGCGCGCATTTCTGCACGATCCAAGTAACCTACAAGCGGCAATATGCCCTTTTTTACTGGTATTTCACGCACCTGCGAAGCAAGATCAAGATGGCCCGGGTATCGGAACTCAACGAAGCGGAAAAACGCCTTGATCGCGGCCAGCCGGACATTGCGCGTATTGACTGAGTTGCCTCGTTGCGTTTCAAGATATTCAAGAAACATGAGAATGGTTGCAATGTCCAGATGATTGATCTCAAGCCTGCAGGGTCGGGTGTCGTGTTTTTCCGCAGCGAATACGATCAGCAGTTTGAAGCACAGCGCATAACTTTCGATAGTATGCTGGCTTGCACCTTTGTCGCGTGGCAGATATTCGCGCAGAAACTTTTCAAGGGGACCAGCGAGTTTAATCATTGTTCTGTCCCTCCCTGTGCAGTTTCTCGGTTTCCTGAGACACCTGTCGTAGCAGTGCTGGCGTTGCTTCGAGATACCAATAGGTGTCTGTAATATTGGAATGGCCGAGGTAAGTCGACAGTGCCAGCATATGGCGCTCGACACCTCGACGGTCGCTCGAAAGCAGGTTTTCAAGCGAGCGTGTGGCAAACCCGTGTCTGAGGTCATAAAGGCGCGTACCCGGCTCGCCGGGTCCGGCTCGAAGTCCGCACTGTCTGGCCAACTTAATGAAAGTCTGGCTCAGGTAAGCAGGATGCAGATGCTGGCCGGATGACAGTACAAACAAGTGTTCGTCTGAACCGCCGAGCCGTCTCCTGTCTCGCAGATAATCATCCATGGCTTGATGGACGCTGTCTTTAAGCGGCACCAGACGGCTCTTGCCAAACTTTGCATTGCGGATCAGCAGTCCATCTGCTGTCAGATCTTCCAACAGAAGATTGGTCGCTTCTGAACTGCGCAACCCGGTCGAGGCGATCAAACCAAGTATGTAGTGGAAAGTTAAAGGTGTGATGGAACCGGCTGGCGGCAATTCCAGCGCCGCATCCATAATCTGACTGATCTCAGCCAGTGACAGCAAACGGGGCGTTGGCCGCCGTGAAATTGATTTGCCCAAGGCTCTGCGGTCTGGAATTTCATGGCGCTCGTCGGCAGCGTGCAAGACAGTGGCGAGGTCACATATGCAACCGAGCTTGCTCTGCTTTTGCTGTGGAGACGGCGTTTGTGACAGCCAATCCAACACGGTGCTGCTGCGCACAAATCTGTCACCACAATCTTCGGCATGGGTTGCGAAATCTTTCAGGATGCGGGCCTGTTTATCATAAACATAACCCATCGCCTTGCGGAATCCAACGTATTCGTTGACATGTTCTGTGAGCGTCATTGCACACCTCCGGATGTCGGCCAGGGCTGGGCAACTTCAAGAAGCATTGGAATATCGACCCGAGCATAAACCGCGGTCGCAGTCACGGATTGATGGCGCAGCAATGTGCTGATGACTTCCAGCGGCGTGTTGTTGCGAAGCAGATTCGTTGCTGCCGAATGCCGGAAAAGATGGGCCGCCGGAAGGCCATCTGCCTTGACGCCGGACCGTTTGAGCGCAGCCGCAGCAACTGCCGACACACCACCTCCTGACAGCGGCTGATGGCGCGGTGGAATCACACGCAGGAAGACTTTGTCGGTGGCTGCGGCAGATCTGGCATGCAGGATGTATTCCCTGAGCGCATCACCGACATCCTGCGGCAGTGGCAAAACCGCCTCGCGCTGTGACTTGCCACTGACGCGCACCAGTGCATTGGTCCAATCAATATCTTTCATTCGAAGGCTGACGACATCGCCGACACGAACAGCAAGCCTGGCGAGAAGCAGCAGGATGGCACGGTTTCTGATTCCCATCGCGGTGGTCAAATCACAGGACGCAATGATGCGTTCAATGTCTTCTGGCGGCAAATGACGAGGCAGTGTTGAGAACTTTTGCCTGCAAATCGTTGGAACAGCACCAGCCAGTCCCGGACGGCAATGACCCTCCAGTGCGAGAAATCGCAGATACAGCCGAAGCGCTGAGGTCTGGCGTACGACCAGGTCACGCGATTCCACCTCAAGGCGACGCTGCACCGCTTTTTGTATCGTTGCTGCCGTGTATTGCTCAGGATCATCACCAAGATGAACAATATATTTTTCAACACCATTGCAGTAAGTGCGTATTGTCTGCTCCTTGATGCCGCGGCTTTGTCGAAGCCAGATCTGAAACTGTGGCAGATGCTGTCCCGACTCGATGGGTGCCGGCATCGGACGCGGTGCAACCATGCCTGTATCAATCAGGTATCCAATGAATAACCTGAGTCCGTATCTGTTGTAGCGGCCACCCGAGAATCTGGTCGCTGTGGCAAAAAATTGCGGTTGTACGCAGGTGCAGTGATGTGACATAAACTGATCGACAAGCTCGTTGCTGACATCGGCAAGATCGATGTCGTTCAAGTAAAGCCAGACGATGAAGTGCCTGCAGCGCGTGCGGTAATTAACAACCACTTGATCTGCATATCCTTGCGCTTCAAGCAATTGAACAAATGACTCCACTACGCGGCCACCGGTCTCAATCTCCACAGGTATTCGCACTTGTTCTGTTTCCATAAGGTAAGCGAGAAACCGATGCAAAAGCGTTCTCGCGTATTCGCTGTCTTGACGATAGCCATGCGGGCCGGGACAGGTGCATTCATGGTTCCGGAATTGGCGCAGGACGCGAATGTCCAGCGACTCAATTGAAAGTCCAATTGACGACAGCCATGTGATGAGGTGCCTGAGCGTTCGAATGCGAGTGCCAAGGTTGCTCAAGTTCCCCGTAGCCTGCAAATGGTCTTGGTATTTCTGAACAACGTCAATTTCGCCACTTGCGACGAATGGCGCTTGTTTGATAACTTTCGAAGACATGCTGATCCTCCTGATAAGGGTAAAAAACCCATAGGATAACAGCAATTTTTATGGGAACCTAATTTGTACCTAATTCATTGATAATTTGTGAATGCAGAGGTTCAGGTTCCCATAATCATAAGGTTCCCATTAAAATGTCAGCTTATACTCGGGATCATATTCTGTCATGCTTTGTCCTCCGGCAAAATGAATGGTCTGTGACGGTGTGTTCAGATATGGTTGCAGCGGCAGAAAATTCAAGTGGCAAAGCTCCATTGATCAAAACACGGAATGTTCGGCATCGGCCCGACCGATTCAATGAATGTCGCAGGCGGTTAATCGCAGCCGCATCGCTTGGCTATCCCGGCCCGGATGGCGCAGGCACCGACGTTCGGAACGTACCCGGCTTCGGCCAGGATATTGTCGGTCGGCTTCCAATGTGGATCAAGCAATTGTCTGGTTGGCTCCCTCCATGCATCGCAAGGCATCCTTTTGGTTCATGACGAAATGTCTTCAGGTTTGAAAAAGAGATATCTTTTCAGTTCGGATTGGATAGGAACCCTTGAGGTGCAATCATGGCCGGAAGCAGTCCTTGCTATTGACCTTTTTCAGCGCCTCACATTGCATTTTTTCAGATCCTTGAACTCCGAAACTTGAGTACTGATGATTTCAAGTGGTATAAGGGACTAAATAGTTATGAGCATCAATTTGTAAAGCATTCTGTTGGCGAGTATGTGAATAATATGGCGCATATCAATGGGATTGAATGCTTTTGGGCAATGCTTAAGAGAGTACACAAAGGAACTTATCACAAAATGAGCAAGAAGCATTTGGGCAGGTATGTGAATGAATTTGTTGTGAGGCATAATATTCGTGAAGAGGACACCATTAGCCAGATGGAGATAGTTGTTGCCGGAATGGCTGGCAGACGAATTATGTATAAGGATTTAGTATCTGGAATAGATGGCAGGTTGCATTGAATATGTAAATCACTAGTGTCCGGTTTAAAAGTCGAATAAATTCAATTGCTTATACCCATCGACTGATTCCGCTTTGTATTCCGAATTTGTAAGTAATTGATATAGCGGCATTTTCTCGAACAGCGTGGTATCAATAATCTGCGAAATAGTGTAGAGAGTGGCATCAATGTTGTACCTCTTTTTGATAATCGCTATCAACACGTAGACCGAAACTCCGATCCAGATCTGCGTCTTGACAGCATTTTCGCTGACGCCGTAGAACGATTGGATTCTCAAATGTTGCTTTATCCACCGGAAAAATAATTCAACCTGCCATCGGTTCTTGTAGAGTTTCGCGATGGTCAGTGCTGGCAAATATGTGTTGTTGGTGAGAAAGATCAGCGTTTTATTTCGTTCGCGGTCGATGTATTTGATGCGCCTCAACTGATCGGGATAACGTTTTGCACTTTTGACTCCGGTCAGCACGCCGCTTTGATCGTAGATCAGTCCTTCGCTGCGGTTGTTCTCATGCGAATACAGCCGACGGAACTTCATGTTCGACTTGGCGCGTACCACGAAGTAGCTGCCAATCCGATGGAAGGTGTGCAAGCGCTGGTAATCTACATATGCTCGGTCCATCACGTAGATCGCACCGGTTTCGGGAAAAAGCGTATCAAGAACATTCACGTCATTGAGCTTGGCATCGGTGATTTCGATGAACGATGGGATATTTCCCTGTAAATCCAACAGGGTATGCAACTTGATGCCGGCCTTTGTTTTGCGAAACGGCGCCCACGAAAACAAAGAAAGACACAAATCAATGGTTGAGGAGTCCAGCGCATAGACGGTTTCTTCAAGATTAAGATCGCTGTCTTGGGGACCATAAAGCGGACGCGCAATGTCGATCAGTCGTTGTGCGTAATCAGCATAGATGCGCCAGTCGCGGTTTTCGTTGGCGTCAGCAAGCGTGCTTCTGGAGATGCCGCCCGACAACCCGAGGTGGTACAATTTGTCTTGATGCGAATTTAGGCAGATGGTCAGGTCGCGCAGACTGCTGCGCCGATTCAGTTGGGCAACCGCCATGGCGCGATACTGCTGTGAGCAAGTGAACGAGCGGACCCTGTGGTCGCCATGGTAGCGTTGTACGCATCGGTGAAATGTTTTCCACGGTGAATGGTCCATGATCTGAGAAAATACGAATTTGCCCTGGTACATAAAGGGTCCCTCCTGGTTGATAACAGCTCTGTTTTGAGGGTCGTTCGATACAGCAGATTTCGCTGAAGTCTCGGACACCCTCAAACAGGGTTTTATTGTATAGTTATCAAATAGATACAAGATTATTTTCTCTCGTTAACCGGACAGCAGTGTATGTAAATATGAACAATAAATACGAGCAGAGGTACAAAATTGGCCAAAAAATTAAAATCATTTGAAGAAAAGGAAAGGAATGAACGCATTCTTCAAGAAGGACGAAAACGAGGATTCAACGTTTTCAAAGCCAATGAAGAAACCGTAAGGATCTGCCGAGAAAACGAAAAAAGGAAACCGATTCCAATTCCAGATGATTCTTTGGCTTATTTCAACAAAATCTTAAAGATTAATGTTTAGTAATTTGCGCCAGAGTGCTTTTACCCGTCTGTCTCGCTCCTGACGGCACTACTACCGGCATCGTAGCAAGATGCAGACTGAGTAAAGACGTAATCGATCTCGGAAGAAAATCAGTTTGCGGAATTGTCTTGATTCATCCATTCAAAGTGTGACTATTTATTCTCAGTATGAATAATTAGTCTTTTTTTGACCATCTGAGTCTGACGATTTCAGCTCATGATGAGGTCCGCATTCTGAACAGTTGGATAAGACTCAAAAATCTCGCCGCAGCGCAATTCGAATGCCGCTGCTGGTCAATCTTGCCCGTGTCGGTGCAAGATCAAGGTCAATTGTTCGACTGCCGTCGTGCCACACCACCGCACCTGGTCCTCGCGGGGTTTCAACACGACCAATATCCATGTATCTCCAACTCAAATCGAGTGTTCCCAACCCCTCAAGCTCTTTTGAAACACCTAACGCAAATAACCATGAAAAACTGGTATGGGTACCACCTGGAACAAGAGTAGCCGTAACTGGGAACGTCATCGTGGTTTGACCGATTTTGATTCGGGACAACCCCACCCCGGCACCGATATACGGCTTAAACCCGCCAGAATACGAGTCGCTAGAACCAACCAAATCAACATAACCGGAAGCCATAAATGACAGAACTGACAACTTGGCGGAGACGGGGTGTTGATCGGCGGTTTGGCTAAAATTTGCATCCCCAGAAAACGAAATGTCAGGACGCATCTGAAGCGTGAGTTCATATCGCAAATTGGCTGGTGAGTGCATACCCACTCCAAATTCCAGTCCTGCGGGTTTGCCAAAATCTCCGTAAGATCCTAATGGCCTGCCATCGTTTCCGGTACCACAACCATACAAAGCAGCCGGACTTGTACTCAAGCAGTCCTTGTCCCTAAAGCTGGAACCGGAAGTATTGTCGTACGAAAGCCCCATAACAAGGTACTTTCGACTGTCTCCCTGTTCGTTGACAACGGTTGATCGCGCCACTTCAGTTGTGCTGCCGGTCGAGTCTGCCAGAGAATCAGCAAACGCATGAGGAGCCTTGAAAGTCGCTATTGCCGATAGTGCAAAGACTGCAACGAAATACGCAAACCTGGAAATCATTTTTCAGGGAACTTTGTGAAGAATTTATGAACTGCCTGCTCGCAGATATTATGAATTGAATTGCATTAGATCGCATTCATTTCTCCACATTAAAATCCGCGCAGCGTGTTTGTTGAATACTGCGCTACATACCATGCTGCTCCAGACCAAGCGGCACGACTCCCAAAAATATCAACGCGCCGAAAACGCAAAGTGCACTGCCCATTACACCCTTCAGCCAGGGCAGCTTCTTGAGTCTTTCCATTTGATTCGCCAGTGCGCCCATCGCGAACAGCATCGGCAGCGTTCCGACACCAAATGCGAACATGGTCAGCCCGCCACTCACCGGGTCAGCCGTTGTTGCTGCCAAAACGATTGTCGAATAGACCAGCCCGCACGGAATCCAGCCCCATAAAAGCCCGCCAATGATTGCATGTCGATGCAAGCGCGGCGGCAGCATCTTTGAAAACGAAGGGACAATCCTCTGCCATAAGTTCCCGCCTGCCTTTTCAACGACATTCAGAAGGTTCCACCACTGTGCGACATGACCACCGAGAATGACCAGGAACAAGCCTGCAACATAAGCCCCGATCACGTGGGCGCGATGCATCGGAAACAGGTTCGACACCTGTCCCGCAAGTCCTCCCACCACAATCCCGGCGATCGTATAACTCATGATTCTGCCGAAGTGATAGCTGCACCAGTAAACTATTGCGCGCCTGAATGACACCTGCATGGACGCTGAAATTACCCCGACCAAACCGCCACACATCACAACGCAGTGAACCGACCCTGCAAATCCGGCGACAAAACCCGCCAGAATCGTCATGTCACCGATTGACACGGGCCGACTGCACCGGTTTGAGCGAAAAGCCTTCTTCAGCGGGGTGGAACAGCGTTCCCTTGAGACGCCATGTATCTGTACCAGTCATGACATTCCACTTTCCGAATGCGAGCGACGGCGACGCTGCGGAATAATTTCCTGAGCCATCGTGAAGCATGTTTACCAGGACATCGCGATTTGAAACGGTGGGATGATAGAACCCCAGTTCGAGGCTGTCCGGCCAGGACCCGTTCGTATTGCCTCGCAGCTCGAAGCGCAATCGGTCGTCCGCGATGTTTGCAATCGCTTCAAGACTGATGCTGTCGGCATATCGGTCCCGCGCCAGGTCGCGATTGATCTCGAGTCCCTTGCGGTAATAATCGTCCACCACCACGCCATCAAAAGTCTTGACGGATATCCAGACAATTGACAGGGTTACAACGACGGAAGTCAACGGGATTCCGATAACCATCCAAACAATCGGAATCCGGTACCAGCGATGTTGTGTGTCGGAACCTGACATTACGAGTGTTTGCACCTTGTTATATCGATTGTAGTCACAAAGATGAACGCACCGCAAGTCTCAGGGAGCGATAAAGATTGCCTCCGTCTCGGATTCAATCTGGGGATCATCGATTGCAACAGCACGAATTATTATTTCCTTACTGCCATTGAAGTCAACACTTGCGCGAATGGTCAGTGTAACGTCGGACACCTCGCCGGCAGGTACCAGCGTTTGCTGCATATCAATGAGAAGTTCCGGGGCATCAAGTCCAGAAACCTCGAATTGATACTCATGGGCGCGCTGGTCCTTGTTGATGACATGCGCACTGAAGACATTCTCGATCATACCGTCCGCAACTTCTCGATACAGTACATTGCGGTCTCTGAACACGTCGAATTCCACAAAACTTCGATTCAGCAGACCGAAGACAACGCCAGCAACCAAAGCCAGTAAAATTACGCTGTATATGACACTGCGCGGCCGGATAATCCTTGACGCCCTGTTGCTCAAGAGATTCTCGGTCGTATAGCGGATCAAGCCCTTCGGGTAGTTCATTTTTTCCATGATTCCGTCGCAGGCGTCAACACAGGCCGCGCAACCGATACATTCATACTGCAGTCCGTCCCGAATATCGATGCCGGTCGGACACACTTGAACACACATTTGGCAGTTGATGCAGTCGCCCAGTCCTTCGGCTCGATGATCAATACCCCGCTTGCGTCCCCCTCGCGGTTCACCTCGGGCCGGGTCGTAAGAAATAATCAGGGTATCCGGATCGAACATCGCACTTTGGAAGCGCGCATAGGGGCACATGTACAAACAGATCTGCTCGCGCATCCAGCCGGCATTGACGTATGTGGCGACCGTAAAAAATGCCACCCAGAACAGCGGCCACGGATGCAGACTGAGGTCGATCAGCTCCCGGCAAAGCTCGCCGATCGGTTTGAAGTAACCGACGAAAGTAATCGCGGTAATGATCGATACCGCCAGCCAGGCAGTGTGCTTGAGCGTTTTTCTCCAAACCTTGTTGAATGAAAGAGCCGCCCGGTCGAGTTTCATCTGTCGAGGCCGGTCGCCTTCCACTCGTCGTTCGATCCACAGAAATACTTCTGTCCAGACCGTTTGAGGACACGAGTAGCCACACCACAATCTGCCCGCCACAGCGGTAAACAGAAACAGGGCAACGCCTGCAATGACCAGCAAAGCGGCGAGAAAATAGAGTTCCTGAGGCCAAATCACCAGGTCGAATATGAAAAATTTTCGCCCAGGCAGATCAAACAATACGGCTTGTCGGTCATTCCAGTTCAGCCATGGCACCACAAAATAGATTCCGAGCAGCCCAACGATGCCAGTCAAGCGAAAGAAGGCAAACTTGCCGTGTACCTCCCGCGGGTAAATCTTCTCGTGGTGAAGGTATAGATTTTGTTGGGATTGCGCCACTTTCAGCAACCGATTGCGGTCAATGAGCAGGGACAAAGCGCCCTAATCGTGTTTCCTCGTATCAAGGAAATTGTACGTGTGAAATATCAGTTGAAAAAACTGATCACGTAGCCAGCCAGCAATTTGGACTTGGCTTCGCCCAGAATATCTTTGTGAGCTGGCATTTGGTTGGTTACACCGTACTCGATGATGTCCGCAATTTCTTCGAAGGTGCTGCCATGCAGCCAAATACGGTCGGACAGGTTCATGCCGCCGAGCATCGGATTGCCCTCGCCGTTCAATCCATGACACGCGGCGCATACCGTTTTGTATTGCGTCTGTCCGCGTTTTGCGCTTTCAGCATTGACCACTTCACCGCTCAACGACAGCACATAGTTTGCCACATCCTCGGAGGCTTCCCGTCCGCCCAATACCGGTCCCCAGCCCGGCATGATCCCCATCCTTCCTTCAAGGATCGAGTGCAGAATCATTCCCGGTGAATTGCCATATATCCAGTCGTCGTCACGCAAATTGGGAATTCCTGGAGTACCGCGCGCGTCAGCACCGTGGCAAAGCGCACAATTTTGCGAAAAAAGCCGTGCTGCCGTCTTCATTGCCTCGGGATTTTTCGCCAACTCCACAGGCGTCATCTGATCGTAGGTTTTGAACGTTGTTGCATATGATGCATTCGCTGCCGAAATTTCCTCTTCATACTGTTCGATCTGAGTCCAATTCAGAATGCCTCCGTTTGGCAGCATTCCCGGGTACAGAACTAGGTATACCGCACTGAATACTACGGTGAGATACAGCAGGTACAGCCACCACGCCGGCAGGGGGTTGTCGTATTCAGTTAAATCCTCATCCCAGACATGTCCGGTCGTTTCATTGACGCCGGACGACGTATGCCGGTTGATAAATGCGAAATAAATGACGAACGCCAGGCTGATTACCGTCAACACAAGAATCATATAAATCCAGAACTGACTCGTAAAATCCATTATTTCTCCGACACGCGTGGCGGTCTCGTGACGTCGTCCTCAAGTGGAATCTGCGCGGCATCATGAAACCGGCTTTTCTGCTTGCCGCTCCAGGCCCAGCAGACGATGATGACAAATGTCGTGAACAGCAGAATGGTCCACACGATATGAATCCACATCATCGTTACTTACCCGAACCCAGAATGGTGCCAAGACTCTGCAAATAGGCCACCATTGCATCCATCTCGGTCTTGTTTTCCAGTGCCGCAGGCGCGGCTTCAAAATCGGCGTCGCTATACGGGTGTCCCAGTTTTCGAAGCGTTCGCATATTGTTCACTGTCGCTTGCGCGTCCACCGGTCGCTTGGCCAGCCAGGGATAGCCGGGCATGATCGATTCCGGCACAACTGCGCGCGGGTCAATCAGGTGCAGCCGATGCCATTCGTCGCTATAGCGTCCGCCCACCCGTGCAAGGTCCGGTCCGGTACGCTTGGAGCCCCATTGAAACGGTCTCTCGTAGACAGATTCTCCCGCGACGGAGTAATGCCCGTAGCGCTCAGTCTCTGCCCTGAGCGGGCGAATCATCTGGGAATGGCAGGAAACGCATTGTTCCCTGATGTAGATATCCCGACCCGCAAGCACCAGTGGAGAATGCGGCTTGAGTCCTTCGATTGGCTGGGTCAATGAGACCTGAAAGAACAGCGGAACGATTTGAACGATGCCTCCGATACTCGCGAGCACGAGAATGAATACGATCATCAAGCCGATATTTTTTTCGCTTCTTGAGAGCATGTATGATCCGTTCCAGATTATGCCGGTTTGGGAATGGGCGCTTCGACCGCATCGCCAGCCTGAATTGTCTTGAGCAAGTTGTACGCCATCAGCAGCATGCCCGCGAGGAACAGAGCGCCGCCGAGCAGCCTGATTAGGTAAAACGGCGCCATCGCCTGTACACTCTCCAGAAAACTGTAGGTCAATGTGCCATCCTGGTTAACCGCTCGCCACATCAATCCCTGGGTAATCCCTGACACCCACATCGAGGTTGAGTACAGCAATATTCCAAGACACGCGATCCAAAAATGAACCTCCGCCAATTTGACACTGTGCAGGGATTGTCCGTAAAGACGCGGGATCAGATAGTACATCGCGCCAATGGAGATGAGTGCGACCCATCCCAAAGCTCCCGCATGGACATGCCCGATGGTCCAGTCGGTGTAGTGCGACAGTGAATTGACCGTCTTGATCGACATCATCGGGCCTTCGAACGTCGCCATCCCGTAAAACGAAATCGACACGATCAGAAACTTCAATATCGGGTCGGTTCGCAATTTCTCCCAGGCGCCCGACAGAGTCATGATGCCATTGATCATGCCGCCCCAGGAAGGCGCCAGCAGAATCAAGGAGAACACCATGCCGAGCGACTGGGCCCAGTCGGGCAGCGCGGTATAGTGCAAGTGATGCGGTCCGGCCCAAATATAGGTAAAGGTCAGCGCCCAGAAATGAACCACGGACAATCGATAGGAGTAAACCGGCCGCTCCGCTTGTTTCGGTACAAAGTAGTACATGATGCCGAGAAATCCAGCCGTCAGAAAGAACCCGACGGCGTTGTGCCCGTACCACCACTGCACCATTGCGTCCTGAACGCCGGAATACAGCGAGTAGGACTTCAGGAATGACGCGGGCAGTGCGGCGCTGTTGACCACGTGCAGCATCGCGACCGCCAGAATAAATGCGGCATAGAACCAGTTTGCAACGTAGATATGTTGAATTCTGCGACGCATGATGGTGCCGAAGAACACAACAGCGTACGCCACCCAAACAACCGTGATCAGTATGTCGATTGGCCACTCAAGTTCGGCATATTCCTTGGTGGTGGTGATGCCAAGCGGCAGCGTAATTGCGGCCAGGACGATTACGGCCTGCCAGCCCCAGAATGTAAACGCCGCCAGTTTGTCGCTGATCAAGCGGACGTGACAGGTTCGCTGCACCACGTAGTATGAAGTCGCAAACAGTGCGCAGCCGCCGAATGCGAAAATGACAGCATTGGTATGCAGCGGGCGCAGGCGACCATAAGTCAGCCAGGCAACATCGAAATTCAGCGCCGGCCAAACCAGCTGCGCGGCGATGAGAACACCGACCAGCATGCCGACGATCCCCCAGACGACCGTCATGACCGCGAACTGTCGGACAACCTTGTAGTTGTAGGTTGAATGATCGGAATCCACTACATCAACCGATGTCAATTCAGTGTGTAAAACTCGGACCCAGTCCGAATCCCCAGAGCGTTACTGTTGCAGCGAGCACACCGACCAGCGCCACCAAACAAACTGCGAGTATTGCGCTGGCCATAAGAAAGGCACGTTCGCGCGGCAGTCCCATCACAATCTCGGTGCCCGAATACAGCAGGTAGATTGAATACGCCAGCGCGGGCAGCCCGAGCAGGTAGTTCAGCCAAAGTACAGGATAAAGCTGAACAACACTGATCAGAAAAATTGGTGTGGGAGGATACGCTGCCAAACTGATGCACGTACCCAGAGGACGGTCCGTGCCGTAGGTGACGTTCATCCAGTGAATCATTTTACCCAGCGTGTAAATGCTAACGAGAATCACCAGGTAGTAAATGATTGAAATCGGTAACGCACTACTGGTCGTGAGACGAACAGAATCTGTATAACCGACTGTCCAGCCGACTTGTGTCGTTCCGAAATAAGCACAGACCGGTGGAATCAGTCCAAGAATTGCAGTGTGCCCAAGCAAAACCTTGGCCACTCCCTGCTCTTCGTCCCTGATTTTCTCCCACGTCTTCAGCGGGCTAATCAACAATCCTATGCTTCGATACAACGTCATGGGTCTACAAGCAAATTTGCGATGAGTTGATTAACTGACCATGATACAGACTTTCTGCGCGTCTTGACCATTGAATCAACGAAAATATTTTGAAGTTTCTCAGGTACCTGCCGGCAACCCTCGGCCACTGGTCCCTCAACGATGAAATGTTGCGCAACAAGCGGCATGTTGACTGCATGGCATCTGCAGTTGTTTGAGGCAAGAATTTCCTTCGATGCAGATTCGAGGGATCTCGATCAGGCAGATGAGGCTAAGGAATGTCAATTATTTTCAACTGAAGACCCTCATCCGCCTGAAGAGAAATCAGGCTGGCAGCATCCAAAGCAGCGGCGGCACTCAACTCAGCAAAGCCTGCCCCGGCCAAGGACTGTTGTGTGCCAGTTAAAACCGCATGCGGTAGGCTGCCACTGCCGCGTGCTGATAATCGCCGTCGACTTCCATGCCGGCGTATCCCAGACGCCACACGCCGCGAGAATCGGATGGTTTCACATCAGTGCCGATACCCACCACGTTCAGCGACTTCGGCACACCTTGCAATACCGTCGCATTTTCAAAACTCAACGCCCCGACCTTGTCCGACTGACGCAGCCACACCGGGTCGTTCACCGAAGCACGGGTGCGCATCGAGGTGACCTTCAAGTGCGGCTTCACTGACACCGCATCCGACAATGAAAACCACTTGCGCGACTTGGCGCTGAATCCCAGCCGGGTGCCCGTGTAGCTCTGCCGGTAAGCCGGCACCTTCGCTGTCATCACTGCATTCTCAGCGTCATACGCTGCCTGCTCGACCTGACCGGCCGTGAGCGAGGCGCTCGCCGACACCTTCATCGGACCGTCCGACAACTCCTGAACCGCACTCGCATGCACTGAAGTATGGCGAAACTTCGACTCTCCAAACAGGTTGCCTTTCGTCGCGCTGTCATACATCTTCGCATTCGCATCGTAGCGGCCATGCGTGATGCCGAACTGCAAGCGCCGGTCGTCCCTTTGCCAGCCGCCGCTCAGCGAAAGCGTCTCGCCCGATGCCGAACTGTGCCAGCCGGTCGGTGAGACCGAAGTTGCAGGCGACAGGCTCGCCCTTAGAAAATAATCGCCCGACTGCTGCAGGTCCCAGCTCATGCGGTGCGAGACCGCACCGAAGTAGCTGGCGCCGAAAGAGGTGAATCTCGATTGAGCCGGACGCACCCACATTCCGCGCTCTGGCCGAAACAGTCCGGAGAAATAGCTGCTGTTGCGCGAGCGGTTTTTTGCCGGCTTGCGGTCAAACGCATAATAGTTTCCCAGCTCCGACTCTGATTCATCCAGGTCCAGACCGCCCATCAGCGCCGCCAGCAATCCGATGACCAAAATTCCGCCACCGCCGCCGGAACCGCCACCGCCGCCAGTACTTGCGCTGCCGGTGCCAGTTTCGCCGGTGCCATCGGCAGTTCCATCACCATCGCCAGTGCCAGTTTCGCCGCTGCTATCACCATTGCCAGTGCCGCCACCATCGGCAGTTCCATCACCGTCGCCAGTGCCAGTTTCGCCGCTGTCAGGACCGCCGGTGCCATCACCATTGCCAGTGCCGCCAGTACCACCGCCGCCAGAAACTGGAGTTCTACCAGTGCTAACAGACGAAAACCGCAACTGTCCGATATCGCGATTGGTTTCTTTATCGAAGAGCACTAACTTGCCTATGTCGGCATTGTTACCAGATTTCACAATAATGTGACCGACCAGTCGAATCCCGCTTGGGCCGCTTGACATAACTTTCATGTGATTGACATAGTCAGTAATATCGACAGGGTCTTCTGGCGGATTTTTTGCTTTTTGGTAATCTGCCAGGTATGAGATCTTTTCCACCTTTAATATTTTGGACAGCTCGTTGCCGGCTCCATCGAGAGACAGCGTCGTCGCATCAAGTTGTGAAAGGTTCTCGGGAACCAGCTGTGTCCTGAATCTTTCAATGTCGCTGGCATCCAGGTAGTGAGCGAACTGTATGAATACCGTTGCGTGATTACTGAAAATCAACTCCTTGGCAACCAGCCTGCTGATAATCATCTCGCCTTTTCTACTGTCTTCTTCGCGTCGTTTGCCGATTTCGAAGGTCAGACGCCCGCCATCGAAGTCATGGACATACACCTTGCCCATCGGCATGTAGACGCTGCCTCCGAGAACCACGTTTCCGCTCCTGATATCCATCACATCAAGACCGTATATCGCATTCAGGTCAGTAAATTCGCTTCTATGGTGATTTTCGCCGCCATGAATGGAGAATCTTACCCCGGGATTCGTGTCCACAATCAGCTCATCTGTACCGCCGCCAGGATCTCCAAAATACCACTGACCGGCGTGAACCCAGCCCGTGCGATCGCCTACCGGTTCATCGCCTTCATAGAAATTGCCGATCTTCAGCACATCAGCTCCGTCCGTTGCAAATAAGCCGTCTAAACTGGAAGTAACGCTGGAAAATGGGCGTGACCTGTCTCCAGTGTGAATCGTTGCTCCCGGCAGAAGAATAACCGTATCACCACCTCCGGATGTATCAGAGTAAAAAGTCGAGCTTTTGACCGGAATCTCTGCAGTGCCGCCAAAAGTGAATTTGGTGTTTTGCCCTTCCGACAAAAAGAATCGGTAACCTCCATCTGCGTCTGTAGCGAACAGGGAACCTGAGAGAAACTCAATTTCAACATTGTCAGCACCGGTTAGAACATCAATACCTCTGGCGTTATTTTTGGGCAGGCGAATATTGCCGTAATTGATTAACTTCGATCCAGTTCCTGAAAACTTGAACGCGATGGCAGGAAGAATAGATGTTGCTTGCGCATTCGGCACACTGGTCGCCGTGACTGTGCCGCGGTTGACCAGCGTAGACCCTGCGCTCAATTCGACCGCAATGTTTTCCACCTCTGGTGTATCAACAGTAATTCTGCCGGAGGACTGGATGGTGCATTTCTGGTTTGCCCCGACTGTTACTTTGCTTGTCACCTCGCCGGTGATGCTGGGGCAAGTGGTTTGCGCCTGGGCGCCCGCTATCGGAAACTGTGATGCAAGAATTGCCGCCAGCGCAACGAACAGAGGGAATTTACATTTTCCCCCCCCCTAATTTTGCGGATGTCCGAAAACAGCCGCTTCTGTAAGCTTGTCAGTCCGACCGCGGTCCTTCGCAATGACTCGGACAGGTTATCTTCATGAAGTTTGAATATTGACATTCCTTGTCAATCCTCGAATGAAATTGGTTGAACAGATGTGCAGTCGAACTGAGAGTATATATGTTACTCTACTATAAATATTTAAAATAAAATAACTTTATATTTAAATTGTTTAAAATATTATTCTAAAGCCTTGCATTTCGTTTCGCCACGCGACTCCTGCCGCCAGGAAACAAATCCTTCTCCCGAACAAATCCGAACCCGGTAATGACCGAACCAACAAATCAGTATTTGTTGGTTTTTCGCAACTTCTCATCAGCAAAGGACGATTAGCCGAGGTTCACGAGCCGGGCCTGAGCATTTACATATTTTTAAAAACTGATGTTCGTCAATCTGCCAGGACCTATGCCCGCTTGAGCAGAATGGCGATTTATACTACGCTTAGCGCATAACAACAGTTAATCAGATTGAATTTGCAAGGGAAAAGAGACGATGCCCACAAAAACATTCGACGACTTCGTCAAGAGAAGGCTGAACGAAGCGCAGACAAATAGTTTCAAAGTCGTGGATTGGGACAAAACTCGGGAAGAATGGATACGTTCATTGAACGGTTTGTATTCGAAAATGGAAACGTACTTGAAAAAGTACACAGAAGCTGACCAGATTCAAGTTAAGCGAGAAAGAATACAAATCTCGGAAGAATATCTGGGCAATTATGAGGCAGAGAAGCTTACGATTCAGATTGGAAATGACAAAGTTGTAGCCCTATGTAAAGCTTTACCTAAGGTTACACCTTGCATGTGCACGGGGATGTCCGGTACGAGTTGCCGATCCGGTATCGGCTGGCACCGGCCAATGAGTCCGAATATGTGCACTGCGAGGAGTTGATCGAGGAGTGCGAGGAGTTGTGGTTCTATGAGCGCTGCGAGAGCTTTGTGGCCGACCGCGGGCTTGACAGCAACCGGATTCGCAAGCGCCTGTTCGACAAAGACATACTGGCGGTGATCGACAGCCGCAGGATGTGGCGGGATAAGAACCCGCATCCGGACCGGCTCAAGGTGCCGACCCGGCCGCTCAATGCAGCCGACCGGTTGGATACCATCTTGCACACGGAGGACGGCGTGCTGTATTGCCAATGTCCCGAAACCAAGGAGATTCGTCCAATGCATTATCAGGGCCGGGAACAACAGCGCGGCACACTCAAGTGGGCCTGTCCGGCGGCGGTGTATGATTTCACCTGCGAGGGTCGGGAGACCTGCTATCACAGGGGTCAGGTCAAAGCCGGCGCCAAGACCCGCACGGTGCGAGTCAAGATTGACCCGGAGCATCTTCGCAATTTCGGTCAGCTGCCGCCAAACACGTACAAGTGGCGACGCTATTACAATGAACGGTCTGCCATGGAGCGGATCTATTCGCGAGTGGATCATGCGCATCTGGCGCATGATCATTTCCTGCGCGGTCAAGCGCGTCTGAATCTGAAGTTCACCATCGGCTTCTCGGTGATGCTGGCGCGGGCCTGTGTGGCGGTCAAATCGGGTCAGCCGCACAGGATGCGCAGCTGGGCATCCTCGCTGGCAGCCTGACCCGGCCCCGGTTCCTGGGGCTTCAAATCAAACTAAACCAGGTGTCGCAGGTGCGGCGCAGTCGGCGCGGGTGGAATTTGCTCCAGTGATCAGATTGAGTGATATTTTGGCCTCGCGGCGCTTCAGGGGCTCGGAAATCGTCGTCGGGCGGGAAACTTTTCCTCGCAAGCCGCCGGAATCTCGTCACCCGAAAAAGTTCTAACGCAAAACCCTCATCAATAATTCGAATTGCTGCATTGAATCAACGAAAATATTTTGAAGTTTCTCAGGTACCTGCCGGCAACCCTCGGCCACTGGTGCCTCGACGATGAAATGTTGCGCAACAAGCGGCATGTTTACTGCATGGCATCTGCAGCTGTTTGAGGCAAGAATTTCCCTCGATGCAGATTCGAGGGATCTCGATCAGGCAGATGAGGCTAAGGAATGTCAATTATTTTCAACTGAAGACCCTCATCCGCCTGAAGAGAAATCAGGCTGGCAGCATCCAAAGCAGCGGCGGCACTCAACTCAGCAAAGCCTGCCCCGGCCAAGGACTGTTGTGTGCCAGTTAAAACCGCATGCGGTAGGCTGCCACTGCCGCGTGCTGATAATCGCCGTCGACTTCCATGCCGGCGTATCCCAGACGCCACACGCCGCGAGAATCGGATGGTTTCACATCAGTGCCGATACCCACCACGTTCAGCGACTTCGGCACACCTTGCAATACCGTCGCATTTTCAAAACTCAACGCCCCGACCTTGTCCGACTGACGCAGCCACACCGGGTCGTTCACGGAAGAACGGGTGCGCATCGAGGTGACCTTCAAGTGCGGCTTCACTGACACCGCATCCGACAATGAAAACCACTTGCGCGACTTGGCGCTGAATCCCAGCCGGGTGCCCGTGTAGCTCTGCCGGTAAGCCGGCACCTTCGCTGTCATCACTGCATTCTCAGCGTCATACGCTGCCTGCTCGACCTGACCGGCCGTGAGCGAGGCGCTCGCCGACACCTTCATCGGACCGTCCGACAACTCCTGAACCGCACTCGCATGCACTGAAGTATGGCGAAACTTCGACTCTCCAAACAGGTTGCCTTTCGTCGCGCTGTCATACATCTTCGCATTCGCATCGTAGCGGCCATGCGTGATGCCGAACTGCACGCGTCGGTCGTCTCTATGCCAGCCGCCGCTCAGCGAAAGCGTCTCGCCCGATGCCGAACTGTGCCAGCCGGTCGGTGAGACCGAAGTTGCAGGCGACAGGCTCGCTCTTAGAAAATAATCGTCCGACTGCTGCAGGTCCCAGCTCATGCGATGTGAGACCGCACCGAAGTAGCTGGCGCCGAAAGAGGTGAATCTCGATTGAGCCGGACGCACCCACATTCCGCGCTCTGGCCGAAACAGTCCGGAGAAATAACTGCTGCTGCGCGAGCGGTTTTTTGCAGGCTTGCGGTCAAATGCGTAATACTGACCCAGCTCGGACTCTGATTCATCCAGGTCCAGACCGCCCATCAGCGCCGCCAGCAATCCGATGACCAAAATTCCGCCACCGCCGCCGGAACCGCCACCGCCGGAGCCGGTGCTACCGGTGCCTGCGCTACCGGTGCCAGTGCCGTCGTCAGTACCGCCAGTGCCTGCGCCGTCGTCAGTACCGCCAGTGCCTGCGCTGCCGGTACCAGTGCCGCCAGTGAGGGTTCCGGTAAAGGACGAAAACCGCAGTTGTCCGATTTTACCAGCGTCTTCACCATGGCTCAGCCTTAATTCTCCTTTCCTGAGTCCGGGTGCATCTTCCAGAGCTATACGACCGACATCTTGAATTCCGCCTGAGCCGCTGGACGAAACTCTCAGCACACTGCCACGCGTAAGTAAATTAACGTTGTCTCGGTACAAGACTCGGTCCACCACAAGTATTTTGGACAGACGATTTTCTTCTCCATCGCTAACCCACGTCTTATCAGAAAGTTTTTTAAATTCAGTGGTAACCAGTTGTTTCCTGAACTCTTCAATATCGCTGGCAGTCAGGTAATGAGCGAACTGTATGAATACCTTTGGGTCATCACCTGTGAAAATCAACTCGTCGGCAACCAGTCTGCTGATAATCATCTCTCCAATTCTTTCAGGGGAGCCAACCGCATCGCGTCTTTTACCGATTTCGAAGGTCAGACGGCCGGCATCATGGACATACACCTTGCCCATCGGCATGTAGACGCTGCCTCCGAGAACCACGTTTCCGCGCCTGATGTCCATCACATCAAGACCGTATATCGCATTCTGGTCAGTAAATTCGCTTCTATAGTGATTTACGCCGCCATGAATGGAGAATCTTACCCCGGGATTCGTGTCCACAATCAGCTCATCTGTACCGCCGCCAGGTTCGCCAAGATACCACTGACCGGCGTGAACCCAGCCCGTGCGATCGCCTACCGGTTCATCGCCTTCATAGAAATTGCCGATCTTCAGCACATCAGCTCCGTCCGGTGCAAATAAGGCGTCTAAAAAGGAACGAACGCTGGAAAATGGGCGTGACCTGTCTCCAGTGTGAATCGTTGCTCCCGGCAGAAGAATTACCGTATCATCACCGCCTCCGGATGCTGCACCAGCGTAAAAAGCCCCGTCTTTGACCGCAACCAATGCAGTTCCGCCAAAAGTCAATTTGGTGTTTAGCCCTCGCGAATAAAAGAGTGTGTAGCTGCCCTCTGCGTCTGTAGCCATCAGGGAACCTGAGAGAAACTCAATATCAACATTGTCAGCACCGGCTGCAACATTAACACCTCTGGCGTTATTTTTGGGCAGGCGAATATTGCCGTAATTGATTAACTTCGATCCTGCTCCTGTTATAGTGATCGCCCTGGAAGCAAGAGTAGATGTTGCTTGCGCATTCGGCACACTCGTCACCGTGACTGTGCCGCGGTTGACCAGCGTAGACCCTGCGCTCAATTCGACCCCAATGTTTTCCACCTCTGGTGTATCAACAGTAATTCTGCCGGAGGACTGGATGGTGCATTTCTGGTTTGCCCCCACTGTCAGGGTGCTTGTCACCGCGCCGGTGATGCTGGGACAAGTGGTTTGCGCCTGGGCGCCCGCTATCGGAAACTGTGTTGCAAGAATTGCCGCCAGCGCAACGAACAGAGGGAATTTACATTTCCCCCCCCCTTAATTTTGCGGAGGCCCGAAAACAGCCGCTTCTGTAAGCCTGTCAGTCCGACCGCGGTCCTTCGCAATGACTCGGACAGGTTATCTTCATGAAGTTTGAATATTGACATTCCTTGTCAATCCTCGAATGAAATTGGTTGAACAGATGTGCAGTCGAACTGAGAGTATATATGGTACTCTACTATAAATATTTAAAATATTGTAACTACTCGGACGGGTAATTTTACTCGCCTTTCAGGTGTGGAGACTGAATCGACAGAAGTATGGATTTAATCGGCACTTGCAGCCGTCATCTGCACCAGCGAAGGTTTCAATGAGCGCTTGACATTTGCGACCTGTTAGCCTATTCTTATAGGCACTGAACAACTGACAGGAGCAACCGATGGGCAAAGCCTATCTTGGGTCCAAAGCAACCGCAGGTCTGTGCCAGCCATTGATTGGCATGATGCCCCCACATAACTTGTATGTCGAAACACACCTGGGCGGCGGCTCGATTCTCAAGCGCAAGCCTCCGGCGATGCATAACATCGGCATTGATCTGGATGCGGCCGCCATTGCGGATTTCTCCTGCGACTATCCGGTTGAACTGATTCATGGGTGCTGCCATGAATATCTGAGCGGCCATGAATTTGACAAGGATGCGCTGGTTTATGCCGACCCGCCGTATCTGAAAAGCACCCGCAAGGCACCTGAGCGGTATCGGTACCGCTACGATTACGAGGAAGCGGACCATGTGGAGTTGCTTGAGCTGTTGAAGTCGCTGCCGTGCCAGGTGATGGTGTCGGGCTATCGTTCTGCTTTGTATGATGAGTTGTTGTCGGACTGGCGCCGTCTTGAGGTTCAGGTGATGAATCAGGCGGGGGTGGTGACAGAGGTGGTGTGGTACAACTTTGAGATAGACCGGCTGCACTGGTCGCGTCATGCCGGGGACAATCCAAATCACCGTCAGAATATTAAGCGCAAGGCGCAGAACTGGGCGCGGCGCTATCAGGCGATGGGGCGTGCCGAGCGCGTGGCGGTGCTTGGCGCCATCATGTCGGTTGAGGCGGAGCGATGAGCACGCCAGCGGCGATACAGAAGAATCTGTCTGAGCTGCAGGCTCAGTTTGAGCAGCTCAAGAACACCAGCAAACTCGATGACAGGACGCTGCAGCTGTTTCAGTCGCTCATGTTGCTGCTCACCACAGTGGTGATGCTGCTGGTTGAGAAGAAAACCCCGAAAAGCTCAGCCAACTCCGGGCTGCCGAGTTCCAAGTCGCCCGAGGACGACACGGCAAAAACAAGTGCCGGTTCCAAGGGCAAGGGACGCAAACACCCGCACAGCGAATGCGACAACACACAAACCAAGACGACCCGCGAGGTCTCTAAGGTGGAACACTGCGGCAACTGCGGTAAGGATTTAACCAGCGTGAAACCGCGTGGTCATGAGCAACGCACTCTGGTTGACATTGTGTTCGTCACCAAAGAACATCACATCGACGCTGAAATCAAACGCTGTCCGGCCTGCAAGAGCACCACTCGCGGTGCGTTTCCAGACACCATGCCCGGTCCGCTGCAGTATGGCTCCGGTATCGTGGCTTATGCGGTTCATTTGCTGATCTCGCAGATGATTGCGGTCAGGCGTACCGCGCAGTTGCTTAAGGTGATGACCGGGCGGCTGATCTCAGAGGCCACGCTAATGGCCTGGGTGATGCGGGTTCATCTGGCGCTGGCCGAATGGGAAGCGGCAGCGACTGAGAAGTTGCTGCAAATGCCGGTGATGCATGCGGATGAGACCTCGATTCGCATCAACAAGAAAAACCACTGGCTGCACAGTTATTCATCCGGCAACCTGATTGTGAAGTTCTGCCACCCAAAACGCGGCACCGAGGCGATGGACGAGATCAACATCCTCCCGCGTTACGGTGCCGGGCGCAGCAAAGATGAAGACGAAGACGACGATGATAAAAAACCCGTGCTGGTCCATGACCGCTGGGCGAGTTATTTCAATTACAAAAAGTGTGCGCATGCATTATGCGGCAGCCATTTGCTGCGCGATCTGCAGTTTATCATTGATGCGCATGGTCATCGCTGGGCAGACAGGATGCAAAAGCTGCTCCTGAAAACGAACCGCGAAGTGGCTGCAACGGAACACAAGAAACTCACCGATGAGCGTTGCAAAGCGGTGCGCAAACAGTACCGTACGATTCTGACGCAAGGCAAAAAGGAGTTGCCGGAGCTGCCGGAGCGGACTGGAAAGCGCGGCCGCACACCGAAGACCAATGCCCACAATCTGCTGGAGGCTTTCGAGACCTACGAAGCCGAGATCCTTCGCTTTACCAAAAACGCTGCTTGTCCTATGACAAACAACGCTGCTGAAAGGTCAGTACGCGGTTCCAAAATCAAGCAAAAAGTCAGTGGCACGTTCCGCTCACCCGAGTACGCTGCCGCTTACTGTCGCATCTCAAGCTATCTGCAATCAATGAACCTGATGGGCTATAACCCGCTAACTGCCATTCAAATCGCACTGCAAAACAAAGCCGCAGAATTCCTCCCTGACAGCGAATAAAATGCACCAACTACCGGGTCGTTTACTCAAACCGTCCGAGTAGTTACAAAATATTAATCTAAAGCCTTGCATTTCGTTTCGCCACGCGACTCCTGCCGCCAGGAAACAAATCCTTCTCCCGAACAAATCCGAACCCGGTAATGACCGAACCAACAAATCAGTATTTGTTGGTTTTTCGCAACTTCTCATCAGCAAAGGACGATTAGCCGAGGTTCACGAGCCGGGCCTGAGCATTTACATATTTTTTAAAACTGATGTTCGTCAATCTGCCAGGACCTATGCCCGCTTGAGCAGAATGGCGATTTATACTACGCATAGCGCAAAACAACAGTTAAACAGATTGAATTTGCAAGGGAATAGAGACGATGTCCACGAAAACGTTCGATGATTTCGTCAGGAGAAGGCTGAACGAAGCGCAAAAAAATCAGTCATCAGAAACTGTAGATTGGAACAAGACACGGGAAGAATGGATACAGTCATTGAACCGTTTGTATTCAAAAATGGAAAAGTACTTGAAAAAGTACACAGAGGCTGACCAGATCCAAGTTTCGCGAGAAAAATTACAAATCTCGGAAGAATATCTGGGTAACTATGAGGCAGAGAAGCTCACGATTCAGATTGGAAATGTCAAAGTTGTCGCTAAACCGATAGGCCGAATGATGATCGGAGCGGCTGGACGCGTAGACTTGATCGGCACACGCGGCATGCTTCGAATCGTCTTGCTTGACAAAGGAGAACCGGCAACTCGGACGAGGATCGAAATTGGGCGGAAAGTAGAGGAAGAAACCGGCTGGCATCCTATCCAAAGCATCAAAATCTGCGAAAGAGGCTGGTATATTGCGACTTTACCGCCGCGCATTACCGCGACCGCGTTGAGTGCTGACGCATTCCGTGATGCCCTGATGGAATTGTCGGATGTCTAGACGGGGTTCTTTTTCCGAGAGCCATCCAGGGTTTGATTTTTGCGGGCTGTGATCTTGCAGTGATCGTCCAGGCATGTGCCAAGACGTTTTGACACTTGAGATTGGATTGGGGCCGCAAAGTCAAAGGACAACAATTCGCACTCATTCCTGTCGGTGAACCACAATTTGGTGTTGCAAACCAGTTTGTCGATCAAGTCGCTTGATGAGCCGCGCCGATGACGGAGTTTCTCATCATAATTCGGACAAATCCAGCTGGAAATTTTGAATACATGACCAACTGTTATCACTGTAGCACACCGGTTCAGCCTGACCGCGGATCAATCCGTCAAATTGATGGATCAAGTGAATCGTTTTGTTGTGAAGGATGCGCAACAGTTGCCGCAGTGATTCACCAGAGCGGGCTTGAGACTTACTACAAGAAACGCACGGCGCTGCCGCGGCCGCTTGATGAGTCAAGGCAATCGATTCCGCTTGAATTCCCGGAGATTTTCGACGATCAGATCATTCAGGATCAATTTGTCGAATCAGAGGACGGCGAGACTTGTAACGCAAAATTCATCGTTCAGGAAATGCACTGTCCCACCTGTGTGTGGCTGATCGAAAACCGTCTGGGGCATCTGGCAGGTGTCCGCGAGGCGAAGATTAATTTTCGGACCCGGAAACTCACTGTCAAATGGCAGCCCGGCCAACTGACACTCTCTGAGATTGTCAAGTGTGTCCAGGAACTTGGCTATAGAGTCGTACCGTTCAGCCAGACAGCCTATTCGGAAACGGTTCGAGTCCAGCATCAGGACTTGCTGAAACGACTCGGAATCGCAGGTGTGTTCGGGATGCAGATCATGGTGATCGCCGTCGCTCTGTATTCAAGCGCGTGGACCTCGATTGAAAGCACGTACGAAGATCTGTTTCGGCGTCTGAGCCTGCTGTTCGTATTGCCGATTCTGTTCTATTCTGCCGCGCCGATCTTTTCCGGTGCATTGCGGGACCTGAAGCAGAGGACCGCAACGATGGATGTCCCGATTGCGTTGGGCTTGCTGATCGCTTTTGTCGCCAGTTTTTTCGCAACCATATCGGGTGAAGGTGAGGTCTACTATGACAGCATCGCCATGTTCGTTTGTTTCCAGCTGATTGCACGTTTTCTGGAACATAGCGCCTACCGACGAATGACCGACCGCATCACGAACCTTAGCGCTTCTTCCCCTGGCTATGCGAACCGTCTGAACGACGCAACGAAGCTTGATTCTGTCGAGGTGGTACCTGCAATAAGACTGGACATCGGGGACCGCGTTGTCGTCAATCCTGGCGAGGTCATTCCGACCGACGGCACAATCGAGTCGGGAACAACGGATATTGACGAAGCAGTACTCACGGGGGAGTCCAATGTACTGCCCCGCAGCATTGATGATTCAGTTATTGGCGGGTCGGTCAATGTCACCAATTCAATCGTTGTCCGGGTGACACGCCGAAGTTCCGAATCGGCACTGGCCTCCATAGTCGACCTGCTGGAAAATTCGATTGCAAGAAAACCGACGAACCATCGCCTTACGGATCTCATCGCCGCGAAGTTCTCCGCAACCGTGGTGTTGCTTGCAGCCTGCGTCTCGGTATTCTGGATTTTGAACGGGAGTGGCGAATGGCTCTCTCACACGATCGCGGTTTTGGTGGTAGCCTGTCCCTGTGCGCTCTCACTCGCGGTACCCACTGCATTGACGGCAGCAGTCAATGCCGCTGCCAAGCGCGGAATTTTGCTGGCTCACCCGGATCGCGTGCAGGCTCTTGCAAAAGCCAACACCTTCCTGTTTGACAAGACCGGAACCCTGACCGAGTCTCAAGCACGTTTGAATCACGTCGAAACACCGGGAGAACTGAACCGGTCCGAAGCAATGAAAATCGCCGCCTCGCTCGCTCAATTTTCCGACCATCCGATTTGCAAGGCATTGACGAACGAGGTCCAGGACAGATTCAGCGATACACGCGACGTCGAATCAAAGCATGGCGGCGGAATCCAGGGATTTGTCGACGGCAAAAAATACTATTTGGGCTCTTTTGACTTCATCGAATCACAAGCCCCGGGAGTCCTTCTGAACAGGATACCGGAACGGGGCGGCTTGATTGCGTATCTATGCGATGATACCTGCTGGATAGCAAGCTTTCAATTCGATAACGCACTGCGTAAGAACGCAATTTCGCTGGTTGACCAGTTGTCTGAACCCAATACCCGACTGGGATTGCTGACTGGAGACCGGCAAAGCGAGGCCGAGCGCATTGCTGCCGAATTGGGAATTACTGAAATTCATGCGGGCTGTTCGCCAAGCGACAAACTTGACATCATTCAAATGCACCAGGCTCGCGGCGAATGCGTCGCCATGATCGGGGACGGGGTAAACGATGCGCCGACTCTGGCGGCCGCAAACGTATCGGTTGCGCCCGCCAACGCTCAGCATATCGCTAAAGCGCATGCCGACGTGCTGCTGTTGGATGACCAGCTGAGTCTGTTGGCTGTGGTGCGAAATATTGCCCGTTTCGCGCTTAAAGTCATGCGAACCAATACAATTTGGGCAATCGCCTACAATTTAATAGGTATTTCGCTCGCTGCTGCCGGTTTCGTGCCGCCACTTGCCGCGGCAATCGGCATGTCGGTGAGCTCCTTGCTGGTTGTCGGAAACTCGCTCAGAATAATGTCATATCAACCGGAACTCAAGTAAGTCAGTCAGTCGTGGAAATCCTGTATCTGCTGTTGCCAATTGCCGTGATTGTTTCAGTCGTCATTGCGGCATTTTTCCTGTGGACTGTCAAAAGCGGACAATACGAAGACCTGGACGGCGAAGCCCACCGGGTTCTGATGGATGATGACCGGGTGGAAGCGGCCGTTTCTAGAGAGGCGAAACAATGAATCTAATGTCGTCACAGGACTATTGCGAGTCGCTCAAGGAGTACAGTCCTACAGTCTATGTTCGCGGCTCCAGGGTCGAGAGCGTGGTCGATGAACCTCAACTGGCTCCGGGTATCAACGCGCTCGGTCTGAGCTACGATTTCGCCCGGTTGACACAGCATCGCGAATACGCGCTTGCGACGCAGCACACATCCGGCAAAACGGTCAACCGTTTCGTCCACATCAACCGCGACACGGAAGATCTGCTATCCAAGCTGGAGTATGTCCGGGCGCTATGTCAACTGACCGGCTGCGCAATGCGATATCTGACGATGGATGGATTGAACGCTCTTTACCAGGCAACCTATCGAATCGACTCGGCGCATGGCACCGAATACACTTCTCGCCTGATTGAGCAAATGCATCGAATTCAGGACAATGATCTGACAGTCGGCATTGCCATGACCGATGCCAAGGGCGACCGTTCCCTGAGACCGAGCGAACAACCCAAGCCCGACAGTCACGTGCGAATCGTCGCGCGCAGACCGGATGGAATTGAAATATCCGGGGTCAAGGCGATTGTAACCGCCGCACCCTATGTCCATGAACTGTTCGTGCTGCCGGGACGCAACATGACACGCGAGGACAAGGACTTCGCAGTTGCCTGCCAGGTCCCGATTGATGCCCAGGGCTTGACCATTGTTGCAAGACCTGCCGGACGACCCGGCGATTCATCTGCAGAGTTCTCCAGCCGGTTCGGCCAGTCAACCGGTGTATGTGTGTTCGACAATGTCTTTGTCCCATACGACCGCGTTTATATGTGCGGCGAGTGGGAACATTCCGAATTTCTCACCAAAACCTATGCCAACCATCATCGACATACTTGCATTGGTGCCCGTGCCGGGTTTGGAGACCTGCTGATCGGCGCCTCCGCGATGATGATTGAAACAAACGGACTTGATATGAGCGCCGAGCCGCATCTGCGCGAATCAATGATTGAACTGATCAAGACTGTCGAGGGTTTCTACGCTTGCGGCGTATCCGCCTCGGTCTATGGCAAAACCACCGAGGCCGGGAATGCGGAACCCGACCCCGTGTACTCGAATCTCGGCAAACTGCTGCTGGCGGACTCAATTTACGACATGCACAGAATCGCCAACACGGTGTCAGGTGGCCTCGTCGTGACTTTGCCGCATCCCGAAGACGAACACAACCCCGACACGGCCGACAAACTCGACACCCTGATGTCGGCAAGCCCGGACATACCGCCGCATCGGCGGGCATCTGTCGCGCGGCTGATCGAGGATCTGACGGCGTCTCACTCCGGCGCGTGGTACTCGCTGATCAGTGTGCATGGCGGCGGGTCACCAGAAGCTCTCAAACGGGAGATTTTCAGAAATTATCCAATTCCGGACAAGGCCACCCTCGTACAGCAACTCATCGAGCGTGGAATCCATAAGGATGCAGCAAATACGACGGAGCAGCCAGGCCAGTGCTGCGATACAGGCTGTCAACCGCCGGAGCAATCAACCTTGCCGAAACGGGAACGACCTGACTGACTGTGCCTACAGACTCGGGCAGGTCGAATTAATCTTTCTTTTCGCCGGCCAGTTCGGTGAGCTGCCGGCGGACTTCATCCCGCAGCAGTTCAGAAACAGCCAGGTCTCCAAATCCGAGTTCTGTCGCCTCGCCAAAGAGCTTCAGCGCTGCATCACTCAGGCTGCCCAGATCGTTTTGTTCGCTGAGTTCAGCAATATAGCGAAGGTCCTTGACCGCGCCCTGGACTGAAAAGACGTATCCGCCATAGTTGTCCTCTTCCAGAATGCTGCCGATCATGCGCTGCAAGGCCATGGAGTTCGACGAGCCTCGACGAATGATTTCGTAGAACTTTTGCCAGTCGATTTCCAATATGTCTGCGGCGTGAAACGTTTCAATGATGAGCCGCACCATGCTGAGAACCAGGTAATTGCTGATCAGTTTGGCTCGACTCCCGGAACCGACCGGGCCGAAGTGCTGGACAGACGCGCAGAACCGGTTGAGAATCGGCTCGATTTGTTCAAAGACTTCTACACTGCAACCGACAAAGGCACCCATCTCGGCGGATTCCGCCTGCGCTTTCCCGCCCGCCAACGGTGACTCAGCAAACGAAATGCCGCGAGTCTTGAGTCGTTTCGCCAGGTTGAAAGATTTCAAGGACGATGATGTCCCGGTATCGACAATGAGGTGTCGTTCGTCAAGCGACGGTAAGATTTCATCGATTGTGTCATTGACGACGTCAGAATCGGGCAAACACAAGAACACAATGTCGCTGGACTCCACCGCATCTCGTTTTGAATCGCAGAGTATCGCACCGTTTTCAACCAGCCGATCAACCGGTTTACGGTTCCTGTGCATGACGACGTTTAACGGGAATCCCGCCTTCAACAGATTTGCCGCAACCCCGTGTCCGATTGCTCCGAGTCCGAAAAACGCGAGACGTTCCATACTTTGACTTGGCTAGATCGTCCAGCCGCCATCGACGACGAAGAACTGTCCGGTTGCAACTTTCGACTCGTCGGATGCGAGATAGACCACAATCGGCGCAATGTCCTCGGGATAGGCAATTTCACCGCTTGGCTGGCGCTGCAATATTTGCCGGTAAGCTTCGTCGTAATCACCCCTGGCCCGCAGACGTTCTTTCAGGGAGGGCGTCAGCACGGTACCCGGGCACACCGCGTTGCAGCGAATCCCCTGTTTGATGTAGTCCCTTGCAATCGCTTTCGTCAGTCCCAGGACCGCGCCTTTTGTCGCACTGTAGACACAACGGCTTGCGGCGCCCGTGATTGACGATGCCACGCTCGCCATATTGATGATGGATCCGCCGCCGTTTTCGATCATCAATGGCAGGAAAGTTTCGATGACACGGGCATGGCTTCTCACATTGATTTCGAAAGAACGTGTCCAGACTTCGTCGTCAGCATCGAGCAATGTTCCGTCATGAACATAGCCGGCACAGTTGAATATCACGTCCGGCGTCGGGACATGTTCAGGCAACGCCGCAATGGCTGCCGAGTTCGTTACATCCAGTTCGAGTGTTTCGATGCTGCTGCTTTCTTTGCGCAGGCTTTCCAGAGATGGCTGATCAATGTCTGATGCATACACGCGCGCGTTCTCGTTTGCCATTGCAATGGCACAGGCTCGTCCGATCCCCATTCCAGCAGCGGTCATGAATACGGTTTTGTTCTCTAGACGTCCCATTCTTTTCACTTGGAAACTTAAATCCTCATATTTAACACAATATCTGTTTGCATCGGTGAATTTCGGCGAAAGTCAAATCAGGTAAAATTCCCATTACAGAATTATCTGTTATAGGTTGACATCAGTTTCCAACACATCTTCGATCTCGCTCACCGCTACATTCATTCAATGCGCTGGACAAAATCCGTAACCATGGTTGAAGCACACGCCGAAGGCGAGGTCGGGCGCGTGGTAACCGGTGGCATTATTGACGTGCCGGGATCGACGATGGTCGAAAAGCTGCATTACATGAACGGTGAGGGGGACGGACTGCGAAGGTTCCTGGTATTCGAGCCGCGCGGGTATGCGCAGATGAGTACGGTGTTGCTGTTGCCCCCGTCAAATCCAAAAGCCCATGCCGGCATGATCGTGCTCCAGGGTGACAAGGCCCATGCAATGTCCGGGTCCAATGCTATTTGTACCGTTACTGTATTGTTGGAAACAGGCATCGTGGAGATGCAGGAACCTCAAACAACCATCGTGCTGGATACTCCCGCAGGCCCTGTTTCCGCGGTGGCAGAGTGTTCAAACGGAAAATGCGTCAATGTGCAGCTGGAAATGACACCGTGTTACGTCGACGCGCTGGACGCCGCTGTCGATGTAACGGGGATCGGCAGGGTCCGACTCAGCATCGCGTTCGGCGGCGTCTTCTATGCATTGATTGATCCTGAACAAATCAGCCTGAAAATCGATAAAAATTCAGCAAAAGCCCTGGTTGAGGCGGGCTCCAGCATCCAACGCGCAGCCAATCATCAGCTGAAAATTGTTCATCCCGAACACGAAGCGCTGAATGGGCTTTCGTATGTGATGTTTATCTCGGAAACCGATGATGGTAGACTGAAGGGGGCGACGATCATGCCCCCGGGACGGGTTGACCGGTCACCATGTGGGACCGGAAACTCGGCGCGTATGGCGCTCATGCATGCCAGGGGCGATATTCAGCCGGGCGACTCCTTTCGCGCGCTGTCTATCATCGACAGCTGTTTTGAGGTGAAACTATTGCGAGAGACGGAGGTTTATGGCAAACCCGCGGTTGTTCCGTCGATTAAAGGCAGGGGTTGGATTCACGGCATGCATCAAATCGGCGTTGATCCCTCAGATCCTTATCCGAAAGGCTACTCCTTGTCGGACTGCTGGGGTGATGCTTTCGACTTGGTCAACTGAACCCCGCTCAATCTGCATTCATTTTTTACTCCTTGAGAAGCGTTTCATATTGGACAACACTGACGCTATAGGCGTGCAGCGTACGCGTTTCCGGAAATTGGCGCGCAGTATTCCGATTCGAGAACGGCGAGGCCGTAGACGTAGACCTGATTGATTATCTCCAAGTTGAGGGGTGCTGCCAATGAACGAAATGACAAATGATCGTGCAGGTCCGATGACGAACCCGCCTCACTTAAGCGAGCTGATTCGCGAAAGCATGGAAGAGTTGGGATGGAATGTTACGGAGACGGCGATTCGACTTGGCTGCGACCGAGGTACTCTATCGCGCCTTATGAATGGCAAGTCTGGGGTATCCGTGAAAATGGCGTTGGCATTGGAGAGAATTGGCTGGGGTACTGCCGATCACTGGATGCGGATGCAGGCGAGCTACGATCTTGCGCAGGCTCGCCAGGACCGAACTGAATCAGAGCTACAGACAGGAACGCTGCACTCATGATTAGGGATCTCACCAACATTGATGGACAGGGGGCTTTGTCGAGGGTGACCTATCAACGGCAGGTTCCGCTGTCAACCAGCGCAAAGTCATAGCGATCATAACACTGGGCAAGAGGTCTGGTCTGAAGACAGCCACGAATAAACTCATTCATTAAAAAGATTGGTCGGTCACTTTCAGGGTCTATTGCATGTCGCTATGCGTTTTCGCTACTGGTGAATACTGCAACAGATGAAATTCAAGCTGCGAATATTCAGCTTGAATTGTTCTCTCCGTTCGCCAGCTCTTTGATTTGCTCTTCGCTCAACTTCGTAATTTTGCTTATCAAATCTAGATCAAATCCATCCCGCAACAGGTGCTCTGCAAATTCCCGCCTGGTATTGATCCTTTCTTCCTCGCGTCCTTTTTTACGCTCTAACCGTTGAGCTATTTCCAACCTTCCAATTCTTCAACCAAGACCTTGCCCTCCTCTATAGAATGAATTCAAATTCCTCCAGTTTTTTATTGTGATAACGCCGTGATAGTGCCGCAAGTATCCCGGCAGTGGCTCTAACCCCTTGACAGAATAATTTGCCAACAATATAATTGGCAACAAATTTGTTGGCAAATTTGTGTTGATGAGAAAAGGCGGAAGTAACTGGGTCGAGGGAGATAACTTCTTCGATCGCGAGATTGAACTGGAGGTGCTTGAAGAGCGTGTGCGGGATAGACCGCATACACTGCTGACCGCGCAGAGACGTATGGGTAAGACAAGCCTCGTACATGAACTGCTGCGACGTCTCGGAGAGACAAACGAATTCGAGACGGTTTTCGTGGGTCTGGAGTCGGCAATAAACGCGGCCGATGCGGTGGTAGAGCTCAGTATTCGTGTCAAGTCGGTGCGAGGGGTCTGGAACCAAGTTAAGGCGAACTTCGCAAATTTGCTAAAGGAGATCAGCATCCAAATCGATGAGTTTTCGATCTCCGAACTGAGAGTGAAACTGCGCGCCGGGATTGGCGCAGGGATTTGGGTACAGAAAGGTGATGCGATTTTCCTTGACTTCTCGAAAACTGGTGGAGCAACCGCTAAGGCCAGAATTTCATACCAACCTTCGAACAACGGCAACAGGGCCGTGGAGCTAATCAATGTCCACCAAAAAGTATAATCCTGGGTTCCTCTCCGATGAGGAACTGATCAGTTCCTTCTGCGTACGACTGCATTCGTTCGAGTCCATAGTTGAATCACTCCGCGAATGCACAGGAAGCGCTAACACGCATCAAATCGTAATCGGGCCGCGGGGTAGTGGTAAGACATATCTCCTCCTGCGAGTTGCCGCGGAGATACGGCGGGATGATAACCTTTCATCGCAATTCTTTCCCATCGTGTTCGCGGAGGAAAGTTATGAGGTTTCAACCGCGGGCGAGTTCTGGCTTGAATGCCTGCTCCGGTTGGCGGAGCAAGCACCACGTAAACCAAACATGCCTGATCTGAAGCGCTCCTACGAGGAATTGAGGCGTGATCTGGATGACCAAACTCTGGGGTATCGGTGCCTGGGTGCCCTTCAGAATTTCGCTGACCGGGAGAGTAAGCGTCTTGTGCTGATCGTCGAGAACCTGAACATGATGTTCCGAGACTTTACCGACAAAGAAGCGGGATGGCGACTACGGCATACGCTTCAGACTGAGCCTAGTATTATTCTGCTTGCGAGCGCAACCAGACGATTCGCTGAGATAGGCAATCCCGACTACGCGTTATACAATCAGTTATGTGAGCTGACGTTACGTCCACTTGAGCCAGAAGCGTGTGAGGTGCTTTGGCAGACAATATCCGGCCGAGAACGTCCACCGGAAACGATTAAGGCGTTGCGGATTCTCACCGGCGGCAACCCGCGGCTACTAACCATCGTGGCACGTTTTGGAGCAAATCTGTCTTTTCGCGAGTTGATGACTGATCTCCTCGATCTAGTTGACGACCACACCGAGTACTTCAAGAGCCATCTAGACGCTCTCCCCGCACAGGAGCGGCGAGTTTATCTCGCTCTTGCCGGTCTATGGATACCGGCGACCGCGCGCGAGATTGCGGACCGAGCCCGATCGGATACGAATAAGTGCAGTGCTCAACTTGCACGGCTCGTGGACCGAGGTGTTGTGGAGGTAGTCGGCGGGAGCGCACGCCGAAAGCAGTACTACCTTACGGAGCGTCTCTACAACATCTACTACCTGATGCGTCGCTCCCGCGGGACGGCACCCCTCATCGAAGCGTTGATCCAGTTCATGGAGGCGTACTATTCGCCTTCGGAACTCAAAAACTTCGCCATCCGTAATTTTCGAGAGTCTATGGGTCTTGATAACGAAACCAAACAGATGCATCAAATTGCTTTTGACCGTCTGCTAGAGTCTCCGTTCTTATCGGCGCATCGTGATGAGTTGAGCAGGCTCACATCGTCGAATCACTCATTGCCTCCAAGCAACGCTGACGCTATGGAGAAGCAATTCAACGAGGCCTGTGCAATCGCCGACGAGGGTCAAGAGTTGAAGGCAATAGACCTTTGGGACGATGTAGTTGATCGGTTGGAGGCGAGTACTGAAGAGGAAGATCTCCTAATGGTTGCAAGCGCGCTCAACAACAAGGGCACAGCACTGAAAAATCTGAACCGAATGGATGACGCGTTTGCGACATGGGATGAGGTTATTCGCCGTTTCGGAATGCATGGGGTACCTAAACTTGTCGGTGCTAGCGCGGCGGCACTTACCAAGAAAGCAGTGATTATCTGCGAAAGTGGCCGACCGAAAGAAGCGCTGACCATTTGCGATGAGGCGCTATTTCGCCTTAATCAGTCCGATGTCAGAAAGATTCCTCTAGATTACGCGGAAACTCTCTACCAAAGAGGAATCGTGCTCTTTGATATGAATCGTCTAGAAGAAGCGCTTGCGAACTGGGATGAAATAATCCAGTGGTTCGAGTCGGTAGAGGCGATGAAGAATAGAGACGTGGTCGCCGCCAGCCTCTACAGGAAAGGCGAGGCACTCGCACAAATGCACCAAGAGGAGGAGGCACTTGTTGTCTGGGAGGAAGTCATGCGCCGATTCGAATCGATTGATTCCATGGGCGCTCAAGATTCGGTTGCGTGGTCTTTGGTAATGATGGGTCAATTGTTTGCCGAGTCAAACCGATTCCAAGATGCCTTAGATTCCATGGAAAAGGTCATACAGCGCTTCGGGTCGAAGAGCAAGGAGGAGCCAACGCTGCAGAATCCTGTCTCCAATGCTTTTCTGGATAAAGCGCGGATACTCAAGCACTTGGACCGGTTGCCGGAAACAGTTGCGGTGTTGGATGAGTTAATCAGTCTCTATAGTTCTGGCACCACGGTGAACTCGATAATGGCGACCGCGATGGCCTTGATCACCAAGGGTAGAGCGCTTGTTGAGCTAAACCGTGCGCAAGATGCATTGTGCGTCTTTGAAGATATTGTCCAACGTTATGGGGACAGCGATCATTCGGCACTGCAGGACATTACCAAAAGGACGCAATTGGAGATGGCTCAGTTGCACTTTGCGATGGGACGGGGTGATGCAGCCATCGCTGCAGTGGACCTTCTGCTCGAATCTGACAAGCACGAGCTAGAGATTGATTGCCGGGGCCATCTAACGCGCGCACGTGCTCATCTTCTTGGGGGCAACGATGCAGCATGCGTGCCGGACATCGAGAAAGCGTTGTCGATTCTCTCCGGGCTTGATACTCTGGGGCCGGAGATTCTCGATGACTTGTGCTGGCTAGCCGCCGAATTTAGACCGGCGCAGTTACGCGAGTTAATCTTAACCTCACCCGCATCGGGTCGCTTGCTTCCCTTGACAACCGCGCTGGAAAAAGAACTAGGACTTGAAATTCGAGCAGCAAAAGAGGTTGAGGAAATGGCAGAAGAAATCCAACGTGATTTGGAAGAGCGAAGGACAAAGTTGAGGCAGCTGAAATGATTGAGCCCAGTACGACGCTATTTGCGAAGTTTAGTGTCTCGCTCAATCGCTGCCGCGGCGGTGACCTTGGAGGATCAAACGCTATGCGGTCGCGTCAATGCGCTGATAAATCTGATTGATTATCACCGAATTGAGGGGTGGTGACATTTAACGAAATTGCGATTAATCGTGTAGGTCCGATGTGAATCCTCCCCACTTGGGCGAACTGATTCACGAAAGCATGGAAGTGGTGGGCTGGAATATTACGGAGACAACAACACGACTTGGCTGGGAGCGAGGTGCTCTATCTCGCTTTCTGAATGGCAAGACCGGGATATCCGTGAACATGGCGTTGGAGAGAATTGGCTGGGGTACTGCCGATCACTGGATGCGGACGCAGGCGAGCTACGATCTTGCGCAGGATCGCCAGGACTGAACTGCATCGGAATTGCAGACAGGAACACTGTATTCATGATCAGGGACCTCACCAACATTGACGGACAGGGGGCTTTGTCGAGGGTAACCCATCAAAGGCAACAGGTTCTACTTTCAGTCAGCAACGGGTCATTGCGACAATGACACGGGGCATAAGGAGTTGATTGATGGGCCTTTCGCGGATCGAAGTTCGCGCTCAGCCAACTGCTTTCGCCGATGAAAGGGTGTGTAGACTCAAGGGGCGAGCGTCCGAGCAACGCGGAACCCTAAGTCGGCGACTCGGGCCCACGGGCCCGTTGCCTCATGCCTCCTGACGCGAGACGCGGAACGGAGGGTCCATGGTTCGGTTATATAGGAACCACCACGCAACACGCGTTGTGAGCAATCCCCATCCAAAACCCATGCGCTGCCATCCGCTGGCGCACCGTCGTAATTGTCGTGCCAGCAGTCTTCAACCCACTCAAATACATTGCCGTGAACATCGTGCAGCCCAAATCCATTGCTTGGAAAACTGCCCACCGGAACCGCTTCCGTTGCGTGGGTTCCTATACTGCCTCCTCCGTAAGTGAAATGTCCATCGTAGTTCGCCTGATGGGTTGAAATCGTTGAACCAAAATGAAACGGTCCCGTCGTGCCTGCTCGGGCAACATACTCCCATTCCGACTCTGAAAGCAGTCGATATCGCTGCCCTGTTCTGCGACTCAGCCAATCTACGTACTCCTTGGCATCTTCCCAATTGACATCGACGACCGGCCGGTTTCCGCGACCATGACCTAAATCGGTTGGATAATGCGAACATCCTCCCGCTGACACACATGCATCCCACTCGCGGAATGTCACTTCGTACTTGCCGACCGCAAATTGATATGAAATTTCGACTCGATGCTGCGGCGCTTGACTGCTGTGATGCGCTTCCTCCGACTGAGGCGAGCCCATGATGTACGACCCTGGTGCAATCACTACCATTTCAGGGCATTCGGTGCAATCTTGAAACGTTTCGCCAACTCCCAGTCTCGATTCCTGCGTCCCAACGCAAGCCGGAATGGAAACCGATAGCAGAGCGCAGACAGCCAACGTAATGTAAAACGGCATCCTGCGTTGCTGGGGTGCATTCGGTGCTATGACGGTAAATCCCATGCTCGCCTGTTCGAATCACTTAGGTTTCTTCCAGTAACTGGAATCTTCGGTAATTCCGTTGCGACAGCAGCATCGCCGAATCGTTCTCAGCATTGACTTCAGCCAATCCAATACTTCCATAGCGGAGCGATTCGTGTTGGAGAATCTAATCAGGTCTCGGTGTTGAGTATAGGCACTTGGATGAAGACTATTGATACAGGATTGTCCGTTGCTTGGAAACCCACCAAGAATAGTGACCTTCGCACTGTTTGGAACTCAGAAGCTGCGTTTCATCAATAATCGGCGACGAACGGATCATGTCGAGTCAATTTGACTTAATTTTCGATTCACAGCAACTCAATTTCAATAAAAGAAAATTCTGTCGAGTTTTGATTGATCACGTTATGCGCGACTCCAGCCTCCCGGAAGTAGGGTTCTCCAACAGTGAGCTGACTGATTGAATCATTGCCGTCGTTGTCAACAATCAACAGGTTGCCAGTAGAAATCGGCACAACTATGTAATCATGTTCATGACGATGATGGCCGGTTTCCGCACCCGGAGCAAAATCCCACCGCGTAACACGAACTTGATCATTGTCTATTTTTACGGTTGGGACCCCTTGTGTTCTTGCTGCACTCATTGTCTGCTTTCTCATTGAAGTGACGGCCTGCTATATTTCAAACGCAATAGCGAGCAGCCGCTATTTCCTGTACGGCTGAATGTTCAACCCGTCGGGTCCAATTCAGCTTCGTCGTCTTCTTCCCGTTCCTGTTTCTTTTTGTAGGTAATTCTAGAGAAATACAATCCGATCTCAAACAGAATCCAGACGGGGATTGCCAGCATCGTTTGGGAAAACACATCGGGCGGTGTCAGGAACATTCCCACAACAAATGCGCCAACAATGATATAGGGCCGTTTTCTTGACAGGCTTTGCGGTGTCGTCGCGCCGGCTTTGACAAGCAACACTGTTGCGATCGGAACTTCAAACGCAATCCCGAACGCAAAGAACAGTTTCAGGACGAAACTCAAATACGAATTGATGTCCGTCATCACTGCGACCCCTTCCGGCGCGGTGCCCGTGAAGAATGCGAAGATGATCGGGAAAACAATGAAATAGGCAAACACGACGCCGAGATAGAACAGCACACTGCTCGACACCAGCAGTGGAATGACCGCTTTCTTTTCGTGTTTGTACAGACCGGGGGCGACAAATGCCCACATCTGGTAAAGAAGGTACGGAATCGTAACACCGAATGCAAAGGCAAAGGCAAATTTGAACGGCACGAAAAACGGCCCGTGCGGTTCCGTAGAGATCATGGTATTGCCCTCCGGCAATGCCGCCATCAGCGGTGATGCCAGATACTCATACAGGGTGTTGGCAAACGGTGCACAAACAAAAAATACAGCCAAAATTGCGATCACGCTGCGCATGAGCCGCTGACGCAACTCAATCAGGTGCGAAATAAAGGTCGTACCCGTAGCGTTTGGGTCGTTTTGATCTTTATCGTCTTTAGCCATCGTTATGCGACGGTCTTGGGTTCATCCACAGCGGGGGCTTCTTCGTTCTTCGCAACCGGTGCGGGACGAGGTTTTTTGGATTTCTTGGGCTTCGGTTTGTCTTGAGAGGCCTTGGCAACCTGCTCAGGCTTGTCAGAAATTTGTTCATTTAACGTCGTTGCAGTATCCTCCAGTGCAGACTTGGCTTCGTCAAGGTCCTTTTTGAAGGACGCCTCTTCGAACATTTTTTTCGAGTCTTGCACTGTTTCCTTGACTTCTTCCTTCATTTCCCGAATCTTTTTAAGGTCCGCCTCATCAAGTTCACGATCGATGTCGCGTTTGACTTCTGCCAGCATGCGCCGGGCTTTGCCAACCCACATCCCCAGCGAACGGGCAGCCCGAGGCAATCGCTCAGGGCCCAGAATGATCAAAGCGATCAAACTGATTACCGCAATTTCCCAAAAGCCAACGTCAAACATCGAATGCTTCTCCGACTGAAACCGATTCAGTTTCTAAGCTTTCTCTTTTTCTCCGTCAACCTGGCTTTCACTGACAGCCTCCTTACTGGCATCTGCCAGTGTTTCAGGTGTTTCGGCCTCTTCTTCATCGGCAGTTTCATCTTTCACTGACTTGCGAAAACTCTTGATCGCAGCGCCAAGATCACCACCCATTCCTCGCAGTTTCTTGGTACCGAATAACAGTACCACAATGACGAGTATGATCAGCAACTGCCAAATGCTTATTCCTCCAGGACCAAACATTCTTCCTCCTCGTAAAGATTTACTTCTGAAAATACAAATTAATCAAAGTTCCGTGCATAGCACAAAATGCCGCGTTGCCGTCAACGCGATTTTTTCTCCTGCAACCCCGACACTCCGAAACGTCTTTCCAGCTCTTTCAGAACATCACCATGGTTGCAATTGAAATGTGACAACAGCACCAGACTGTGAAACCACAAATCTGCAGTTTCATATATTACTTGATTGACGTCGCCGGACGCGGCTGCTTCAACCGTCTCTTGCGCTTCTTCGCTCACCTTGGCGGTGATTGCACCAATTCCCTTTTTGTGAAGCAGCGCAACATATGAATCACTGCTCTTGGCATTTTTTCTCTCATCGATCACTGAATCGAGTGCCGATAGAATATCTGATTGGGCTTGCACAGTTTATTGGACTTTACGTCCGGTAAATTTCTTCGGGCGATTTCAGTACGGGTTCGAACTCTTCCCACACGCCGCTACTTAACTTTCGATAAAAACACGAATGTCGACCGGTGTGACACGCAATTCCACCCCGCTGTTCGACCTGCAGCACGATCGTATCTGAATCACAGTCAATCCGGACTTCGCGCACGATCTGCACGTGTCCTGACTCCTCGCCTTTGCGCCACAATTTTTTGCGCGATCGCGACCAGTACACGGCACGGCCTTCGTCCACTGTCGCACGCAGTGCGTCAGAGTTCATCCACGCGAGCATCAGAATTTTGCCCGACTCAGAATCCTGGGCAACCGCCGGCAACAAGCCGTTCTCCGGCCACGTCAGTTCATTGTACCAATCACCCGACACCCTGTTCTTTTCCCCCAATTATCTCGCAAACCTCGATTCCTCGACCCTTCATGTATTCCTTCGCCTGAGCGATTGTATACTCACCGAAGTGAAAAATACTTGCGGCTAGCACCGCATCAGCGTACCCAAACTCAATTCCATCGGCCAAATGCGATAGATTTCCAACCCCGCCCGACGCGATCACAGGAATCGTGACCGCTGACGAAACTGCTCGCGTGAGTTCCAGGTCGAATCCAATTTTTGTACCGTCCCGGTCCATGCTGGTGAGCAAAATTTCACCCGCCCCGACACTGTACATCCGTTCAGCCCATTCGATTGCATCAATGCCGCGCGGTTTGCGTCCGCCATGGGTATAGACCTCCCAGGCAGGCGGGTCGGCATCCGGCACCCTGCGCGCGTCAATCGCAACCACGATACATTGAGAACCGAAGCGTCCAGCGGCTTCTTCGATGAACTCGGGATTCTCGACTGCCGACGTGTTGATTGAAATCTTGTCTGCCCCGGCGTTCAGAAGGTTGCGGATATTGTCGACATTACGCACCCCGCCCCCGACAGTCAACGGGATAAATACCTGGTTGGCGACCGCCTCCACGATGTGAACGATCGTATCCCGGTTGCTGGAACTCGCAGTGATATCAAGAAACGCGAGCTCGTCCGCACCCTGGCGATCATACATGGCAGCTGCCTCAACCGGGTCGCCTGCGTCACGAATATCAACAAACTTGACACCTTTGACGACGCGTCCTTCATCGACGTCGAGACATGGAATGATCCGTTTGGCGAGCGGCACGTCAGATCGCTCCAGGTTGTTCAGATTTCAGGTGATCAGTGATCACTTGCATGGCCTCGGCATAGTCAAGTGTTCCCTCGTATAACGATTTTCCGGCGATCGCGCCGAATATTCCAGTCTCGCGAACTGCCAGCAGTGCGTGAATGTCTGACATATCCCTGATTCCGCCCGACGCGATCACAGGAATGGAGACACTGTTCGCCAACTCTGCTGTCGCTTCGGCATTAACGCCACTTAACATTCCGTCCCGCTCGATATCCGTATATACGATCGCCGCTGCGCCATTTGATTCCAGCTTTTGGGCCAGTTTCTTAATGTCCGCACGTCGGGCATCAGCCCAGCCCTCGGTCGCTACAGATCCGGCGCGCACATCAATCCCGGCAATGGCCGTGCCGGGATAACGTGTATTTATCTCGCCAATGAACTCAGGTTCATTGACGGCACGCGTGCCGACAATCACATAATTGACACCTTTGTCGAGATATCGGGCGACGGTTTCAATGTTGCGGATACCGCCACCGATCTGAATTTCGATGTCGGGATGCTGCCGGGTGATTTCGCCGACCAGTTCGGCATTTACCGGTTTCCCGCCGACTGCGCCATCCAGATCAACCACATGAATTCGTTTGGCACCCGCTGCAACCCATCTTGCCGCCTGGCTGACAGGGTCGTCAGAATAGATTGTCGCGTCCTGCATTTTGCCCTGAACGAGACGTACGCAACGTCCGTCCTTGATATCAATTGCCGGGATGAGGAGCATAGGTATAACAGACTTAGATAAAAAAGAACTTGGGATTATAAATCTGACATACGTCGCCGACACAGCGCGTAAAAATATTTGCAGGGCAATTCGTTTATCTGATTTCAAGGTAATTATGGGCGAGCAATCAACAAATACTCCCTTTGGTACTTCGTTTATGGTGCATCAGGTGAAAGCACTCGCTGACACAAATATGACTGGCAGGTCGGCGCTTTTAATCTAGCCGCCGTTACCTAGAATATCCTGATCTTTACACTGAATACGAATCCCCAAAAAAACCATTAGTCCCTTACCAGTGAAAACTTGTACAAAATGCTCAAACTTTTTGGTTCTGGCTTTGCCAGGTTAGGATTTCCAATTTCTAAGAGATGTACTCACAACATACAGTGCAATTGTGTCGATTCCAAATTTCGTGAATCCATCCTTTGCGATGCCGATATGCGGCACATTCAATCAATATCTGCCTTAATACCGATAATTTCACCCAAAATAGCCGTGAATCTAATTTGGTGCCTCTATAAGCAGTGTATTCACCCCGACAACTCTCTGGACAAAAGATAAGCTTTTGAATTCCAATGTCTATATGGTAAAGACGGACCAAGTTGGACAATAGCACGATTTTCGCTAAAGCTTTTCAGATAGATTTGGCTCTACCCCACTGTTCAAAATATCGAATGCCTCGAGTACCAGGCGTTGCGTACGGAATTCGCCAAACTTATTCAGTTCATTCGCTTTCAGAGTTGGGAAAGATGAGCTAGGGGCAGGGGAATCTAGTATCCATTCCAAGTCGCAACGAGTCAGAGTGTACATCTTAGCAAATATTGCATCTAACTCGCATCGTAAACAATGGCGCTGTCGAATATCCCAGGCGAATGGTGTCCCCTGATAACCGAGGTCACTGGCAAAACCTGCCATATCTTCGGATGTATATACCAGTTGCAGTACCCGTGGAACAATTAAGTGAGCCCATGGATGGCCACAACCACTTTCCTCCAAATACACCTCTGGAGGTAAAACAGGTAACTGCTTGACGACAAAAAAGTTCATATTTACTCCACCCACAGAAAACCTAGTCACCCAATCCAAGGGCAGGCTATTCATGTTCGCAAGCACTAGGACTGAGGCTACTGCTCTAGCTTTTTCGTATTCAATTAGAGGAGCGCTATTACCTACGCCGCTATTTGGGACATTGTCTGAGAGCAACGTCCTTTCATTCGTGGAGTTTGTTATCCCTCGAAATACCTGAAACCAACTCCGATAGTCAATTTTCAATATAGGTGTACTATTCCCCATGGCTGTTTCCTGTATGACTGTTAGAATTGTTGTCCTATTGTCCGTTGAGCGTGTGATGCTTCTAAATGCGACTAGCCAACACTGATTTTGGCTCCGGAATGGCCCAATGCTACCACTTGAGGAATCATAGTAAGGATTCCTGACCTCTCGTTTGTTGCGTTGGTAATCTGTCGGAAAGCGATTTGTGCGCCAATTGGATAAGTGTATCGAATATAATGGCTCGGCTCGGCTCGGCTCGGCTCGGCTCGGCTCGGCTCGGCTCACTCATATCGAGTCTAGTGAATACATCGCTTTCGGGAACCCAATATCTGGGAATAGCCACTGAATTCGGGTCCAACTTCTCACCCTTGGTCATTTCCCGGGCATTGCCACTTCGGATTTCCTGTTCCGAGACACCATCAAACGTCGCAAACCTATGGTCATATTGGTGAATTAGCTTAGCCTCATACAACGGTAAATAACGTTTGTTTCCACGTATGAAGACGTTACCCTTCAATTCCCATCCTTCGTTAGTCAGATCCTCACGGGTCCGAAAAAGCTTCGAATCGTTAGACATGTCGAACATTCTGGAAAATTCTGCACCCCAAGGATTGTCCTCCAATTGGTGATCTCTAGCTTCCGTCCAAAATACTCCTGCACACTTGTACATTTTGCGCGCAATGTCCATGTCGCGCTGAGTACGAAACATAGGGCACGTTCTCGTATTGGGGTTGAATAGAGAAAAGTCCTCTATGGACAGTGTATAGCGGCGTTCCTTCTCTTTCAGATGCTCCGTCTTGTGGAGAAAAAATGCAAACTCGGACTCTGGAACTTGACTGTCTTTACCAGCCAATGTGATGAGACAGAATTTGATCCGGCTATCAATACCAGGAAAGACTTTTTCTCTATTCTCGAAATCGAACAGACTAATTAGTCTTTTCCGACTTATGACGTGCTGGAAATAATGACGAGTAGAATGATCCACAGCGATGCCAGTTGGTACGATTAAACCAGCACGACCGCGCGAATTTAGGAGATTTAGAAATGTCTCCGCGAACAATGGGTAAGTGTTTAAATCTCCGACGCCAGTTAGTGGAAATCGTCCTCCGACCCGTGCATATTGACTGGCTGCTTCAGAATCGTGCTTAGCAATTTGCAATTCCAAGTATAAGGACTTCTCTGCTGGTAACGCGTCGTCTCGATTTAGTTGTTGGATAAGTCGATCACGCTCTGCTTTGTTCGAAGCGTTCGCAATCTCAGGCGACCGCAACGCAAAAAATTCACGTTCCTGTAGCTTAATGCGTTCCCAAGGTGGGTTACCAAGGACTGCGTCAAATCCACCGTCTTGCATGATTTCTGCGAACGCAAGATGCCAGTGAAAGAAACAGTGGTTTTTTGCTATTCTTTGTACGAGTCCTTCAACTCCAAGGCGCTGACGGTGCCCGTCGTCGATACGGTAAAGATCCTGAGTATGAGGTAATTTCTCTCGATGTTGAGACGTTTTTGGGGCGAAGAACGCTGCGAGGAATAGATTTGCACGTAAAGCTTCACGAGATTGATGTTTATTAGTCAAATTGGCATTCCAAGCTGCACGCTTACGCTCGACTTCGACCAGAGTGTTCTCTGGCATGGTTTCGAGATCGATGTTCGAAACAGCCACTTCCAAAAAAGCATCCTGATCAAATAACTCTGGTTGATTCGGCTGCTGATTGCGCTTCTTGAGATCTTGACAAACATTCTTGTTGTCACCTGTCAAATGCTTGTAGGCTTCTTTGGGAATACCACTCGCCATAATTTCAGGGTCGAGAATACCCATTAGGCTGTCACCATGAAGGATGTGAGCGTCGAGAAACGTAAGTGGTTTCCCTGGTTCAACTGTCTCCATCCAAAGAGCTGTCTTACACAACTCAACAGCAAGCGTGTTTCGATCAACTCCATAGATGCAATGTTGCACCACCTCGCGTAGCGCACGCTGCTGCGTAACTTCGTTAGTTGAATTGTTTTCTGATTCGATACGAGTGATTTCGGCAGCAAGGCGACGTGCAGCTGCGAGAAGAAAATGACCAGAACCGCATGCAGGATCAACAATTCTTAGTCGTAGAATTGCGCTCTTGGGGTCTTTCGGGTTGTCACTAATACTCTGCGAAATTATGGGATTGAGTGTCGAGTCAATGAGCTCGGATACAAGCGACGGAGGCGTATAGTAGGAGCCTGTTAGCTTGCGTTGAGACCCCTTTACATTCTCATTATTTCCATCACCGGCAAATGTAAATGTCAATGTTGAAGAGTCCACCTTGATCATGGGCCAAAGTTCAAGTAGACTCTCATAGACGGACCCGAGTTCTTCTGTGTCCATATCCCGGTAGTTGACGCGTGTGAGCATCTTGTCTGAAATGAAGAATGCTAGATTTCGGATTGCTTCAAGGAGAAATTCGTTCGAGACGTTAGAGACGTCGAGATTGGGACACTGGTCAGCACGAAACAATCCACCCAATGGAGGTATGCCCAATCCGCCAGCACCCTCCGCTAACGACCGAAAGGTTACCTGAAGGCCACACCAAAGATCGCTGTTGTTATCGTAATTTCGGCGGTATCGCGCTTTCTCTCGTAGCCGCGACAAAGCGTAACCTTCATCATATATAGTACGCTGCTCAGCGGTGGCGCTTGGTTCATGTAGTAGATCTCTATCTTCGGAACTAAAGAGAAAAAGGAGACGGTAAACGAGGCGGAGGAGTTGTTGAAAGTAGTCGATAGGAGAGAGTGTTCCGCCTTTGAGGGATTCCAACAAACTAGCGTTCGATGAATTTTGCAGGAACCCGTTGCCCAACTGCCGTAACGATTCCGTTACCCCATCGCGTAGATTTTCTCGGACGCGCTCACCAGTCTCGTGCGCCTTGGTACGCCACGATTCGATGATACAGTTAGATGGCATATCATCGATAGGGCGTAATCGGCTGGCGTGAGCGGTCAACCAAAGTACCGCGAAATCGGAGTAGAGTTCTTCAGAGAATATGAGGTTTAAGTCGGCTTCAATGTATGCGGGTCGAGTTAAACTCGCGTTATCGCGTAGAATCCGGAGATTGGTTCCATTCGCAACTATCCCCCACAGAGCGGTATCCTCGGTATTCAGATATTCCTGCAATAAACTGTGCGGTGCTTGGCGGCGCCCCTCGTGACCAATATGTGAATCTGCTTGGTCAAGGTCGAAATCGTACGTTACCAACAGAAAGGGCACAGCACCTGCACAGGCTTGATGTGTAATTTTGTAAACATCGTCACCCAATATGATGCTCTCGGTGCCGACTAGGTCGTCATAACCGAGGACGGTGCGTAGAAATGGTACAAGCCATTCGTCGACACCAACCTTCGTTGCTTGGAGATCTTGACGAGGAGTACGTTCGAGATAAAGACTATGCAAGTCGTTGGCAATACGCCAGTAGCGTGCGAGTTCTTCCTTAATCGCGAGAGATTTCGATAGATCATAGTCAGATCCAGCCTGATGAGGTGATTTCAACCCGGCAATCGACTGCAAAAAACTAGATGGTAGTATGCTACCCTTGGTTTTTACGGCCGTGAATTCGCTATTTCTTAATGTGCGACTCACTATCATAAATTTGCCATAGGGATAAATACATATATTCCTATCTTATCGACCGGTAAAGCAGGAAGAACTTTGTAGCGCAAGCCCGTAGCTTTACTGGCATCCCGCACCCGACTGTGATCTGCAAGCAATTGCTCCGCACGTTCTTTAGCAACATTCTCGAAAATACTCTCCATATTTGGCAGGTTATCGAGAGCTTGCCTAATAAAGTGTGTTTTTTGCTCATCCGGCATATTTCGACTAGGCTCAAGTGAAAACAACGACAACGCGTCACTCTCAACTAACAGTTCAGTCGAATTCGCTCCGCGCGTAGCGATTGCTAGGCACTCCTCGGCGAGAAGCGATTTGTGCAGTAAGTTTCGCTTGTCTGTGCCAATTTGTTTCACTAGAATTTCGTTGCGAAGGCGCAATAAATAGAGCACAGTTCGAACTTCAACATTTCTGGTGAAAATTGCGCTAGTCCGTGCTCCAACTCCCGAGCTTTCGAGATCAAGTGCTTGTTCAGTTACATAGTCTGCAATTGTTGCAACCAACGGATGTGCCCGGTGGATGTGAATCGCGCCTGCTGGAGCAGGTTGTGTGAACGCGATTTTAGCGGTGCTGGTAACTCCATTGGCATCGAGTCGATCCTGAAGTGGTTTAGGAAAATGTGTGACTGGCATTCGAAAATAGCCATCCTGCTCATCTAGTGGTGCTCCGAGACGTTCTGCAGACAAACGCACAAAACGAGCCACATCATTTGGACCCCCTAGTAAAGATTTGATTTTTCTCCACTCTGGAATCACCTCTTCAGGCTTGATGCGCATTTGTGCGAATACAGTACGTACCTTTCTTATTTGCTTTGTAGCAATTCGCCAATCATTTTCCACGTTAGATTCAGTATCACCAAAATCAATTACCGCTTGGTTGTATAGAACGTTGTCACCTCCGTGAAGAAGTACGGCCTTCATAATGGTTTCGATGACCTTGTTGTTGTTTGCGGGTAAGGGCACTAAAACTCCAAGTTCTTTACGAATTTTTTCGGCCTTTCGCAAAATTACCCGAAGAACAGCGCCATCAACGGGGTTGTTCTCCCCATATAGCATAAGTGCGCGAACAGTGCGGGCCGATTGGCCGAACCGGTCAGCTCGACCCTCACGTTGCTCGTGACGAGTTGGATTCCAGGTAAGGTCGTAGTGGATTACTGCATTGAAATAATTTTGAAGATTTATTCCCTCTGAAAGGCAGTCAGTGGCAACAAGGACGGGGGACACGTTCTCGCTCAGTTCGCCCAGAGAATTCACCTGCTCCTCTCGTTGACCGGCTGTGAATTCGCCTGTAATAATCGCGATACGTGTATGTTTACTTGACAAAACCCCTTTCAATTGTTCGCCTACGTAATGTGCAGTGGCGATGTAACGGCAGAATATAACGGGTCGAAATCCGTCCCGGAGAAGTTGTTTCACTTCGTCAATCAAAGTCTTAAGCTTGGCGTCATTGTGTGGCCCACGCAACGCATCTGCGCGGTTGATAAGTTCGTGCAGTGCCGTAATATTTTCCGTTTCTTCAACAGTACCAGCGGGAACGCTCTCCGCAAGCACTAGCGAGTCCTCTGCTAATTCATCCATCACTGTTTCGAAACCCGAACGTTCCAGCATATCAAGTTGTACCTGTTCAGTTTCTCCCTCCACAGCCCTCAACCGAGTTCTGAGCGCCAGTGATGCAGCGGCTGGACTTGATGAAGTGCAACGCAATAGAGCGAGTGCTGCCCACCAAGACATTCGTTGCTGAAGTATTGTTCCGCTTTCTGCTCGGCGGACCATCGTCCTTGCATAAGAAAGCAAATTATCAAATAGCTTGCCCCAGGCACCTGTGAGCTTGTAAGTGGTTTCCCGACTTTCCCGGACAGGAAACCCAGCCTCATCGTTCCACTCAGCGATATCTCCGCGCTGTCGTTGCACGAAATGATTGGCCAATTCATCACGTAGAGAATCTCGTGCCTTACCTTTAGACATATCAAAGAGTCGTGTAAACTCTGGATTCAGCAATCCCAACAGGTTATAGAATGAATTGTCATTACCGGAATGAGGGGTTGCAGTGAGGAAAACCATACTGCGACGGGGTTCACTTTCGGCCAGACCCTTAACTAGCTGAAATCGCTGGTGTCGTGTATTTGAGTTCGACTGAGTGCAGGTGTGCGCTTCATCGACAATTACAAAATCAGGGCAAGTACGCAAAAAGTCGTTGCGGCGGCGATCCGACTTAATGTAATCGAGCGAAACCACGGTAAAAGGATACACGTCAAACAGTGACTCATCTGGCCTCAATCCTCTCTCCAATCGCGTAGCCGTACCAGTACGGAGTATTTCCGCATTGATGTTGAACTTTTCAACAAGCTCCTTTTTCCACTGTTCGCAAAGATGCGGTGGACAAATTACGGAGAAACACTCAATTTCTCCGCGGTCAAGTAACTCTCGTACGATTAAACCCGCTTCAATTGTCTTACCAACTCCTACATCGTCGGCGATCAGCAATCGGACTGTGTCTAGCTTCAGTGCCATCAGCAAAGGTGCTAACTGATATGCACGAGGTTCGAAGTTCAGATTGCCGAAACTACGAAATGGTCCAGCACCGGCACGAAGCTTAAGGCGAAGTGCGTCTCGAAGCAGTAACCCCGCCAGTTGTGAGCCTGGAATATCTGGATTAGGAAGATCGAATGTTGCTGGAACAGGAACTTCCGGCTCAAGTGGGAGATAAATTAGGGTTGCATCGTCCTCTGCTCCGCCGAGAGGCCTGAGTTTGAGAAGATTCTCGCGAGTCTCCGGGAGAACAACCCAATCCCGATCGCGTATCCTGACTAAATTTCCAGGCTTGAAGTCAAATTTTTCTTCAACAGATGTACGATGCATTACCGATAGTCGTTTCCTTACGACACATCTGACCCGAAGACCCAAGCGAATCTCGCTACAATGTCATTCCAAGTCGATTGATCCGTGCTAAAGCGTACAACAGTATACCCAGCGTCTACAAGGCGCCTATCGATAGCCTCATCCACTTCCCTCTGACCCATTGACTCATGGTGAGGGCCATCAATATAAATTAAGGTCTGCAATGTCGAGTAGGCAAAGTCGGGGCGGGTTGTATAGGTTTCGAGATAAGGCTGAGCTCTGTCTGGCAATCGAAAGCCATTTGAATCAATGAATGTCAACCATTCTCTCTCTAGTGAAGAAGAAGAAGCGTTTACGAGTTCTTTGAAGCTATCAGAGAGAGACAAATCGTGCTCAAGTGTACCTTGCACTCCACGGGTTAACCTGCAAAGCAGGTCCAGCATTTCTTTGTCTTGCCGGTCGATAAGGGAATGCTCGGTCTGGTTATAGTAGCTCAGCAAACAACGATAGCACCCGGCTTCGCAATCAACGTCGAGATTTTTTAGGTCCTCCCATCCGGACCAATCGCCCGAAACCGATGTATAGTGACATATTTCAAGTGCCTTGCGTGCAACTCTCGCCATTGCTTCAGTATCGTTGGCTAACCGCGTTAGAACACCCGCACCTCCTTCGGATGCCTCATACAACAGAATCGTAATTCGATTGTCACGGTCGGGCAAAGGCTCAGCTGCCAACTCCGCCTCTTCCAATTGGAACTCCTGTTCGATACCGCGCTTTAATGCATATTGAAGCGAAACCATCGCCAGTTCAGTCAGTTCAACTGATGGACGGATAACAAGAATATTGCGAGTGTCTTCGACAAATGGTGTGATCCGCTGAACAGATTTGCTTTCCTGCACAGTATCGTCTTCTGCATCAGTGGGCGCTTGGCTGTCTTTAGTCCATTCACCTGTATTTGTATCAATACTGAAACCGTAAATTGACTTCTCTTGGCGGCGACGCCATCCTAGATTCATACGCCAAAGCTTAGCTGCTGGTCCATAGCGTAGCTCCAGGAGGGTTTCACCATTTTCCTGTATAGTGAATCCCTGAAAACGTGCTCGACCTTTTTCTTCGCTATAACGAAGTGTAGTAATCATCTCATAACCCAGCCGCTGACGTTCCTCCTCATCGGAGGTAATGCGATTGACTCTCTGGGTGGTCACTTGATCGATACGATACAAGTTGAGTATGCTTCGCCCGCTTTCGAGAAGTTTGTCACAATTGACACAGCGTTCGAATTCTTGTTGATCCGCAAAATGTCCATAACCGCAGGCGGGACATATTCTGGCAACTTGTGTTGGGAGCCTAGCAGATGCAGTAACACTAGTTTCATCGCGAATGGACAATACGGCGCGTCGAACACGATAGGTACTTCCCTCGTGATAAATGATTGACCTGGGTCCATATTCCGTTAGCCCTAAAAATCGAGGGCGACTCAGAAACGAGTCGCGAACTAATTTTTGCTTTCGGCCTGGAACGAAAGCCAGCAACGGTAAACGCGGAAAATTGTAACCCGGGAGAAAACCCTGTGAAGCTAAGTAACGATAGGTATAGAAATCGGAGTTCATGTTCGGCCTATTATCAAGCAGCAGATTCTGCTGAGTATAGGCTTCATCGTATCGCGTTTTTGCTTCTCGCCGGTCACGCTCAGTTGCGGTCGCATTTTTTAGTATGCTGTTGGCCAATCTCATCTGATTAGCCGTCGCGCTAAAAAGCGAACGCCATCGGTCAAATGATTCATCAAACCGACGTTTTGCTGAGTTCATTGCGCTATTGAGCCAGGTCTCGGTATACCACAATGCGTCTTGCTCCGAGAGGTCAGGCGCTAGTGTTTCTAGAATTCGTCGGCCGCGCTTACTACCTTCATCAACAACTCGCTCCGCACTTATGTGCTGATTGATTTCATCAGTTAGAGGCAACTTGTCGGATTCCTCTCGGTTAAGTACATCACGTACAGAATTGCCTAAGTGAACGCCTGTTTCCGTAAGCCAAACCGCCTGCAGGTGACTTCGAATTAGATCTTCATTGGCCAAATCAATGTTAGGAGGGTTAACGGCACCGGCTACCATTCGCACTGGATCAGAAAAAAAGTACTGATCGTGTGGCGACTTCGCCGCGCAATAGGTGACAACCAAGGCTGGTTGACCGCTACGCCCCGCACGTCCGCTCCGTTGAGCGTAGTTTGCGGGTGTCGGTGGTACATTACGCATGTAGACTGAATTTAGTTTTGCAATGTCTACACCAAGTTCCATAGTAGGGGAGCAGAAGAGAATAGGTAATCCAGCCGGTTCGACCTTTCCGTCGACAATACGCTCTCCAGAAAGACCCTTACGGAAACGGGTTTCTCGTTGCTCGCGTACTTCTCTATCGACTTGACCTGTGTGTTCGCGCGCCTCAAGTTGGTGAAGAAGACGGTCTTCGGAATCAAGAAGATTCGCTACATTTTGATAAATGTTGCAAAAAAATGCATTGGTCGGATGTTGGTCGGTTGAGTATTCATTATTGAGACGCCACTCAAGCACCGAACTATCGATTCGGTAACCGATGTGATTATTGTCAAGTTCCGTAGGCTCAATATAGCCATGTGTCGTTAGCACGCTAAGTATGTCATCAACGAGATTGTTGTATGTGCCTTCGTCGAATTTGGACGGATAGTATGGATTGTTCTGCCCCCAAATTGCTTGGGATTTCATCCAACGGCCGAAGACAGACTGGTGGGAGACATTGAGTACGCGGAGTTCGTGTTTTCTAGCGCCTCTTTTCGGTCTTGGAATCATATATGCATGAGAAAAAAGGCGTTCCTCTTCCGACAATCCCCACGGTTCCTTCAGTTCGTTATAACTTCGATTGCGTATTTGTTCTTGAATATGTGTATCAAGGTAGATTGTCTTGATGCAAAGGGCACGACGCATACGATTTAGCAACTCGCTTGCAATTTTGAACCGAGTCTCGGGTGAAATGGACCCAAGCAAAGGATGCCGATTTCCCCATTCTTCTTCGTCTTTGCAACAACTCAAAATGCCCCTGTATTCAATAGTCAGCAAACCTAACTGCTCAAGATTTGGGTTCGTGATGCGCCAGCCGCGTTGCAGGTCAAAATACAATCTGTAGCCTAGAACGTCGCGAAGAGCTTTGAGTGTATTCTCAGCCTTGATTCCCTTAGTCATGGGATTCGCTGCGTAATCGGTGGCATCTAGACGCAGCTTCGAAAGAACTTTTTGAGTCAGAATATCGTCAGTGATTACTCCGTCACTACTGCCTCGAATTGCCGCTAACAACGCACCTCGCAATAGCAGAACCTGGACAAAATCATTGAAATGACCTGCTTGAAGACTAGCGTCCTGTCGATTGTCAGTGAACGCTAGTAGTTTCTTTGTTTGCTCATCAAGATCAGTACCAATAAGATGTTTGAGCGAAGACAGCGCTAACACTGTAGTTGCCGAACTGCGGCCCTCACTTGATAATCCAGTGAGCTTTGTGAATTCACTCCGAACGTTACCGTCGTAGTATGCATCGCAATTTGGATTTAGGCAAAAACGGAAAGAGCCAGGAATAAACCAAGCGTGTGATCCGTCTGCGACATTGGTTCCCTTTGAATCTACACGTACATCGACAGGGCAGATTCTGCGGTAATTTCTTTTCACACGCGCAAATTCCCCTTGGTATTCAATCCACTCTTCTGGAAATTGGGAATCCAGACTCTCTGGGTCGAACATTTTCGAATTGTCCAGCAGAAGGTAGCCGTACTGGATATTCTCATCTTCGTTAGAGCGTTCCGAAAGGTCGCGTGGGGTAAATTCTTTCAGTTGCTTTTCAGCAAATTTTGCCCAAACAGGAACATATTCCTGACCACACCTACGACAAAAACAAAGCGAATAGAGCAGTCGGTCGCGATCTCCAGGTTTGAATCGTTGTCCGTCTAGTGTGATGTAGCGTTCACCTGGATATTCAAGGGTAGAATAAACGTTCCAAGCGCCACTGATAAACTGATGGAGCCGGAACGCAAAGAAACTCTGACCACGTTCATTCCTGCTTTGGTGGGCAGCCAAAAGAAATTTCGCAAGATACTGTCTACATTGCTGTTCATCAAGATCACTGTCTGTGGAGAGGCGTACTGATGCTTCGTGAATAGTCAAAGGGCGTGAAATTCTGACAAATTTGCCATCATTTACTTTAAGTCCAAGTGTTTGCTCCACCCAGATTGCGACCGGGTGTGTTGTAAGGGTTTCGTAGGTATAACGTTGCGGCACACCTAGGTTAATTTCGAATCTCAGGTCTGTTTTACTCGGGGTTGAACTATATTCAGTCACTGGACGGAGTGTCTCAGAAATAATATTGTTCGAACTAATTGAAGTGCCAAACAATCGACTCGCGACGCGCGCGACAACAACATCCCGTTCTGCCGGTGTCCCCTCCGAGGCCATAGTAGCGGAGGTGCCTATACATAACAATTGGTCATTGAAACGTTCTCGCACGCGGCGAACGAGCATCGCTACATCAGCGCCTTGACGCCCGCGATATGTATGTAACTCATCCAGTACCAAGTATCGAAGACCTTTCGCATGTTGACGAACCGCCTTATCGGTCTCGTGGAATCGCGTCATCAGGAGCTCAAGCATGACGTAGTTTGTGAGGAGGATGTCGGGTGGATTTTTGGCAATCTTCTCGCGCTCTTCATGAGATTCTTGGCCAGTGTAGCGGTTGAACGTAACTGGCGACTGATCTGTACCGTAACCGCAACGCAAATACTTTTCCAGTTCCTCCAGTTGACTATTGCAAAGCGCATTCATCGGGTAAACAACGATCGCTGTTATACCTTCGTGTGAGTCGCCCAGCCGCTTAAGCCTCAACACATCATTTACGATGGGAATGAAGTAAGCAAGCGACTTACCGGACCCTGTACCAGTTGTCAGCACGTAACTCTCGCTACGATTTGCAATTTCGATCGCCTGCGCCTGGTGGCGATGTAGTAGAAGACGTTTGCCAAATGTGTCAGCTTCGCTCTTAATCCGAAAAATCTTCGCACATTCTTGTTCTAGAATGTTGTTTGCAACCAAGTCATCGATATATCCACCAGATTCAAAATTGGGATTCAATTGGACAAGAGGGGCGGGCCAATAACGGCCGCTAGCGTAGGCGGTGTCAACTTTGTGAGATATGTCGTTTGCGCGAATGTCCACAAAACTTCTCGCAAACTTTTCGTACTCGACAATAAGTTCCTGACGAAAAGCGAATACATCCATGTTTCTTCCTATAGCCGAGTGTGTTTGAGTACGCGTCGATCTCGTTGCACCGCGTCATCAACAAATTACAAGTTAATTTATATCAGTCTGAAGTCGTCCCAACCAAAACAAATCAACCAATAACATCTAGTCTACATCCGATTAATCTAGAAGTTAAGACTTCAGTTGAAAAAGGCTCATTGCCTTTGAAACCAACTCGTTTGTTCGATCATCAATCTGCTCGATAGACCATTTATCTAAGACAGCCAGTTCTTTATTGAGTTTGAGTCCATTGTTGTATCCAATTGCCCGTTTCTCGGTATCTCTAAGGTCGCGCTTTTCCTGAAAACTCATGTTACCTAGAGAGCTATTGAAAACAGTAATCGTTAAGTTTCCCAACTTATGAACATGCGATTGCTGGACTTCTTTTGCTTTATCTTCATCACCAGCCGCAATCATGTCTACCCAACATTTGGGGATGTTTTTTCCCTGCGGAAAAATATGCTCGATAGTCCAAGAGTATTTGTTGTTTTTAGTTCGTTTCCAAAGATCAACATTGGTTTCTTCTGTCATTGCCTGTTCTTCAAGTGAACAGAGAATGAATCGAGTCGCTCCGACGTTCTCGTCATAAATGGGTCCTTCTAATTCACTCCGAAATTGATCATCTGAAGCAGACACCTTCACCAGCTGTCGTTCAATTGATAAAGGAATTTCTTCGGCTTGGAGAACACTGATATTTTCAACCACGGTCATAAATAGTCGTATCAAGTCTCTTGTTGCTGGTTTATCTGTCAAATTACGCCGAACAAAAAATTTAACCAGAAGATTGACTATTGACGTTAACTCGACATCGGTAAGACCAAGCGAATTTTTACGCATCAGTAGATACAACAACAACAAATAAGAAGGTGCACCTTGGATACGTTCCAAGTTCTTGAACGCAATTTGAAGTGAATTCGCAACACCATTCTGGTTATTGGAGATAATCTGTGAATATACAGAACCCGCATCACAAAGTTTTGTTAGGCAGTCTTTCGCATTATGGTCTATGAGTTTCTCGTATATTTGAATTAGGTTTGAACGTGTAGCGACTGGTACCTGAACTATGGTCTTGAGCTCCTCTCTGAACGCGTTGTAATACTGACGAAAGAACCGATCCTGCACTGTGTAGTTATCACTCAATTTGCCCAAGAAGTCACTCCAGCGTTTGAAATAGCTGTCGATTTGGCCCGGGTCTGCGACATCCAATCGGGCCAACAACTTGTTCTTTATCAAGTCAACTGCTGTGAGCGGCATCCCACGATTGTTTAAGGATTCAAACAGCGTATATGCGTCGGCGTGACTCCCCACCTCAATCTTAACTAAACAAGCTTGATTTACCTTTTCCAAAACATCCATGACAATTTCCAACTTATTGTTCCGACCTTCAGTCAAAGTGTTAATACGTTCTTGGAAGTAGTAATAGGAGCGAAATACTCTGCGATTGCCGGCATAGGGAGGCATAGAGTGGTTTTCCAAGATACCATTCTTGGAAAGAACAGCAAAGTAATCTTTCTTGTTGTCGTTCTGAATTTGTGGAACTAGGCGAACTTGACCCGGCTGGCTCTTAAGAACTAGTCTACGTTTAAGGTTTAGTAGCTCAGCATTTAGTTCGTCAGCCAAGCCTGTCTTGAGTTCACTGAGCGCGTTGTATATGGCAGCATAGAGCAATGTAAGTGTGGTAAAGCGTTGTTGCCCATCTACTAACTCAAGCCACTGGTCTGCTAATGTATCTTCAGATTTGTTGACACAAATAATCGACCCGAGGAAATAACCTGAATTGTTTTCCATTAAGTCGTCAAAAAAAGATTCCCAATGCGATTTACGCCAAGAATACTCGCGCTGATAGAGGGGGACGAAATAAACCACTTTCGAATCAATGTCGAAAAGTTGAGACACTGGATAAGCATTGGCAGAATTAATCATTACACTCTAAATTTATCGAAAGAAAGATTTCTGAAAGGTATCAATTATTGATTATTTGAAGCTAAATTTCTAAAGAGAGTGACTATAAGTTTTTTCGTTGGCGTCATTTTCTGATGAATTATGTCGCGAGCATCTCACCGGGCGACATCAATGCACACAAAATCCGGAGTATCTGTTTCTAATTTGATCGTATTGAGGCATCCATGCTGGCGACATCAGCTCCGTTCCAACCTTGGGCCCAATTCCGCCGGGGCTTAGTGGCCTGCCGAAGGCTGACTTGGAAGCAGTGGGGTAGAATTTCCCGATCTGGTCCGCAAATGGTTCAAAATCGGCACATTCGGGTGAATTCGTGGGGTAAGAATTTTTTGCTTCGAGTTTTCGATTGAGAAATCCAGCGTCAAGCAGAATTGCGAACTTCCTTGTCATCTATTTCGTTATCAGAAAGCTAGACAGGCGGACAAAAAAGTGGCGGGTGTAGTGCGCGGAGCGCAAGCTCTCTTGGATTGTAGCGCACAGCCCGCCGGTCTTTTATAAATGGATATTCTATAAGAATCTTCATCTCAATGCAGACACAGTGTTTTCCAACGAGAAATGAGTCTGAAATGGGACTCGGTTTCCAATGAGAAATGAGTCTGAAAAACCGTGGGGATTGGGTTCAGCATAGATGATGAAGACACGATTATGAAACTCTAAGAACTCAGGACTCTGGAAGATGTGCGTAGGGTTCCGAAAAGCACTCAAGCGGCAGTGTTCGAAGTGGCACAAACCAAAGCGGTTCGCTACCGATGGGTTGAGCGCATATTGATTCGATTCAGCTGTTCGATGCCGTCGAAGAAACAGCGCGGTTTGGTGATTCGCCTGCTAATGAAGGTCAGCGGTTATTCGCGCGAGCAAGTCACTCGATTGATCCAGCGCTAGCGGGCCGATGGTCGGGTCAGTTGCGGTGGTGTCGGCGGCATTCGATTTGCAAGGCGCTATACGGAGCAGGACATTGCGTCGCGGGTGGAAACCGGCCGGCTGCATGATGTACCCAATGGCCTGGCGATGAAGAGAGTTTTTGAACGGGCTTGAACCGAGTACGGCGATCAGCGTCGCGCCGCCAGTGCGGCATTCTCGCATTCCTGGCCAAAGATGATGAGGCGCTGGTGTTTTGCCATGCCAGCGCCGAAGGGCGTCATTGATGAGCGCACCGTCACCGTACGCTATGGACGGCATGCCAGCAATCCCTACCTGGTCAAAGATGGCTTCGCTGAAAATCACTTCGTCATTGCGTGGCTCGGAAATCGCCAACTGCGCTTTGCTTTCGGGTGAACAGTGCAAAAGTGTCATGTTGACATGAGCAATGGGAATTCAGGCTAGTAAAGAATCTCTGAGTGGCTGCCCTCCAACAGTAATTGGGCATAAATATTTACCTAGACCACTCATAGACCGTCAATATAGAGTTTTCGGAAAGGCTGGGTTAGTTCTTCCTTAATTTGGTTCAACTTACTTTCAAAATCGCGTGGTTCAACGTTGTCAGGAATAACTTGATACAACATGGGAAACTGATTGAGTTCCACAAGCTCTTTATCTTCAGGATTCTTCTTTACGTTTACTTCCAGCCACTTAAGTATCTCGAGACTATATGTTGCAATGACTACGTGCACACCTTGCCGCGCCAATTCGAACAGCGATTCTGCCAAAAAAACCTGCCACGCTGGATGTAGGTGAGCTTCTGGTTCATCCACAAAGAGCAATGAATCTTTATCTAACACCTTTCGTTCAATCAGCAAAGACAGCATTCCAATATTCGCTATTCCAGTGGCGGTAATCGATAGAGGATAGCGTTTGCCGTTTTCCTGGAAATGAACATTACCATCATCTGTGATGGCAAGTTGTCCCCCCATAATCTCCGTGCCTATCAATTTTTTGTATATTTCTGGAAATGCAATGTCTCCAACAAAATCTGTTTTCAGCAAGTCAATCAGATTAAAGACATATCCAGGTACACCGCTAAGTTGCATGCGACGTCGGGGACCAAAAACAAGAGGATCGTGAAATTCACGACGGTCCAACGTTCTCATCAATTTCAGATAAATTGGAGATTCCAAGTAGACAATCGTCGAAAAACCAATTGACCTGCGTGGCCATGAAACATGCAGCTGCGAATTAAATCCTTCTCGTGAATATTCAAATCTTCCAATTTGATCTATATTCACAACCAGTGGCTGATCTTGCTCTTTTTTGATTTTAGAGACTTGGGGAACTTGAAAATTACTGATGAATCGTCTCTGAAGTTCTTCTGATATTGATTTTTCGATTATCTGGCGAGCGTCGCGATTCGTCAAATTAACCTTGATTTCTTCCAACGAGCCGACAGCACTTTCACATTCTCTACGTAAATGCCCCTTTGGGTCCGTACGGACAATTTGCTCAACACCGTCACGAAGTTTGTCAATGTGAGCAACAAGCGCGGCGGTGGTCTTGTCAATCTCTTGTGGGTTTCTGAATTGACTTCCGGCTACACAGTCTTCCAAATCTTGAACTATTGATCTAACCCGCTCTCCGTGTGGATCAGTTTTGAGATCAGTGCTCCAATTAATCCGATTGAATAGCGGATCAATCAACTGTTGGAAATATCGTTCTACGTAGTTTCCATCCAGTGCTTCAAAGACTGAGCAAATCGTCTTGGAAACAAAACTCTTTCCTGAATTATTCGGCCCGGCAAGAACTGTAAATTTGCCGATGCGAATCTCCGCATCTTCAAGTTTCCCGATATTTTCAATTTTTACGTTGAATGGCATTTGGTTAGATTGTTTTTGATCGCTGGTGAAAAAAATTCCGAAACTTTCTCTGTCAGAGGTGGTTTCAAGCACCAGCAATCAGCAAAGTTTGGCGCAGTGAGATTGTAGAAGTAGTTGTTTTGACATTTCTGAATGAGACAATGCACCATTCTTCCAGCTAATTTGAGAAATCCTAATTTTTCCTACTCCATCTACCACTGAAGTACTTGAGTAAAAATCACTTGTTATATCTGCATTGATAATTTCGGACAAATTCACTTTGAACGAAGTGTGCAGTACGAAAGGAGGGGCTAGATCCCATCACCAACTGCCAACGCCACCATCGCTCATTATGAATAGGGCACTTCAAGTAAAATTTTCTTATCCTTATTGAGTCAGCAAATTACCTCTGCGACCAATTGATCAAACCCATTTCAGTTCGGTGACGAAAGGTGTCGTTAAGGGACCCGGAACACGGTGACACGAAGTTGAACGGTTCGCTGAATCGGCGGTTTTCCATCCCAGCAATCGCCATCTGAATACCGAAACGGAGAATATATTATGCAACCACTATCCTTCACTCGCATGCTCACCCTCTTTACCGGGTTGATCTTTGCACTCACCTGCACGGCGGCGGATATCCCTTCTGGTGATCGGGAAAACTTGGCGGCCGAACAGACCTTCACCTACCGGATGGGCGCTGAAATTCCCACACTTGATCCCCAGCTTAACGAGGATTCAGAAGGGTTTGACGTACTTCGAGATCTCTTTGAGGGCTTGTTCAACCAGGACACGACCGGCAAGCTGACACCCGGCGTTGCCAGGGAAGTTCAATCGACAAACAACAACCGGACATTTACCTTCCTACTTCGGAATGACGCGCGATGGTCGAACGGTGACCCGGTCACCGCGCACGATTTTGTCTATGCCTGGCGTCGCGCGGTTGACCCGCAAACCGCATCGCCTTACTCTTGGTACATATCGCTTGCGACAGTCAGCAATGCCGATGACATCATTGCCGGAAAGAAACCCCCCACGGATCTCGGAGTAAAAGCCGTCGACGACTTCACCCTCGAAGTTCAACTTGACCAGTCGCTGCCGTATTTCCCTGAAATGACAACTTATGCGACACTGTTTCCCGTGCACCAGGCGACTGTCGAAAAGCATGGAATCAAGTGGACACGACCTGAAAACACGGTTTCAAACGGTGCCTATGTACTGACTGAACATGTTCCGAATGAATATCACATGAGAAAACGCAATACCATGTACTGGAACAATGAAGCGACGGTAATCGATACGGTGATCGGACGCGTGATCAACGACGAGAACCAGGCGCTCACCCGTTATTTGGCAGGCGAGGTCGATCACACTGGAATCCCGGCCGGACAGTATCCCAATCTGGTCAAGAAGCATCCGGACGAGGCAACATCAGTGCCGATTCTATGCACCTACTACTACGCATTCAATCACACCGAGAGCGCCAACCCCGGACTGCACGATGTCAGGGTACGAAAAGCGCTGTCATATGCCGTAGATCGAAATTTGCTGGTCAATCAAGTACTGAAGGGCGGGCAACACCCCGCATACAACTTTGTTCACCGGGCAACAGCCGGCTTCGAGATGCCGACAATCGAGTATTCCTCCGTTCCCCAGAACGAGCTTGATTCGAGAGCAAAAGATCTCATGACTGCAGCCGGATACGACCAAGGCAATCCTTTGAAACTGAAGCTGATCTACAACACTTCTGAATCACACAAGCAGATTGCCACAGTCATATCGCAGCTTTGGAAGCAAAAGCTTGGGGTACAGACTGAACTCGTGAACTACGAGTGGAAAACATACCTTCAAATCCGTCAAACGCAGGAATTTGACATTGCGCGTGCCGCCTGGTGCGGAGACTATAACGAAGCGTCCACGTTTCTCGATTTGATGACGACTGCGTCAACCTCCAATGCCGGGCGATTCTCCAATCCGGAAGTCGACCGGCTCATGTCGGAATCGAAAACCCTGGACGACCCGCAGGACAACTACACGGCAGTGGAACTCATCCTGGCTGATGAAATGGCGCTGATACCGATCTACCACTACACCAGTGTGTTTATGCTCAATTCACAGATCAAGGGATGGCCGTATGACAATGTTCAGAAAAACTGGTACTCGAAAGATCTCTATCGCATAAAGAATTAATGTAATTCGATTCTGTCTTAATGGCATTCTACATCGCTCGAAGGATACTGGTTGCCGTACCGACGATCCTGGCACTGATCGTCTTTTCGTTCATCATCATGTATCTTGCTCCCGGCAGTCCGTTTGCCGGAGAGCGCCCATTGCCGGAAGCGACATTGGCCAACATCGAGGCTTTGTACGGCCTCAATCGCCCATTTTACGAACAGGTTTTTCGGTACGTCTGGAATGTCGTGGTGCACTTTGATTTCGGGCCCTCGTTGATCTATCGCGATCTTACGGTCAACGAAATCATCGCACAAGGATTTCCGGTCACCCTGACGTATGGATTTCTTTCTTTTTTTGTCGCGGTCAGCGCAGGCGTCGTGCTCGGCATATTTGCCGCACTGCGTCAGAATTCATGGCTTGACTATCTTGCTGTAGGCGTCTCCATCGGCGCCCAGGTGCTGCCGAATTTTGTCATGGCGCCAATCCTTGTGCTGATTTTCACCTTATGGCTCGGTTGGTTGCCTGGCGGAGGATGGCAGGGAGGCGAGCTCCCCTATCTGATCATGCCGGTCATTGCGCTTTCCACAAGCTTCATGGCATCGATCGCCAGAATCACGCGATCATCGATGCTGGAAGTGTTGAATGCGGACTTCATTTTCACCGTTCGCGCCAAGGGACTCCCGGAACGGCACTGGGTGCTTCGTCATGCTCTGAAACCCGCGATGCTGCCGGTCATTTCATATCTTGGACCAACATTCGTCGGTTTGATCACCGGTTCTGTGGTGATTGACATTTACTTTTCCACCGGCGGTATCGGCCAGTACTTTGTGAACGCAGCGATCAACCGCGACTATTCCCTGATCATGGGGATCACCATATTGACCGGTACGCTCACAGTGCTGTTCAACCTGCTGGTTGACATCGCCTATGCATGGATTGATCCGAGAATTCGTTACTGATCACAAATGAACCTGATTCAGAGAACTGACTTTGACTTCTCCGCAAAGGATGAAGATCACCGCTCATTGTGGCAGGACGCGCTCTTTCGATTTCGCCGCAATCGAGCGGCTTCAGTCAGTGTCCTCGTACTCATCGTGATCGCGATCTTTTCGATTTTCGGGCCGACGCTTTCAGGGTGGGCAGCGGAAGATATAGATTGGAACGTCATCGGGTCTGTTGAAACAAAGGGCAAGCCATCCGGAAGCCATTACTTCGGGACCGATGAACTGGGCAGAGACCTCTTTACACGCACCGCTATTGGGACTCGCATTTCACTGATCGTGGGTTTGATCGGAGCTCTCATTGCGGTATTCGTCGGCACCCTGTACGGCGCTGTTGCAGGATATTTCGGTGGCAAATTAGACAACATCATGATGCGATTTGTGGATGTCGCAATGTCAATTCCTTACATGTTTGTACTCATTCTGCTGCTGGTGGTTTTCGGACGGTCAATCGTGCTTCTGTTTATCGGCATCGGTTTGGTCTCATGGCTTGACATGGCACGAATCGTGCGAGGGCAGACGCTCAGCATCAAAACTCGCGAGTTTGTCGAAAATGCAGTGGTCAGCGGAGTACAGCCTTTTTTCATCATTCTGCGGCATATCGTCCCCAACCTGTTGGGCATTGTTATTGTCTATGCCACATTAATGGTGCCCAATATCATTCTATATGAGAGTTTCGTCAGTTTTCTCGGACTCGGTGTTCAGGAACCAAACACCTCACTCGGCGCATTGATCAGCAGCGGTTCGTCCCAAATGCAATACGGAACGCTATGGCAATTGGGGTTCCCGCTGTTTTTCTTCGTGGTTACGCTGTTCGGATTCTTTTTTGCGGGCGACGGAATGCGCGATGCTTTTGATCCAAAAGACCGACTGTAGATGAAGCTTCTCGACATCCGCAACCTTGAGGTGGTGTTCAAAACCACAACGGCGCCGGTATATGCGGTTAACGGGGTAAGCTTTGAACTCGATTCCAGTGAAATTCTGGGTGTCGTCGGAGAAAGCGGTTCAGGCAAGAGTCAGATGACATTCGCAATGGTCGGGTTGCAGTCAAAAAACGCCAAGGTATCCGGACAGGCTTTTTTTCAAGGCGCAGACCTTCTCGAAATGACTGAAGGGGAGCTTGAGCGTCTGCGGGCCACCGAGATCGCAATGATCTTTCAGAACCCAATGACCGCACTTAATCCATACCTGCGCATCTCCGATCAAATGACGGAAATACTCACTTTCCATCAAGGCATTTCGAGATCCCAGGCATTGGAGCGCTGTACCCATATGCTGGATGCCGTTCAGATTCCGGATGCCAGGAATCGATTGAGAATGTATCCTCACGAATTTTCGGGGGGCATGCGTCAGCGTGTGCTGATTGCCATGGCGCTCTTGTGTCAGCCCAGGGTCCTGATTGCAGATGAACCGACAACCGCACTTGACGTCACGGTTCAGGCTCAGATCGTTGAACTCCTGAAGAACATCCGCCAGGAATTTGGAACGGCAATTATTCTCATTACCCATGATTTGGGCCTGGTTGCCGGCATGACCGACCGAATTATCGTGATGTATGGTGGACAGGTCATGGAATCCGGAACGACGGAGTCCATCTACACGTCGCCTGACCATCCCTATACCGCCGCACTGCTTGATGCTGTTCCGCGTCTCGACCGGGACTCTGATTCGCTATCGGTTATCGCCGGAGACCCGTTGGATGTAAGGGACCGGTGGAAAGGCTGTCCGTTCGAACCCCGCTGTGAATACCGCCTGCCGGTGTGTTTGCAAACACGTCCTTCAATTGAAAAATTGAACGGCCGAACCCGGGCGTGTCACGCAGACCGCAACTTGATCGGCAAATGACTCCCATACTTTCAGCAGCCAATTTGTCGGTTGAGTATGATGTCTCGACGGACGGAGACTGGCCCTGGAAACCGAAACGTAAACTGACGGCAGTCAGCGATGTTTCTTTCGAAGTCGGCAGTCAGGAAACATTGGGGTTGGTGGGTGAGAGCGGTTCCGGGAAAACCACGCTGATTCGGGCGATTGCAGGAACTGTCCCACTCAGCAGCGGGCATATATTCTGGGAAGGCGATGACCTTGCAAAGTTTGATCGTCGCTTGAGGCGCGAGGTACGCAAAGACATGGCGATGATCTTTCAGGACCCTCTGGCAGCATTGAATCCGCGTATGACGGCCGGACAAATTATCGCCGAACCGCTTCGGACGCACATGCCTGAGCTGAATAAGGCTCAAATTGTGAACAAAGTGGGTGAAATGATGGAAAAAGTTGGATTGCTGCCCAATCTGGCCAACCGTTATCCACATGAATTCTCCGGAGGACAGTGTCAGAGAATCGGGATTGCCCGGGCGCTGATTCTCAATCCAAAACTGGTCATTTGCGATGAGCCGGTTGCAGCGCTTGACGTCTCGGTACGCGCACAGGTAGTCAACTTGTTACAGGAACTTCAGCGAGAGCTCGGAATGGCGATGATTTTCATTGCCCATGATTTGAGTGTCATCAAACACATTTCCACTCGGATTATGGTCATTTATCTTGGAAAAGTCATGGAATTCGCGCCGGCGAAAGAATTGCTGAACCACCCGATTCATCCGTACACGCGTGCACTCATCGCCTCGGTCCCGGTCCCAGACCCGATAGAAGAGCGTGCGCGACCGCGTGTGATATTAAGTGGCGATCTGCCGTCGCCGCTTGACGTTCCGGAAGGGTGTGTATTTGAGAGCCGATGTCCCGAAGCGCGCAAGGAATGCGCTAGCCTCCAACCCGTACCCGAATTTTATCGGTCAGGCCACCAAGCCGCTTGCCCGTTCCAAACTACAGAATCAAGGATCAGTTGAGTTCCAACAGTTCGCGATTTTCTGAAATGAAACGATGGTCTCAATAAATTGACAGCCAAAATATGCAGACCATATAAATGAGTACAGAAAGCACTCAAAGGAAAGGCGGACAAATTCCGCCCTTTTGGATTCTATACCTTGGTATTTATGCCAGCTTGTTTCAGAATGCTGTTAGCAGTGTGCCTGCTTTTGATAATTGAAGGAACGGTAATCTTTTTTGTTCAATAACTTTAGTACCGTCCTGTGTAAGATGCCATATCAATGAACTAAGCTGTCGCGTATGCGCGATCAGGTTCAGCATGCAAACTGTATACCGGGTTCACTCGTCTTGATTTTGTTTTAGTTTCCGGTGTCGTCTGTAAAGCGATATGGACATTCACAACGTCACCGTCGTTATCTGTGATATCGAGATTCTTTTCAAGGAGATAAGGAACCAATTCCATTGCTGTTTCGATAAATTCAGGTATTGAATTTTCTTCAATAATCAACCCTGGTATGTTTTCGCTTGTTCCAACAAAAACATCAGCCTCAGAATCGAAAATTACATTAATTGAGAAATTTGTTTCCATTGGATTAACCTTCAAGCATTTTCATTTGTGCTTGTTGCCTTATTTCCCGCCAGAGTGACTTTCGTCCACTTCAACAGGTCGCATGAAATGATAGTCAGCCGTCGCCATCCCATTCGAGGAAATTTGCAAGCAACCGCAATCCCTGCTGACGACTTTTCTCGGGATGAAACTGCACAGCAAACAGGTTCTCCTTTGCCGCAGCACAAGTAAATTCAAGTCCATAGTTCGAAACTGCCGCCACTTCTGATGCCTTCTTGGAGTGCGCGTGGTAACTGTGCACGAAATAAAACCGGGTATCCTGTGGGATTCCGTTCCATAGCGGGTGAGGCCGGGTCTGGTGGACTGCGCTCCAACCCATATGCGGAATCTTGATTTTTCGGCCCCCGTCGAACAGGTCTTCTTCGAATCGCTCAACCCGTCCTGCGAGCACGTTCAGGCCGTCCACACCGCCATCTTCATCACTGTGTTCGTAGAGCGCTTGCAGGCCAAGGCAGATTCCAAGTACGGGTTTGTTTCGCAATGCATCTTCCACCGCCAATCGAACCTCGTCATTTTGCAACTCGCCCATCCAGGTACCGATGGCGCCTTGACCCGGCAACACCAATCGGTCGGCGGTGCGTATCGCTGATTCCGAGCGGGATGCAGCCACGTCAAAGGAGCGGCCGACGACTTCGATTGCAGTAATAACCGAATGAAGGTTGCCGGTACCAAAATCCGCAATCAGAACCTTGGACATGCTTGACAGCTACACAAATGGCGGCGGTGCGACGGGCGCGATTACAGACTCCCCTTGGTCGAGGGAATCACACCGCTTGAACGCGAGTCAAATGAAGAGGCCATTCGCAGTGCGCGTCCGAATGACTTGAACACGGTTTCGATTATGTGGTGGGTATTTCGACCGCTGATACTCGTGATGTGCACGGTGATCGCAGCATGATTGCACAGAGCCTGAAAGAATTCCTGAAACAAGTCGACATCGAAATCTCCGACTCGCGCCCGCGGATATTCCACGTCGAATTCCAGTGTCGGACGGCCGGAATAGTCAATGACCGTGCGCGACAGCGCTTCGTCCAGTGGGACATAAGCGTGCCCATAGCGGACAATTCCTGTTTTATCACCAATCGCCTTTGCGATTGCCTGACCCAATGTAATGCCAACATCCTCAACGGTGTGATGGGCATCAATGTGCAGGTCGCCTTTTGCCTTGATTTCAAGGTCAACCATGCCGTGGCGGGCAACCTGTTCCAGCATGTGCTCAAAAAACGGCAGCCCTGTATCCAGAGTGGCGGTTCCGCTGCCATCCAGGTTCAGCGTTACCGAAATATCCGTTTCCTTGGTTTTTCTCTCAATATGGGCGGTTCGATCTGACTGTGTCATAAGTGTCTATTCCCTTGATGTGGAATTATTCGTGTAAAAAGGTACCATGATTGCCGAGTCTTTATGTGGTTTGAGCAACAAACTGCGCGTCACCTCAATCAACCGACCCGGATGCTCCTGTCCCCGGACCTGACAGAATCTGTTGAATTTTCTTGAGCACCTCGGAATTCTCATCCGGCGTGCCAATCGATATCCTGAGACAATTTTCAATCAATGGATGCCAGCCTGTGAGCCTCCTGATCAGGATTCCCTGGTCTTTGAGGCGATCAAACACGGCATCGGCGCTTTTTTCGACAACCCGAACCATGATGAAATTCGTTTCTGAGTCATAGGCTTCCAGACCGTCCATTCGCTTCAGCGCGGCGTAAACTCTTTGTCGTTCATCAATAATCTGCTGTGTGGCGACAGAAAGCCGTTCCCAATTGTCGAGCGCAAACACCGCACTTGCCTGGTTGAGCACACCGACGTTATACGGCAACCGCAGTTTTTCCAACTCCTCAATCCAGGCCGGGTGGCCAATCATGTACCCGATCCGAAGACCGGCCAGGCCGCTCTTGGACAGCGTTCTGACCACGACCAGGTTGCTGTGCCGCTGAATTGAAGGCAGCATGCTTTGGCCGGAATAGGCATAGTACGCCTCATCGGCCACCACCAGGCCTTCGGTTATCCCCGCGGTCGCTTCAATCAGGGACGGATCAAAAAAGTTACCGCTCGGATTGTTTGGATAGGCAAAAAACACGCAAGAAGGATTGTGTTTCCGAATCGAATCCAGCCACTCCTGCTCCGGCAGCTGAAACCGCTCATCGAGGTCAACTCCGACAAAAGTAGCTCTCGTATATCTTGCCACCAGTTCATAAAGGGAAAACGACGGCTGCGGCGCGACGATCGTTCTGCCAAAACCACCGACGGCGAGTTGAATCAACAGCAGCAGTTCATCCGAACCATTGCCGAGTGTAATCTCGAACTGGTCCGGAATTGCAAACGTTTCGCGCAAGCGTCGCTTGAGCTCGGTCGCCCGGGGATCCGGATACCGGTTGACGTCAACGCTACCGAGGACATCTCGCAGTTCATCTTGAAGCCCGTCCGAAAATCCATAAGGACTCTCCATCGCATCAAGCTTTATAGGACCTGTGAATGGCACGGTTTTGTATGCGCTCAACTCCCGAATCGGCTTATGCACAGATTCAGTCTTTGTGACTTGCTTGGGTTCGACGGTCATGATTTTCGAATTTCCGCCGCGTAGGCGTGTGCGGTCAGCCGTTCCTCTTTCGCCATGACGCTGGCGGTTTGCACCAGTTCACGTGCGCCTTGCGGCGTGCACTTCATGATTGATGTTCGCTTCATAAAGTCATAGACCCCGAGCGGTGAGCTGAACCTCGCCGCTCCCGAGGTCGGTAACACATGGTTCGGGCCAGCGCAGTAGTCTCCGAACACCTCTGTACTGTATGGTCCGATGAAGATAGCGCCAGCGTGATGGATCGACTCAACCAGTGAATCAGGATCCTTAACCATCAAGCCAAGGTGTTCCGGTGCGATGCGGTTAATCACGTCAGTGAGTTCTTTGGTGTCTCGCACGCAAATCATGGCGCCTTGCCGCTCGAGCGACCGGGAAATGATGTCCTTGCGCTCCATCTTTGGCAGCATCGCAGACATGATGTCGCGCACTTCGTCAATCTTTTCCTGGCTGAGCGAAATCAGAACCGACTGTGCATCCTCATCATGTTCAGCCTGTGCAAACATGTCGGCAGCCGCCCATTCAGCATTGGTGCTGTCATCACAAGCCACAACCACTTCGGATGGGCCGGCAATCAGATCGATTCCGACCTGGCCAAAGACTTGGCGCTTGGCAGCCGACACCCACGCGTTTCCAGGTCCGACAATCTTGTCAACCTTGGGTATGCTTTCGGTTCCGTACGCCAGTGCCGCGATGGCTTGGGCACCGCCAATCGTCATGACCCGACCGACCCCGGCAATGTAAGCCGCCGCCAACACTGAATCCTTGATTTTTCCTTCAGGAGCCGGTACAACCATGTTGATTTCAAGCACCCCGGCAACCGCCGCCGGAACTGCCGCCATAAATACCGATGAGGGATACGCGGCCAAACCACCCGGCACATAGATTCCGACTCTTTCGATTGGACTGATCCGTTGTCCGTAAGCAGAGCCATGCTCATCATCGTAAGACCAGGAAGCGGTTTCCTGTCGTTGTCTTTCATGAAACTGTGTAATTCGGTGATAGGCACATTCGAGCGATTCGAGCAGCTCGGGCGAAATCCGGTCGCATGCATCCTTGCAATCGTCCAGGCTGATATCAAGTTCGGCCATTGTCGATGCCGGGTTGCGATCGAGCTTTTGAGTCAATTCAATCAGCGCCGCATCACCCCGCTCAATCACGTCCTTGATGATCCCGGCAACTGTAGCATCGACGGCTGGATCAAATTCGGAACCCCGCGCAAGAAGTTCCTCCAACCGTTCCTTGAAATCACTGTCCGAGGTCGAAAGCAGGCGAATTTCAAGTCCCATTTGCACCTGCCCTGGTTGCCTCTTCCATTCTTTTTACAATTGATTTCAAAGCTTTCTCTTTCAGTCGCATGGATGCCGTGTTTGCAATCAGCCGGGCGCTGATACTGGCGATGGTTTCGACCTTCTTCAGTCCATTGCTGCGAAGCGTCTCCCCGGTCTGGGACAAGTCAACAATTCGGTCAGCCATATCGCAAAGGGGTGCGAGTTCAACTGAACCGCTCAATTCCATGACTTCTACATAGACTCCTTTGGACGCGAAGTGTTTGCGAGTTGTATTCACGTACTTGGTCGCTATCCGTGCCTTTCGGTCCGAATTGAGCGCACTCTGATCAATGTTCTCCTTTTCCGCCAACACCAGTTCACAACGTGAAATTCCAAGATCAACCAACTCGTAAAACCCGTCCCCGTCCAATTCAAGCAGCACGTCTTTCCCCACGATCCCAAGGTCGGCGCCGCCAAGTCGAACATAGGTGGGTACGTCGACGCTTCTGACAATAATAATTTCAACGTCCGGTGCCTGGGTCTTCAGTACCAGCCTGCGCGACTCGCAAATATCCGCAAGCGGTCCGACACCGGCCGCGTTGAGCAAAGGCTGAACTGCTTTGGCAATGCGACCTTTGGATACAGCGATTGCGATACGATTATTGTGAAATTCCATCGAATCTGCCTTCGAGACTGTGGCGAGGCTGGATAAACTCGTCGAGGGGAGAATTATTGCAAAAGGGGATTATATATTTGACGATCCAACGTTCACTGTTCTACGCAGTGGGAACCGTCAATGCATCAACTGCTCGAGACGTCCGAATCGCCCTGTCAGTGCAGTACCAGGCCACTACCCGGATTTCGATCGAATGCTTAGTATTTAGGCTGCTTCAAACCGTTGCGAAGCAGACCTCCCGCTACCCAGGTAATGAACGCGGGTGATGTGTGCCCCGAGCTGTGAGAGCTTCTCCTCAATACAGTTGTAGCCCCGATCGATATGATGAATCTTCTGTATGACAGTCTGTGATGAAGCCACCAACCCTGCCAACGCCAGGCAGGCGGAGGCGCGAAGGTCGGTCGCGGTTACTTGTGCGCCTTTCAGTGAATCTACCCCGGTTACAAACGCGGTGCTACCGTTCATGTTGATCGCAGCTCCCATACGCTGCAGTTCCTGCACGTGTTGAAAGCGATTTTCAAAAATGGTCTCTGTAATCGATCCGCTGCCGTTCGCAATGCTATTGAGCATCAGCATTTGTGCTTGCATATCGGTTGGGAACCCTGGAAAAGGTGCGGTTCGCACATTGACGCATCGGGGACGGTTTCCCTTCATGTCAAGGTGAATCCAGTCCGACCCCATGTTGATATGCGCACCGGAATCATTGAGTTTTTCCAAAATCGCGACCAAATTCTCCGGTTGCACATCAAGTACACGGACATCACCACCCGTCACCGCACCCGCCACCAGGTACGTTCCTGCCTCGATACGGTCGGCGATGATGGTGTGACTGCAGCCGATCAGTTGATCGACGCCGTCGATGATGACCTTGCTGGTGCCGGCTCCTTCAATTTGGGCGCCCATTCCGTTCAGGCAATTGGCCAGGTCGACAACCTCCGGTTCCTGCGCAGCATTTTCAATGACCGTTGTGCCCTTTGCCAGGGTTGCCGCCATCATCAGGTTTTCTGTTCCGGTAACCGTGACGGAATCCATGAAAATATGCGCGCCATGTAATCTTTTCGCGGTTGCCTGGATATAGCCGTCTTCCATATCGAATTGAGCGCCGAGCGCTTTCAGCCCCGAAATATGCAATCCGATGGGTCGCGATCCGATCGCACATCCACCCGGCATGGATACCTGGGCCTGACCGAACCGGGCAAGTAACGGACCAAGCACCAGTATTGACGCGCGCATCGTCTCGACGATTTCATAGGTGGCGCGGAAATTATTGACATGCCTGGTGTTGACTTCGACGGTCATGCTCTCGTCCAGTTCAACGGTCGCACCTAGCCTGCCAAGCAGGTCCAGCGCTGTTGTCACATCCTGCAGGTGCGGGATATTGCTGACGCGTAAAGGATGCTCGGAGAGCAGCGAAGAGATTAGAATCGGCAGCCCGGAGTTCTTGGCACCGGAAATTCTGACTTTGCCATGAAGAGGAAATCCACCTTTGACGATCAGCTGATCCATCGAGACCCCTTCAAGTCAATTCTCCCTGGCATTGATTCGCCCGATCTCACCTCTTGCTCAATTCGGCTTCTCGAGCATCTTTTGCAGTTCCCCGTTTTGGTACATTGAAAGCATGATGTCGCTTCCCCCGACGAACTCACCGTCAATATAGACCTGCGGTATGGTTGGCCAGTTGGAATACCGTTTGATACCTTCCCGGACTTCCATGTCGCTCAAAACATTCACCGATTCGAATTCGGTGCCGCAAGCCTCAAGAATCTGTACAACCCGGCTTGAAAAGCCGCACTGCGGGAACTGGGGCGTTCCTTTCATGAAAAGTACGACTCGATTATTTTCAACTGCGTTTTTTATCCGTGCTTCAACAGACATTTTTTGCTGTCTCCGTTGTTGATTTATTTCTATGTTTTTTCAGGCGGCTAACCGCCATTCGCCCATTGTTCAGGTGTATAGGTGCGCAGCGAAAGCGCATGAATGACTTCCATCTTGTCGCCAGACCCGTGTATACCATGCGATGCTGCTCAAGCATCATTTTGCCGCTGAACTCGGAACTGATTACAACCGCTTCGAAATGCCTTCCGTCTCCGACAACCTCAGCCGACGAATCTGTCACACCTTCCTCGATCCAGTGTTTGACTTGTTCGGGAGTTGGCATTTAGTCGAATTCGTGATAAGTATATGAGTGCAAGCCAATTTTATCACAAGGGCTGAACCGAAAATTTTTGGCTTGCAACTTCAACCGTTTGATTAGCCACTTGGAATCAACTGGAAAAGTTCTTTTCATTGTGCGCATGGAGAGCCCGTATCCGCAAATAGGTTCTCAAGCTGATTCATGCTTGCAAGTCGCAACATCTGATCCGGCGCTTTCTGAAATTCGATTTGTACACCTTCTTTTGCCGCCTGGCTGACCCAGTCCACGCAAAGTGCGACACCCGCACTGTCTATACCGTCGACCTCGCTTAAGTCGACTCGCACCTGTCGGCCGGAACACTGACTGAAATCAATGCTGTGACAAAGTGCTTTCACCGTGTCAAATTTCAGCGAACCGCGTATAAAAACCATACCGTCAGCACGCTGCACGACTTGAGCGGGTTGCATCCCGGCACTACTCTTCTATACTCTGGCGAAACAGAAATCCGCCGAGCAGGTCTTCGAGACTGAAAGCGGATTGCGTGAACTCAATCAAATCACCGCTTTGAAGGAAGATGTCTTCACCGCCCTGTTCCAGACCGACATACTGGGCGCCCAGCAGACCCGCAGTCAGTATTCGGGCGCTGGAGTCGATCGGAATACTATCGAATTCTTCTGTAATTGAAAGTTCGACGAGTGCGCTGAAGTCATTCATATTCACGTCTATTCCCGACACCCGGCCAATCGTAACACCGGCAATTGTCACCGGCGCCTTGACCGCCAGCCCGCCGATATTTTCGAACTTTGCATAGATCTGGTAGTTGCGCTCGATCGCAAATACACCAGTGCCATCCACCCTGAACGCCAATATGGCGATCGCGAGAATTCCGCCGAGCACAAAGAGCCCGACCCAGAATTCAGTAATTGATCGCTTCATATCGGCTGTGAATTCCCTATTGAGCGAAAATGACGAGCAGAACTGGAACGTTCAGCGGCTGCTTAGTGACAGCTGCGAGTCCATGGAATTTGCAATTTTGCCTGTTTCAAGAATGGAGTCTAAAATTATATCAAATCGCTTGGAATGAATTTTTCTCACGGACTCCTCAGCGGCGCACCTCTACTCGTTTCTGAGATAAAGCAGGGGACGATGCTGCAGCGCGCGCAGGATGCCAAGCATGCCAAGACCCAGCGAGATCACCAGGCCAAGGATCGCAGTATTGGCCGCGGACAAGGGCATAAAGTACCAGTCCCATCCCATCAGCGCCGAAACAACCGCCCACGATGTCAGCGAACCCACAACGACCGCAACTGCCGCGGTAATGCTGCCCTGAAGCAGGTATTCAAGTGAAAATGTGGCCAGGATGTAGCGGCGCGAAGCGCCGATTGTCTTGAGCAGCACACTTTCATACGCGCGACGGCGATTTTCCGAGACGATAATGCCCGCCAAAACCAATATGCCGGCGACAATCGTCGCCGCGCTGATTGCGCGCGCGGCGTCTCTCGCCCGGCTGATCAGCGCGCCGGCTCTGTTCAGCGCTTCCTTTACGCGAATCACCGTAACATTCGGCATCTCGGCTGCGACGCGATCCTGTACAAGGAATTCAGCATCTTCCGAAACGTGGGCTGTTGCAATGCTTGAGTGCGGGATCGACTGCAGAGGTTCCGGCGAAAGCATGACCGCAAAGTTCAATTGAATGGTACGCCAGTCGAGATCGCGGATATTGTGTACTGTTCCAGTAATCTCCCGACCGAGAATGTTCAGTGTCATTTCATCACCAAGCGACATCGCAAAAAAGTTGGCAACATCCTTGTGAATCGAAAGCAAGGGGTCTCCCCGATAGTCTGGTGGCCACCATTCCCCTTCGATGACCTGAGTATTCTCGATCGGTTCAGCGGTGTATGAAAATGCCCGATCGCCGTCGTCGTCAATCATCCACTCACCTTCTTCGTCCACCAGTGCGTCGAACGGGTCAAGCCCCTTGATTTTCACAATTCTCCCCGGGATGTACGGCAATACACTGAGTTCGGACACCCCGCCGGTCTCTCTCACCAGGCTGCGAAACTGTTCAATTTGTTCTGACTGAATGCCGATAAAGAAAAAATCCGGTGCCTTCTCGGGAATCATTCCAGTAATTTGCCGGTCCAGGTTTGCCGAAACCATTGCCGTGGCGATCAATACGGACAATCCCAGTCCGATTGCCAACACGGTGTCGGGCGTAGCCGCACCTGGCCGGTGAAGATTCGCCAGGGCAAGCCGCGTAATCGGCGAAAAGCGTCCGCCGGCAAGCTTCGCCAGCTGCATGATCAAGGTGCTGATCACCCGAAACGCGATCCAGGCCAGCGTTACGCCCGAAACAAACCAGATTGCAAACGATCTCTCATACGCGGTAACGACAATGATTGCTGCCAAAATGACTGCAATTGCGATCGATACAACGGCAATTCTCCACGAAGCGCGTTGCCGTTCGGCTGATACGGAATCTCGAAACAATGATGCGGGCGGTGTATTCAGCGCACTGGCGAGCGGCCACAGGGTAAACAGCATTGCCGTCAGCATGCCGTAGGCAACAACAATCAAAAGCAGCGGCACACTGACAGAGATCTGCAGTGGCACCCCTAACAATTGTCCAATCGTCGTCGCACCGACCACTGCGATCGTCGCTCCGAGAATGATCCCGATCAGTACGCCAAGCGCTGACAGCAGTATGATCTGAAACAGGTAAGTGCGAAATACAAAGCTGCTGGGAGCGCCCAGACACTTAAGGATCGCGATCGTCCGCAAACGGGTGTCCATATAGGCGCGCACCGCGTTGCTGACTCCGACACCCCCGATCAGCAAGGTCGTCAGTCCGGACAATGTCAGCAACACACCGATTCGCTGCACGAGTTCGGACAGGTCGGGGGCGGCGTTGTTAAAGTCTCTGATCAGCAGGTTTGGATATTGTTCTTGAAGAGCTGTTTGGACGACGCCTGGATCAAGTCCGTCTTTGAGAACAATCCGGTACTCGAAATTGCTCCGGCTTCCGTAGTCAAGCAACCCCGAATTCTCAATTGAATCCTGGTGCACAACCACCCGCGGCCAGAATGCAAATCGCTCTGAGCTGCCAATGCGGTCCGGTTCCCTCTGAATAACCCCGGTCACCTTGAAACTATTTGTGCCAAACTCGATGACGTCGCCCACCCCGGCACGGCCCGACTCTACGAGCGAAGGATCAACCAGGGCACCCCAATAACCATCTTCCTGTTTGATTGACTCGTCTAGTGCGCCACCGCCTTGAATTTCGAAGTTGCCGAAAAGCGGATACACATCATCAACGGCTTTCAGCGACACAAGGATGCTTTTTTCGGCATCGTCCGCGCGCAGCAATGTGCTCAATTCAATGTATCTGGCGAGTTCGCTTGCGTAGCTTTCCAGTGTTTGAAGCTCCTCGTCTGTCAACGCCCGAAACTGTTTCTGGACGGCAATGTCACCGCCGAGAATCTGTTTTCCGTCTCGCTCGAGTCCGCTTAACAGGCTGGACGACAGTACCGTTACAACCGTGATGGCGGCAACACCCAGCGCAAGGCAGCCAAAAAATATCCAAAACCCCCGGTACCCGCGCCGCAGGTCACGCAGTGCAGTTCGAATGATCGATGCGGTCATAGTCGTTTGCGTCAGCTCGACGCGGAAGTCAATTGGCCATCGGACATGTTCACCAGCCGTTGACAGCGGTTTGCAAGATCCAGTTGATGGGTAATCAGAAGCAGTGTGGCGCCACTGTCGCTGCACAGTTGAAACAGCAAGTCCATCAGTTTGACGCTGTTTGTAGCATCCAGGTTGCCGGTCGGTTCATCGGCAAGAATCAGGTCGGGTTTGGAAATCAGCGCGCGTACAATCGCCACGCGTTGCTTTTCACCGCCGGACAGTTGGCTCGGATAGTGATGAATTCGCTTGTCCAGACCGACATTCGCCAAGTCATGCCTCGCCCGGTCAAATGCATCCGAAACTCCGGCCAGCTCAAGCACAAGCGCCGCGTTTTCAAGCGCGGTCATCGTCGGGATGAGGTGAAACGACTGAAACACGATGCCGATGCGATCGCGGCGAAACCTGGCCAGCCCTTCCTCGCCAAGCTGTCCCAGGTTATTGCCGGCAACAACCACTTCTCCGCGGGTCGGTTTTTCCATCCCGCCAATGATCATCATCAGGCTGGTTTTCCCGGCCCCGGATGGGCCCGAAATACAGACACTTTCGCCGGAGTGCACTTCAAAATCGACTCCGCGCAAAATTTCAACGGGTCCAGCCTGGCTGTCGAGCACCAGCCAAGCCTGTTTCAGCGAAACAATGGCCTCAGAATGATTATGCATACTTGTTCCCTCAATCTAAAAATCAGCGGGCTATATACCGAGTCAATGCCAGATTTTCCAAATTCCAACATTCATTGTCCTTCCATAATTGACAATATATGGTTTCCAATCAAAACTACAAGTACAATTTCTGCTATAAACACTAATGATTTTTTCCGGCGCAGAGATTTCGAACAATCTCGGAAACCGGAATTACTCATTTCTTTATATCTACAGTAAAAATTGTGATTGCAAATTCGGTTAAAGAACTTACCGTTCTACAATTCATATCCAACATTTGAGGGGGTAAATATGAAATTTCACCCACCTTTGTTCCACCGATTCCGTTTCTTGCTGCCTGTTGCAACTTGCCTGTTGCTCACAGGTTTTGCAAGTCCGGTATCGGCACAAAGTAATCTCTACGATACGACTCTCAACGTAGTCAGCTTTGGCGGTGCATATACAAAAAGCCAGATGCTTGCGTACGTGCGGCCATGGGAAGCTGCCACTGGGAAAGTAGTCAATATGATCGACTATGGTGGCGGCTTGAATGAAGTCAGGAGTCAGGTAGAATCAGCCAATGTCAAATGGGATGTCGTTGACATGGAGCTGTCGTACCTCATTACAGCGTGCGAGGCTGGGCTGCTGGAGCCCGCTGATCTTTCGCTTTTGGCTGATGGTGCAGACGGCACCCCGGTCAGCGAAGACATTCCGCAGGAATACATGCAGGATTGCGGATATCCAAGCGTGATCTGGTCTACCGTAGTCGGTTACGACCAGCGCGCATTCCCGGACGAAGCGCCATCGACTGTCGCTGACTTTTTCGACGTTGTTACATTTCCTGGCAAACGGGGACTGCGTCGTTCACCGATGGGGTTGCTGGAGTGGGCGCTGATCTCTGACGGCATTGGTCCGGGCGATGTCTACTCTGTGCTGTCAACTCCGCAAGGTGTTCAATACGCATTTGAAATTGCAGATAAGCTTAAACCCCACATTGTTTGGTGGAGTGGCGGCTCTGAACCGGCGCAAATGCTCACGTCCGGCAAAGTTTCGATGACTACCGCATGGAACGGTCGGTTGTACTCTGCCATTGTCGAAAAAGATGCGCCGATCGGGCTGATTTGGGATCAGCATATGTTAGAAGTTGATTTCTGGGCCATTCCGAAAGGCTCACCTCGACTTGCCAACGCCAAAGACTTCGTTAAGTTTGCCATGGAAACTGAAAACATGGCGAACCAGACGAAATACATTTCCTATGGTCCTGTTCGCAAATCAGCGCAAGCGCTGGTTGGCGATGCAGTCAAGCCTTATTTGCCCACTTCAAATCTAGACAGTGTATTTATTGTTGACTCACAATGGTGGGCACAAAACCTGGAGCACTTGACTGTCTCTTTTGAAGAATGGCTCAAACCGAAATCAGACGACGTCGAACGCGTCCTTCGCTTCTAACATTGTGAGGAAATACCAATGAATGGTCCACAAATTGATAAAGTAATTTTTTGGGTCTCGCTGATTGTCATTGCGGGACTCGTTATTCCATTGATCGTTGCGCCCGAAGCCGGGCAGCAATTTCTTGGCGGCCTGCTGGGTGTAACGACCGGCAAGCTCGGTTGGGCATACCTGTGGTTTACCATCGGTGCGTTCGGCATCCTCGTGTACTTCGCAATGGGCAGATTTGCCCATGTCAAGTTTGGCGGACCCGATGCGGAGCCGGAATTTGCGTTGCCGAGCTGGATCGCGATGCTGTTTTGCGCCGGAATCGGGGCTTCCGTTCTGTATTGGGGAACGATCGAGTGGGCATACTACTATACGGGTCCACCGCTCGGAGTTGAGCCACAGACCCCTCAAGCGGCTGAATTCGCCGCGATGTACGGCATGTTTCACTGGGGATTCACTGCATGGGCAGTGTACTGTATCCCGACACTACCACTCGCCTATCTGCTGTGGAATCGTAAACGATCAGTGTTGCGACTGTCCGCAGCGTGTGAAGGCCTGATCGGTCAGAAAGCGGCACGCGGAATCATCGGCAAGGTGATTGACATTCTTTTCATGTTCGGCTTGATTGGCGGTGTCGGCACATCCATGGGTCTTGGAACTCCGATGCTGTCGGCAGGAATTGCCGAGCTGTTCAATGTTGACAGGTCCTTCCTACTGGATGTGATTGTCGTCATTATCTGGGCGATCATATTTGGAATGAGCGTGTACTCCGGGTTGGAAAAGGGCATTAAGCGACTCAGTGATCTGAACCTGATACTGATTGTCGTTGTGCTTGGATTTACCTTCCTGTTCGGACCGACCGTGTTCATGATCAGTACGTTCACCAACAGCGTCGGGCTGCTGATACAGAACTTCATATATATGAGTTTTTGGATGGATCCGATCGCGAAAGGCGGCTTTCCGGAGGGCTGGACAATCTTCTACTGGGCGTGGTGGATTGCTTACGCACCTTTCATGGGGTTGTTCGTCGCAAGAATTTCCAGGGGTCGTACAATCCGTCAGTTGATCGTCGCGGAAGTTGTCGGCGGCACGATGGGCTGCTGGGTATTTTTCGCCGTTTTGGGAAACACCGGCATGTACCTGGATCTGAATGGAATTGCTCCAATTTCTCAAATCCTGGCGGATGTCGGGGCGCCTGAAGCCATCATCGCAACCATTACCGCGTTGCCTCTTGGAATCCTGGTGCTGATCGTTTTCGTCGTACTGGCGTTTATTTTCGGGGCGACAACTCTCGACTCGTCAGCGTTTACGCTGGCCTCGGTAGCGACCGAAGAGCAGACAGGAGAAATCCAGGAGCCTGCTCGCTGGCATCGACTGTTCTGGGCATTTGTGCTGGCAGGTGTATCCCTGAGCCTGATGTATCTCGGCGGACTTAAACCGCTTCAGACGGCTTCTGTTGTGGTCGCTTTACCGCTCATGGGTGTACTGATCATCATGGTCTGGTCGTTCAAGAACTGGCTTGTCGAAGACTATGGTGATGGTAAGTCTCCTGAGTCGACCATAGTGGTTGGAGAATCAGAGTCGAATTAGTTAACCGCTTAACGAATTTGAACCAACCAAACTGAAATTCGGTGCAGTCCTTGATCGATCAAAGGGCTGCACCGACATTTGTCGATCCCCAATCAGAGGCCGTGCTTCCAATCCAGTCTCTGAGTCATATTCAATCAGCGAAGACAGCATAATGGCTGCGTCATTACAACGAATTTTAAGTGTTGTTTCAGGGCTGCTATTGCTGCTGTCGAGCGCAGGCACGTTTAGCGCCGACAACATCCGTCTCATTGCAATCGGTGACAGCCTGGTGGCAGGTTATGGCCTGCCTGTTGAAGATGGCTTTGTTACTCAGCTGGAAGCCGCACTCACACAAAAATCCTATGACGTCAGCATCGTCAACGCGGGGGTGTCAGGAGACACGTCCAGTGGGGGCCTATCGAGAATTGACTGGGTTCTTTCAGAGACGTATTCAGCGGTCATTTTGAATTTGGGATACAACGACGCATTTCGCGGCATTCCGGTTGAAACCGTGCAATCAAACCTGGATGCGTTGATCTTGAAAATCAAGCAAAGAAATTTGCCGATATTGCTTGCAGGCGCATTGGCGCCGAGGAACCTGGGCCCCGACTATACTCTCGCATTCGATGCAATCTATCCGCATTTGGCTGAGAAACATAACCTGGTTTTCTATCCGTTTTTCCTGGAAGGTGTCGCGACTAATCCGGACCTTAATCAGGACGACGGAATTCACCCGAACAAGGATGGGGTCGCAGTGATCGTCCGGCAGTTGCTGCCGTACGTTGAGCAGCTGATTGAGCGGATTCGGGAATAGTCCATTGTGTCTGGTCGGAGTCAATTGCATTCTCAGCAAACGCGTAAAGTCGCCAAGACAGCTTTAACGACCCCTTTATCCTCCGGACAGACCTGCGATGCACTGGTAGTTGGCGCCGGGGTTGTGGGTTGCGCTGTAACCCGCAAATTAGCCCTGGAAGGCGCGCGCGTAATTTTGGTTGACAAGGAAGCAGACATACTGGGAGGGGCCAGTAAAGCGAACAGCGCAATTCTGCACACCGGTTTTGATGCCCCTTCAGGGTCCATTGAGCTGTCTTGTATCGCTGCCGGATACCGGGAATTCAGGGAAATTCACAAACGTTTCAAACTGCCCCTGGTTCAATCTGGAGCCATGGTTCTTGCGTGGGATGACACACAGGCATCACAAATCGAATCCATCGTGTCCAAGGCCCATGCAAACGGCGTGGATGATGTCATCGCCATTGATGCGCAAGCAGCCCGCGCACGAGTTCCTGCACTCGCGCCAAACATTAAAGCGGCGGTCCTCATTCCGGGTGAAAGCCTGGTAGACCCCTGGTCCACACCCCTGGCTTACCTGCATCATGCCCTCGCCCATGAGGCCCAATTTGTGAATCAGTGCGAGGTCACGATGGGGCGTTTTGAAGGCGAATATTGGCGTGTGTCCACTAATCAGGGGGACCTGCATGCCCGATGGCTGGTCAACTGCGCGGGTCTGTATGGTGATATTCTGCACGACCGACTGAACGAGGGACCGCAATTTTTCATCCGACCCCGAAAAGGTCAGTTCCTGGTGTATGACAAACCGGCTGCCCGGTTGACCAATACGATCCTTCTGCCGGTCCCGACCGAAACCAGCAAGGGTATAGTCGTGTGTCCCACAGTGTTCGGCAACCTCCTGGTGGGGCCGAGCGCCGAGGATCAGGACAGCCGCGATGACACAAGTGTGGACGCAAAGATTCTATCGCGGCTGAAATCGGTGGGACAAAGCGTTTTGCCGCAACTTGGTCAACAGAACCTTACAGCGGTCTATGCGGGCATCCGCCCCGCAACACAGACCAGGGATTATCAGATTCACTTCGACAAGAAACAACAATACCTGTGTATCGGTGGCATTCGTTCAACCGGGCTCAGTGCAGCACTGGGAATTGCCCGACTGGCAGCTGAAAAAATATTTTCTTGCCTGTCCGTCTCTCCTCCTGCGGAATCGGTTCCATGGCCCACTGTACCGAAAATCAGTGAATTCGACGAGCGGGATTGGATGTTGCCCGGCAATGGAGGCATTGTCTGTCATTGCGAAATGGTCACGCGCCGGGAAATCCTAAACGCCCTTCAAGGTCCCCTTCCGGCCAGGTCGCTCGGAGGACTGAAACGCCGAACCCGGGTGACGATGGGCCGATGTCAAGGCTTCTATTGCAGCGCGGAACTCAGTGAGATTACTGCAAACCAGCTTGACACACCCATAGCGACTGCCGGATGATGGGAGATGACATGTCTGAACAGTGTCTCCATTGCGACGTGGCTGTTGTGGGTGGCGGTCCGGCTGGACTCGGCGCCGCGACGCAACTGCGGCGACTTGGTGTCGGCCACGTTATGGTTTTGGAGCGCGAAGCGATGGCGGGCGGCGTCCCCAGACATTGTGGACACCCACCGTTCGGCTGGCATGAATTCCATCGCCTCCTGACAGGGCCACAATACGCGCGACGGCTTGTGGCTGCGGCTGAATCGGAAGGTGTGGACATCAGGGAGCGATATACCGTCACTGAGCTTCAACAAGGTCCTGCCTTGCGCGTATCAACCGAGGATGGGTTGTTCCTGGTTAAAGCGAAACGAATTCTTTTGGCGACCGGTGTGCGCGAAACTCCCAGAGCGCCGCGCATGGTCTCCGGCACCCGGCCGATGGGCGTACTGACAACGGGTGCATTGCAATCCATGGTTTACCTAAAATCTCGCACCCCTTTCCTGCGCCCGGTCATTGTCGGTACCGAATTGGTGTCATTTTCTGCGTTGCTGACCTGCCGCCATGCCGGAATTCGCCCCGTCGCCATGGTAGAAAAACGCAGCCGGCCGACTGCCTGGCGAGCCGCGGCCTGGTTCCCGAAATTACAGGGTATCCGTACCCTGATGAACACCGAAGTGACTTATATCGAGGGGAAAACCCGCGTCAGTCATGTGACAGTGCAGCGCGATACAGGAAAATACGAACACATCACCTGTGACGGCGTTGTGTTTACCGGACAGTTTGTATCCGAATCAACCCTGGCGCTTCTGGGACAACTGGAAGTGAATCCAGAATCTGGCATTCCAATTGTCGATCAATTCGGCCGCTGCTCCGAACCGGATTTTTTCGCTGCAGGAAACATGCTGCATCCTGCTGATTCATCCGCTCGTTGCTGGCGTGAAGGAGTCGATACTGCGACAAATATTGTGCAGTCTTTGAATGCTGACCTGCCCACCCCGAACCGGTTTACCGCAGTCCAGTCCGCTGCACCCGTTATCCGTTATGTTACCCCCCAGCGACTGGTTTCGGATAACCGTCATAACGGGGATGGAACCCTTTGGGTGAGGTTTTCTGATGAAGCACGGGGGAAACTTCACCTTTGGGCAGATGAATCCCATGTACTTGGGGTGCGTGTCCGGGCTGCGCCAGAAAAACAGGTGTTCCTGCCCGTCCCTAATCGGGTTCTGTCATCACATCCGCAATCCATTACCCTGACGTTCGACCCATCCTGATGATCCAATGACCATACTCGCCATCGATCAGGGAACAACGAGCACGCGCGCTTTGGCGGTCAATGAGGATGGCGTCGCTTCCGTATCGGCAACGCTTCGTCACCGGCAATACTACCCCAAACCCGGTTGGGTGGAACATGACCCGCTGGAGTTGGTCCGCAATCTGGAAACCGCGCTTGCTTCGGCAAGGGACATCAAGGCGGTCGGAATTGACAATCAGGGGGAAAGCTGTCTTGCCTGGCACGCAGAAACCAAGAAACCCGTCTCTCCGGTCATTGTCTGGCAGGACAATCGTACCGGGTATGTAATTGAGCGTCTCGGTCACGATGGAGTCGGAGAAGAAATCATGCAGCGAGCGGGGTTGCCACTGGATTCTTACTTTTCGGCAAGCAAACTGGCCTGGATCGTGAAGCATATTCCGGAGGCGGGTCAATTGCTGACGCAGGGCAAGCTTAGGCTGGGTACCACCGATACCTATTTTCTGGATCGACTGGCCGGTGAATACAAGACTGACATCACGACAGCGTCGCGCACTTCGTTGATGAATCTGAGGACAGGCCAATGGGACGAAACGCTTTGCCAGATATTCGGAGTTCCCATGAATGCCCTGGCTGAGATCGTTCCCACCACCGGAGAACTCGGACAAGTGACAATCGAGGAGAAAAATGTGCCAATCACGGCTAGCGTCGTGGACCAGCAGGCATCGCTATATGGTCATGGCTGCAGACAGGCTGGAGACACCAAGATTACTTTCGGTACCGGTGCATTCGCCCTGATGGTAACCGGACACGAGCTGTTCCGGTCGCCGGACCAAGGGCTTTTGCCAACCGTTGCATGGCAACTTGAAGGCTGCCATCCGGTGTATGCACTTGACGGTGGAGTCTACTGTGCCGGGTCAGCCATTGAGTGGGCACGTGGACTGAAACTGTTTGAAGACTTTACGTCGCTAAACAAATTTGAAAAACCGGCCGCGATTGACAGGGATCTGGTATTTGTCCCGGCTCTGACTGGCCTGGCCTGCCCTCACTGGGACCGCCGTGCCGCGGGCTTGTGGATCGGCTTGACTCTGGACTGTGATCAGCAGGACATGATGCAGTCGCTGATTGAAGGAATTGCTCTGCGTACGGCAGAGGCCGTCAGGGCTATGGCGTCGCTCTTTATGGTAAGCGACGAGATATCCATTGACGGTGGCGTCTCCGTCAATCCTTACTTTTGCCAGTTCCTGGCTGATGTCCTGGGCAAGTGCGTGGCTGTCAGGTCCTTTCCTGAGCTCACCGCGATCGGTACAGCCCAACTGGCGGGAGCTGAAAACATCATCGCCGGTGACGACAACACCCAGATCCAGCGTTATTACCCTTCAGGATTTCGGGAGGATCGAATCGAAAAATTTACGCAAGCTGTTTCCCGGTCCATGCAATGGAGGGATTCATAGCAGAGCAACAACCGGTGATGGGAAACACAATGGACTTTACCAATTTTTCACCAAAAAAATTGGCCCCGAGATAATTCCCCGGGGCCAATACTGATCTGCTGTCAGATTGGAGCAGTATGGACTGCTCAGCTAAAAATTAGCTGTAGCGGTAAGGAACGCCCACCTTTTCCATCACTTCAGAGTACTTACGGAAAGCATCAACTACCTTACGGGTACGGGGGCTTATCGAAGCCAGATCCTCCCAAAATTCCTTGGAGTCTTCGACAACCTGATCCCATTCATCTGCAGGGATCGTGGTCAGTTCCATTTTCTCGCCTTCTACCCGGAGTTGCGCCTCGCCACCCCAATACCAGACTTGACGGTAATAGTGCGAGTCATTACAGGACATCCGGAAGAGTTCCTGTAAATTCGGTGACAGGGCATTCCAGCTCTTGGTATTGGCAAAATAAGATCCACACCATGCGCCGGTGACGTTGTTGAGCAATGCGTAATTACAGACATCGGCCCAACCCACCTCGTAAGCTTCTGTGAATCCACACCAGGCAACTCCATCCAGTTCGCCAGTACCGATTGCGACTTCAATATCATCCCAAGGCAACGTAACTGGAATCAGTCCGTAGCGCGAAAGGAACCTGCCGGCAGTTGGCACACCGAATACTCGCTTGCCCTTCATGTCGGCGAGAGAGCGGATCGGGGTTTTGGTAAAGATATGCAGAGGGTCCCAGGCACCAGCGCTGATCCATTCAACACCTTCGACCTCACCATAGGCTTCAGCCCAGACTTCGTCCAGTCCGTAATACTTGAACAAGACCGGCAAGTCCAGACTGTATCGGGTAGAGAATGGAAAATATCCACCGAAAACACTGATATCCACCGGGGAGGCCATGGTGGCATCGTCACTTTGCACTGCATCAAGTGCGCCGGATTGCATCGCACGAAACAGTTCATCGGTGGGTACCAGTTGGTCAGCGTAATACAGTTCGATTTCCATTTGACCGTGTGCAATCTTGTTGAAAGATTCGATCTGTGGCAATACTACGTGGGCGCCAAGCGGAGCACCAGAATAGGACTGCAGGCGCCACTTGATGGGATTGGTCTGAGAGAACGCGTACGGCGCGGTCCCCGCTGCCAAGATACCAGCGGTTCCAGTACCGATGCTCTTTACGAAACTCCGACGGTCCTTGTTAACGGATTTTTTGGCTTTGGTTTTGTCACTCATTGTTTCTCCTCCTCGATTTCTTATGCAAATAAGTCGTAAGGCCTTATCAAATTAACGTGCGTAAACTTGGCCTGGCAACCACAGTGCAATCTGGGGAAAAGCCATCACCAGAATCAACGCAACGACCATGACCAGTACGAATGGAAATATTGATCGATAAATATCCGCCAAAGTAATTTCCGGCGGGGCCATCGCTCGCATGAGAAAAAGATTATAGCCAAAGGGCGGTGTCATATAGGCGATTTGGCAAGTGATTGTATACAGCACGCCGTACCAGACAGGATCAAAGCCCAATATCTTCACCAGGGGGACATAAAGCGGAGCCACGATCACAAGCATTGCGGTATCGTCCAGGAACATTCCCATAAACAGATAGGAGAGCTGCATCATGATCAGCACTTCCCAGGGCGTCAGGTTCCAATTGGTGACAAAGAGGGTCTCAATGGCTCGGGCAGCGCCAATACCGTCAAATACTGCCCCAAAACACAGCGCTGCTAGAATGATCCACATAAACATACAGGAAATTCCCAAAGTCTTGCGGATGGTTTCCTCCATCACCTTGCGGTTTAGACGGCGCTTGACCAATGCAGCCAAGGTGGCTGCGGTGGCACCTACGGCTGAGCTTTCGACCAGGCTGGTAATGCCCATGACAAAAAGCCCGGTCATAAAAAAGAAGATGAGAAACGGAATAATCCCAGCTCGGAGCAGACGCAGTTTTTCACTCATTGGCATATCCCGCTCCTCCTGGCTGACCGTCGGGCCAAGATGAGTCTGTATGCGACACCGAATCACGATATAGATGATGAACAGACCCGCCATCATCAAACCGGGCAATGCACCTGCAAGCCACAATTTTCCGACCGATTCGCGAGCGATCATGCCGTACAGAACCAGCACTACGCTGGGTGGCACAAGAATCCCCAGGGAACTTCCGGCTTGCACCACACCGGTAATCATGATCTTGTCATAACCCCTTCGCAGCATCTCCGGCAAAGCAATCGTGGCGCCAATGGCCATACCTGCCACACTGAGTCCATTCATGGCTGAAATGACCACCATCAGCCCGATTGTTCCCACAGCCAGTCCACCTCTGAGACCACCGAACCAGACATGGAACATTTGATACAGATCATCAGCAATACCCGATTCGGACAGGATGTATCCCATGTATATGAACAGCGGCAACGTCAGCAATGGGTACCATTTGAACAACTTGAAGGCCGCAGTGAACGGCATTTCCACCCCGCCTTCACCCCATAGAAGCAGTGCGGCAACAGTTGAAACAATGCCAATAGCCGCAAACACCCGCTGTCCGGTCAGCAGCATCAAGAGCATGGAACCAAACATGATGATGGCGATGGCTTCGTAACTCATGACAGTGCCACTCCCCTCGCCTTGGCCAGATCCTTGAAAAAGGTGGAAATCGCCTGTAGCAAAATGAGTAATATCCCCAACACCATAATGACCTTTATTGGAATCACCGACGGGTTCCACATGGAAAACAGTCTTTGGTTGGTTTCGATCGCATAGATCGTGCTGGATATAGATCCGATCAACAATACGATCAGGTAAGTCACCAGAAAAATGGATGTGAAACTGTCCATGCGCGCCTTGTTTCGTTCCGATAGACGGTCATAAACCAAGTCCATACGAACGTGAGTATTGAGTTGTATGGAATACGCGCCGCCCATAATGTAGTAGGCAGCCAGGGTGAACTGGGCCAGCTCCACACACCAGAACAATGGAATGTTCAGCACATTGCGCGTTACAGCATCGAGTAACAGCGTCCCGATCATTAAGAATATCAAGTACATCGCGATACGGCCGAAACGTGTGGACAGGTAGTCCACAACCCTGACATATTTAACGACTATAGAGGGCATTTGGTAAAAATCTCAAACCGTTTTGTTGTTGACTGTATCGTTTTTCTTTTCTTTGGATGACAATTGTTCATTTCAGCGCATAATCATACTTTAAAGAAGTCGATGTGCTTCACCTGAGTGGCCAACTAATTTACGCGTTGTTTTAACAACCATAGGCATTAGAACTAGAGTGGATTTTATTCGCTACTGCGAAAAAGCCAGGTAAATAAAGAGTACAAGGGATTCAAACAGGGCGAGATTTTCCGCGATTTACCGGCCAATGAAAGTTTGGTTTGTGTTTAGCCGCGCCACATAATTTCTCGCAGTGACCATGTGTTCGAAATTCTGGGGCAAGGGGCGCAACGCATCCATGAAACAGCAACGCCAGCAAGGACTCAGTCGAAGATATTGTTCAGCTGATAAGAACAGGCTACCCATAGATCGTATTAAGGACAATGAGATTGCGGGAAATACACAGTCAGGTCTGCGAAATTCATCATTTTAGTCATTCATTGGCGGTTCAATGATCAGTAGTTTGTAAATATTGAATCGTATAATTACCATTCCAACCTTGTTCCATCAATTAAATTTCAGTTTGAGTATGTTTCCAATCTTTCATCGAGTTCGAGTGTCTGTTTTCATTATGGCTGCTCTCATTTTTGGCGCACTCGGTTTGATGACTGGATGCGGCGCACAGGATCCCGATGCACCGAAAGGGCCTCCGATTCCGGACTCACCAAGAGAAGTTCAAAGTCCTGGAACCCCGATAAAGTTTTTCGGTGCTGGTGGAGCACGCTTCCGACCCGGCGCAAATGATCCAGAGTATCAAGAGTATTTGCTCTGGAAAGAATGGAAAGAATACAAACGCTATCAGGAGTTTATAAAAAGCGAGAGAGACAATACAGCTGACGAGCAAAGCGATAGCCAATAGTGCAAGCCGCGATTGTAGAGAAAATAGCCCGTTGCGCGGCAGTCGATCAAATTAGGACAAGGCAACTGTCGGTCTTTTCGCTCACCTGCATCTTTCGATGACGCAAATTGAAACGACTGAAATTCAGTGATCAATCCACTTTTTCTGGGATTTTTATGTGCGGTGACAGCCGAACCGCTCGCTATACAGTCAGTCGTTCATAGTTGATCAAAGGAATCCAAGGATGAACAACAGAACCTTTTGCTCACCACTGGGATAATAGTCTTCAGTTGTTTTGTCGCCGGTGTACGCAACCGAAATCTCGGATTGCTCACCTTGATCACTGACAAAAACTTGGTACTGCTCATGGTCCGGGACGCCGACGTTTTTGCGCTTCTCCAAGAATTCTGAAATGTTGCTGTCTGAAAAACTGACGTAATAGATGCCTTCGCCTCGGTTCATATCCAGGATGTTAGCCCCGAGTGCCTTCACGAGAATGTAGCCCACTTCCGCCCAGGCAGTTTCGAATCCTCTTTTCATCAGAATCTTTTGCACTGGAGCATCGCCCTCGATCAGGAATAGGTAATGAATTGGTGAATTTTCATAATCAATTCCCTCTTCAGCCGCGATGTCAGCCCGATACCGCTCTAGCAAGTAGAATCGCAGACGGTTAAAAAACGCCCAACCTGCTTTTGGAGTAACCGGAACACCCAAATTCGTCAGACCAAAAATATTGGTGTCGTGCCTGTCAGTCGAATGTACTTGCAGTTGACCTATGCCACCAGGCCCGTCTTCGCCAGTATTCTTGACGAGAATTACCCGCTCCTCATTTTTGATTTCAACTATTGATACGGCCATGTCAGCGAGAATCGATGGAAGTATGGCCCACACATCGTCTGCCTTGTCATATGTATACAAATGAATCGTGTCATCCTCAGCATTGTCGACGACCCACACTCTGAAGACTGCAGCACCCAGGCGCCTTTGGTGCCACAGGTATATTTTGTTCAGACCTTTTTCTCGAAGCGCCGCCTCGTATTTCTTGAAGGTTTCAAAATCAAGCCAGATCGAGGGAGACTGGAGTTGTTCCCGGCTAAACATAGCTGCATCTCCAGATTCAGTATCTTGTTGACCCGATTTAGCAATCTGCTCGGATGCCGACACCGGCGAATTTCCCACACACCAAGCCACCATCAATGCGATGATTAGCGTGATCACAGAAAGCCCAAAATGGTGCATCTTGTGTCTTGTTCTGTCTGTCATCTTATTGTTTTGATTGATAAATGTAGTTTGTATACGTTTCATCGGACAGTTCAACTGATTCGTTGAAGAACACCATCGAGTTCATCCTGCCTGTGATGGTTGAATTTCATGCGGCAATTTCCATTGCGTCGAGAATCAAGACCTTACCGTCAATCGTTCTGAGAAATTGCGTTCAAGGTCTACGATATCGGAGTCGACAGATTTTGCTTTGGCAGCACGACCCGGTTTGGAATGTTTGTGTCGGCCCTTGATCTGTATTCGGTCTTGACGATCGATAATCAATTCACAACAGAGCGCCTTGCTGCTGCAACCTGGTCTTCAACTGACTCAAAGCGATTCGACTCAAGTTCTCTTCACCTGCACACGTCTTTCGAGAGTGCGAGCCGAAGTTCTATTGATCCAGCTGAAGTCGATAGCTGAATTCGCTTTTTATTGCAATTGCCGTGATCCGGGTATCTAAGCCACCCGTCAGACAGTCAGACGTTCATAGATGATCAATAGAATTTTCTGTGCGCTGCCGGGATCATAGTCTTCAGTTGTTTTATCTCCAGCGTACACTACCGATATTTCAGTTTGGTCGCCCTGAGCACTAACAAATATGTGGTACTCCTCTTGTTGCGGGACATTGACCTTCTTTCGCTGCCAAAACTTCCATCGTCGTTTCTTTTTCCGTTTCTGTGGGCTTTCAGAAAAACTGACGTAATACACCCCTTCGCTTCGGTTCATATCCTGAATTCCAGCGCCCGCTCCCTGTAGTGTGCGTCCCACTCTCACCCAGGCATTTTCGAATCTTTGGTTTATGACTATCCTTTGCACTCCATCGTCACCCTCGATCAGCTGTTTCTCCGAGAGCGATTGTGCGGTTCTGGTGCGAAATTCCTGTTCGACCTCGTACCGGGCAAGCAGATAAAACCGCAGGCGGTTAAAGAACTCCCGCCCCGCTTCTCGATTGACCGGGACATCCAAGTCAGTCAAGCCGACAATTTTCGTCTTGTTCCTGTCAATAGAATGCACTTGCACCTGATCAATTCCACCCGTATACTTTCGCAATCTTAATCGTTCAAGAAAACTCCAACGTTCGTCTGCGCCGGTATTCCTGACAAGAATCACCCGATCCTTATTTTTAATTTCGAGTATGAATACGGTCATGTCAGCAAGAATCGATGGGAGCATGGCCCACACTGCGTCTGCACTGTCATGAGTCTCCAAATGAATCGTGTCCTCCTCAGCATCCTCAACGACCGACACCCTGAAGATTCCTTCGCCACTGAGTTTGGCGTACTGGAATTCTTCTTCAGTGAGACCTTCACCTCGAAATTCCGCCTGGTATTTTTTGAATTCTTCAAAATCAAGCCAGATTGAGTAAGACCGGAGTTGTTCCGGGCTAAACGAAGTAACGTCTCCAGACTCGGCATCTGGTTGACCCGGCAGGACAAACTGCTCTGGTTCCGGTAGCGGTGAAATACCAGGTGGCACTTCCAGCGGGTCCTTCAAAGCGGTCCTTGGCAGCAATGAAACTTCTGTATCGCCAATTCCCGCGCACCCGGCGACCATCGATACGATGGCTAGCGCAACCACAGAAAGTCCAAAACGGTGCGTCTTGTGTCTTGTTTTGTCTGTCATCCTATTGTTTTGATTGAGTAAAATATTTTATATGCTTTTCATCGAACAGTTCAACCGATTCGTTGCAGAACGCCATCGAGTTCATCCAGGCTGTGATAGTTGATTTTAATGTGACCTTTACCATTTCGGTCGTGAATCGAAACTTTTGCCGTCAATCGTTCCGAGAGTTTTCGTTCTAGTTCTGTGATATCTGCATCGACGGATTTTGTTTGGGTAGCCTGCCCCGATTTGGCACGTTTATGCCAGTTCTTGATCAACTCTTCGGTCTTGCGCACCGATAATTCATTCGCGACAACATGCTGGGCTGCCGCAACCTGGTCCTTACCGCTTAGCGCCAGCAAAACCTTGGCGTGTCCGGCTTCAATATCGCCTTGTTCCAGCATTTTCAACACTGTATCTTCGAGTGTCAGGATCCTTAGCAGATTTGTTACAGATGCCCGGGAAATTCCTACATTGGTGGCGATTTGTGCATGGGTCATCGAAAATTCACTAGCCAGCCGTTTCAAAAGACTTGCGATTTCAGTAACGTTGAGGTCTTCCCTTTGAATGTTCTCGATCAGCGCCAGCGCCATTGCGTCCTGATCGGCCAAAGAACGGACTATGACCGGAACCTCGTGCTGCGCCGCCATCTGTGCCGCCCGCCACCGGCGTTCGCCCGTGATAATGTCGTATCTGCCGTCACCCGAAGCCCGAGCGACGATTGGCTGAATGATGCCGTGTGCGGTGATTGAGTCTGCGAGCTCCCTGATTGATTCCTCGCTGAACTTGGTTCGCGGCTGAAACGGACCAGGTCGCAGTTTTTCGATAGCGACCATCCGCACGTTGTCGAACCCAGGCCGGTCCTGCTGCGGTTGAAGTGAGCCGAGTAGCGCTTCCAGTCCGCGCCCTAGTTTGTCGGGGCTGTTCATATCACAGACTCTCGACTCAGGAGTTCACCCACAAATGCCATATAAGCTATTGATCCTGTACAGTTTTTATCATAGTCCATCACTGACTTTCCATGACTTGGCGCTTCAGCAAGACGTATATTTCTGGGAATGATCGTTCGGTACACCTGTTCGCTGAAATACTCACCCAGTTCATTCGAAACTTCCCTGTCCAACTTGTTTCTCTTGTCATGCATTGTTCGCAGAATGCCATCCAGCCGAAGAGCAGGATTGAAGTTACGCTTGACCGTCTTGATGGTTTCCAGCAACTCAACCAACCCTTGCAATGCGTAATATTCACATTGAGTCGGCACGACCACGCTGTCGGCAGCCACCAGCGCATTGATAGCCAAAATGTTAAGGGATGGAGGGCAATCCAACAAAATCCAATTATATTCCCTGTCCAGTTTGTCTATCGCATCCTTGAGGCGATACTCTCGTCGCTCAACCGTCAACAATTCGACTTGCGCGCCTGACAAATTTCGGGCGGAAACAACAACATCAAATCCAGCTTCGTTCTTGAGAATGACCTCATTCAGCGTTGCATTCCCGAGCAATACGTCGTAGATTCCGCGTCGTCTGGGATCAGGTGTCAAGCCGACGCCCAAAGTCAGGTTTGCCTGCGAGTCAAGATCAATCAGCAATACCTTTCGTTTGGTCCGGGCCAGCGCTGCTGCAATATTGATGGCTGAAGTTGTCTTTCCAACACCTCCTTTCTGATTGGCAACTGCAACGACACGAGACATGGTTCAGATTGGCCCCTTCATGAAGAATGCTTGAGAATAACACAGTGTCGTTCAATGTCGAGACCGGGGACGAATATTTGCTTGACATCAACTTGGCACGGTGTTCGAATGGCGGAAATCTCTTTATTTGGCAATTTTCCTTTCATGGCAACGATGCGCCCGTCCCGCGAAATCACAGGCAACGCGAATTCTGCGATTGCCGAGAGCGAACCCAAACCGCGTACCAGCGCGGTATCGTAATTCAGTTCGCGCCCGACATTCTGGACTCGATCGTGCACGACTTTGACGTTGGTTATTTTGAGCGAAGCAACAGCATGCCGCAGGAACTGAACTTTCTTCCCTTTGGAATCCAGCAGCACGACCTGTGCATCCGGCCTTACCAGAGCAACCGGAATTCCAGGAAATCCTGCACCGCTGCCAATATCAATAATTCGATTCCCCTGAACTAGGTGATTAATTGCAAAACAATCCAAAAAGTGTTTATCAACAATACCTTCCAAGGTTCTTACTGCAGTCAGATTGAATGTCTTATTCCATTCCATCAGCAATTCTGAATAGGCAATGACGCGCTTGATCAGGTCATCATTGAACTCCATCATCAATTGGTTCGATGAGCTCTGCAACCGGGTTGCCAGTCTGGCATGCAAATTCTCACCAATTGAATTTCTCGAAATTTGCTGGTGCATCTCATCGCTTGAGTTCATTTGGGCAGCTAATTGAGGCATCAGAACGCAACTACCCGACTTTTTTCGATTGCTTCATCTCCTGTTTCTTGAGATGAACGGCAAGAACGGAAATCGCGGCGGGGGTAACGCCTGGAATTCGTGATGCCAAACCCAAAGTTTGCGGACGGTGCTGGTCAAGTTTTTGCCGCACCTCGTTTGACAGTCCGTGTACATTGGAAAAATCAATGCCTTCTGGCAAATTCATGTTTTCCAGCTTGACCGACTTGCGCAAAGCGTTTTTCTGTCGCTCTATATAGCCTTCGTAGCGCGCTTCGATTTCCAGTTGTTCTTTGACTGCGCAATCGGCAATCCCTTCGCCTGCGTTCGGAAACTGCATCACTGCATCGTAGTCCAGACTGGGGTCCCGCAACAGGTCGTACAGAGATGTTTCATTCCTGATCGGACGTCCTGCCAGTCGCTGACCGATTTCCTGCACTTCCTGAGTCGGCGTAACTTTAACTGCCTCAAGCCGACCGCGTTCCCGATCCATCATGTCACGTTTGTCGCAGAACATTTTCCAGCGCCGGTCACAAACCAGTCCCAAATCCCGTCCGATTTCGGTCAATCGAATATCTGCATTGTCCTCGCGCAGCATCAGCCGGTGCTCAGCACGGGATGTGAACATTCGGTAAGGTTCGTCAGCGCCTTTTGTAATCAGATCATCAATCAGCACGCCGATATAAGCCTGGTCCCGCCTCGGTGACCACGGTTCTTTCTCAAGTACCTGCCTTGAGGCGTTTATCCCGGCGACCAGTCCCTGACACGCGGCTTCTTCATAACCCGTTGTTCCATTAATCTGTCCGGCAAAAAACAGGCCGCGCAACGCTTTGGTCTCCAGACTGGGATGAAGATCGCGAGGGTCCAAAAAATCGTACTCGATCGCGTAGCCAGGCCGGGTAATCACGGCACTTTCGAACCCCTCAATCGAGCGAACAAAGTCGCATTGCACTTCAAACGGCAAACTCGTGGAGATGCCGTTCGGATAGATTTCATCGGTGTCCAGCCCCTCAGGTTCAACGAAGATTTGATGAGATGTACGGTCTGCAAATCGCACGATCTTGTCTTCAACTGACGGACAGTACCGCGGCCCAATTGAATCGATCGCGCCACCGTACATCGCGGACTGGTGCAAATGACCGCGAATGATGTCGTGAGTCTTTTCGTTGGTTCGGGCGATGTGGCAGGATACTTGCCGCGGGTGCTCCTGCACCGATCCGATAAACGAAAATACCAGGGCGGGCTTATCGCCTGGCTGCTCGAGCAGTTTCGTGTAATCGATTGTGCGGCCGTCTATTCTCGGCGGCGTGCCGGTCTTCAGACGTTCCACGTGGAACATCATGTCCCGAAGTCGCCTTGCCAGCGGGATCGACGGCGCATCGCCTGCCCGTCCGCCGCTGCGATTCTTAAGTCCGACGTGAATGACACCGCCCAGAAACGTACCTGTGGCCAATATCACGCATTGCGCCTTGATTCGCACTCCGAATCGGGTCACAACACCGGCAACAGATTCGCCTTTTATCAGCAGATCTTCGACTTCCTGTTGAAGGAAGGTCAAATTTTCCTGCTGTTCAAGAATCTTCCGAACTGCCAAACGGTAAAGCGCGCGGTCGGTCTGTGCCCGTGTTGCTCGTACGGCTGGCCCCTTGCGAACGTTCAATCGACGAAACTGAATGCCGCTGCGGTCCGTTGCGTGCGCCATCAGCCCGCCAAGTGCATCGATTTCCCGAACAATATGGCCTTTTCCAATGCCGCCAATGGCAGGGTTGCAGGACATCTGTCCAATTGTTTCTAGATTCTGTGTCAGCAGCAGCGTACGACTGCCGGTTCTGGCGGATGCCATCGCGGCTTCAGCGCCTGCGTGACCGCCGCCTACAACAATTACGTCATAGTCCATCGTTGAGTTCATGATTTCTAAGCGTAAAGTCAGTTTGTCCAAGCGTTTTCTAGTGGTTGGATAGTAATCGCCGGACTGAAAGTTCGGTGTTTTTCGTGTTTCTACTGCTGTTTCGCGAGGTGATTTCACGCGAATCGCACATTATCCAACAAAACCGATTATTGTGGCTTGATATTTTGCTGTGACTGCAGCGATATCAGGCAACTTAGCTTGCGCGCTCGTATTCGAAAGCAGTCAGCTACAAGCGAAGCGGTGTCAAGTGCTATATCACCCGTTCAATGCCATACAAGTTGTTGAATTGATTGTTCTCTGTCTTTCAGAATAGTGCTGCTACTGGCTATAGTAATCGTAATTGCTTTGAATTCGCTGGGTAAAATTCCACGCTTCACCAAATGACAACTGGTTTTCGTCGGGAAATATGACCTTTGTGTAAAGGCCCTCGGTTCTCTCATTTTTCAGCTGACGCAACGCCGCATGCAGTTCCTCAAGCGATACAGTGGTTGCAGATGTCTGGCCCGGCAAGCGATACTGGAAGACGGGGTCGCCCGCTAGCGATTTACTGAAGAAAACTTCGACAACATAGCGATTGGCGGGGCTGCGTGCCGGACGCAGCATGATCTGGCTCTCTTCTTTCAGTTCCACAAGCTCACTCTGCAATTGCTCGACTTCCCCGCTTCTTGCTGCCAAAGCAGTTTCAAGGTTTGTCAATTCTGCCAACCGATCCTGGTAGGCCTGTCGCAACTGCGCAACCTGTACATCGCCCTGCGTACCGGCTTTCACAAGCCGTTCATTCTCAGAAATCAGGGTCTCGAGCCGCTGGTCGCGGGCTTTGAGGTCGTCACTCAATTGCCGCATCACGAGTTGTAAAGTTTCAATTTGCTCCTGGCGGTCCGCCTGCAGTCGTCGCGTATAGTCAAGCTCGCGCTTGAAATCCTCGTTATTGGTCTGCAGCAGCTGGATTCTTTGTTCAAGGTCTTGAATTTGTTGTTGTTTCGCCCCGATCTCGTCCTGGTACTGCAGATTTTCCGTAACTAGTTGATTTATCGTTGTTTCACTCTCAGTTTCAGCACCGGTGAGAGTGCTGACTTCATCGCCAAGTACGGCAATTCGGGTATTCAAAGTACCAATTTCGGAAACTTTCTGATGCAACCTGTCTTGCAGCAACGCGTGGGCTGTCCGTACGCGATCAAGCTCTTCTGCCTGTTCTGAGAAAAGGCCACGCAGGGCTTCGAGTTCCTGGCCGCGTATTTCGATAAGGCGTTCATTCTCAACCCGAGTCGCGGACAATACTTCCAGTTCAACCTGCAGATCGCGTTCCACCGCAGTCAATTGTTCTACCTCGTCAGTCTTTAGAGCCAGCAAACGTTCGAGTTCAAGTGCTTCTGCCAACCGTCGGGATAGATCTTCACGCAATTGAGTCTGTGTTTCAGCCTGCTGCTCAATTGTTGAGCCCTGTTCAACCTTCAATGCCTCCAGTTGTTCGACTACATCCTGCAATTGCGCACTGCCCAGCGTCAAGTTCTGCAATTCAGCAGTTCGTCGGGACAACTCTTCGCGTAATTGCGCCTCTGTTTCAACCTGTTGCTCAATTGTCGAGCCCTGCTCAACCTTCAATGCCTCCAGTTGTGCGATCGCGCTCTGTAATTGCGCGTTACCCAGCGCTAAGTTCTGCAATTCAGTGGTTTTACGGGACAATTCTTCGCGTAACTGCGCCTGTATTTCAACCTGCTGCTCAATTGTCGAGCCCTGTTCAACCTTCAAGGCCTCAAGTTGTGCGACCACGCCCTGCAGTTGTGCGCTTCCCAACGTCAAGTTCTGCAATTCAGTGGTTTTAAGGGATAATTCTTCGCGTAACTGCGCCTGTGTTGCAGCCTGCTGCTCAATTGTCGAGCTTTGTTCAACCTTCAAGACCTCAAGTTGTTCGACCACATCCTGCAGTTGTGCGCTGGCCAGCGTCATATCTTGCAGTTCAGAAGTTCGCTCTACTAACTGCGATTGCAATCGTTCAATCGAAGCCAGGCTTTCGCTGTACGACTGTTTTGCGGTCTCCAGTTCACTGATCAGGGCAGCAAGCTCTTCGCTCTGCCGTATACGTGTCTCGGTTAGCTCCTGTATCTGCTCGTCCTTCAATCCCGACTCAGCGATCAGATTTTGAATCAGCAACTCGCCTTCTTCCTTGATACTTTCCAAGTCGGCGACCCGCTTGCGTTGACTGGCCTCGATGTCCCTGAGTTCCACCAGCGCTGACTGTAAACCCTTGAGTTCGTTGTTCCGATCCAGTAAAAGTCCCTCAAGCGATTGTAATTCCTCCTGTTTAGCGCTGAAATTTGCGCTCAATGCGTCAAAGTCGCTGGTTTTGCTATCGATTAACGCATTCAACTCGGAAATAGTCTGGTTCATCGAAGCGATGCGTGCGGTCAGTGAGTCTCTCTGACCGCGAACAGCCTCAATTTGCTCGTTGAGATCGGCAACTTCGGTATCCAGCTGCTGCTGAGCCTGATAAAGCTCTGATGTTTCAATCTCGAGCTCTGTGATGCGGGTGCCGCGCTGTTCTGAGAGGACCAGGAGTTCCTGTTTCTGACGCTCAGTCAGCGACAGCTCTGCTTTTGTTTGTTCAATAATTTCAGATAGATACGCTGTTCTTTCTCGCAGTGATTCAGTCTCCTGCAAGGCGCGGACTTCAGCCGAGGTGGCTTCTTCAATATCTTCCCCCAGTTGCAGGTTTCGAAGCATGAATACGACCGCAGCCATGAGAAAAATCATGACGACAACCATCATGATGTCTGTAAATGATGGCCATATGCTGTCGTCCGAATGGCTGCTCTCGGTCGCGCGGTGGACGCGCAGGTCAACGAATCCGCCGGTGTTCGTCGTCATTTCAGTTGCCTATCGGTCTTGCGGCTCGTCCTCGATCTCGCCCCGCAATCTGAATCCCTCTCGCAGAATGCCTCTAATATCACTTAACATCCGCATGTTCTGATCACTCAGCTGCTCGAAGTTGTCCAGCATCTGACTCTGCGATGCACCGAGCGCCTGTATCTGGTTGATGAAGTTATTGAACTTGTCGATGGTTTCGACGGTCCCGGTCAACATCTCGGCGAGTGCCTGCTCCGGTGAACGGGTCGCAGCCTGATAGCGCGGTATCAGTTGCGTTGCTGTTTCATGTTCAACCCAACCGAGGACATAGGACTGCGTATCCATCAGTTTCAAATAAAAATATCCGAACAGAAAGTACGCCAGAATCGCTGTCATTGTTGTCGACAGCGCAGTCGACATGCCATGAATCACGACATCAATACCGCGCAGACTGTCAGTGGCGGAAATTGCTGTTGACGCGCCTATGAGCGCGACCGTCAGCGATACGATAGTGCCAAAAACACCTGCCAGGATCAGGATATTGTTGACAAACTTGATAAAACTGGTTTTGCTCGTCTCGCGGGCAAGCAAAGTCGCCGCAAGCGCATTGTGGTTGATCTCGGTGCGTGAGCTAAAGAAATTCAGGACGGTCGCGTAACGCTGGCCGATGATCGAATCGGGTGGCAAACGCTCATCAAGACTATCGAGATCTTCGGCCCTGGTCGCTTCGACGAACAAGTCAAGCGCTTTTTCTTCTTCGCTGTATATGACGAATAAGTGGACCATTCGTCCCAAACCCAATAAAAACAGTGCCAGAATTGCACCATTAATGATCCAGCCGACGTAAGTGATCTGATTGTGAATATACAGATCAATGAGATAGTCCCATTGCCAAATTGCGATGGCGATAACTATGAACAGTACCACGCCCATCTGGAACAGGACTCTCGTGGATTGATTGTTGCGCATGTTGATTCAGGGTGTCAGAAGTGACCAAGACATATTATTGAAAGGGACATATATACTTAATTACGCGGATGCCATTGGATAGACGGCAAGAGACTCTCTCAAGTCAGTTCAACCGGTCAAACATGAGCGCGTGAACGGTCCGAATCAGTCATATTCTAATAGAACTTCCCTCCAAAATTCTCCCCGTTTCCTGCAAACGGTTCACACACAATCAGAACCTGCAAATTGAGAAATATTTTTTAGGGGTGGCTCACCCTGTGAGCCACCCCACCTGGATAATGGTTGTGTAATTCAATCAAAAGGACTTCTTCTCTCAGCTGCACGGATGACCGCAGGCGCCAAACAGACTTATCGCACCGTTCGCTACCGGGTTCGCACGAACTCCCGAACCAAATACCAGCAAATGTCCGGCCTTGCAGGCGCATGCCGCTACGCCTGGAATCACTTTGTCGGAAAACTCCGTGACGAATATGCCCTTTACGGTCATTGCCGGTTCGGTTTCGTCGATATTTCCAAACAGTTCACTTTGCTGCGTCGCCATTGCGACCAATGGCTGCAGGAGTATTCATGCAATATCGTTCGTCATTCGCTCAAGCCAATTGAAGTTCAATACAAGAAATATTTCAATCACCCGAATGAAGGGTTGCCGAAGTTCAAGGCCAAGTGGCGCGATGCGCCCTCATTCCCGATCGTGATCGGACATACGGCCAGGCTCAATGGCCAGTGGCTACATATCCAAAAGATCGGATATGTCAGGTTGACCGGAGACAACCCTTACTCGGACGGCATCGCAAAGTCCGGCACCGTCAAGGAAGAAAACGGCAAATGGTATGCGTATGTCGTTTATGCGGTCGAAGCAGGTGAGAGTCTGACGACGGACGATGCGGTCGGGATTGACAGGAACGTTGGGCAGATTGCGTTATCGGACGGAACGATCTACCATGCCCCGGACGTTGAGAAGAAAGAACGGCGCAAGAAGCGCTACCAGCGAATGATGGCGCGGCGTCAGAAACCGGTGCGCAAGAAAGGCATTAAGGCTTCGGGACGTTATCAGAAAGCGCGCCGGCTGGCCGGTCGGACATCACAGAAAATCAAGCAAGTCAATGACAACTGGGTCCATCAGGTGTCGCGCGAGATTGCAGACCAATATTCGACGGTTTATATTGAAGATCTGAAGACAAAGAACATGACCAAATCAGCCAAGGGAACGCTTCAGGAACCGGGCAGGAATGTTGTCCAGAAAAGCGGACTGAACCGTTCGATACTGAAAACCGGCTGGTACAAACTGGAACAGGCCCTTGCTTACAAAACGACAGTTCGCAAGGTGGCGCCGCATTACACCAGTCAGCGGTGCAATCGCTGTGGAACAACAAACAGAGAGAACCGCAAGACGCAATCTGAGTTCAGGTGCGTGAGTTGCGGTCATTCGGACAATGCAGACATTAACGCAGCAAAAAACATACTCGCCTTGGGGATTGGGGAGAGTCTAAACGGACGCGGAGAAAGACAGAGTCCTTCGGGGAAACGTCAAAAAGAACTTAACAGCACGCTTGATGTAGCGTTGCACAATTAAGTATATAAGTCCCTATCACTTACCGATACAGAAATTCGCAAAAATCTCACCAAGCAGATCATCGGCTGATACTGCGCCAACGAGTTTGCCGAGTTCATCCATTGCATCGCGAAGATCCTGGGCCGCCAATTCTCCGGAGCGGTGTTTATCCAGCGCAACGTGCGCCTGGTTGACGTAGCCAAGTGCGTTTTGTATTGCATCGAGATGTCGGCGTCTGGCCAGAAAAAGCCCTTCATCGGTGACCGCAAACCCAACGAATCGTTTCAGAAACTCACGAATTGAATCAAGTCCGGTTGCATATTTCGCTGAGATCGAAACCTGGTCTGATATCTCGTGAAGAGTCGGCATCTCCAGTGACTCCTGAAGGTCAATCTTGTTCCAGACCACCAACACGTTGGTATCCTGCAGCTGAGCAAGGTTGCGACGATCAGTCTCGCTCATGCCCTGAGTAACATCAATCAGGTAAAGCACTAGATCGGCTGCATAGGCTGCAGCCCAAGCGCGCGCAATCCCCTGCTGTTCCACAAGGTCGCTGCTTTCTCGAAGTCCCGCTGTGTCAGTCAGGCGAACGGCCAGACCATCCAGATCAATCATCAGGTCGACGGTGTCTCTGGTGGTCCCTGCCTGGGGCGTAACGATGGATCGCTCAAGCCCCGCCAGTTGGTTGAGCAGGCTGGACTTGCCGGCGTTAGGCAAACCGGAAATCGCGACTTCCAGGCCTTCGCGCAAAACTCGCCCTCTCGACGCGCTTTCAAGCAACTGCAGTAGTTGCGAGTGTATCGCTGCAGCAGACGAGACGATTTCATCATTGTCAAGAAAATCGATCTCTTCCTCTGGAAAATCGATAGCCGCCTCGACAAACATCCTTAAGTTCTTGAGTTCGTCCATTATCGCGTTGACGCGATCGGAAAAATTTCCGCTTAACGAGCGCAACGCGCATTGCGCGGCTGCTTCCGTTGAACTGTTGATCAGGTCAGCAACCGCTTCAGCCTGGGCAAGGTCCATTTTTCCATTGAGGAATGCGCGTCGGGTAAACTCTCCGGGCTCGGCTGTGCGCGCACCCAAATCCAACACGCGCGCCAACAGCAAATTGAGCACAACCGGACCGCCATGACACTGGAATTCCAGGACATCTTCGCCGGTGTAGGAACCCGGGGCAGGAAAGTAGAGCACAATGCCGTGGTCAATGACTGTATTGCCGCCACCGTCAAATCTGCGGTAGCATGCCTGGCGCGGTTCGGGCACGAGGCCCGCTACTGCCTTGGCTATTTCTTGGGATCCAGGCCCCGAAAGACGGACAACACCGATACCGCCGAACCCGGCCGGTGTTGAGATTGCAGCGATCGTATCGAATTCGCCGTCATCTATTCCTTCACCAGTTTTCGGGTGATATACCATTGCTGCGCAATTGAAAGAATGTTGTTCACCAGCCAGTAAAGCACCAGCCCGGAAGGAAACCAAAGAAAGAATACCGTAAAGACAACCGGGAGACTCATCATGATATTCCTCTGCATCGCATCCAGAGGTGTGGGATTGAGAAACTGCTGAGCAAACATGGACGCGCCCATGAGAACCGGCAGCACATAGAATGGATCGGCTCTCGACAGGTCGGTGAGCCAAAACACGAATGGCGCCTGACGCAGTTCCACGCTTTCCAGTAAAACCCAATAAAGTGCAATGAAAACAGGGATTTGAATCAGTATTGGCAAGCAGCCACCCAACGGATTGATTTTGTCCTTCTTGTAGATCTGCATCATTTCCTGGTTAAGTTTCTGCTTGTCGTCGCCGTAGCGTTCCTTGAGCGTCTTAAGCCGGGGCTGCAGTTTCTTCATTTTTGCCATCGACTTGTAACTGGCAGCCGACAACGGATAAAAAACGATCTTGACCAGCAACGTCAAAATAATGATTGACCAACCCCAGTTTTGAATGAAGTCGTTGATCTTGCGCAAAATCCAGAACAGCGGTGAAGAGACCGGCGTGAGCCAGCCATAATCCACAGTCAGAATCAAGCCTTCGGCCGGGTCATTGATGCGGTCCTGTTCTTTGGGACCGATGTAGATGCGGGTTTTTAGAGAACCCGTCGAGTTATTGGCAACAGACGTCGGGGTCAGTGTCAGATAGCCAACCTGGTAGCGGGGTTGTGTTCCAGCGCTTTCCAACACCCTGGTGTAAAACCGGTATGGCGCACTTTCTTCCGGCAACCAGGCCGTGACAAAATAGTGTTGCAGCATTGCCACCCAGCCCGACTCGGTCTCAAAGGTAGGTTTATCGTTCCTGATTTCCTTGAAATCGATCTTGTCGTACCTGTTTTCCGGCGTGTATATAGCGGCGCCCTGATAGCTTGGCAGGGCTTGAAAGAACAGGAATCCGTCCCGGTCAGTCTGTTGTTCGGTCGCCATGAATTGACCGTATTGAAACCCCTGCCAGTGGCGGCCGCTGTGGTTGTTGACTCGCATTTCAATATCGACCAGGTAGCTGTCCCGATAGAATGTGAATATCTTTGTGTAATCCACCCCGTCCGGTGATACCCAATGCATCGGAACCTGGATCGAATCGGCAGATTCAGCCAGGGTATAGGTATTCGAATCCGCGGTGAACAGGGTCTTGTGCGTGGGAAACTCAAAATCGTTTCCAACCAGTCCTGACTGCGCAATCAACACGTCAGGCGGAGAATTCTTGAGCAGCCGGAACGGCACATCCGGCATTTCGACTTCCACCGGATATTTGAGCAGGCGCGAGTCCAGTATTTGTCCACCCACCATGTCGATTCTTATCTTGAACAGATCCGTCTCAACCGCAACCACGGATCCGGTATCCTGCGCTGGCGTTGGCAACTCGCCCGGAGTTGCCGGTGCGGCAGGTGAGTCCGGCGCCTGCGGCACCGGTGCAGAGTCCGTCTGTGGCCTTGCTATCGGTGTTTCCGGCAGTTCCAGCTGTTCAACCTGCTGGGCCGGCACCAGTGCGGCGTCATTGGTTCGCTCATAGTCCAGCCAGGCCTGCCATATCAGCAGCAGAACCAAACCAAGCGAAATGGCAAGCAGGGCGCGGCGAAAATCCATCAGTCGTATTCTGCAGTGCCGGGAACCGGATCGTATCCGCCGGGATGCCAGGGATGACAGCGACCGATACGACAAATAGTGTACCAGCTGCCTTTCAGCGCGCCATGACGCTCAATTGCCTGTATCGCATAACTGGAACAAGTTGGATGGAAGCGGCAGCAGGGCGCTAGAAACGGGCTGATCGCGTAGCGATAAATCTTGACAGCAAAAATTAGAATGCGTTTCATTTTTCCAGTCTTTTCAATAACCTGACAACGTTCTCATAGAGTTCGCTGCCGGTTGCCTCCTCGCAGTTCTGACGGGCGATAATTACCATGTCCATGTTCTTCAGATTATGTCGATTCAGCCTGAAAGCCTCGCGCAACTGGCGCTTGATGCGATTTCTATTGACAGCCTTTCGCGATACCCGGCGGGAAACGATAATTCCTATCCGTGAATCAGGCTGATCCTGTTTGTGTCGTACCAGTATGCGGAAATATTGGTTTGAAACGGTTTTGTGCTGACTGAAGACCGCCTGAAACTGCGCAGAGCTGGTTAGTCTACAGTGTTTAGGCAGCTGGAAATCTTTCGTTGACTCGTGAGCATCATGCACTTAAACGCGAGCGACCTTTGGCGCGGCGCGCATTAATCACTGCCCGCCCGCCGCGAGTTCGCATTCGGGCCCTGAACCCATGCTTTCGCTTTCGTTTCAGATTGCTTGGCTGAAAGGTGCGTTTCATTAAATTGACCAAAAAGGTGTAATCGTCAGATGCCGGACTGCCGGTAGAGACCGCATACAGTCTTCGATCATGCAAAAAAATCGGTTGCAAAATTATAGCAAACGACAAATCGGGAATACGGTCGAAAATTTTAGTTTTACAGACGGCTAATTGGTATAAGATAGCGTTACCGAATTTGCTGTTGATCGCATGTGTCGATTCGTCTGATTAACGCGACACTGCGCTTCGTCTCCAAGCGCCCTGGGTTCGAAGTTCAACCAGCGCCCTTAATTGACCGGTGTTCAAATGGTACCTATGAATTTATGGACAGATGTCCTTACGCAACTGACAACGGAGGTCAGTGAAAAAGACCACTATGCGTGGCTTCGCACGCTAAGCGCCGAATCCGACAATGGCGCCCTTGTGCTAAGAGCGCCCAACTGCTATGTGAAATCGAGCGTCGAGTCGAAGTGGCTGGACCGAATCGTTGAACTCGCCAGCGCCTACCAGGGAGACAGGGTCTCGGTCAGGATTGAAATGGAATCAACCGGAGTCGGCACGCCAGAAAAAATGACCCGCAATAAAACCTCCAACTCCCGAAAAACAACCCGCAGTGACAAGCTTCAATTCGGGTTCAGCCGGCTTTCGCCCGAGTTCACCTTTGAACAGCACATTGTCGGCGAATCGAACAAACTTGCCCGATTTGCGGCTGAAGCCGCTTCCAGGGACCCCGGTCACCGCGAATACAACCCCCTGTTTATCTATGGGGCTGTTGGAATCGGCAAAACGCACCTGATGCAGGCCGCCGGGCATGCGCTCAAGGAAAACAACCCGAATTCCAAGGTGGGCTATGTCAATGCGCAAAATTTCGTGCAGCACATTATCAAAGCCATGCTCAATCGCAACAATGAAACAGCCGAAAGAATGAAAGCGGCTTATCGCGAACTGGATGCGCTCCTGATTGACGACATTCACCTGTTCTCGGGTCGGGAGTCATCACAGGCCGAGTTCCTGCAGACGTTCAACCTGTTGCTTGAAGGCGGCAAACAGGTGATCATCACCAGTGACAAGTTTGCCAAGGAACTGATCCAGGTGGAAGACCGTATCAAATCCAGGTTAAGCCAGGGTCTAACGGTGCGCATCATGCAGCCCGAACTGGAGACGCGAGTTGCGATCCTTGAAACCAAGGCAAATTTGCGCAACATTCACCTTAAACCGGAAGTTTCAAGATTTTTGGCAGAAAACATTACCACCAGCGTGCGGGAGCTGGAAGGCGCACTGAATACGCTGGCGGCCACTCACCGGTTGACCGGCAAGGAAATCAGCATCGGTTTTGTCAAGGATCAACTCTCTGACCTGCTGGAGTTCAACAGGCGGCCGATTACCATTGAACACATCCAGACGACCGTCGCCCGTTTCTATGGCACGCGGCTCAAAGACATACTGTCTGCAAACAGACGAGCGGATGTAGTGACCTCACGGCAGGTTGCCATGAGCCTGGCACGGGAGTTTACCAGCAAGAGTCTCCCCGAAATAGGCAAGGCTTTTGGCGGAAAGAACCATGCGACAGTTCTTTACTCACAAAGACAAGTGACCAAGAAAATGAATCGCGACAAACGTTTCAGGGACGACTACAAGACCTTGCAGGATCAGTTTACCCAGTAGGTCTGCGACAGGCTGCGCAACCTGCGAAAGCGCGCCGCAAAAACGCTGGGTGTGCGCCAAAATTTTATTGTGCCTGCAATTTCATAGCTCTGTCATACCAGAAATCATCGAACCGTTCACTTTTCACGTAGCACCGCAATGCAGCGATTGCATTGGCACCATCAACCGACCAGCGCATTCCGCTGCGCTTGAGTCGTGCGCCAATCGCATCCTTGCATCCGGCTTCAACAACGCCGCTTGAAATACAGATTCCCTCAGCACGAAACTGTGCATAGCGCATACGCTTGATGTTCGTGCTGAAATACCCAACCGCCTGAGTTGCAAGCTTACATATAGAGCCGTCGGATGTTTTTTTCAGCTCTGTGATCAATCCCTCAATGTTGCCCGCGACCAACTCCTCACAACGCAACTCTGCCCACCTGCCAGCCAAATCGGAATCAGCGCCGTAAATGGCCTTACTCACGTCATGGAGTTTTTCCTTCGCATGAAATATGTCTACCACCTCTATGGCACCCGGAAACAACTCGGCGCTGAGCTGCCAGATCCAGCGCGCACCATCACCGATCACCACTCGCCGGGGGGCCTGGTAAAATCCACGACGCAACGCCTCCCGATACACACGCTGTACAAACGGCGACAACTCTGTTGCGCTATCCTTGGTGCTCGCAGTCTCAATCGCAGCATTGTAGCTGACAGAGCCGGCATCAGTCCTTGGCCGACCCTCGTCATCCTTGCGCTCAGCTGTAAAGATGACCGCAAGCTTCATCTCGCGCGTCTTCGCACTGCCATCTGCCTGTTTGCCCTTGCGACCGTCTGTGTGCTTGGGAATCACCGGCACTCCAGTGCCATCGATACCCAGATACATTGTTCCGGCCTGGCAGGCTTCCCGGTCCTCATTGGCAAGCTCGTGTTCACAGATCTCACGTCCCAGCGACTCCGCCACCCGCTCAACCTGCTTGACGCTGACGCCAACCTGCGCCAGCAGCTGCAGCAATGTCTGCGTTCCGGCAAAACTCAGCTCAGCCGCAGTGCGGCCAATCATCCGCATCACCGCCTGAGAAATCGACTGACCCTCAATCCCCAACTGCCGGTCCTTGGGGAAAAATCCTCCACCACAGTCATCACAGTGATAATAGGTGCGTTTTAACGAAAGCACACCCAACGCTGAAACCAGTCTCTTCCGGCGCCGCCCGCAACGCTTTGCCACAGCCCCGCACTGGCAGCTCAATTCAGCCGCCTCGCCATCGCTTCGGTCGGCATTGATGCACATCGACATCAAGGCCGATCCCAAGTCCATCATGGTTGATTTCACCGCCACCTCAAGGGCCTCCAAATCAATTCTTGCACGGCCCGAGTGCGACTGAAAAAGCGCAGTCACTTCCCGCGCCGCTTCCAGCGCAAGTGCGCCGGCTAGCGATTCTTGCGAGAGGTTTGATGCAGCGTTTTTTTTTCAGCCTGACCGGCTCGAAGGCGTGCCTGGCACAGTTGATCATTGATTTCAGCAAACTGTCCGACCAGTGTCTTGAGACGGCTGTATTCCTCAATCTGATTGCGAGTCGTTTCGAGCGCGTGCTTCGGGATGTTGTGACGGATGGTTTTTTGATGTTCATCTTTACGGGTCAGTTGCCAGCCCAGATGGCCGGGGTCGCCGGGTTTGGCGCAATGGCAATTGGGTCTGTAACACTTGCGGTGAAAGGCGGACAGGTTGCCCGGTCGCAACTCTCCGATTTCGGAGATTTGCTGTAGAAGGTCGTTTCGCTGAGATTCGAGGAGTTTGATAGTGTCCATCGGCGTACCATTGGGCGGGAGTTCATGTAATGTAGATTATACACTACAGACATATCGCTAATGCTTGCTACATACCTTATCATAATGAAAATTCTAAAAATCTGACGCACACCCAAAAACGCTGGAAACTGTCGAAGTTACAGGGTATCCAGTGTATAATTTGTTAATCAATGTGAATAAACTCCTGTTTACTGATTGCGCGTTGAAATCCTTCAACAACCTTCCATCTTCGCCTCACTGAATACTTAACAGGTTTTGGCGATATATACAGTTGATTAAATGCCGGTTTTGGAGTTATTAGCGTTTTTCACAAAGCTAATAAAAATAACAATAGGTAATAAACACATTTTTTTTATTTTGTAATGCGATTCGTAATAGATAGAGATGCAATCATTGATCCGCTGAGCCGGGTATCGTCAGTCATTGATTCGGGACCGACAATCCCGATTCTGGCTCAGGTGCTGATTGAGTCAACAAAGGGAGGCATCCGCCTTTGGGGTTCAAATATCGACATGGAGGCCTGCGAGCGGATTCAGGATGTTGAAGTGCTATCCGAAGGCAAGTTTGTGTGTTCAGCTCAGACCCTGCTTGAGTATTGTCGTCGTCAGCCTGATGGTTGCCGGCTGGATTTCAACCAGGACAACAGCCAGCTGATTGTGGAGAATATCGACAGTGTTTCATCCGGTGATGCGCGGGTGTCCAACGGAGATGCGTCGGAATCCACGGAAGACGAAGTTTACAAGAACGCAATGACAGAATCGTTGCTGGATGCGGAAGATTTTCCGTATCTCGATATCGATACGTCCCAGTGGAACCTGCAGTTCGATGTGGACCGATTTGCCCTGCGCAACATCTTCAAGCGAACCGAACATGCGATGGGGCACAACGAGCCCAGACTTTATTTGAATGCAACACTGCTGGAAATGACCAGCGACACGGTACGGGCAGTCACTACAGACGGTCATCGCATGGCGATGAGCGAGACGAAACTTGACTCTGAAATTGGCGATAGCGACTTGAGAATTCGCGCGGTGCTGCCGAGAAAAACCGCGCTTGAAATCAGCAAAGTGCTGACGTCCCTGACCTCAAGGGTTTCGCTGCAGTTCAAGGACTCGCACATCCGAATGACTACGCCGGACTTTACATTCACTTCCAAATTGATGGAAGGCGCTTACCCGGACTGGCGGGCTGCAGTACCCGGCAATCTGGAATTGGCGTTCAGAGCAGACCGCAGTGAGTTCGCCCACGGCCTGAAGTTGACCGGAATTTTGGCAATGGCTCAAAGAGACTCCAACAAAGGGCGCATTGCAGCCAACGTTGAAGCGAATAACGGCCGATTGGACATTCGCGCGGACATCGTCCAAAAGCGAATCGAACATACCATGATTGTTGAAGAGAACACCGCAAAGCACAAGTTTCAGGTGAATTATCGCTATTTGCTAGATGCGCTTGAAGCCATGTCCGAATGCGAAAAAGTCGAGGTTTATCTGCGGCAATCCCAGTCCGCTTGCCAGATCAAGTTTCCGGAAGATGAATCCACCAGCTACCTTGTGATGCTGCTTAAAGACGGCTGACCGGCAAACTCACAGGATCGAATTCACGGATTCGCATCCACCCGACAAGTTGCGACTCAATTGTTCCGGTAAATCCTGAATCTTTATCGAATGACACAGAAAACGCAAAATAACGGCTCGTATGACCACACCAAGATCAAGGTGCTGCGCGGTCTCGATCCGGTGCGCAAGCGCCCTGGCATGTATATCGGGGATACCGATGACGGCACCGGTCTGCATCACATGGTCACTGAAGTCGTTGACAATTCCATCGACGAGGTTTCACAGGGATTTTGCGATCGGATTGTTGTAAAGATCCACGCGGACGGATCGGTCTCTGTTGAAGATAACGGGCGCGGTATCCCGACGGGCATCATGGAGAACGAGGGTCCCAACGGTGAAGACCTGCCAAGTGCCACGGTGATCATGACCACTTTGCACGCCGGCGGGAAATTTGATGATGAATCCTACGACGCTTCGGGCGGATTGCACGGTGTTGGTGTGTCGGTGGTGAACGCCCTGTCTGAATACGTCCGGATGCACATTTATCGGGAAGGACAAATTTATTTCCAGCAGTTCAGGGATGGAGAACCCGTCGCACCGCTGGAATCCATTGGCGAGACCGGGAAGACCGGAACGACAATTCAGTTCAAACCCTCAAGAGAATACTTCAGCGATACAACGTTTCATTTCGAAATCTTGCATGAACGCCTCCGGGAGCTGGCGTATCTGAATTCGGGCATGTCCATTGAGCTTCACGATGAACGAGACGGGCGCCGGAAAAACATGAAGCGCGATGGTGGCATCAAGCAGTATGTGACTGATCTCAATCGCTTGAGAACCTCCATAAACGACGAAGTGATTTTTATATCCGACGAACGAGACGGAGTTTCAGTCAGCGCTGCACTCCAATGGAGTTACAACTATTACCAGGAAAACACCCGCAGTTACACAAACAACATTTATCAGCGCGATGGCGGGACACACGTGACAGGGTTCCGCAAGGGGGTAACCAGGACGATTACCGCTTACATGGACAGCCTGAAGCTGGCAAAAAAAATCAATGTGCTCGGAGAAGACATTCGCGAGGGGCTGACCGCGATATTGACGGTCAGGGTACATGACCCCAAGTTCTCTTCGCAAACCAAGGACAAACTGGTTTCGTCGAGTGTTGAAGGAGCGGTGCAATCGATCGTATCCGAAGGCCTGAAAGAATATCTTGAAGAAAATCCCAAGGCAGCACGGCTGATTTGTGAAAAGGTCAACAATGCTGCTGCCGTGCGAGAGCGAGCGCAAAAAGAAAAAGCAATTGCGCGCAAAGGCGCCTTGGAGTCCACAACATTGCCCGGCAAACTCGCCGATTGCCAGGAAAAAGACCCGACACAAAGCGAACTTTTCCTGGTCGAAGGCGAATCCGCAGGCGGTTCCGCCAAGCAGGCCCGGGACAGAAAGTACCAGGCAATTTTGCCCCTCAAAGGAAAAATCCTGAACGTGCAAAAGGCTTCGATCGACAAGATCGTGACGTCGGAAGAAATACAGACCCTGATTGCCGCATTGGGCACCGGCGTCGATCAGGAGTTTGATATCGATCGACTTCGCTATCATAGAATTATCATCATGACCGACGCTGATATTGATGGTTCCCATATCCGTACGCTGCTGCTCACGTTTTTCTACAACAAGATGCCCCGGCTGATTGAAGACGGTCATCTCTATATCGCGCAACCCCCGCTCTATAAAGCGAAATACAAGAAAACCGAAAGATACCTGAACGATGACAGCGAACTCGATGACTATGTGCTCGAGAACGCTGTTTCGGACGCCAAGGTCCAGCTGATGAACGGATCCGACAGCGACGCCATTGTGTTCGAAAAAGAAGCGCTTGAGAAACTTTGCCAGAGACGGGTTGCCGCCCGGCAGGCGACGGAATCTCTGTCGGATCGAATTGATCCATTAGTGCTGGAAGTTTTGAGCAAAATTCAGCCGCTGGAAGCCGAGCGATTCGACGATCGCGCATACCTTGAGAAATTTGCCGCTTCGATCAACGATAAACTCGTCAATGAATCAGGCACTTATACGGCATCAGTTGTTCCCTGTCAGCCCGATGAGATTGATCGTCTTGGTATCAGAATAGTCAAAGAACATATGGGTAGTCATACCGAATCGATGCTCACCGAAGCAATTGTCAAATCGTCCAGTTATCGCTTGATTACAGCATTGGCCGATGAGATGCACAAACACGAGGTTTCTGCAGTCATCGTGCAGCGCGGCTCAAAATCAGCTGAACTTGTCGATCTGGCCGAAGCGGTTGACTGGCTGATGCAGGATGCCCGAAAGGCAATGACAATACAGCGCTACAAGGGTCTCGGTGAAATGAACGCAGACCAGTTAAGGGAAACCACCATGGACATGAAAGAGCGTCTGTTGCGTCGGGTCAAGATCGAAGACTCGATCATCACCGGCGAAACCTTCGAAATTCTGATGGGTGACAAGGTGCCGCCGCGCCGCGAATTCATCGAGTCCAAAGCGTTGTTCGCAAAAAATATTGACGTCTAACGTGTTGTCTGTCAGGCTGTCAGTGCAGCGTTCGCTTCGCAGACAGAACAAATAACGGAATTTCGGCATCAAACGGCGTGCCGTCATCGGCAACCATTTGGTAGCTTCCTTCCATGGTGCCGACCGGAGTTTCCAGTACTGTGCCGCTGGTATAACGGTAGCTTTCTCCCGGCTTTAGATGAGGTTGTTCGCCAACCACACCGTCCCCGCGAACATCCTGAACGCGTTCGTTGCTGTCCGAAACAATCCAGTGCCGCCGCAGGAGTTGCGCACCCATTGTGCCACGGTTGGTAATCGTGATCGTGTAGGCAAACACGAATCGGTCTTCGGACGGGTCTGACCGGTCTTCAAGGTAATGTGTTTCTACACTGACAAGGATGTTGTATTCTTCACTCATAATCATTCTTTCGCACTTAATCGCAATTCTCTCGAAGGCCAGCTAGATCCCTTGCTGCAGCCGTAAGGTTCGAAACCGGGTTTGGTGATAATCTGCATCGCCGAACAGGAGGTTCAGACTAAATATTCGTTTCAGGTAGTGTCCAACAGGCATTTCGTCCATCATACCCATAGCGCCATGTATTTGCACAGCCTCTTCAGCATTCAGCAAGGCCGCACGCGCGATTTCACACTTCGCAGCACAAATCATCTTTTCCTGTTCAACTCCACTGGACGAATCCATTGCACGCGCCGCTTCCCGACTCATTGACTCCGCCAGTTGGCAACGCATGTACATGTCGACCAGGCGGTGCTGTAATGCTTGAAATGAACTCAGTGTTCTACCGAACTGCTCGCGTGTCTTAACATAATCAAGGGTCAGTTCCAGCACATATTCCATCGCGCCGACCAGTTCTGCACAAATTGCCGTATTGGCAAAATTGACTGCACTTTGAACGATCACCAGTGGGTCCTGTCCGCACCCTAGCGCCGAATCTTTGCCTAGTTCAACAGCATTCAACTTCAGGTCTGATACCCTGCTGCCATCGTGGGCGCGGTAATGTTTCAGCTGAACACCGGCCGCGTCAGATGGAACCATGAACAGGGCAAAATTCGAAGGGCTTGCCGGGTGTCGGGCGAGAACCAGAAAGAACGACGCAACGTTACCGAACAGTACTGCCGATTTGGTCCCGTTGAGCACAATGCGGTCCTCAAGGCAGTGTGCGGTAGTGTTAATGTTGTCCAGGTTGTAACGCAGTTGGGGTTCGTAAATGGCGGGTGAACCGATTGATTCACCCGTACCGATGTTCTCCAACAATTGTGACCGAAGCGGCTCTTCAGCGGCTGCTTCGATGATTTTCGAGGAAAGTATGGCACTTGTCAGAAACGGACTGACATACATTGCTCTGCCGAATTCCTTGGCAAGCGTTGTGACCAGCGTCGCGTGGCCGCCCAGTCCACCGAATTGCGCTGATATCGGCAACAGCATCCAACCCAGCTGTGCCATATTGTTCCACTGGTCAATGCAGTAACCCGGGTCATTTTCGATAATGGCGCGCCTTGCCTCAAAAGAATAGTTTTCTCTAAGAAAACGCCGAGCGGTGCTTTCGATGAGCGATTGCTGTTCGTAATTTGCAGAATCAGTCATTACGAAAGTCCGAGTTCAGCTTTCGCAATGATGTTGCGTTGAATCTCATTTGATCCGGAATAGATTGGCGTCTTGCGGTAATTGAAGTAATTCCTTGCCGCGTCGCTGGCTGTGTAGGGGTTGTCAGAATCAAATCCGGCACCGCTGCGCGGGAGGTCAATGCAAGCGAAATGAGCGCTGGCTTCTGCTGTCAATCGGAAGACATCCGATTGAATTTCAGTTCCGCAGATCTTCAGCATTGAAGCGCCAGCGCCGATTGCCTCTGCGCGCTGATCACCCAGCAGCATGCGTCGTTCGGTCATTTCCAATGCGTGGAGAGAACGTTCGATGCGGCAGTAACGTTCTGCAAAATCTACGTTGTCAATCAGACGGGAACCACCGTCAATTGGAGCAAACGCCAGTTGCGTCAGCCGTTTCATGCTCGCTTTTGTCCGGGATACTTCCGCGGTACCGAACCGCTCCAGACTGAGCAAATATTTGCCTATTTCCCAACCCTGCCCCAACTCACCGATGACATTTTCCCTGGGAACCCGCACTTGGGCGAAAAACACCTGGTTAACCTCGTGCGTGTCTTCGAATAATTTGAGCGGTTTAACTGAAATTCCCGGGGACGACAAATCAATCAGCAGGAAAGAGATGCCGTGTTGTTTGCGCTCGCCGGTACTGGAGCGGAAAAGACCAAATATCCAGTCCGCGATATGCGCTTCACTGGTCCAGATTTTCGATCCCTCGACGATAAAATGGTCGCCATCCAGGCGCATGCGACATTGAAGAGAAGCGAGATCAGAACCTGAGCCCGGTTCCGAAAAACCTTGGCACCATAAGGTATCGGCGTCCAGAATTTGCGGCAAGAACCGCTGTTTCTGCTGCTCGGTACCATATTCAAACAGCGTCGGCCCAAGCATACCCACCCCATATACCATAAGACGCGGGGCGTCATTCAGCGACAGTTCCCGCTCAAATATGTACTGTTGCTCATCGCTCCAACCCGGGCCGCCATATTGGGCGGGCCATGACGGGCAGCACCAGCCGCCGCGGTCTCTCAGTATCCGGTGCCAGCGCACCTGCGCTTCTCGCGGCAAGTCCATTTGTTCGCAAGCAACCATTTTGCGAATGTCGTCGGGAAGCTCGGCACGAATGAAGTCGCGGACCAGCGCTCTGAAATCTTCGAGGTCTGAACTGAAGGGAGGTGCGGTTAGCATAGTCTCGATGGATTTCAAATGATTGGGAAAGAGTGCTGATTCAAACTGTCTTGTATTTGGAATATTTGTCAATTTTATTACAGCAAATACGGGCAATTAACAAGCTTGCTCACAGTGTGTCAATGAGCTGGCGAATACGTTTGCAGGCTGTTCTAAGATTATCCTCTGATTCCCCGATATTGATCCTGAGTATGCCTTTGCCGCTTGTGCCAAAAGCGGTGCATGGAAGAACGGCAACGTCATATTCGTTGAGAAGTTTCCATGCGAATTCGTTGTCGCTGACTGGCAAGTCCCTGATATCGAAGACGACAAACATCCCAACATGGGACCCTCTGATCGTCACCCCGTTAATTTGCGACAGCAGGGAAATGACCTCGTTTCGTTTTCTGTTGATATCGGTGCGCGCCCTCGCTTCAATTTCCGAGGAATTGGCGAGCGCAGTGACTGCGGCGTCCTGGGTAAACATCGGCAGTCCGTAGCTCATGCAAATCGATAGATTGAACATGCGCTCGACAATCTCTTCACGGGCGATGGCCCAGCCAACCCTCCAGCCGGTCATGCGGTGGGATTTAGAAACACTCGACACAGTGATGCAACAGTGAAATGCGCCGGGAATCGAAGCCGGCGAGTGAAACGTGCCCGGTTCGGCAAAAAAAGCGTAGACCTCGTCGCTGATCAGCCAGATCTCGTTGGCCAGGCATACTTCCACCATCTTCGTCATAAAATCCCGTGAGTACACGACACCTGAAGGATTGTGTGGCGAATTGACAACGATTGCACGTGTTCGCTCGGTCACTTGTTCAATGATGTCATCAGCAGATGGCATGAAATCGTTTTCTGCGCGCGTCGGAACAGGTATGATCTTGGCTCCTCCCGCTGAGAAAGTTGCTGGATAAGTCGCATAGTAGGGATCAATGATGATGGCCTCGTCACCGCTCTCCAGGACGCAGAGCGATGTCGCGAACAGCGCATTCTGAGCGCCGGACATGACCGCAATATTGGTTGGTGTAATCACGCGACCCAACTGGGCCGAGGCGCGTTTTGCAATCATCTCCCGCAGTTCAATCTCGCCGCCGATGTCACTGTAGTGGTGACGACCTGATTTAATGCTGTCAATGGCTGAATCGATGACTACATCCGGCGTAGACTCGACCGTCTCCTGTCCAATCGACAAGATAATGACCTCGTCTCCTTGCCGTTGACGCTTGATGGCCGCGTAGTGAATTTCCCATGCATCCGCGCCGGGACCGCTGACACGTTCACTAAGACTGGTAAATTTCATATTTTTCAGGTTTCCTGTTGCAGTCGTTCAACAGAATTGAAGGTGACTCTTAACTTGGGCGTTCTGGCTCAAATAAATTGCATAGAATACACTGCATTGCGTTGATCAATCAGCCCCTCTTTTATGATTTTTGAATCCTTTGATCGTCCCATTGCCGGGCTGCGCGAACTGCGGCGCGATATCAACAGCATTTACGTCGGTACCGCAGTGGTCGCATTTCTGTTTTCCTGCACAGGTCCTGTCGCGATCATCCTGTCGGTCGGATTGGGCGGTGGCCTGACAGAAACGGAAATCGGATCATGGATTTTTTCCGGCTGTGTCGTTAGCGGCCTGATTACGATTTGGTTTTCGCTTGCCTATCGTCAACCGCTCAGTTTTGCCTGGACAATTCCCGGTACCGTACTGTTGGCATCCGCGTTTGATCACTTGAGTTTTGCGGAGGTGATCGGCGCTTACTGGGTAACTGCGTTGTTGTTGGCTGTGATTGGCCTGTCGGGTGGCGTTCGAAAATCACTTCGCTATGTGCCGATGCCCATTGTTCTGGCGATGGTCGCCGGTATATTTTTGGAATTCGGCCTCGACATGGTGCTGTCGTTTCAAAGTGAGATGCTTCTGTCCGCAATCATGGTTCTGGCATACTTTGCAGTATTGGTCATTCCGGGCCTTCGTGCTATTGTGCCACCGGTCGTCATGACGCTGATTGCAGGAATTGCAGTGGTGCTGGTTACCGGAAATTTCAGCCCCAGCGAAGGCACCCTTCAGTGGGTCGCATTGCCGGTTCTGCATTGGCCCACGTTCAGCCAGCAGTCTCTGTTTGAATTAGTGGTTCCGTTGGCCATCACGGTGCTGGTTGCACAAAACGGACAGGGGTTTGCGGTATTGATGAGCAGCGGACACAAACCGCCGGTCAACAATATGACGATCGCCTGCGGGGTTGGATCGGCCTGCAATGCGATATTTGGTGCGGTTTCAACCTGTGTTACCGGCCCGGCCAATGCAGTGCTGGTGAGTGCTGGCGAGCCTTCCCGTCAATACACAGCAGGTGTGCTTTTCGGATTGATGACCATTGTATTTGGCGTTCTTGCATTTGCCGCGACCTGGCTGCTTCTGAGTTTGCCAGCGGAGTTTATCGCGGTGTTGAGCGGACTCGCATTGCTGCCGGTCTTGCTGAGGGCGTTCGTTACTGCATTTTCCGGCAGATTTCAGATGAGTGCACTGGTAACGCTATTGGTGACAGTCTCAGAGATCTCAATCTGGAATATCGGCGCCCCTTTTTGGGGCCTTGTGGCCGGTTTGGCGGTAGCTGCCTTGATCGAAAGAGAAGACTTTAGAGAGCATCTAACCACGAACAGCGAGAACTGATGCCACTGTAAGCAAGTTTTACTGATTCATACATTCTATGTGTCCACCGAAAAGGCAGCAGATGTGTACATTTGAGTATTTGACGTTGCTGTAACTTCCAGTCAAAATTTCAAATTGAAATTATGAAGTGCCTACGTTGTAATCTGTAGGCGATGTAATGCAACATAGAATGCCAAAAATTAACCTATCCCTTAGTGATTTTGTCGATGGATATTTTGAATTGTTCCAACAATGCCCAGTCCCTTTCCGTGTAGCGTGGTAAGATCGCTTCTAATTCAGTTTCTAAAATTGAAATTCTAGCTTGCAAATCTCTCCAGTAATCTGACTGCTCGGACTCAGCGTAAGACTTGGCTAATAGATTGAGTCGTTGATTGCACTTTATTTCCTCAAGACTTGCCGACTTTTCGTTGGTTGCTTTTTCGGGAATACCAATGACTCCAAGATCAATATTTATTTGAGGGACTGTCGACGGTTGATGAGTCTGCGTACTAATACCTGAGTTCTTATCGTCGACATACCATTTGTCGATAGAGCCTCCAATTATATTTGGGTCAGGGCCAAATTCAAGCATCTATCAATCCCTCTCTAGCTTTCTCAGCCAAACTCCACCAAGAGAAAGAGAAATGAACTTCATGAAACTTTTCCAACAGTGCTATCGCTTTGTCAATTTCAACATTCAATTGACTGTAATCATAATTTAGCACGAACGGAACATTCATTAAATTTTCAAATTCTACGCCCGATTTCCAGTGTCAGCAATTCCGCAACGAAACAAATAAGTTGCCTGTTCGTCGAAATTAAATTCTGTCTGCAATACCTTTTGGTAATATGGGTATCGCATTCTTACAGCTTTCTGAATATCTACTATGATTGGTTCATTCTGTGATATTTCCAACAATGCTGGAAAACGAAATTCCACTATAAACTTGTCCAAATTATTTTTTTGTAATTGTCGACTCTTTTAGTTTGGTGGAGACAGATAGGATACAGAAGGCATGAGATCGGATTAGCTCATTGGTTTTGACTAGAATGCATAATTGTCGGATTTGGTCTTACTTCTGCATCAGTCGGAGAAGGCTGATTTTGCCAAAAATCTCAGGTTAGCTACGTCAGTTCCCATATAGCCCAAACATAGGATGTGACAATTTGTTTGACAATAGTAAGGACAACCGATGACGTTATTTGGCTATATTGTAAAACTTCAGGTATTTGAATTCGTGTACCGTTGGCTAAAATGCGCCTAAACTGTCGAAGTCGGGATGGAAACTAGTTGTGATCTCAGGAGCTCGTAGACTTCCAGTCCAGCACATTTCGATTCGCGTACCGTGGCATGATACTGGCTGGGAGGGGCGCGTCTGTGCTAAACCCTCCACCAACACCGCGTGTCGCGTATTGCGGAGAATCGCGGCGGACAAAGACGACGGTGCGGAGGAGCGGATCAAGACTCGATTTTTCAATGAGTTATCTCCGAGTCAACTCCCCCCATGCATAACGGAACGCGCAAGTTTCATGGCAGAATTCTCACTTACATTGAGTAAGAATCATCCCTATGTTGAGAGGAAATCGGAATCTCACAGTCATTTCCTTCCCACGGAATACACAATGCGCCCGTACAGTGCTGCCTGTGTGCCGTTCCGTTGGATGTTATCTGCAGAAAGTGCTGAGTTAGTAGAACTTTACGATCTAGGTTTCCAGCCCGACCTTGAACCTGATCTTGGTTTTGATACTGAGTTTATCCAAGATCGTTCAAACCAACTGGTTATGCTTGATACGTTCTTCGGTGCCATTCGCCCCAAAGAATCACTTTGTTTCTTTTATGCAAAGGATACTCCACTGTCAACATCCGCTAGGCGGGTCATTATCGGTGTGGGTTTGGTTCGAAATGTCGGTGATTCTGTCGAGTACCAGTATTCAACGAAGAATCCTCCTCATCGCAGTGTGATATGGGATCGCAACGTTGAACATTCCATACGATCAGACTTAAAAGAGGGAGAAGGATTTCTGTTTCCGTACCAAGAGCTGTTCGAGCTTGCGAACAAGCGAGGACTCGACCCCGAACAGTTTATGGCATTTGCTCCCGACGAGGCGTTCTGGAGTTTTTCCTACGGCTCCGAACATGTATCCCACGATGATGCCATCGCATCAGTGTTGAGCTGCGTACGCACTATTGAGCGAATTCAGAATGTGATATCCGGGCCATGGGAAAAGGTACTGGATTGGCTGGACAAGCAACTCAACCGTTTGTGGTGCATGCGAGGCCCTTTCCCAGGCTTCGGGTCAGCCCTGACGGCATTTCTCGGTGACAGGGGAAGCCTCATTGCGTACGAAATCGCAGAAGAGTGTACGAAAGTCAACACCGACGGAAACATAGATCCGTGGCCTACGTTCGAACGGATTATTCAGGCTCCAGAAACCGCACCGGAGGCGGTAGCGGATTATATCGGCGAAGGATTCGCTCGAACTTGGAGGAGTATGGCAGAGGAACGAAAGGGTTTGCTGAGACTGCTCAGTCGGTTTTCGTTGACCTCTGATCAGGTGAAACGGTACTTCAATCCAGATAGTCGCCTCAACGGTCTCAATGATGTATCTCTGATTGGGAATCCATACCTGATATATGAACTCGACAGAGCGTTACCCGACTCGATCTCTCCCATGACAATAGATCGCGGAATGTTGCCCGGCAAAGCCGTGCTGAAAGCGCATCCTCTACCCGAAATCTCCCAGCTTACTGACCACGTCGACCCGCGTCGGGTACGGGCGCTTGTCGTCGCTGCACTTGAGCAAGGAACGGAACAGGGTCACTCGCTATTGCCGCGTACCTTGCTGTCAGCTTACATCAACAGTATGCCTCTTGACACCGATTGCCCGGTAGGACCGGACGTGCTGGCAGGACTGAGCGAATCGCTAGGGGGAGTTGTAGAGAAAGTGAGTATGGCAGATGGAGGTATTGGTTATCAGCTTTGTCGTCTAGTCGCAGCCGGCAAACTAATCCGACGCACGGTGCAAAAACGCGTGGGTCCCAACAGTCAGCGCCATTACAGCGATCATGACTTTAGCGCCGTAGTCAATGATTCTCTCGGCGACCTCCCGGAGGATATTGACGACGCAAAACAAGAAATCGAAGCCCGTAACGAGAAAGCTGCCGCACTCGAAGAAATCTTCGAGTCTAGACTATCCGTGCTGGTCGGTGCTGCGGGAACAGGAAAGACGACTCTACTGAAAATGCTTTGCGAGCTTGAAGACGTGGCTGGAGGTGGCATATTGCTATTGGCACCTACTGGTAAGGCCCGCGTTCAACTCGAATCTAGGACGCAAATGACTGGCGGCATGACAATCGCACAGTTCCTGAAGGATTATGGTGATCGATACGATAGGAAGACTCGCAAATATGTCATGACTGGTAACCCGGATCGTTGTAGTGATTACCGTACTGTTATCGTGGATGAGTGCTCAATGCTCACGGAAGAGCAACTAGCTGCATTGCTGGACGGTTTAAGTGGTGTCGATCGTTTGGTACTCGCGGGTGACCCGCATCAACTTCCTCCAATCGGAAGCGGTCGACCGTTCGTAGATATTGTGCGAGAGCTTAAACCCGAAGGAATTGAATACCGATTCCCACAGGTAGATCGCGGTTATACCAAGCTTACAATTCCGCGTCGCCAACGCGGAACGATGCGAGCTGACTTGTTGCTAGCAAGTTGGTTTGGGGGTGTTCCGGACCCCGCAGCGGACGAAATATGGAACCGTCTCGAAACCGAGAAAATGGATGAAATCAGCTTCGAGTCGTGGACTGACGGAGAAGACCTTCACGCGAAGTTGCTTGAGCAAATAGTGAATAATCTCAACCTTGATGCTCTGGAAGACCAAGTAGGATTCGAATGCAGTCTGGGTGGGACGGTTTACAATGGCGGGTCATTCTTTTGGCGTAGTAACAGTTCTGATGCCCCGGTCAAAGCGGAGCGTTGGCAAATCTTGTCGCCAGTCCGTGGCGCAGACCATGGCATCGCTGCTTTGAACCGAGTTGTCCAGCAGACCTTCCGCAAGACCTGGATGTCGCGTGCGACTACTCTGCACAAATATCGCAAAATTCACTCACCAATCGGCCCTCAAGGAATTATCTACGGCGACAAAGTTATCAATCTAAAGAACAGTGAGATCCGCAATGTGTTCCCGGAGCGAACACCGTCCTATGTTGCAAATGGCGATATCGGTATCGTCGTTGGCAACTACAAGAAAAAAAATCAAAGGAAACTGTTTCCGCTCCTGGAGGTTGAGTTTGCATCTCAACCCGGCCACGATTACGACTTCAAGATCTCGGAGTTCAATAGCGAAAAAGGACCACCTCCGCTGGAACTCGCCTACGCCCTGACGGTTCACAAATCACAGGGCAGCGAGTTCGGGATCACATTCGTCGTATTGCCTGATCCGTGCTGGCTCCTGTCTCGAGAACTACTTTACACGGCACTAACTCGCCAGCAGGACCGCATCGTCGTTCTGCATCAGGGCGACTTGCGGAATCTGCGCAAATATGCAAGCGATAGACATTCGGACATCGTCAATAGACTAACCAACCTTTTCTCTCCTCCCCAGCCGGTACCGTTCGAGGTCGAGGGTACGAAGCGGTTTCTCGAGGAGGGTCTAATTCATCGCACGAAACGTGGTGACCTAGTTCGGTCTAAGTCCGAGGTCATCATCGCGAACGAGCTACTTGCCCAAGGTGTCGACCGGTACGAATACGAAGCGGCCCTTCAGTTACCTGATGGTAGAATTGGATATCCAGATTTTACAGTCGTGGATGATGACACGGGTGCACGTTATTACTGGGAGCACCTTGGGTTACTCCATAACCCCGACTACGAGGCCCGCTGGAATCGAAAGCTAGAAACATATTACGAAGCCTCTATCCGCCCCCATGACGAAGGAGGTGGTAAAGCAGGCACCTTGATCATCACGCGCGACGACGAGCGAGGGGGAATTGATGCCAAAGGTATTGCCGACTTAATTCGAGAGGTTTTGGTTACTTGATCGAACAAAGCGAACCGTGATGTTGATTAGCAATCGCGTGAAGTACTCAGGTAGCACCAACAGAGAAAACTATGCAGTGAAGCTGGAATATGGCGTGGTGATTAGACAAGTTGAAGTCCTTAGTCCCTTACCAGTGAAAACTTGTACAAAATGCTCAAACTTTTTGGTTCTGGCTTTGCCAGGTTGGGGTGGGGATGAAATCACTTTGCATTTTCGACATCAATTACCACCCTTAAATCAGCGAGATGCAACTCGGTGAAATATATTGTAACTGTCTGCTGAGCGAGCTCTAATTCCAATTCGTTACCGTCTAATGCGAGAAACCTAGACTTAGTTTCGTCCTTGGAATTATTGGCGTGTTTGAACATTGCGGCATGGTTCGGGCATAGCGCGATATAGTTTTGATGGTGATGTTTCTTTAGGTCAGGGAGAAACTCGACAGCTTCAAAATAGTAGCTTTCATCGGGAAGCTGAAAGGGGAGACTGTCGCGGCACGCCTGACAGATGGTTACACCGTCGGCGTTGGTGTAATGTTCCAGAAGATAGGTAACGGTCTTTTCCCTCTTGATATTATCGCGATTTTTTGAGACGCTACGCTGACGTATTTCACTTTCTCGCTTCGGTGCTTTCAGGGCGTTCTTCCGAACCTTCTCTGCTCTTCTGGTTGGATTTTTGGGTTCGTGCATGGGCAACTCGACGGGTGTCCCGTGATCCACAAGAATTTTCTCTCGGATATGTGGCGCCAAATTAGCAAATCGTTTCGCGTCATTTAATGCAGCTTCATCGCGAAAGCCCAGTTGAACAGCTACCTTCTGAATCTCGTCAGGCTTCTCTGTATTCGTTCCAAAATTGATGGCTTCGAGCCAGCTCCATTCAGGAGCGAATGGAAAGTCGTCCGGCAACAGGTCTCTCACGGCTTCGGTAGGGAGAACAAATTGGCTGTTCCGCTGAGGAATCCACGCCGTGTTACGAAGTTGATATACGAGATACGAGTCCGCGTAATGCGGGGGGTTCGACTGGTTGTATTGATAGGTGGCCTTTAGAATACTACTGTCATTCGATCGTTCGCAAAAGGTCTTCCAAATAAGTCGTGAAAGTTCCAAGCTCGGGTTTTCGAATAAGGCTTCGAGTTTAGGAATGTAGAAGTCACGGTTGATTCCCGTATCAGTAAATATTGTTCCTGGTGCATTTTGCAAGTACTCTGCATTTGGATTGTAGTCGCAACTGATTCTGGCAATCTCTAGCCTATCAGCTACCCCGCACATACGGGCGAATTCGACTAGCTGCTTCAGCTTGTCGAAAGTCCGGTAACTGCTGGACAATGCATTACGTTTCGCTTCGGAACCGTGGCGGCTGTGGTAGGCTTCCAAACCGGTGTCGAGATATGGATTGTCGAGGTATAGGCCGCTGGGGCGGGACCAACGATTGTCTGCTCGTTGAAAAATGAAGTAGTCCTTGAAGAGACCAGCCGCACCTCTATCCTTTTCTACTAGACCAATAAATCGTGTCAAGTCGGACTTATAGCTTTTCCAAGGCGGTGGCTTGTCGGGGTTGGTGTATCGTCGTTCGAGGATAGCCTCAATTTGTTCAAATTCTCCGACCTCGCGGACGCCAATGCCCTCCAAAAAAGCTTTGGCATGTCTTTGCTCTGTCTTGGTTCCGCTACCGGTGTAGGTGTATTCCGCAACCCTAGGGTGAATGGGGTCCTCCCGTGTCTCTGGTGTGGGGAAATAGCAATCGGGTCCTGTTCCAAATTCGTCATCCGAGCGTCTGACGACACAGATATTTTTGAATCGGTGTAACTCATCTTCCATTTCCTTATTGAAAAACGTATACAGCGCACGGTGCCACTCAACTGGTTTTTGTCGCATCCAGTCGAGAAACGTCTGATCTGGACTCTGTTCCCACGTGTAGGTTGAAACACAAAACCGAGTCGTGTTGGAGCAACGGTATTTCAGTGTTTCCATAAACTCTTTGATACCCCATTGCTCGATATTGAGGCCGCGCAAGAAGCGATCGACTCGATTGTTCCTCTGTGTTGCCGCGATTGCCCAGTCGCGCCGGTCGTCGTCACTATCGACAAGAAAACTGATGTCATCGCGATTAAGTAAATCCTTCAACCCCGCCTCGGCTTGAAGCAGTTGACAGGCCGGGGCATGATCATTGACATACGTCGGAGTTAGCGGTAGTTCGTTCATTGCTTCGACAATTGCATCTTGAATGGTCGTGTACCGCTCGGGAATTTCATCTTGACTGTTCGGTAGCACGGAGAGAAATTCCCTGTCGAGTAGTCCGAGATCACGAATTACGATGAGGGACTTTGCTACGAGCCGGGCGATTTGTTTGAAGTGAGGCTCGTTCGCGGGTGTGTTCTTGATGCTGGAGCGGCTGAGTTCAGGGACGAAAGGCGCATGGAGATGGAAACGTAGGTTTGAAGTTTCTTTCGCAGCCGTAAAATAAACTGCGACGCATCCTCTGTCGGCTGGAACAACGCGAAATTGTTTAGTCAAAGTGGCGTCGAGAGCATCCGTCTGTCTGGTTTCCGACCTTGAATTAAGTACGAATGCGACCGCAACCTGCTGGTGTTCTAGGCCATCGACCGTCTCGCCGAAGCGGAGGAAGTGGGAACTTTCGGTTGGTCTGCCGTCGATTTCCCGAAGAATTTCAATTCGGTGATTTGGATGAAGAATTCGAAGCAGACGACCTTGCCCACCACCGTCTACCCTCCACTGAATCTCTTCAACGTTCGACAGGAACAGCAGGGTGTTGTCTGAAATTTCAACCAAGCCGTCGCAAACCTCTGAATACGCTTGGATCTGCGGCTTCTTACTGGAATTGAAAGGGAACTCGAACCGTGTGCGATAATTGAGACCCGGTTTGGATGGAATCTCTGATGGAAGCACCATTTCGGATATCTTGAAACAATAGGTTGGGGACCAGATAAACGGTGATTCCGTATAGGCGAATACAGCCTTGAAGCCGATGCCGAAGCGGCCTATTTGGTCTTCATCTTCGGATTTCGTACCCTCTCCGATATCGGTGATGCCGCGGATATCAGCTTCGTCGAAAGGCCTTCCATTGTGTTCGAAAGCAAGCGCGGATTCGGAAAGAACGAACGCCACCTCGGACGCTCCTGCGTCTTCGGCATTCTGGAGTAGCTCATAGATGAAATGCGCGGTATCAGGATAAAGATCCTCGACAATCTCGCGAATACCAGTGTGTTTCTTAAGGACGCGGGCGAGGTCTGCGTGATCCTTATGGATTTGCTCGATAATACTCATGCCACATTGTCTCGCATAACACGAAGCTTTCCTATGACCACCAAAGTCGCGTGGATGTCTGCACTTTCTGCCATTCTCTCCAGGTCGGCAATTCGGCGTTCATAGTCGTAGTTGGCGCTCGCGAGTTCGCTTTCCTTCATCCGTCGAATATTGTCGTTCGTTGTGTTGCTGATTAGATCTTCCAACAACTTGCATCGAGCACGGTGACTGATATTCAAGCTTTGACGCCGGTGTTGAACAAGTTCTATGTTGTCCTCCATATGGTTTGCGCGCGCAGGCCGCCACTCGCCGTAATGGCGCTTATCGAGCCGTTCAATCTCTCCCTTATTGGGTAGTGCTTGGCCGGGCGCGTCGAGCGCCTTCTCCAACAGAGACAATAGGACACCATCCAGCTTAGGATCAGAAGTGACGGCCACAAGCATGTCATCGGTTCGTATGCCGACCTTACGCCACTGATAAACAGCAAATGAGTACTCGCCAAGCGGCACCACTTCAGTCGACGCAACTAAATTGACACATACCGCCTCGGAGTGAACTATGTGTTGTGCTGCCTGCCGAACTAAGGGATGTAGGACGTTCAGATAGACGGCATTTGGTTCAATAGCGGCAGATTGCTGGTCAAATGTGACTTTTAGCAGTGGGTCGGCACCTTTGAGCCATTTCTCCCACTGTCGAATGGTGGGGTCGATTGAGCGAGGTTGCTTGCGGAAGTCATCGAGTAGATTCGCTCGAATTTCCTGGCTTAGTCGCAGGGTATTGAGGGCACTCCCACCCAGTAAAAACCTACGTTTGGTCTTGGCTACGCTTGACAAATAGGCGGTAACGCACTGTTGTAATGCCTCGGGAGAAATCCAAAAGCTCTCCGCGTTTGCTATCTCCGCACGCCACGACTGGTTGGTGACTGTCAGGCCGAACAGTTCGCCCTGACGGTCTTCCAACGCTGCTTCTTCCTGAACTTGACGAATCTTGTTGTCGCCAAGCTGTTGGAAACGTTCAGCACGCTGTTGGGGCGTCAGTTTAAAGTTGTCGGCGATGTTTTGAATTTCCCGCCTAATGTCGCCAAGGATTTCCTCGTTGCTGCCGACCGCGCGATGGAATACGCCGATGCGCATCAGACAACGATCATAGATGTCCGCGTCGACGGTGCCAGGTGTCACTAGGTTGACGATGGCTATACTTTCGCTCTGCTGACCATAGCGGTCAATGCGGCCGATACGCTGTTCAATACGCATCGGGTTCCACGGCAGGTCGTAGTTAATAAGTAGATCACAGAACTGGAAATCGAGACCTTCCCCACCGACCTCGGAGGATAGCAGGACATCAAGCGCGTCCGGTTTGCCCTTTGCTAAGGCGAATCGGCGACGAAGTTCAGCACGCTGATCGTCGGGAGTGCCGCCGTGTACGAGCCCGCACCGCAAATTCGCGTCGACAACGTGTTTTTGGATATAGGCGAGCGTATGGCGGAATGTACTGAAGACCAGTACTTTATTTTTGTCCATCCGCTCTTTATCTTGCAGGACTTTTACGAAGGCGTGGACCTTAGGGTCGAAGGGGTCAAGATCGTTGGTTTTCTCTAAGAGTGCCTCGATATCCGCCCGAATTCCCGCTAAGAAAGAGGCATCCACAGGAGTTTCACCGTCTGCGTCGTCAATCGCTTCGAGGCTGTTGAGTTTCCCAGTGAGTGTGTCACGCAATAAGGGGGCCAAACCATAGAGACAACTAGCCGCTTGGCGACGAATCGTCGACATCATAAACTTGACATTTTGTTCACCGTGGGCACGTGCTAGGATGCGAGATACTACATCGAGCAGGTCGTCATGAAGACGACGCTGGGAGGACGTAAATTCGACGGTTAGCGTGGTCGGCTTGCGGGTCGTAAATTCTCCAATGTCACGGCGACGCGTGCGGTTGATCATCGGGCTGAAAGTGTAGAGATCTTCTAGTGCTCGGATGATGCTGATGCGATTCTCGTCGTCGATATGCTGTGCAGTCAAACGATCATAGACGTTCTGGAACTCAGGAGATTCGCGCAGAAACATGCGGCCCCATTCGGTTTGTGCAGCATCGTTTAGACATGCGTGAGCTTCTACCTGCCAACGGTCTCCTCCAGTGCGGCAAAGGCCGATCGCCGCGTTGATGAACCCGTTGGGCGCTGCCATCTGCTCAAAGCTCGAATGGTCGATAATTAGATCTGGTCGCAAAACGTTCAGTAGGGAAAAGAGGTCTCGGCTTCCAAGTTGCACCGGAGTGGCGGTCAGAAATACTGCGGCTTGGGAGTTGTCGCAGAAATAGCGCACCGCTTTGTGCAGATAGGTGTCCGAGTTGCGAATATGGTGTGCTTCGTCGACGATCACGAGATCGAACCTAGGTGGTGGATCAAGGTCAAGCAGTCCATCCCTGGTCAATCCCCGTTTCCCGCGTTTGCCGAAGAGTAGTTCCGAATCGAAGAGGGAAAACGGGACAATCGTCTTGGCAAATCGGTCAGGCCATTCGCCTTCCAGATCCGTTTCCTGCAAGCAGTGGCGTAGCATTCGACCATCGAGCGCTTCGAAGTGCTCGTCGAACCGTTTCATTTCCACGAACCACTTGCGTTCAGTGACTAGCGCCTTGGGACATATGATCAACACCGAGGAAATATCCATCCGAGCCCGTAACTCTTTGATGATTAGCCCAGCTTCGATTGTCTTTCCCACACCCACCTCGTCGGCAATCAGCAGGCGCGGGCGATCTGCCCGGATCAACTTCAAAACTGGACGATACTGATAAGGCACAAAGTGAATGCGGCCGGACCGCAGTGAATACAAACTGGAGGTAGACAGCGAGAGTAGATGGAGGCTGGTCAGATAAGCGCGTAGTTCATCAGCGCTAATCAGGAGTGGTTCGTCGCTAGGTTCAATCGAACGAAGTTGGCTTTCGTAGTAGGTTGCTTGACGACCACCTTGGAACACATGGTAGCGGGGTTCGGTGTCACTAGTTGTGACGTTTATGATTGGCACGACGATGTCCGGGTCGGTGCGTAATTCAACGAGGTCGCCGATCTTGAATAGCGGCAATTCGTTTTGCGGAGTAATGGCGGATGTCTTGGGTTCCTTAGGCGTTGTAACGGATTCCCCTGCTGTATCGATTGAAGTAAGTGTCGTTTTTTGGGCCAGATCGGTTGGATTGACGAGGTCAGACAGAACGTTTTTCTTGAACGCTTCGACTGCCGCAATTGAATCAGGCGCTGCGTCAAGCATATTGAGAACACGGGATAGCGTGTCGACATCGCGGTATAGATCATTCGCTGGAACCGGTGATGCCGTTAGGTGTGCCCATCTGTTGCGTACGGACTGCAGTTCCCGAACCCAGGTGCGTCCTTCGCGAGGCAAAGTGCACTTCCGCGACAGTTCGAACCAATTTTGATCAAGGATTCGTAGCAGAGCGGCGAAATCCAGTTGCTCCAGCTGGACAAGTCTGTGTTCCTCCACCATGCGCTGCTGTTGGAAACTGAGGCGGTTTAACACATGCGTTTCCCACCAAGTCTCGCTAAGGAAGGGTAGGTGTGCTGCAAGAAAGACCGCAAGGTCTGCGGTAGCCGTGAGGATCAGTTGATGCATGAGACGTGGTTTACCCGGCGGATCACAATGATATTGGGACTTGGAATATCGCGTAAGCGGGTGTTGACTTCTGTTCGGTAGGTGAGGCAACAAATAGCATCAACATCTATTGTTCTGATATCACGATTTCAAAGACCTGAATCAGTGTTTGCCATCGCATTTGATTCAACATATCACGCAGATTGTCCCTAAACTGAAAATTGATTTATTTCGTCTGTATGACTTATTTCATAACACTTGATAGCTTGACATCGTTAAACATCCCGAAGAGGTTGGTGGCTATGGGTGGACTCGAACCACCGACTCCGGCATTATGAGTGCCGTGCTCTAACCAACTGAGCTACATAGCCACAATAGACCGAGTGCAGAATTCAAAAATCCCGGATTTCCCAGCTTACGTGTTGCTTGGCTTGTTGAATCGCAGAAACCGCTGGCAGTTGCGAGATTTGCATCTGCATACCTGAATGGCAAACGTATTATAGAATGAGAGAGTCGATTCATAGATTGACCTCATTCAATGTATTCGAGACGACCTCGCGGACAGTTAAAATTTATTGAATAGTTTGTGCATTATGCTACCGATCATTCGTGGCATGAATTCTGTATTGGTTGATGTACTTTATCCTTAGCCGATATTCAATTCAAATTACACAACCCCGATCAATTTCTAAGCCGTTTTCCACCGTCTTTCAACAAACCCTAACTAGAATTAACGGGCAATCAATATGCAGTTTCCTTTTAGTCTTTATTTCCAACATTAATAAATTCTCGTGATTTCTTTGTAGCATTGCGCATTTTTGTGCGTCTGATAATGGATCCCCTTACTGCATTAACACTTCCTCATCATTTAACTTTCGTAACATGCGATATCCCATAACAATTGCTTCGTTGGCAACATTCTCTGGAATTTGTTCTCCGTGTATTGCAGCGTTACAAACCTGAAGTACGTACTTGAACGAACTCGCCATATTTTGGTATCGTGGATCAACGGATACAAGATGATGAAACATTCGCTGCGCCGACATGAAACCAACATATGTTCCCAGGCTGAATTTGGAATCTGCCTTCTGGCCAATTATTCTTCTAAGCTCTCTCTCCAAATCCATCCTTAAGCGTGCGAGTGCATAGTTCGCATCCAAACTATCCGCATCCAAGTACGCAAGAATATCCCTCCTTTCCTTGGTTGAATCTGAAGATTCGTTAAGGACATCCGGTAACTGTTTTCGAGTCTCTAGCGCTTCTGCTAATCCAGGAAAGGTCAAATTAATGTTTTGGTTTGCGGATACAGACATCGAGCTAACCACTGAACTCACTGCGGATATTAACTCTCGCGTTTCGGAGCGTACATCCTTAATATCTGCTTGCACTTGTTCAACCTTAGCTTCAAACTCAATGAACCTTCCGAGTTTAAAACGTTTCGCAAATGGCAATAAAAAGAAAAATACAAATAATGCCAAATAGGCTGCAGCTGTGTAGGTTAAAGATTCGGTCGGGGGAAATCCCACATGAACATGTAACGCCCAAAGAAAATAGACAGCGATCAATCGTGAAACAATTGATAAGGAGTATGTTTTGAGCAAGGACGTTATTCTTTCCATCTGGAGCATCATGTACATTCATGATTCAGACGATTGCGAGAAATTGATCGACTCTCAAATGTCGATTCCAGTTAACAGGCAGGATACAAAAATTAGAAATTCTAAATGAGAAACTTTATAGAACAAATAGTTCAGATTTAACTGTCACTTCGGTAGTTGTCGTTGCGGTTGACTAAGAATCAAATCATACAAGAGAGTCTGATGAACGATCAAAATCTGGTCTACTTATTATCTTAAACTGAAGAATTACACCTGTTTTGATACACTATATTCTGCACTCTTATTTGTTGTGCCATCAATCAATTTTAGTAAAGACCAATAACCTCTACCGAATTCTTCCGACAATTTTTCAATAGCTGCCTTTTTTGTAAATCCAGCCATTCTAAATTCAGCAAATTTATCAACAATTTTATCCATCTCAGAATTTGAGTAAGGTTTACCCTGATTGAAATATTTATTTGGTGGTGGGACTCTAATTTCGCTCATGAGATGTCCCGGATTGATTTCTGCCATTTCCTTCATCTGGTGATCAAAAGCGACTTTGCTGACTTCAAACCCGGTCGCGTTACGATTCAATCCTACTGCGACTTTCGCGGTTGAAAAACTGCCGAGAAAAAAATCGCAGACTAAATCTCCTTCATTACTGGAATATTGAATTATCTTTGTAAGCAAAGCAGTCGGCAGTTCATTTTTGTTTTTTATGCGACCAGGTTTGTATTCTCTATTGATTATCCAAACGTCCTCACGATCACCGTAATTTGAAGAGCCGCCACTTCCTGATTTTTCCGAATCAGAGTATCGGACGAATGTGTTAAATGTATGTTTTTTTCCTGGTTTCCGGTAGAAGAGAATGTGATAGTGAGATGAGATGAATTTCGTTTTCGTGTATACACCAAAGTTGTACTTCCAAATAATATGGTTGACTTCGACTAAACTGGTTTCACGCAAAGCGTTGAGTATATGTACAAGGTTTGTGTATCCAGAAACGATATAGATTGATCCTCCCGGTTTTAGAACACGTTCTGCTTCATTGATCCACTCACGAGAAAACTGCGGGTATTGATTAGCAGGAATTTCTACATATCCATCAAGTACAAAGCCTTCGTGTCTGTTGTAATGTCGATTTAACTTATCACCATCAATTCCATATGGAGGATCACAAATTATCAAGTCGATGGAATTGGAATCAAAGTGCTTCTTTGATCCACTAATGCAATCGCAATTGTAAAAAGCGTTAGTCAATCTAAAAATCTCAATTTCTTGTGATGAATATTTTCGATTTGACCGAAATTGAGTGCATATTTCACATTTCTCGGACTGCCATCGCTATTTCTTCCCTGTCTATGTATTGCAAGATGTTCTAAATCCTGTTCCTTCAGAACCACAAGCACAATTTCAACTAGGTTGGCATGGGTTTTCCTGAGCCGTGAAGGCGCCTTTCGATCTTCTCTTTCGATTTCGTATGTTGATTTACCGCCTTTTAAGTCTGAATGCCATTTTTGGAATGAGCGGTCGGCATCGTTATATTCTACGTCGCAGCGTGCAATTATTTCGCCGTGAGAACCGTACGTTTTTATGGACTCATCCATTGCAGATTTGTCATTCAAAATAATTCTATCATTAGTGGACCTTATCGCACTTGCTTTAGTGTCCCAATTGAAATTTCTCTTTAGGTCAAATTCCACATTCCCGATTCTGTCTCCCGGAGTTTCACAAGCGCGTGATAAAAACCGCTTACACTGGTACTCAAAATAAAACCCCATCCACTCCATTTGGCGCCATTGGAAGTTTACTGATTTCAACAAGAGTATGCAATTGCGCCCGTCCCAATCAGTCGGCATCGGTTCCAAAAGTTGAGAAAACAGTTCTAAATCATCCATGATTTCTTATTGTTTAAAATTGAAGTACTTAGACCAATAGTAATTTGTGGAGGGAAACAATTGTGCGCCAAATTTGATTTGGATTCAATTCGCAAAATCAAAATCAGGATTCATGCACATTTTGGATAATTATAGCGAGGAGTGAGTCAGTTGATTGTCACGGACACCCCATAACCTTACAGATTAGTTCAAAAAAGGCCAAACCAATGAAAATTTCTACTTGGAACGTTAACTCCTTAAAAGTTCGCCTGGAGCATGTCTGCACCTGGGCCCAAGACAAACTGCCTGATGTCATCTGTCTTCAGGAAACCAAGACCATTGATGAACAGTTTCCTGCTGAACCGCTGATCGAGCGCGGGTTCAAAGTGTCATATTCCGGTCAAAAAACCTACAACGGCGTTGCGGTGCTCGCGACCCGAGAAATCAAAGATGTGGTGATGGGCATTCCCGGTTACGAAGACCCGCAGCGCAGGGTTCTGACGGCGACGGTTGTTGGCGTTCGTGTGATCAATGTCTATGTGCCGAACGGTCAGGCGGTCGGTTCGGAGAAATATTCCTACAAACTTGAATGGTTTGGACATCTGTTGCCGTTCGTTGAGCAACAGATGGCAGAATTCAGCAAACTGGCAATCGTCGGTGACTTCAACATTGCGCCTGCTGATGAGGATGTCCATGACCCGGAACAGTGGCGTGGAAAAATTCTTTGCAGTGACCAGGAGCGCGAACAATTCCAAAATCTCGTGGCGCTTGGTTTAAGTGATGCCTTTCGTTTATTTGATCAGCCCGAACGAAGCTTTTCGTGGTGGGACTACCGCGCGGCAGGATTTCGTCGAGATCTGGGACTGCGTATTGATCACATTTTGGTAAGCGATGAACTTCGAGACGCATGCACCGGCTGTATCATTGACAAGGAACCAAGAAAGTGGGAGCGACCTTCCGACCATGCACCTGTGATGGCTGAGTTTTCATGATTGGCCGATACACAGCCACTCAAACCTGACTCTTCCGTCCCTCGGTTACTCGATCCAGGCTTGCAAGATCCCTGAAAGTGTTGCAGTCAGACAGCTGGGCGTTGCCGAACAGCTGACGCACCGCCTCCCCCTGACTGTGACCGTGCTCGATGATTAGCCATCCTCCAGGCTTGAGGAACGGTCCGATACCGCTAACGATTTGTCGAATCGAATCAAGACCGTCGTGTCCACCTTCCAGCGCTGCGCGCGGCTCGAAACTCATAAACTTGTCCTTAAGACACGGATCGTCTTCGGCAATATAGGGCGGGTTGGCTGTGATGACATCAAACTCCCGCGCTGGCAACGCAGCGGTCCAGTTGCCGCAAGAAAAAGAAACATTGTCAACACCGAGCATCTGGCGATTGCGTTTCGCCACTGCTAGCACTTCCGGCGACAGGTCTGTCGCAACTATGTTGGCGCCAGGAAGCTCAGATGCCAAAGCCAGCGCAATACAACCGGAACCGGTGCCGAGGTCTGCGATTGCAGGCCGATGCAGGGACTCGCAACGATAGAGCGCCCTTTCGACAACCAGTTCAGTTTCCGGGCGCGGCACCAAGGTTGAGGAATCAACCATGACCTCGATATTCCAAAACCCCTTGGACTTTGTGATATAGGCAACCGGTTCACCTTCCATGCGGCGCTCCAAGTAGTTTTCAAAACGTGCCCGTTGTGATGCGCTGAGTTCAGTCTTGTCAAATACATCGAGCATATTGCGATCGAATTCCAGCGCTTCGCAAAGCAGAACGTCCACATCCAGCGATGCTGTATCGGTCATCCCGCTTAGCAGACTTCGAGCTGCCTGACGCGCATGGCCAACGGTAACAGTGTGCTGCGGCACTACTGAAATCCATCGATGTCAGCCATCAGCCCGGCCTGGTACTCGGTTGTGAGCTGTTCGATGATGGTCTCGATGCTGCCGGCCATGATCTCGTCCAGTTTGTAAAGGGTGAGATTGATGCGGTGATCGGTTACCCGGTTTTGAGGGAAGTTGTAGGTTCGGATTCGTTCCGACCGGTCTCCACTGCCCACCATCAGTCTGCGGGCTTCGGTTTGCTGCTCATGCTGTTTTTGGACTTCAGCCTGCAGCAGGCGTGCCCGCAACATGGCCATGGCCCGCGCGCGGTTTTGGTGTTGCGAGCGTTCATCCTGACATTCAACCACAATCCCGGATGGCGCATGGGTGATTCGTACCGCCGAGTCAGTCCGGTTGACGTGCTGACCACCGGCTCCGGATGCGCGATAGGTGTCCACACGCAGGTCTTGCGGATCAATATCAACATCGTCAATCTTGTCGGCTTCAGGCAGGATTGCGACCGTGCACGCGGAGGTGTGGATTCGGCCCTGAGTCTCGGTTTTTGGCACCCGCTGGACACGGTGAGCCCCAGATTCGAACTTTAGCTTCGAATATGCGCCCTTGCCGATGACCCGCATAATGGCCACTTTGAATCCGCCATGCTCGCCTTCATGCTGACTGACAGTTTCGCTGGTCCAGCCCTGATTTTGGACGAAAAGCTTGTACATACGAAGCAGGTCGCCTGCGAATATTGCCGCTTCGTCACCACCGGTGCCGGCACGGACTTCAAGGAATATATTCCGATTGTCGTTTGGGTCCTTGGGCAGCAACAGGCGTTGCAATTCATCTAGCGTTTCCTGGAGTTGGGTTTCAATGGACATGGCCTCGTCGGCAGCCATCACCTGAATCTGCTCGTCGCTGTCGTCAATCAGCAACTTGACTTCGCCAAGTTCCTGGTCAAGCGCACGGTACATTTCGTAGGTTCGAACGATTTCGGAAATTTCCGCAAGCTCAATGGAAAGATCGCGCAGCAGATTTGGCTGCTGAAGAACCTCAGGGTCTGACAGCTGCTGATTGATTGTCTCGTTTCTTTCGACGAGAACGTCAAGTTTTTCGCGTAATGTGTCTTTCATTTGCGGCGGTGAATCGGAACCGCACCTGGAGATTTGCGGGTGACTCGTTGTGGTCTGATACGATAGTCGGAGAGGTTTGTGAAACTGATTTAACCGACAGCACTCTAATTATAATGAAGCCAGGAAACCAGCTTGAGGGAGCATCTGATTTACAAGATCGATTGGAGCGGTCAGTGGAACAAATGCGGGAGACGCCTCGAGATTTTGATCGCAAGCAGACTTCCAAATCGCATCCATTGGGGCTTATTGTTTGAGGCTGACTGTAATGGTCCCGCTGTGCTTCCTCTATATAAAAATTATTACACCAGGTTCTATGCAAAGATCGGTTCCGTTTAAGCATGTTTCCGCATTGGCGGCGTTACTGGCTATTTTGCTGTTGTCAGGATGCGCGACCGCACCTCAAGAGGCTGCTGTACCGGGACAGCAAAACGTCTCGGAAGCTGAACCGGCCGAAACCGGCGTGCCGCCTCTGGATTTATCAGGTGAATTGCTGAAACAATTGCTGGTTGCAGAGCTTGCTTATTTCAGAAACGATGTTCTCACTTCGCTTGAAATTCTTGAAAAGTTGGCATTCGAAACCAGAGATGCGCGAATTGCGGAAGTCGTATCCTTGCGTGCAATAAGCCAAAGACAGTTTGATGTCGCCTCCAATACTTCAGACCTTTGGGTTCAACTTCGTCCGGATTCCGCATCAGCGTGGTACGCAAATGCAGTCTCACAAGTCGCAACGCAGAAATTTGCTCAAGCTGTTGAAGGCTTTCAAAACACACTGAAACTGTCTACGGAAGTGGAAGAAACCACCGTTCAGAATATCGTAAGAACACTGAGCAGCAATTTAGAACCAAAATTTGCCTTTGGGTTGTTTGAGAGGATCATCGAACCCTTCCCAGACAGTATCCCGGGGCGTTTGCAATTGATCAATCTCGCGGTTGCTTCAGAACAGAGTGCCTCTTTGGTTGACGGTCTGATTGCTGAGGGATTGGAAATGCACCGCGGTTCCGGTGAATTCGCCGCGGTTTCGTTTGCACTCGATTTGCGTCGTGGAAAAATTGAGGATGCAGTTGCGTTTGCAGTGGCTTACCTGGAGCGCTACCCTGATTCTGTAGAATTGCGACATAGCTACGCGCGGTATCTGGTTGAAGAGGGGTATTACCAGGAAGCGGTTGAGCAGTACGAAATTATTTCAGACCCCGAAGCGGTGTATATGCAGGCGACCTTACACGAGCAGGCAAACTATCCGGATTTATCGCGGCAAAAATTTCTGGAGTTTTATGAGCTTGAACCGAACAACCAGGCGGTGCTTGTCAATCTAGCAGAGCTCGCGCTGCAGAGCAAGAACTATGACGAAGCCAGTAACTGGATCAGTCAGATCACGAGTCGAAATTTTTCGTTCAGCAGATTCTTACTCACCGCTGATTATGTCGCGGGTACCCGTAACGTTGAGCAAGCTGTCGCATTGCTTGACGAATATCCGGTGGAAAGCGATCAGCAGAAAATCAGAATTTACTTGAGTATCGACCGGCTGTATCGCGAATCAGGTCAGCTCGAAAAGGCTTTGTCGAGGATAAACGGAGGATTAGATCAGTTTCCCGGCAACACCACCTTGCTGATCGCAAAAAGCTACACCGCGGCCGAACTCAACTTGATCGATCAGGTGGAGGATGCAGCCAAAGCAGTTCTTGCCAAGCAGCCCGAGAATGCGCTGGCTCTGAACGCCTTGGGTTATACGCTTGTTGACCAGACTGATCGTGTGGAAGAAGGAACCGGTTATCTTGAAAAAGCGCTGGAGCAAGAACCCAACGATCCTTACATCCTCGATAGCATGGGTTGGGCGCAATTTAAGTTGGGTAACTATGAACTTGCTATTGAGCTGTTGGAAACTGCATTGTCGCGTCGGGATGATCCGGTCATGGCGGCTCACCTTGGCGAGGTGTACTGGGTTCAGGGACGTGAACAGAAAGCCACACAAATCTGGAGTCGTGCGCAGAAAAAAACGCCTGATAGCGAAATCCTTCTTGAAACGATTGAACGATTGACCGGCCAATGATCGTTCGGGTGGTTCTCGCCATCGCGATATTGTTGGGTGGATGTTCAACGCAGCAGAAGATAATCCAGTCTTTTGACCGTGATATTGTCGACAGCCATGTCCGCCATCTGACGTCCATCGAGAACTGGAAGATCAGGGGCCGACTGAGTGTTAAAACCGAAAAAGGCGGACAGATCGGAAGACTGCATTGGAACCGCAACAGCAGCCATCACCGCATTGATATTTACGGCAGTTTGAGTAGCGGACACATGCGAATTTTGTCCAAGCCGAACGAAGTTGTGCTGCTTGACTCTGAAGGTGCACAAGTCATTGGCGGATCTGTGCGAGAGGTGCTTGATGAATACATCGGATGGCGATTTCCAGCGGAAGAACTCGAGAGCTGGATAATCGGCAAACCGTATCCGCGAGCATCGTACACTATGGAGTGGGACGCAAGCGGACGGATCATGTTCATTGAGCAGGCGGGGTGGCGCGTGAAACTTTCCCGGTACGACCAATTCAACAACTATCAGTTGCCAACTCATCTTCGTCTGAGTGCCACTGACGAAGTTCAACGCGAAATTTCACAAGAACAGCCACATCAGTCTCAGCCGTCCGAGATCAGGCTGGTGATCAGCCACTGGACCGTCAATTAGAGTAGAGAGGCAACTGGTTTGTCTGTCTGGCGAGCGCCTGCAAAAATCAACCTCTTTCTTCATGTCGTGGGTCGATTCGACGACGGTTATCATGATTTGCAAACTGTATACCAGTTGCTCGACTGGTGCGATGAGCTTGAGTTCGAGTGTACGGTTGACGGCAGCATCAGACGCAGAACTTCAATCAAAAGCGTTTCAGAACCCGACGATCTCACAGTCCGAGCCGCCAGGCTCCTTAGAAGCAGGTTCCCAGGCACCCAAGGCGTTGAAATCAGAATTAGAAAAAATCTACCAATTGGTGCGGGACTCGGCGGCGGGAGTTCTGACGCGGCAACGACCCTGATCGCATTGAATGAAATTTGGGATCTAGGGCTGAAGATTGAACAGCTCATGGATCTGGGAGCTGAAATTGGCGCTGATGTGCCTGTTTTTATCTTTGGAGAAAACGCTTGGGCTGAAGGCCGGGGCGACCGGTTGTCAAAAATATCGATTCCAGAACAGCTCTATCTTGTTGTTTTTCCGAACGTCGCGGTGTCGACCAAGCTTGTGTTTCGGGAGCTGAGGCCCGAAAAATTCCGCGAAAGAGTATCAGTCGATGAGTTTCACGCCGGTGGGCTCGGCAACGATCTTGAGAATCCCGCGAGACACCTGTATCCCCAACTCGGGGATTTGATCGAATGGTTGAGTCAATGGGGCGTGCCGCGCATGTCGGGGTCAGGCAGCTCGGCATTCATTCCGATTGAAAGTCGCGGGATTGGCAAGGACATACTGGGGCGATTGCCACCCAACTGGGTTGGACGTATGTGTATTGGCAAACCCAGTTGAATTCAAATGTCAATAGCAATATGGACAAGCAGTAATCACTTGAGGACTGTATACCCTGAAAAATCATGGGAACTTTGTGCCAATTTGGTGCCTGAAAATCGAAAATCGGCTCTAATCCAAATTTATTGGGTAGGTTTCAATTTTGTCCATAAGGATTCAAATCATACGTCCACTTGGGTGAAGATAGTTGTTATTGATTTAACATTCCTGTTTCGGCAACCTCAGCCACTATCGAATCCGATTGTGGAGATAGACGGAATACTGGAAACGTAATTGCGGTTCGACAGGAAATCATTGCACAATTTAGGTATAGTGTTGACGGCGAGGGACACGCGAAATTGATTTCGATGATTTGATTTGAAATGTTCCACGCGCGGATTGACATCGATTGGTAGTCTGAGTCAGGGGATTCTTACGCACGCGGTTACCAATGTTTCAATATAGATACTTGATTGATTTTCATATGTATTTTCACGGGAAAAACTTATCAATTGTTAAGGCGAGAGCATCGCAAAGAATTTCCGTATTTTTCTTATTTGTGGCTTTGGGAATGTTTATCTACCCATCGTACACAATTAGCGAAGATGAAGAATTGCTAGCTGTATGGGAATTGGATTTGGGAGGGGGATACTCAGTGAATCATTCTCTAATTTATCGGGGTGTCAATATGATTCTAGTAGCGGAGTACGGTGATGGCAGCTCGGGGGAAAGCAAATTAGTTGAGCGAGCATCGTCTAAAGAATCAGAAAGACGGTTTGACATGAGTGCAGATGAAACCGCTGAGTACTTCACTATTTCAAAAAACGGCACTATTAGATTTTACAATTGGACAGGAGTGTCGTTTGGAACTGCATTCTCAGACTTCTTACATCAAGATGTACTAAGTATTGGTGTAAATATCGTAGAAACTGAATGTCAACCAAAAAATTTGTCGCCACAGGCTTCAGAGGTAGTGCGAATGTATCATCAACTTCACGAATTTAAGGATGATCCTGAATTTCTACAAATTGGATTTGGGATCGGTGGTCCTTACAACTCGTGGTTAGTGAACATCAAAAGAATTCCAGGTTCACTTGATCTGATTAAAGAGTTGAATTTCGTCCCTGGTGACATACTTATGCTGGGTTTTTCATATCTAAGACGAGATTCAGCAGCGATTGAATTGACAGAAAGTCAAATACAAGCCAGTTTAAAATTAATTTTCTGTTCGTAACAATAGCACAGGGGTACAAATTCGTATCTTTGAGGCGGTAAATGAAAGTTTGAAGAATAAACCTAGTTTCTGGTGCACAACTCGGTATTAATGCTAATTTCATATCCATTATTTAATGTCAGACAGAGGTTTTTCAATTTTATTTTCGCATCTTTGGTCTTGAACTGCAGTTAACATTGGCACTCAACCCATTTCTGTACGACTGCACTTGGTCAAGTCGAGGCTGACATTTCCATAGACTCAATTCTATGGTTCATTCCGCCCGGCACTTACTCAATCACCTCTTCGACGCAACGATTCTTCACTCGATTGTCTTTGTGAAGCTCGCCTGCAGCACCCTGCTATTGTTTGCTCGAATTAGCGCCTATTGTTAAATGGCAATTCATTGCGGTTCAGTAGTTTCAGTGAATTTATCACCCACTGAGAACTATGTGAAACCTTTCGGATTTTCTTGACAAGTTCTTCTCTCTCACCGGCCCAGCGTTACGATATAGAATTTGTTCATCGTGAATCCGCGTGGAATCGAGCAACAGCAACGGCAAAAATCGCTTAATGAGACACAGATCACACTTGTGAAGTCTAGGAGATTCGGATTTGAGGGTACTGACTATTGGTTTTACAAAAAAAAGCGCTGAGCGTTTCTTTAGAGCACTGGAACAGGCGGGCGCGAAGCGGGTGATTGATGTGAGACTCAACAATGTCTCACAACTATCCGGTTTGCGAAGAAAAACGATCTTGATTATTTTTTGAACTGCCACAGCATTGAGTATCAGCACTGTCCTTCACTTGCTCCTACGAAGGAAATTCTTGATGGGTATAAGAAAAATGGGGATAGCTGGGAAGACTACGAACGAAAGTTTTTAAATCTAATGAATGAACGCCAGATTGAGAAAGAGTTCGAGCCAGAATACTTGGAAGATGCATGTTTGCTGTGCAGTGAAGATAAGCCACATTATTGTCATCGGCGACTAGTAGCCGAGTATTTACAGAGGCACTGGGGTGATTTTGAAGTTGAGCATCTCGGTTAGGAGTGAAATCTATAGTCATTAATCACACTCAAATGACTAACCTACCGCTGCACCTGAATATTCTGGTTCCAAATCGGGACGTAGTCATGGTGCCCCTTAATTTTTTGATTGTCGACAGTTGACAATTATTACCATTTATTGACTAGGCAGTCGGTGTAGACTTGACAATGCTGTCCGACCAAAGCCGCTTGGTGATCACAAAATATGGCAGGATCAGGAAAGCTGCCGAGCCCAGTTTCACCGCATAATCCCCGATCGACCACGTGATCCATGGCAAACCAGTGCCTGCGAACGCAATGGTGTAGAAGATGATCGTGTCGACGGTTGATGCAATGCTTGACGAGATCAACGGTGCGTGCCACCAGTTGCGGTGCCGAAGTCGATCAAATATAGCGATATTTGTGAGTTGGCCAATGATAAATGCGCTGCCGGATGCCAACGCGATACGCGGCGATGCAAGCCAGAACGACAGCACGATCGCGACAGCAAAGCCGGCATAGGCAACAGTTCGGGCATTGGATGCCCCCAGTCTGCGATTGACCAGATCGGTAACGAAGAAAACGATCGGAAAGCTGAAATGCCCCCAGGTGACCCATTCGTTGATGGGGTAGCCAATCAGGATATTTGATACGGTGATCACCGCTGCCATCGCGACAATCCCGATGATCAGGCCGCGAGTCGATTTGATATTTGTCACGACAGATGTTATTCAGTTGAGAGCTGTGTTACTCTTATTTTGGCATCTCGCCCACAATCAATTGCGGGTCCAGGCGGGCAGAAAACAGATTCAATCGCCAGTCCAGATGCGGCCCGGTACTGCGCCCGGACGATCCGACTGTTGCAACAACCTGATCCTTTTTCACATAGTCGCCCTTTTCCACCACTATCTGGTCAAGGTGAAGAAACGTTGACGATAAACCGTGTCCGTGATCGATAATCATGGTGGCGCCGGAGAAATACATGTCAGGGTGTGCGACTGTTACGATACCAGACGCTGGTGCACGTACCGGAGTGCCCGTTGGTGCATGGATGTCGATACCAAAGTGAGGTCGGCGGGGTTCACCGTTGAGGATGCGCTGGCTGCCGTAAACACCTGTGATGATGCCATGAACCGGCCAATTTATGTTTTCCAGAAAATCGGTTCTGTCATCGTCGATGGTACGCGCTGCGCGAACGACTGCGACATCTTGCCTGATGCGTTTCAGATCTTCTTCTGAAGGAGTCACCATGCTCGGTGGAAGTCCGTCAATACGCTGAATTTCATATTCCCGCTCGCTGATATTGATCGTGCTGGCAAATGAACTTCCGTCCGGATGTTTCACTGCCAGTTTCCAATCCAGTTTCGCGTCTCGACCGAACCCGACTAGAAACTGTCCATCTTTGGATACACGTACCGCGTTCCCATCAACAAAAACCTGCGCACCAGGCAAAGTCTTTCCGAACAACAGTCCGCCTTGCGTAAAGTTACCATTGAGATCTGCGCCGCGATCAGAGTCTGCAACAGCCTGGGTGGCCACCAGCGCTCCCAGTAGAATAAATGCAGCAAGCTTTGCAGCTGTTCGGATCACTACGCTGCCAAGATCAGTGTTTTGAGTTCATCGGGATCGCTCGAAATCCGCCGATATCGTTCCTGCAATTGGGCTATTTCGCGCAATTGCTTTGGAACTGGCGCCTTGGTGTTGAGCGTGCGTTCAATCGTATCTGGAAACTTCGCCGGATGCGCCGTAGCGATGACGACCATGGGTGAGACGGAATTGCTTTCGAGACGGTCAACCGCAGCTAATGCCACGGCTGAATGAGGGTCAACAATATTGCCGGTTTCAGCATAGTGACGGGCAATGGTTTCGCAGGTCTGTGCATCGTTGACCCGGCAGGCGCTAAAGTGAATTTGCGACTGCTTCAGCCGGTCTTCATCAATGCTGAAACGGCCAGTTTGGTTCAGGCTTTGCATTAACTTTGCAATCTGAGCGCCATCGCGATCATAGAGTTCAAACAAGTATCGTTCAAAGTTGCTTGATACCTCAATATCCATACTCGGAGTGACCGTTTGCTTGACACCGCTTTTTTTCATCTCCCCGCTTTCAAAAAAACGGGTGAGTATGTCGTTCGCGTTTGAACAGACAATGATCTGCTCAATTGGAAGTCCCATTTTTGAAGCAGTCCACGCGGCAAATACATTACCAAAATTTCCTGTAGGCACTGCGAATCTGACCGGTGTATCGGGTGCGCCCAGTCGTAACGCCGCGTAAAAATAGTATGCGACTTGCGCCGAGATGCGTCCCCAATTGATGGAATTCACAGCGCCGAGAGAGTGGTGAAGCTGCACCTCGACGTCATTGAAAATTGACTTCACGATCGCCTGGCAATCATCAAACGTTCCATCGACCGCATAGTTAAAAATATTTGAATCCTGGTTAGTGGTCATTTGGCGACGCTGCATCTCGGAAACCCGTCGGAATGGATGCAGCATATAAAGATCAATGGTATTGCGACCTGCGACTGCGCTAATCGCTGCGGACCCGGTATCGCCCGACGTTGCACCGACAACCGTCAAGTGCTGGTTGCGTTTGCTCAGACTCCAGTCCATGAATCGACCCAGAAACTGCAGCGCATAGTCCTTGAATGAAAGCGTTGGTCCGTGGAACAGCTCAAGCATGTGCAGTCCGGACCGAATCTCGTGAAGCGGCGCTATATCGGGATGGTCAAAATTTGAATAGGCCTCATTAACGATGGATTCAAGATCATTGGCTTGCACACTGTCACCGCTGAATCGAAGCAGGACTGCGAGTGCGACTTCGCGATAGGTCTTGCCGACGAGCGAGCGAAGTTCACTCTCGCTGAAATTTGGCCAGGTTAAAGGGACGTAAAGTCCGCCGTCGGTTGCAAGACCGCAAGTCGCGGCCTGCTCGAAATCAAGCTCCGGAGATTGCGCGCGCGTGCTTGTGTATTTCATTGGCTGTTTGCTTGTGTCTCGGCTATGCGGCAGCGATCAACAGAACTTGAGTATGGTCGTGCCGACAGTTTCAACGCAGTCGGATGTCCGTTCGCAACGGATGTGTAAATTTTATCGCATTGAGCCCGATTATTTAGCCTCTGCAACGTTTGGTCGGGCGACCGGATGGATCAACCACCCAGAAACAACTCACCGACTTTGGAATTGGAGAGCAACTCATCACCGCTGCCGGCGATGGCCAGCTGCCCAGATACCAGTACGTAGCCGATGTCTGCAAATTCGAGTCCTTTCTTGGCATTCTGCTCAACCATGATGATGGTTTTGCCATCTCTGTGCTGCAGATCATCAAGAATTTCAAAAACCATGTCAATAAATCGCGGCTCAAGTCCAATCGATGGCTCATCAACGAGCAAAACGGAAGGTTCCATCACCAGCGCGCGTGAAATTTCCAGCAGTCTGCGCTCGCCGCCAGACAGTACCTTGGCTTGATGCTTGCGTCTGGCGGCCAGTCTCGGATAGCGGTCAAAGATGATCTCTGCGCTTTGTTTTGCCTGGACAGGGTGATCTTTCAAAAAACCGCCCATCCACAGATTCTCTTCCACCGTCATGCCGGGAAATATGGACTTGTCCTGCAGAATGTAGGCGATGCCGGCTTGCGACAGTTTTTGGTTTGGGGTAAGGGTTGTAACGTCCATCTCGTCAGAAGGCTCACCGATGGTAATCTGCCCGGAATAAATGTTGGTAAATCCGAATATGGAATGCAGGATTGTTGATTTGCCGGCGCCATTGGGACCGATCAGGCAAAGGGATTGCTTACGCCCGACCCGCAAGTTGAACCCATGCAGAATTTCCATTTTTCCGTAACCTGCATTGAGATTGTTGATCGAAACGTACGGCGCACCGTTAACCAGCCTGTCAAGTTCTTCGACTGTCGTGTTTTCCGCAATTTGAGCAGCTTGACGGGCGACTTCATCAACGGAAATGACCGCATCGACATCACCGGCGCCGTAACCTTTGGTCGCTCGTTTGTTTTCCGGTGTGATCATTGACAGTAGGACGATGGGCCAGGTTTAGTGGGTGCCGAGGTATGCCTCGATGACTTTCGGATTGTTCTGAATTTCTTCGGGCTGCCCTTGTGCCAAGAGCTCCCCGTGGGCGAGACAATAAATCTTGCTGGCCAGGTTCATGATTACGCGCATGTTGTGTTCGATTACGAACAGGGTGATGCCAAACTCGCTGTTGGCCCGTTTCAGCCGGTCAATCAGACCATTGATCAAGGTGGGATTGATGCCGGCAGTCGGTTCATCCAGCAAAAGTGCAGTGGGTTCGTTCATCAGTGCCATGGCGAACTCCAGCAGTTTCTGCTGACCGAACGACAACGACCCGGCGGTCAGAAATCGCTTTTCGTACAAACCGACGAATTCCAGCAAATGATCCGCCTTGTCATACTCCTCGCGAGAATTGCGGTTGAATGATTCCAGGAAGCTCATCTTGCGATGCGGCAGTGATATCAGCATGTTCTGAACACAGTTCATCTTGCCGTAGATTCGAGTTTGCTGGAAAGTGCGAATCAAGCCCAACCGGGCAATGTCTTGGACTGATTTTTTCGATATTTCGGCCCCTTCGAATTGTATTGACCCCGAATCAATCGGATGGTATCCAACGATTGAGTTGAACAGCGTTGTTTTGCCCGATCCATTCGGGCCGATCAGGCCGGTAATTTGACCCTGCTCAACCCCCATCGTGATGTCATGGTTGGCAATCACGCCGCCGTAAGCTTTGTTAACGCCGCGCACTTCGATGATTTGAGTCATGACGCAGCCTCCTGGCGGTCTTTGGACTCGACCCGGATGCCGAACCACTCGGGCCTGACCTGTACCAACCAGCCCATAATGCCATCCCTGAAATACACAACCGTCACAACGATCAGTGTGCCCAGCGCAACCCACTGCCAGCCCAGGAAATAGTTCCAGGTAATTTCCTTGAACAGGTGAAACACGATCGCTCCGATAATCGGACCCCAAAGCGTGCCCTTGCCGCCCAGCAGCACGCAGACAACCATGAATATGCCGAGGTTAATCGTCTGGTATGCGGTTTCCAGCGGTTCAAAATGAATCAGTTGAAATGCGGATACGCCGCCCGCGATCCCGACAAAAAACGCTGAGATCGACCATGTGACGAGCTTGTACCGCATCGTGTGAATGCCCATGGCTTCAGCTTTTTCTTCGTCGTCGCGGATCGCATTGATCGCCGCGCCGAAACGGGTACTGTAAAGCCACTTCGCAACACAAAATGCGCAGACACCGGTTGCTGCGAACAGAAAATAGAAGAACAGCTTCCCGGTCTCAAAATCGAAGGGAAAAACCGGCAGCGAGATCCCCTGTCCACCGCCGACCCAGTCCCAATTCGACACCAGCTCACCCGCCGCAATTGCGACACCCAGCGTGCCGATCGCGAAATACGGGCCGCGCAGGCCGAACGTAATGTAGCCGATGACAAGCGCGGATAGAGCACAGAAAATCCCGGCCCCCAAAATCCCGAGAAAGGCGCCCAGGAAGTATTCAGTGACGGTGAACTTGTACACTGTATCGGTAAACGCGTTGGTATACTCACCGACGTCAAAGGCAATGGCGATGGTGATGATGGCGGCGACATACATGCCGGTGCCGTAGAAGAATATATTGCCAAGCGAGTTGTACCCCATTTGCCCGCCGGTCATGTCCCAGGTGATTGCGACAATAATCATCAGCCACAGCGTCGCCAGCTGGGTTTTGAAATCTGGAAATACAAACGGCGCCAGCAGAATAATGACGATTAAGGTGCCGTAGAATGCAAGGCGTTTTGACATTGCCATATCGTCCAGTTCAGATTACTGCAGGCTCTTTCGAACGCGTTTTTGCTGTAGCAGCCGTACCAGCAATACCAGCAAAAGAAGCAAGACGGCAACCGCTTGCTGATACCCGATCCCGAATATATGGGCACCATACTGCTCCAGCGCGCCAATCCCAAGTCCGGCCGCAATGACACCAGGCAGGTTGCCCAGTCCGGCCGCAGTTACAATCACAAAAGCGCGGATTGAATGCGTAATTCCATAAAAAGGCTGAATCACCCATACCATGACCACGATGGCGCCTGCGGCCCCGCAGATTGCAGCGTTGAGCGAAAAGGTAAATGCATAGACTTTCTCGGTATTGATACCAAGCACCCGTGCCGCTCTGGCATCCTGGGCCGTTGCACGAATCGCCTGTCCCATACGACTGAACTTCATGAACAGAACCACCCCGGCAGCCAGCGCCGCGGCCATCAGCACTCCGATCAATTTTGCAATCGGCACATCGATAAAGCCGTCCATGAAATAAAGCGTATCGTACTCAAGTGCGATGCTTTGAGTATCCGACCCGAACAGCAGATTCAGCACCTGCGCGATGATGATTGCGAGCCCGAACGTGGCCAGCAGCGAGGTGAACAGATCGCGCTCGATCACCCGGGTAATCACCAACTTGTAAATGATCCAGCCGAGAACCCAAAGCACGACAAATGCCGCGGGAACTCCCAGCAACGGATGCACACCATGGTTTGACAGCCACCACGCGATGTATCCGCCGGCAATGACGAAGTCACCCTGTGCCAGATTTTTGACATTCATTACGCCCCAAACCAGAGCGAGCCCGTAAGCAGACAGCGCAAACAGGGCGCCGATCATCACCCCGTCGATGACAATCTTGAGGTTAACGACCGGAAATTGAAACAGTAACGAAGCGTTTGCCAGAAATTGATCCATTTTGCCGGCAACCTTAGGTCAGGATCGAAAAACGATAATCAGTTAACTTGACTTGACGTCATCATGAGGCAGACGAACAGACCGGCTGCAGACACAACCGGTCCGTTCATCAATCGAAACCCAATTTTAGTTTCTTGGCCAGTTCAACTCATGTGAGGCGAACGCGGAGGGTGCAACGACATTGTACTTGCCGTCCTGAATCTGTCGCAGAACCATGGGTTTTGCGATGTTGTTACCCGCCTCAGAGAACTTGATTTGACCATAAAAAGTTGCAAGGTCCGTTTCGGTCAGTGCATCGCGAACCGCCTCTTTGTCCAGTGTGCCGGCGCGCTCAAATGCATCTTTGAAAACATAGACCGCGGCCGAAGCTTGTGCAGTCTGGTAGGGGACCGTCTTTTCGGAATACTCCGGGAAGGCAGCCTTGAATTCGATTTCATAATTTGCCGCAGTACCGAAAATCGGGTCGCTGTAGGTCAGTGTTTCCGCCCATTGCGTCGAACAAAGAATGTCATTGGCAGCCTCGCCAAAATTGCCGACCACATCCGCAGCTTCACAGTGCGTGATCGCCACCATCGGGGCCTTGACATTTTGTTCTTCGATTTGCCGTACAGCGGTGGCGGCACCCTTGGAGTGTCCGCTGACGACCAGAACATCGGGTTTGAGCAGTTTGACCTTGGTCAAAATTGCGCTCATATCGGAAAGGTCTCGCGGCAGTTGTTCATCAACCACAATCTGCATGCCATACCTGGCTGCATCTTCCAGCACACCGGCGCGAATGTCCAGTGAAAACGGATCGTTTTCAACTGCCACGGCGACTTTCACGTCGGAAGGCTTCATTCCTGATTCCTCGGCTTTTTCCGCTGCCAGTGTGATGGCTGATGCCAGATACTGTTCGGATGTCGACAGCACTGCGAACAGGTATTTGTACCCTTTGTTGAAGAGTGAGCGGCTCGCGCCTTCGGCCTCTACCATCGGAATCTGGTATTTCTCGGTTACCGGGGCAATGGCCTTGGTCAGTCCGGAGGAATACGGGCCAAGCATGTACTGGACTTCGTCCTGGTTGATCAGACGTTCTGCCAGGGTTGCGCCGCGATCACCTTTGGATTCATCGTCGTAGTAGATCACGCGAAAGTTGTAGCAGTCATCACCGATCTTGACGCCACCGGCATCTTTAATTTTCTGGATTGCAAACTCATAGCCATTCATGGCGTGAACGCCGTTGGTGGCGTACTTGCCGGTCAGAGATATTGCTGACCCCATCACCAGCTCCTTACACTCATCAGCCTGAACCGCTGAGTGCGCAAAAAGCAATGCGACACCGGTTGCGAACAGGCTGAAGAACTTGCTTGGTTTCATAGGAAATTCTCCTCAATTCTTTTGGGATAAATGAGTTGCAAGGCAACTCAATAATCGTACATGATTAATCATTTTAGTTTAGCACATGCAAGTTGAAATGGCAGGGATTGAGATAGATACATGCATGCAGCAGGCAACTTGCACTCTATTGTCTTTTTGTCATGGAAATGTTCCGTCCAATCCAGTCGGGTGGGCTCTCAACCTGTGCATCTTTGAGTAACTTCAGGGTGGATTCGGGCATCTGAGCCGGACGATTGTCGCGGGTGCTGTAGTGCAGCATTATTATTTCTGCTGTTGCGCAAACTTGGTCGTTTACCAGCATCAAATGTCCACACCAGATTTTTTTCGGGTCGGAATCGACGATGATGGTGTCAACCCTGATGTCGGCGGGTTGTCTGACTTCATTCACGTATCGCAAATGGGTCTCCAGGGTGTAGATCGCGCAACCGGTCTTTTCGAAGTAGGACACTCCGATTCCAAAGTGCTCCTGCATCGCCCAGTTGGCGTTGCTGAACGGCACCAGGTAATAGGCCTCATTCAAATGACCATAGGCATCCAGCCAGGCATCCTGCAAGGGTTCTGAATGAAAATTGAATGCATTCACGGGCTTCTCCTAAAGTTGGGTAACTATGAACGAAAAATTACTTTGATTGCTGTCGCTGTCGGCAGGCTCACTCCCATCCCAAAACACGACCTGGTGATCCAGCGCCTGGCGTGTATAACTCAGCGTATCGACTGCATCGATACGGCCGCACAATACAATCATCGGCACCCGGCCCGGGTGAGCGTTGAGCCACTATATTGATGCCGTTTACTGCTCCCGGACCGACGGCAGCGATCAGCGCCTCACCGCGCGGAATGCCGAATGCATATCTGCAGCCTGCCTCAAACAGGCGCTCCGCAATGATAACTGCAGCCCGATTTGATCGAGACTTTCCCGTCCGCATGGCAGTTCAGATCGATTATGTGTCAGACTGCCGCTGATATCCGTCGCGAGTCTGCGGCGCCTTGATCCCCAGCAGCCGGCTTCCGACCTGAGTTTTCAGTATTTCCGCGGTGCCGCCGCCAATCGTGAACATCCGCACATCGCGGTACATCCGCTCCAGCGGCTCACGGTCACCATAACCGCGGGCACCAAACATTTGAAGGGAGTCACTGACGACTTTAATCGCACTTTCAGAGGCGAACATCTTGGCCCTGGCTGCAAACAGTGGATCAGGAAACATGCCGCTGATCTCGTCGGTTGAACGGGCGGCTTCATGCAGCAGCAGGCGCGATGCATGAACTGCAGCATCCAATTCGGCAATCATCCACTGCAGTCCTTGAAACTCAGCGAGCGGCCGCCCAAACTGATGTCTGCTGACGAGGTAGCGTTTCGCATGTTCCAGCGCTCCGGCGGCGATCCCCATCGCAATGGTTCCGGCCCCCACCCGCTGGCTGTTGTACGCGTTCATCAGGTCTGCGAATCCACGACGCAAAGATGACGGTGTAGGCAGTAAAAACGTCTCGTCTACTTCAAGATCATCAAAGCGCAATTCGGCTTCGGGCATGCCGCACAAACCGAGAGTCCGTTCGCGGCCGGCAACTGTAAAGCCTTTTGGAGTGATGTTGCTCTGCGGGTCGTAGCAAACAATAAACCCTCCAATTCCCAGCTCGGTGTCTTGTTCATCAAACACCTTTGCAAAAATCAAATGAAGCTTTGATACTCCGCCGCCTGTTATCCAGTGCTTGGCACCGTTGATGACGAATTTGGAGCCGGCCTTTCGAGCGACGGTTTTCATTTCGGTAGCCGCGCTGCCGGCCTCAGGTTCGGTAATGCAAATCGCCGGTTTGTCGCCCGCCAGCACATAGGGCGCACAAAACCGTTTCTGCGCCTCCGTGCCATATGCCATGATTGCACTGATGGCGCCCATATTGGACTCTACGACGATGCGTGCGCTGAGCGCACAGGAGCGGGCGATTTCCTCAATTGCCAGGACTGCGTCGAAATAGGAGGCGGATTGGCCGCCATACTCTTTCGGGATTGTCATCCCCATCAGGCCGGCGTCTACCAGGTCCTGAACGTTCTCCCAGCAGTATTCTCTGGACCTGTCCCAAACGGCCGCCTTGGTTGCAAATCTCGCCGCCAGTTCCCTGGCGGCGGATTGGTAGCGATTGGAGCAATTGAATTCCTTCACGATACGGCATTTATAGTTGATTCACGGAATAAATGACTGGCCCATTCCAATTATGAACGGGACTGTCGAGAGAGCTGACTGAACAAGTTGCCGATGGCTCCGCCCTGAAACACAAGATCTGCCGACGTTCACCGCAAAGCGCGCCAAGTCGCACGCCATGTGCTTTCAACTGTACCGATGAGAATGCGAACAACCTTGCGCACCAACGAATGTAATCCGAAGTCGCCACCATGGGCAGAATAACTTCCAGCCCGGGATACATTGCGAACGGATGTTTCTGGTTCAGTCCAATCTATAATCCCGGTAACTTGTAACCAGTCTGCTTTGCGTCGCGTCGAATATCAAGGTGTGTCACCTGCATTTGTTGGATCGCGCGGCGCGATAATACGTTTATCTGATTGAGAGGAAATTCAATGGCTGCTCCACTTAGAATCATCGTATTTCAACACATTGCATGCGAGCATCCTGGCATATTTCGGCAGTTCATGGACGAGGACGAAATTGAGTGGGACCCGGTCGAGCTCGACGAAGGTGAGCCGATCCCGGATCTGGCGCCCTATGATGCAATGATCTCCATGGGTGGTCCCATGGACGTTTGGCAGGAGCAGGAGTTTCCTTGGCTGGTGCGGGAAAAAGAAGCGATCCATGAAGCTGTAGCGGTGCGTAAAATGCCGTTTCTGGGCGTCTGTCTGGGTCACCAGCTGCTGGCTGACGCGCTGGGCGGATCGGTTGGTCCGGCACAAACACCCGAAGTTGGAATGCTGGATGTGGAACTGACAGCTGATGGAGACAGCCATCCATTGATGCAGGAGTTGCCACGTCAATTCAAGACCCTGCAGTGGCACAGTGCGGAGGTCAAATCAATCCCGGACGATGCCTCTGTCCTGATGTCGTCACCGGTCTGCGACGTTCAGTCATTCGTTGTCGGGGATACCGCGCTTGGCATTCAATTTCATGTTGAAACCGGGCCGCATACCATCGATGAGTGGAACGCGGTACCGGAATATGAAGCGGCGCTGCGCAGCATATTTGGCGAGAACGGTGCAGTGGAACTCAAGAGAAAGGCTCAAGAGCTGGAATCGGATTTGTCGACAACTGCGAGCAAATTGTATCGAAATTGGGTTAAATTGTTGCTAAAAGCAGATAAATAAATTTCAGTCGCTGTGCTTTTGCACTGAAATTTTGGCGATGCGGCGTTTACCCACCCGAATGATGTGTGATGCGCCCACCGGTATGTTGAGTCTCGAGTCGCTGATGCGTTGATCGTCGATCCGCACTGCGCCTTGCTTGACAAGACGGTGGGAATCCGAGGTTGTCTCCACAAGGCCGGCATTTTTCAGCAGGTTGGCGAGTGGCAAAGACTCGCCAGTCAGCTCGATCGTAATTTCTTTGATGTCTTCGGGGACATCACGTTTCCGGAATCTTGCAATGAATTCACGGCGCGCGCTTCGCGCTGACGATTTGGAATGAAAGCGCTCGACCATTTCTTCAGCGAGTTGATACTTGACGTCGCGAGGATTCATGCCGTTATCGACCTGCTGCCTGAGTGACTCGATTTCAGTGATCGGTCGTGAACTGAGCAATTCAAAATAACGCCACATCAGCTCGTCCGATATCGACATGATTTTGCCGAACACTTCATTGGCAGGTTCGTTAATTCCAATGTAGTTGTCAAGTGACTTCGACATTTTTTTCACGCCGTCCAGACCTTCCAGGATTGGCACGGTGATTACGATTTGGGGCGGCTGGTTGTTTTGCTTTTGCAATTCTCTGCCGACCAGCAGGTTGAATTTCTGGTCGGTTCCGCCAAGTTCGACGTCTGATTCCAGGGCAACGGAGTCATATCCCTGGACCAGCGGATAAAGGAACTCATGAATGGCAATGGGCTGCTGGTTGGTGAATCGTTTCCTGAAGTCGTCGCGCTCAAGCATTCTGGCGACCGTGTGTTGTGCAGCGAGCCGGATCATCATGCTGGCGTCCTGTTTGCCAAACCACTCCGAGTTGAAGCGAACGATCGTCTTCCCGGCATCCAGCACTTTGAAGACCTGTTCCTTGTAGGTGGCTGCGTTGGCGTTGATTTCTTCCTCGCTCATCGGTGGACGGGTCGCGGACTTACCCGAGGGGTCTCCGATTCTGCCGGTAAAGTCGCCGATCAGGAAAGTCACTTCATGCCCCAGCTGTTGAAACTGACGCATTTTTTCCAGCAAAACGACGTGTCCCAAGTGCAGATCGGGTGCAGTGGGATCGAATCCTGCCTTGATTTGCAGTGGTCTGTCGTTCTGCAGCCTGCCTCTCAGTTCGGATTCGAGCAGAATCTCGTCCGTCCCGCGCTGTATCAGGCTTAACTGTTCTTCCAGGGAAACTGTCAATTGGCTATCGTATGATTGGGGTTTATGCCGGACCCAAGGCTGACTCAAGTCCAACGGCAAAATTATGGCTGTTTTCGTGCTCGCGAATCAGTCAACAAATACAAAGTTTGTCCATTGCGCCTGACGACAAATGTTCCAGAATCGATGCGTCTGAGACAAAATAATTAAGCGGAAAATCGGTTTTCTGGAAGCGGTTCCGGCTTAGAGTGGTGATCCGTACCGGTTGACAGACTTCGGCCAATTTCCTATGGGATTTCCTATTTTGCATATATCACTGATATACATTACAATTTATAGTGGATTTAATGCACTTTAAATTTCATGGTTGTTTGAAATCTTTTTTTATTATAGAAGTCGATCACGATGCCCGCTGAATCCGAATCGAATCGCAGTTTTCCAGGAGTAATAGATAAATAAATTTCGCAAACCGCTGTGGTTGTCACTTGCGCACGCCGCAATCAGCTTTCAGACGAGTTGATGAAACAAGAAATTCATTGAATAAACGAAGAATTTTTTGCTGAATTCCAATGCATCAGGAGACTAACCGGTTGAATAGTCCAACTGAAAATAAATCAGCCGTATCGCGAATTTTTCATTGCGTGTACGAAGCAGGACGTAGAGCCTTTGTCTATACACCGCGCAAAGGCAAAGTCATGCTGTTTTCAATCGCGGTTCTGTACATCGTCGCGTTTCAGGTTGTAATCTCATTTGTATGGGAAGATGCGAACGATCCGACCAAGTCCGCATCAAATTTGAGCTTGCCGATATTCGATACTGTTGCCGAAGAGTTGCCGGCATCTGCTGAAACGGTTCATTCCAGTGACCATTCGCACGAAGAGCAAGGACTTGGCGGTCCAATTCGCGACTATGACCTCACAGTGCCATCTCGCTCAAAATACAAACCGGAAAAATCACCTAACGTAACCGTACTCGATCCAGTCGCCAGTGAAGAAACGCTTGTGCCAACCGGAGACGTAGGGAATGATGCATTGCTGCCCGGTGATCTGGAGTCGCTTGCGACTAATCCAGTGGTGCTGACTAAATCGACAGTAAGCGTGAATGACACGCTGATCAAGGTTTTTCGACGGAATAACCTTCGCGACAGGCAAGCATTGGCCCTGGTCAACACTCCAGGTGCGAAAGCTGTTTCCGTGCTGTATCCCAACGATTTGTTCAAATTCGTCTGGAGCAATAACAAGCTGCTCGGGGTCGAAATGCGGCGAAAAAAACAAATTGAATTGATGGCGCTTTACGACGGTGCTGAGTTCAGCATTGTCAACAAGGACAAGGCCAGACGAGCCGGTTCACTGGTTAAATTGCTTGAGCGCAAACTCGAAACTGCAGAAAAGAAAGATCTGGTCAACTTCAAGGCAAAGTATGCGCAAATCAAGAAAGCCGACCTGACTTGGGACCACGTTAAAGTCACCAAGGGTGATGCCTTAAGTAAGATTTTTAAACGTGTCGGTCTCGACGGTTCACTGGCAGTCGAAATCGCAACCTATCCGGGCAATGAATGGCTTACCACGGATTTGAAGCCTGGGCAGGTTTTGGAAATCGCCAAATTCAGTGACGGTAAATTCGCAATGCTGCAGGTTCCCGAATATTCAACCGTCAAAGTACGCTTGGTTTTTCCGCTGGAGGACGGGTATTTTGTGGGCTTCAAGCAAATCAAGACTGAGCAGCAGGAGCACTATGCCTGTACCACTGTTCAGAACAACCTCTATGAAGCCGCCCACAAAGTGAATATCCCCAAAGCGGTCGTGAACAATTTTGTGAATATATATGATTCGCGCATCGACTTTAGCCGACAGTTGCATAAGGGCGATGAGATCTGCGTCATCTATGAGCGAAATTACGTAAAAGGCAAACCGTTGCAAGAGGTCACCGTTACAGCTGCATCGCTGACCCAGAAGGATGTTGAAATCAAGGCTTTTCGACATGTCGACGATGATAATCAGGTTTCGTACTATGACAGCCGTGGTGTGAATATGAGAGGACACTTCCTCCGCTCACCAATCAAGTACGCCAGAGTCAGTTCGGTTTATAGCGAGAGCCGCTACCATCCCATTCTCAAGAAGCGCCGCCCGCATCGCGGCGTTGACTATGGCGCTAAAACCGGAACTCCGATCCGGGCAACCGCGACCGGCAGAGTGACGAAACGGGCGCATTACAAGGGATACGGCAAGATGATCGTGCTTCAACACGGTAAACAATACCGAACGGTCTATGCCCACATGTCGCGCTTTGCCGAAGGCTCGAATATAGGAAACTATGTCAAGCAGGGACAGGTGATTGGTTACGTTGGCTCAACCGGTTTGTCAACAGGACCGCATCTGCATTACGAATTTCATGTCAACGGCAAGCATCGCGACCCGCTGAATTATGACATGCCGAGTGGTGAGCCCATTCCGGACGAATATCAAAGCGCATTTCAACTCCAGGTTGACGAGTTGTCAAGGCGTTTAGCGAGTATTGACGAACCACAGGTCGAATACCGATCGACGACTGTACAAACTGCCAGCAGTCAGTAAACAGCGACCCCAGCAAACAGGACGGCATTCCGGTCCACCCGCGGTGAATGACCTGTACACCGGGCTCATGTCCGGCACGAGCATGGATGGTGTTGATGCCGTTCTTGCCTCGTTCGAATCGGAATTCCGAGTCAAGGTCATCCGATCCGCATTCAGACCTTTTCCAGATTCGCTGCGTTCGTTGCTCTTGGATCTCATGAATGATCCGCGCCGCGAGCGGGATATCGCCAGACAGGTTGACACCGAATTGGCAGCACAGTACTCGCAAGCCGTTTCGCAGGTGACAGAGGGTTATTCCGTTAACCAGGTCAAGGCGATAGGATGTCACGGGCAGACAATTCTGCATCAGCCATCAAGCATCACTCCATTTAGTTGGCAGGCAGGCGACGGCAAAATGCTTGCCCAATTGACCGGTATCCCGGTTGTAGATGACTTTCGCAGTGAAGACATGCGTCACGGCGGTCAAGGTGCCCCTCTTGCACCAGCGTTTCACCAGTTTGTCTTTGGGGGTGACGACGCTGCTGTAGCAGTTGTCAACATTGGTGGAATCGCAAATGCAACTTTTCTGCCAGTTGACGCAGACAGTCCTGTGATCGGCTTCGATACCGGCCCGGGCAACTCCCTGTCAGACAAGTGGATTCAAACCTGCAGGAACTTGCAGTTCGATGAAGACGGTGCATGGGCCCAGTCTGCTTCGCCGGATCAATCGCTGTTAGCGAATTTCATGCGCGACCACTTTTTTCTAGAAACACCGCCCAAGAGCCTCGATACCAGGCATTTTGACCTGGATTGGCTATACAAACACCTTGAAGCCATGCGTCCAGAACCCGACCCGGCGGTTGTGCAAAGCACACTGTGCGCATTCACTGCCGAATCAATCTGGCTGGGGATCGAAAAATGGATGCCGCCCGTTGAACGAATTGTCGTCTGCGGTGGCGGTGCGCATAACCAGGCGATAGTTGGGAGGCTGGAACAAGTCTCGGGACTTGAAGTGACGACCACCCAGGACTATGGAATCTCACCGGATGATGTTGAGGCCTGCGCGTTCGCCTGGTTGGCGGAACGCCGCGTCAATGGCATCCCGGCCAACCTGCCATCGGTGACTGGCGCATCTGACCGTGTATTGCTGGGTTCAATCAACTACCCCTGACGGGGTATGCTTGATTACCGGAATGCTCCGCTGTCAATTCCAGATAAATCAGCTCTCAGCGAGGGCGGTTTGCTGATCAGCAGTCAAGCGTATTGTTGCGTTCCCAGTTGGATACTTCCGAGCAAAACTGGTTCCAGTTCTGCATTTTCAGTTTGCAGTAACTGTCGATATTCTCTGCTCCCATGGTGGAACGCAAAACTTCGTTCGAGTCTGTAAGACGGATCGCATCAAGCAGATTCAGGGGCAGTTTCTTGACGTCGCCGGCCAACTCAGGATTGGCATACATGTCGATATCCAGGCGTTTACCCGGATCACGGTTGTTCTGAATGCCATCAAATCCGGCGGCTGCGATTCCTGCCTGCAGCAGATAGGGATTCGCCGAGCCGTCCATCAGTCTCAACTCAAAACGTCCCGCATCGGGAATCCGAATCATGTGAGTCCGGTTGTTGCCGGTATAGGTGACTGAGTTCGGCGACCACGAAGCGCCTGATCGAGTTCGTGATGCATTGATTCGTTTGTAGCTGTTTACTGTAGGATTGAAAATCGAGCACAGCGCGTCTGCGCTGTGAATGACGCCGCCCAGGAAACTGTATGCCAGCGCGGACAGTCCCATTTCCTCGGATTCATCAAGAAACAGATTCACGTCATCTTCGGAACTCCAAAGGGAAACATGCGCGTGGCATCCGTTTCCTGTGAGATCAGTAAACGGCTTTGGCATAAATGTGGCCCGTTCTCCATTGCGTTCCGCGATCGTTTTGACCATGAACTTGAAAAAAGTGTGGCGGTCGGCTGTAGTCAGTGCATCGCTGTAGTCCCAGTTCATTTCAAACTGGCCATTGGCATCTTCGTGATCGTTCTGGTAAGGGTTCCAGCCAAGCTCGACCATCGCATCACAAATTTCGCTGACGATCGCATACTTTCGAAGCAGCGAAGACTGGTCATAGCAAGGTTTTTCCTGGGAGTCCAGTACATCGTTTATGTTTTCGCCGCTTGTGTCCAGCAGCATGTATTCGCATTCCACGCCGGTTTTCATAACGTATCCCTGTTCTGCAAGCCGGGCGGTTTGCCGTTTGAGGATTACGCGCGGACACTGTTCGACTTCCTTGCCTTCCATCCACAGATCGGCAGCCAGCCAACCGATTTCACGGTTCCAAGGCAGAATGATCAAACTGTTTGGGTCGGGGATAGCGAGCATGTCCGGGTCTGCCGGAGTCATGTCCAGCCATGTCGCGAAACCAGCGAATCCGGCACCTTCCTCCTGCATGGCACCGATGGCGCCAGCAGGTACCAGTTTGGCGCGAAGCACCCCAAAAAGATCAACAAAACTGATCAAGAAGTATTTGATTGATTTTTCCTTTGCTACTTGTGCAAGATCAATTGCCATTGTTTAACCTCCATCCAAAGACATTGGATTACATTTTAATGTTGATTAGGCCATTCCTGAGACTCAATCGTGTCGCCTGGCCCGCATTGACCTAACGGTCCGACCGTCCTGGGATCCAGTTGGTCCCGGCCAGCGGGACCTGAGCCATTGCAGCCGCTTCAACTGTCAGTGCGACCATGTCTTCCGGCTCAAGATTAAGGACGTGGCTTTTGCCGCAAGCCCGCGCAAGTGTCTGCAATTCCAGCACCATCGTGGAAAGATAGTTTTTGAGCCACCTGGAACCCTGTTTGGGTCGCAGCCGCGCTTCCAATTCCGGATCCTGTGTGGTGATGCCGACCGGGCAGCGGCCGGTGTGACAATGGTGGCATTTGCCCGGCGCCGTGCCAAGATCAGCATAGTCGTCCAGATAGACCGGGCGATTACAGCCTAGTGCAACCATTGCCGCGCTGCCAATCGATACAGCATCAGCGCCGAGCGCCAGAGCTTTCGCCGTATCGGCTCCGCTTCGAATGCCACCTGAGACGATCAGCTGAACCTTGCGGTGCATATCCAGTTCAACCAGCGCATTGACAGCCTGTCGAACAGCGGGCAACGTGGGAATGCCCACATGCTCGATAAATACGTCCTGGGTGGCCGCGGTTCCGCCTTGCATTCCGTCCAGAACAATCGCATCTGCCCCTGCCTTGACGGCCAAAGCAACGTCGAATTCAACCCGTGTCGCGCCAATTTTGATCAGAATCGGAATCTGCCAATCGGTGATTTCCCTAAGCTCTTGTATCTTGATCTCGAGATCATCAGGACCAGTCCAATCGGGATGCCGACACGCACTTCTTTGGTCGATACCAACGGGCAGATCACGCATCGCGGCAACCCGCTCAGTGATTTTTTGCCCGAGCAGCATACCGCCACCGCCTGGTTTGGCGCCTTGTCCAACGACCACTTCAAGCGCATCGGCGCGGCGCACGTCATCGGGATTCAGGCCGTATCTTGAAGGCAGCACCTGGTATATCAGCGTCTTCGAAGAAAGACGCTCCTCATCGGTCATGCCGCCGTCGCCCGTCGTCGTGCTGGTTCCCATTGCGGTCGCGGCCAGACCAATTGATTCTTTCGCATTTGCACCGAGCGCCCCAAAACTCATCCCGGCAATTGTGATTGGAATTTTCAGGTGAATCGGGTGCCTGGCAAATCGATTGCCGATGACCACGTCGGTCCCGCACAGTTCCCGATACCCTTCGAGGGGGTAGCGCGACATTGATGCGCCCAGAAACAGCAGGTCGTCAAACGATGGAACGGGTCGTTTTGCGCCAAAGCCCCTGATTTCGTAAACGCCCTGATCGGCCGCACGATGAATTTCCGCGAGAACATCATCAGGAAATGTTGCAGACGAGCGTAGCCCTCGAGCATCAAACGGCGGTTTTGCCTTGTCAGATTGCATCGGCGTTGTCGATGTTGAAGTTATAGAGATTTCGCGCTGAGCCGTATCGACGGAATTCCGCAGCAGAAAAGTCCAGGCAGGCGCGTTCAAGCAATTCCTGCAGTGCAAACGTGTGTTCGTGGCGCATTTCCTTCTCTACGCAGTCTGATCCCAGACTATCGATGCTTCCGCGTACGTAGATTTGTGCTTCATAGATGGAGTCACCGAGATTGCCACCGCAGTCTCCGCATACGACCAATCGGCCGGATTGCGCCATGAATGCACCAAAATGACCGATGGAGCCACCCACCACGATGTCGATGCCTTTCATTGAAATTCCGCAGCGTGAGCTGGTATTGCCTTTGACAACCAGCAGCCCACCATGACCCGATGCTCCGGCATACTGGGACGCATTGCCGTCAACGAAGACCCGTCCCGACATCATGTTTTCGGCGAGCCCTGGTCCGGCATTGCCCAGAACATGAATGCTAGCGTTTTTGTTCATGCCGGCGCAGTAATATCCGACGTGTCCGTCAATATTCACTTCAATCGGTTCGGTTAACCCGACGGCAACCGAGTGTGTGCCTTTTGGATGCAGAATCGTGTAGGTTTCACCGTGATGATTGTCAACATCGTGCAGTGCCTGGTTGATTTCGCGAAGCGATTGGGAAGCGAGATCAAACTGCATTTTCTGCACCTGAATCCAAGCCGTTGCGTTCCCAGCTGTAAATTTGCGCGGGTGCCGGTTCCCAAATTTCGGAGTGTTTGGCATCCGGCAGCCTGGCGATCGCCCGGTACTCGGATGACATGGCAACCCAGTCATCATTTTCTGCAAGCACTGCGGGTTTACAGGCAATCGGATCGCGCAACACAGAAAATCCATTACTTGTCCCGATCGCGAAGGTATAGAAGCCATCCAGATCTTCTATTGCGGATTCCAGCGCGTCGACGACTGAGTCTCCGAGAGACAGTCTCCAAGTGAGGTATCCGGCTGCCACTTCACTGTCGTTATCGGTTTGAAACTGACCACCCTGTCGAGTCAGGAATCTGCGAAGACGATTGTGGTTGGACAATGAACCATTGTGTACCAGGCATAAGTCAAGCCCGGTCGAGAACGGATGGGAGTGTTCGGTTGTTACTGCGCTTTCGGTAGCCATGCGGGTATGTGCGACTGCATGGGTACCTGAGAATTGTTTGAATCCGAATCGACTGGCGACATCCCTCGGATGCCCTTTTTCCTTGTAAATTTCTATCGTAGTGCCGACACTCATCACCCTGAGGCTGGGCCAGTTTCGGGGAATCCATTGTTCAATTTCACCGACTGCTAAAGCGCTCGTCAGGATCGCATGGCTGGCGTGGGTCTCCAAGTTGAATGCAACATCGAATGAGCGGCTGATTTCATCAACCCGGGATTGCCAATTCTCCTTTGGATCGGTACTGAACAGCGAGACTTTTGAGCCGTTTGGCGGTGCGGGGTTGCGGTAGATCGCGACACCGGCACTGTCGGGTCCCCGATCGCCCATTTCCTCAAGCATGTCCGAGACGAATTCACCCAGCTGAGGTTCGAGTTCAGTCTTCTTGAGATAAAGGCCGACAATGCCACACATTTGATTGATGTATCTGTTTTTTTGATATATCGATGCGCCATTCTGCATACAGAATATTCAAGCACAGCGCTGAATTGCATAATTCTATCTCAAACCACAAAATTTTATAGCGATTGAATCGATGGGTGATTTTTCAGCTGGATATCTGTCGAGACCAACTGGACAACAGCCAATACTGTTCCAGATTGTCTTATCAATTCTGGTGTATTGCTGAAATTTGACAAACTCAATTTGCGGATATACTGAGATTCACTTCCCGAGGTTCAGCAACGCAAACGAAAAACTCCGATGGACTTTATTGATAAAGAAATTGAGGCATACGCCGAGGCACATTCTGACAGTGCGTCTGACCTGGTAAAGGAAATTCACGACTGGACCACCAAAAACACAGACGATCACAGGATGCTGTCAGGTGCACTGCAGGCAGCGGTTCTCAGGCTGTTGGCCCTCAGCGTGGGTGCAAGGCGTGTTTTGGAAGTTGGTATGTTTACTGGTTACTCGGCATTATCTGTCGCCGAGGTGTTGCCAGATGATGGTCAACTGATTACTTTGGATATTGATGAGGACCGGGAATCAATTGCTCGTTCTTATTTTGATCGAAGTGAGCATGGCAGCAAAATCACCATCGTGATTGGCAATGCGCTTGAAACAATTCCCGCACTCGACGGCCCGTTTGACATGGTGTACATCGATGCAGACAAAGTGAATTACCCAAGTTACTATGATGCAGTGGTACCGCTGGTGTCTAGTGGTGGCCTGATTGTTGCCGACAATGTGCTTTGGAGCGGCACTGTGTTGAATCCTGATGATGAAGAGTCTTTGGTCCTCGCCCGATTCAATGAGAAGGTTCACACTGACCCCCGAGTGTCTAACGTGTTGCTGCCAATTCGCGATGGCCTGATGGTTGCGCGAAAAATCTGAGTTCAGACTCGGACATGCAGCCTTGGTCCGGCGAGTTGCAATTGCGGCAAAAAGCGCTTGCGGCTATCGCTGAAACAATTCGGTAACGGTTTGCGAGTCTTTCAGACCTGTCGTTCCAATTCAGAAATCCTGTTCTCGCGGACTGGTCAGCAAATTTTGCCGAAAATACGCCCGTAATCCAATGTCCAGAATCGGCGATAAAGGGCAGGGACGGAACTGCTGTCGTTGAACATCAGAAGCCGAACGCAAACGTTGCAGTTCTTGAATTTGAATTTCACTGGCACTTGATTCGTCTCGAAAAGGTGCATGAATCCGTCAATCTTCAAATATGCTGATTTATGAACAGTCCCTTTCGGGTCAACGAAAACAATCCGAAAATCGCTTCCTTCACACATCCAGAATATGAAATCAGGGATAAATCGCGCGTACTCGTTTGTCTCGCTGTTGTAATAGGGAATGAGGATTCTGTCCAGATATTCGTCAATCTTGCTGAACATCCACCCACTCCATTCAGGCTTGTTGGTTTCGAGCCATGTTTCCAGACCGTTTAGGAAATCAACCTCACTTTGCTCTTTCACGATGTGTTGAATGAAGTCGCCGTTTTCTGAATCGGCCATCACGATGGGCAGGCAGTAGCGTTTTTGCACGTGCTTGATTCTGAGGTTCCTGTGCGTTAATTCTGATGCACCAGTGATTTTTCGCTGGAACTCTTCAAGACTGATTTTGTTTTCTGCGAACTTCAACGCCAGTGATTTCGTTTCTTCTTCCGAGACCTGGCCTCGCGACACTCTGATAATCTTATCGGTCAAGTCTCTCGCTTCACCCCAGCTCAGCGCTTCTATGCCTATATAGGCATAGCTCCGCATATGCCGACAAATGTGCTATGCCGACAAAGCGCTCCAAAGGATTGATTTCATTGGAGCGCACTGTGCAGTTTGTCGGCATAGTTACATTGCGTCAAGGAATGCCAGCAGTCCATCTGCAGGCTGATAAACCCCCTTCGGCACATCATGCGGACGGGTTCGATCCATCGCCTCTTTCTTAATCTGCAGGTCTGCGTGCAGATATCGTTGCGTGGTTTCAATCGATTCATGCCCGAGCCACAGGGCAATGATCGTGCAGCCGCAGCCATTGCGAAGCAATTCCATTGCCGCGGAGTGCCTCAACGAGTGGGGGCTGACCCGCTTGCCCAGTATTGAAGGACATGTTTCGGCTGCAACAGCCGAATGTTTGCGCACGATTCGCTCGATGCCGTCGCGGCTGAACGCACCGCCCCGGTTGCTGACAAACAGCGGACGGTGCGGCGCTCCCGGACACTCATTAAGCCACTGTTGAAGCGCCTGTTTGACGTCGTCTCGAAGTGGTGTGGTGCGATGCTTGCGCCCCTTGCCCTGGCAGAAGATATGAGCCTGGACACCAGGTTCAAGAACTGCGTCTGCAACAGTCAGTCCGATCAGCTCTGAGACGCGGACACCGGTTTGCATCATCACCAGCAGCATGGCCCGGTCGCGTCGCCCGAAGCGTGTGGTGATGTCCGGCGCGGCTGCCAGCGCCGCGCATTCATCGCGCTCCAGAAAGTCCACAATCCGCCGCTCAAAGCGCTTGGGCGGAATGGCCAGAATCTGTTGACAATGATGCAGCAATGCCGGCTCGCAGACACTGACATACTGGAAAAATGAGCGAATGGCAGTCCTTCGCAGGTTGCGCGTGCGCGCGCTGTTGCCGCGCTCCTCCTCGATAAAGATCAAGAATTCCGCAACCAGGTTCGCATCGATGTCGGTGACCAACATGTCGGTTGGCAACTTGCCAAGCTGTCTGGTCGCAAATGAAAGCAACATGCGAAAGGTGTCGCGGTAGCTTGCCACGGTATTGACACTGGCGAGCATTTGGGCAATCAGGCGCTCATTGAAGAACTTTTTGACAAGCGCCGACAGTGGAATTGCGTTCATGACCCGTTCTCCTGGCTAAGTGAGCGCGTACCGCGCTCAGCCGCGAGTTGCAAAAGCTCAGGCACCGCTTCCAGGTACCAGTACGTTCCTTCCGGATTCTTATGCCCGAGCCAAGTGCTGAGCTTGTACATCTCGCGGTCAGGATCAAGACCTGCTCGATACCACTCAATCAAGGTGGCAGTGGCAAAGGTGTGCCTCAAGTCATGAATGCGCGGACCGTTGCCTCTTTCACCAGCCAGCGGCGCTCGCAATCCAATGCGCTTTCCGATGAGTGCGAAATTGTAATCTGCGCTGAGAACTGTGATGCGTCGTCGGGTATCGCCGACAAAAAAGGCTGTATTGTCACAGTTGTTCAAAACCCGGTCGCGCATTTTGCGATAATCCGCCAGTCGTTCGGCAGTGCATGCAGTAACTGCAATGAGACGCTTATCGTCATGTTTGCCGCTACTGATGTGCAGCACGCCCGTTTCGGTGTTAACATCGCAATCGTCGAGTCTCAGCGCTTCGCTGATCCGCAGTCCGGTCACTGCAATCAGTCCGAACAGCGTCGAGTAGCAGGCGCCGCGCAACCCCGACTGTGACTCAAGCTGTGCCGCCTCATTGACGATTTGCATGATCTGCTGATCGGTGTATATGTACGGCTGCGGCCGCTTGTAGTTTGCTGGTATCAGTCTTTTGGGCGGCACTTCAGTATCCGGATCAATGCATTGCAGCCATCTGGCAAAGGTGCGGATGAGGCTCAAACGGCCGCGCCAACAGTAGGCGCTGGCTGACCCGTAGCACTGTTTCCAGCTCAGGAACAGGTCGGTGGTGACCGTTTGAGCGCCGCACTCATCGGCAAACGCTGCAAAGGTTACAAGCACCTGCACTGCACTGGCCGACAGTCCGGTGCCGAGACGTTTGCGCTGCGCAAGATACTGCTTGACGAATGATGTGATCCGTTTCATCATCGCACTGCTCCTGGCGCAGTTGGCCATGGCCGTGCCAGTGGCCGCAGCGCCTCAATGTCGTAGCGGGCATAAACCGTGGTGGATTGCTGACTGCGGTGCCGCAGCACATTGCCGACCTCTTCAAGTGATTGGTTTTGTCGGAGCAGTCTCATCGCCAGGCTGTGCCGCAACACATGGGTGCGCACTTCGCCGCTCGGCGGGTTCAGTCCGGCACGCTTGTACGCAATCCGAAGGGCAGCTACGAGCGTCAATGACGAGGCAATTCGGTTGAACGGCGCATAGACCGACACAAACACATGGCGCGAGTCGCCTTTTCTCGCATTGCAGATCCAGTTGACCAGTGCTTCGCCGACATCGACCGGCAACGGCATGGTGTCCAGCTGCCCGCCTTTGCCGCGGATCCTGACTGCGCCGTTGCGCCAGTCAAAGTCGTCAAGCTGCAGTGCGATCACCTCCTGTGCGCGCAGACCCAATCGAAACATGATCAGCAGCATTGCGTAGTCGCGCATTTCACGTGCGCTTTCGCCACGCGTCGCAGCAAGCAATCTGCCAACAGTTTCGGCATCGAGATGACGCACAGTCTCGCCGGATTTACTTTCCCTTGTGCTGGGAATTGAGCCGGACAGATCGCACGCAGTCAATCCGCGCCAAAACAAAAACCGCAGTATGTTGCGCAGGTACGGCACCCGCCAGTGAACCTTGCCAGACACCTGAGCCAGATAAGCATGTATCTTTGCAGGCGTCAGCGCATACAGCGCCTCAGCAACTGAACCGCCATCGGCACAATAGGCAACGAAATCGCTCAGCATGTTCTCGTGTGTGCGCAATCGTCCGCCAAACATGCCCCGATGGTGGCGCAGCCACTGGACGAAGTCCATGCATAACTGCGCCAGGAAATCCGGCTCAGACAACACACCGGCTGGTCGCTCTGCAATCACACCAGTCTTGACAAGAAAGTCGATGAACCGACCTGTAACCTGTGCAAATTCCCGTGCCATTGTTTTTGATCCGGTCAATGGGCAGGTCAACGCACACTCGTTCAGCGCAACTGCATCCAGCCCGTCACAGCTGATGCCCAACTCCCGCACCCAACCACACAGCCGATCAGTCATCTGCCGGTATGTCTGAAGTGTGCGCGTTGCATAGTGCTGCTTTCGCATCGCATCCAAAAACGCGTCCCTATGCGATACAAGCCAATTTTGCTCCGCACTTGGCGAAGCGTGTTTCGTGTTTAACACAATAGTGCCTCCTTTCAGCTAAAAACAGAAAGGAATACACTATTTCATGACGATGATGAAGACTTCGTTGATTCTATGGTCCCGCCATTGCACAGCTCAATCAATGCGTTGAAAGCTGATGAAAGAAAACAGGCCGTTTATCCGCTGCTAATACTTGCCCATTGGCGCGAAAACAGCCAATCGGATTGTATCGAGAGTTCGTAACTATGCCGACAAACTGCACAGCGCGCTCCAATAAGATCAATCCTTTGGAGCGCTTTGTCGGCATAGCACATTTGTCGGCATATGCCTGGTTCTTATTTTGCGAAAGTGCACAATATCTTCTTCGTCATTCAACTTCCGCACGCCAGCGGAGAACTGCTCGGTGCTGTCCATGTGTGAAACCAGCCGAAACAAGAGAAAATTCAAGTCTGCGTACTCTTTGCCTGACGTTAGCTTGATATTTGACGGATCGACAAATTTCCTCAGTCTCTTCAATTTCGACGGCGGTATTCCATCGCGAACGAGAAAGACAGCATCAGGTGTCGATTCAAGGTACAGCCTCAGCCTCATCAATGCAGCGCTGTTCAGTGCAAATTTTGCATAATCCGAATTTTCGTTTCTGCTCGCCTCCCGATACCGGGGAACGAGCAAAATCATGTCATTGCCGTTCAGTTTCGGAGCATCCGCTTTTACAAATCCTTCGATAATTTCAAACTTGCCGGTTTTTTCTGACTTCAGTCCCTCAAGAACCGACTTGATAGCTTTTCGGTTGGTTGCATACAAGAAGAGTGTTTCTACGGGCCTTGTCAAATCCTGCATGTCTTCGAAAAGATGTCTATTCTCGTACAGGAATTCATGACGCTTTCGCTCTGATCGAACGGGTTCAATTCGAACGCCGCGCCCGACCGATTGGATCACAAACTTTTTTGCCTCAACTCCACCGATATTGATGTAGTTGATTACATTAGGTCAATTCGAATCCCAGCTTTCAAAAAATGAGCGTGAACCCATTAGAATCGTTATGGAACTTGTCTCGAGATTGGAAAAATAGGAACTTTCCTGCAGGGTCAGGGTCTCCTCGTATCCGCGTAGCAGCTGAGTTCGCCAATTTGTGGTTTGACCAATCCGAATTAACGCGAACGGCGCATCGGCATTTTTCATTTGTATCGCGATTTCTTTGTTGTCCGTACTTTTGACAATTTGCAGAGCGCCGTGTTCGCGACTCAAGAAAACCTGTTCGCAAAGATCACTTATTGTGATGCCGCTCATTAATTCCTCATGTTTGCCGAGGTTGACATCATCTGAATTTCCAAACAGGAAGTTTGAATCTTTCCAGTCCTGGATCAACTCATTCTTGACGACAGAAAAAATATCTGAGTTGAATGTTCCAGTTGCGATCTCCAGAAGTGTCTGAAAAAAGTCCACAGATCATTTTTTCTTTCTCGATTTTGGTATTGACGGTATTGACTAGCGTCAACATCAATGGGGAGTGATACAGGGAGTCATCTCCTGTGAGTTCTCGAATTTTCCCGACGCAGATAGAAACGAACGCAAGATTGAGCAGAGATTTCAGCACCACTTTCTGCCTCTCATTGTGAGTGAGTTCTATGTTCCGGGTCCGAAACGAGTCGAATTCATCCTGGTTCAAATAAATCCTTTTGCCATATCCCTCGCCGACGAATTCTTCTAGATTGAATATTTTTACTGTCGTTACAATGTCATATGAATCGGTAAACGTGGCGGAAAAGTTAAACAAAAATCCCTCTCCTGCAATGACAGAATAGTAAGCCTGCCGCAGGCGGCAGGAGTGCAGATTGAGCATATTCGCAGTTCGAAATCGGACCTGAAACCCCTTCTGGATGAACTGAGCCGACTGAAACCGTGAATCCCGGAACGAATCTGAAACTGGTTTACGAACTGTCAGCAGACCACAACCAAACAAGATAAATCAAAAACATGTACACTCAAATATTGGCAGGGGTGTCAGGATGTCCGATGTTGATCTATCCAATGTGCGATTATCAAAATACGAGTGCATCTGAAGCAAATGCGATGCACGAAATTGCAGGCCTTGGGCCTGATTTCAATTGTGAAGACTCACTTTTTCCAGGGGCCATGCATCTGAATCGGCAAGTCCGGAACTCAAGTTCGAAATTGAAGAAATGCAGGCGATCAAAGTAGAATAGCCTTCTGGCATGTCGACACAATTTGAATGAATTGCAACCGCCCCCTGTCTGGCGGTCGTTTTATTTTCTAGAACATTGACGCAGTTGCAAGAAATGGTATCAGACAAAAAGATTGAACAGTCCCTGGACAGGCTCATAAAGTGGTCGGAAAGGCGTCAATGGACAGAATTCAAGGAGGAGACTTATTGTAATCACCTGGATCATGTCCTTGATGAACTCCAGATCGATGATGTTGAGCTTTTTGAATGCATCGGTCCTGGCGCCGTCCATGCAATCAACAAATTGATACTCGAGGACTTTTTTACAAGTTGGTTTGGTGTAAATGACGAATTGAACGTGACCCGCCACTACCTCAAACGCCGCGGTTTGCGCGAGCCGGCCATTTCCCGGCAATATCTGAATGCGCTTCTGGAATCCTCGCTGTCTATGTATGAAGTCATTGAACTTGATCCGGAAGGACTGACCGCGAAAGTGCGGGACATGTTTTGTGAAGATCTGACGTTGACGATACAGAGTGTGCCGGAGCCGAGTGCTTGGGTTTTATGGGATTGCATAGCATCGCGAGTCGTATCAATGGGTGGAAAATATTATTTTACGACTGCCGCTTTGGCCTTTCCCCGAAAATTCTCGAGGATGTTTGTTGAGGCGGTACGCAAAAAAGCAAAAAAAATTGAAAGGCAGGTCAATAAGAAAGCGCGACTGATGCACCAGAATCCAGCACAAATGACACTTATCTCCAGAGGTGTACTGTGTGCGGCTGTACCGATTCCGTCAATGCTCACTCATGAATTGCTGGTAGACCTCTTTACGAAAGCAAACGAACCTTTGCCTGAACTGCGCAATTCCGACGATGAGGAAGTGATTTACTGCGTGGTGGAGTTCCCGATTCTGGGTGATCATGCTGAGGTGATCAGAGCGCTTGACGAAATTGAGGGATTTGAAAGGTTGAACGAAAAAACCGCATGGTACTGGCTAGAGCGCGGAAGTCCGCCATATCGTTTGGCACGGCAGCAAAAAGGCTCACTGAAACCAAAAAATGCTTCCAGATCAGACAAGGGTGAAGTCGGAAGCACTGTGATTGGCAGAGTCACGATTGATCGGAATTCATTGTTGCTTGGTACCAATTCGTCTGAACGCGGGGAGCGGGGCAAATCGCTTTTGGAATCGCGCCTTGGAAATCTAGCGGGACGCCCCTTGACTTCGTACCAAGACTTAGATCGAGCATTGGACGAATCGAGCATTTCGCTGCAAAAACGCGGCGCCAATATGAGGGATGGGGAATTATTCGTACCCGGGCATTCTTTGCTTAGAAAACACTTCAGCTTTGCGCTTGATGCGCCACTTGCGAGTCTGGGAAACAAGTCCCCAAGAAAGGCCGTGGCTACAGAAATCGGACGAAGTGAGGTGGTTGATTGGCTTAAGAGTCTGGAAAATTTTGAGCACCGGCTGGCCCTGATTCAAAGCGTAAAACCCATTGACACGACATGGATTTGGGAAGATCTGAAGATTGAATCGCTACGACTGTAGCAATTGCGATACAGGCCAGCATGCTCTATGGCTTTGCCGCAAATTCCAAATTGTTTCCGGATCATCAATGCGTTGTCGAATTTCGGATGCGGTTGCTCGCAACCGCTTTCGAATCGGCGAACACCCCGTTCAATGACGCCGCCGGGACGCCGGGCGATTTCCGTGCCAACAGCAAAGCTTTATTTCAAATGTTCAGCCTCTGCCTGCGAAATGCTCCGGAACGCCTGCCTGTCCAGTTGCAAAAAATCGTAAAATCTGGTTCTTTGAAACAGATGCACTATGAAGCATCCTGAGTCGGAACGATGGATTCGATCATCGCGGCTCGGAAACCGATGGATGAAGTAAATGTCAATTCAAGCCGCTGATCAGAGAAAGAGTTCTCGACTCGAAAAAATTCTTCTGTCAATTGATCGGCCTGGAGACTTCTGTACGCATGGCAGACTCGTCGTGCCGATGCCCAGACTCGAAATAGAGAATGTTGGAGTACTGTCTTTTCCTGTACCCGCGTCGCAGCTCGGAGAATTGATCAGGGAGGCGCACCAAGCGCCGTACGGCAGAGGTTCGGAGACATTGGTCGACACTGCGGTACGAAATTGCTGGCAAATCAATGAGGACCAGGTGTCTTTGGGCGGGCGTTCTTGGGAAGAGACGCTCCGCAATCTGTTGCATCTGGCCGCCGATGGCTTGGGATGCCCGCGCAAGCAGCTCAAGGCGGAGCTCTACAAGCTGCTCGTTTATCAAACGGGAGGCTTTTTCATTCCGCATCGCGACACGGAAAAAGCGGATGGCATGGTCGCCACTTTGACAATCTCTCTCCCGGTAGAGGGTGCGGGCGGGGAACTTGTCGTGCGACACAAGTCCAGAGAAGTGAACATTGAAATGAATGTCGATGATCCGTCAGAGATGGCTTATGCGGCATTCTATGCAGATTGCGAGCATGAAGTGAAAAAGGTTCGATCAGGCCATCGCGTCGCGCTTGTCTTCAATCTGATACTTGAGCCGGACGGCGACGAAAAGTTTCTTGCCGCTCCCGACTATAGGAATGAAGCCAGTGCCATTGCCAAAGAGTTGCGGCTCTGGTGCGAGAAACAAGACGCAGCCAATAAGCTCGTCTGGATTCTCGAACACGAGTACAGTGAAGCGGGTCTGTCTTTCGGCGTTCTCAAAAATGGCGATCGGGGTGTCGCCTCTGCCCTCGCTATGGCATCTGAACAGGCGGATTGCGAACTGTATGCGGCCATCGTGCATATCAGCGAAATATTCGACGCCTGGTATGTTGGCGGCGGTTACAACTACTACGACGATTTCGGAGGCGATGACCTGGGCGATTATGAAACCGGCGACCTCATTGAAAAAGAAATTTGGATGGACAGCTGGAACTCTCCGAACGAGTGCGATGTGGATTTCGGGAGGCTGCCAGTCAGCCAATGCGAGCTGATGCCAGCAGAAGCGCTGGAAGACGCATTTCCCGATGACGAGCAAGTTGAGGAGGCAATGGGCAATGGGGGAGCGACGCTGGAGCGCGCTTACCACTACGCCGCTTTGGTATTGTTCAGGAAAGCGGGAGTGCTGGATGAACTGTTACGACATGATGTTGTTTCAGGTGTAGCCTGGGTCGCAGAAGAACTGGCGCACAATGATGGAATTGCCGATGACTACATCATCGGTATGGTTCGGACTCTTACAAAAGGATGGCCTGAACCGCAACGCTATTATCATCCTCCCGGCTTGTCAGAGATGTTTCAACTGCTTCTCAGATTGGGTGAGCCCCAGGTTACCAAGGAATTTTTGTGCGAAGTCGCAAGTCGAAATTACAGGGGTGATGAAAACGAAAAAATAGCGGCCGTTCTGTCCACGCTCAGTGCGGCTGACGCTAAAGAAATTCTGGCTGTGCTGATCAATAAAAAGTTTCCCGATTATCCCGATGGAATTCTCCAGATGCTTATGCTGACAGACCAGAAAATCGACTATTCTGCCAGCAGCAGGCGGCACTTGTTTGAAGAGTGTGTCAACGAGATAATCGGAATGCTCCCTGAGGCGCTGTCTCGCGAGCCGAGTCAATCTGAACGTCGCCGCGAAACGGGACAGGCCGCAGTAATTCGCAAGAAAGCCATAAAGAGTTTGTTCTTGCTGTTTTGGCGCGCTGATGCGATGGACATTGCAACTTCAGTGCCTGCGGTATTTGACGGTTTCCCGAAGGCGTCGTCGCTTGATCGGGAAGTTCCGGAAGCTCTTGTCGAGCTGCGCGAGATCAGTGATATTTTTCAATCTGAGGCGTATCTGTCGCTGTGGCGCGTCTCTGCAGGCTACCTTCTCGGTCGCAGCGAAATGCCTCCCGAGGAACCGGGAAACTGGAAGATGGATGTTGTGCTTGCCTGCCGTTGCCCGCTATGCGAAGAGCTTCAAGAGTTTTGCGATCACCCCGAACAGCGTGTTGCGCGATTTCCGTTGAGAAAGGATTTACGCGCGCATCTCCATCGGCAGATCGACGCCCAGCGGTTGGATATCGATCACCAAACGGAAAGGGCAGGAAGCCCGTACACGCTTGTCTGCACCAAAAACAGAGCAGTCTATACGCGCAGAATGAAAGAATATTCAAAAGACATCAAGTTTATGAAATCATTGATAGAATCGTTAAATGGGGTCAAGTCGTCTCAGGCTGCCGACGATGAAGTCGCGAGGTTGCGCGCAGCTGTCGAACGCGGAAGCGCAGGAGGATTGAATTGAATGACAACGGCTCAATAGACACTCGTGCCGTCGGCCTGCCTGATGCAGATCCAGAAATTGAGGCATACGCCGAGGCGCATTCCAACAGTGCGTCTGGTAAAGGAAATTCACGACTGGACCACTGAAAACACGGACGATCACAGGATGCTGTCAGGTGCGCTGCAGGTAGCGGTTCTCAGGCTGCTGGCTCTCAGCGCGGGTGCAAAGCGCGTTCTGGAGATTGGCATGTTTACCGGCTATTCGGCATTATCTGTCGCCGAGGTGCTGCCAGATGATGGTCAATTGATTACATTGGATATTGATGAGGAGTGGGAATCAATTGCTCGTTCTTATTTTGATCGAAGTGAGCATGGCAGCAAAGTCATTATTATGATTGGCGATGCGCTTGAAACAATTCCCGCACTCGACGGCCCATTTGACATGGTGTACATCGATGCGGACAAGGTGAATTACCCAAATTACTATGATGCAGTGATGCCGCTGGTTTCAATCGGTGGCTTGATTGTTGCCGACAATGTGCTTTGGAGCGGTACTGTATTGAATCCCGAGAGTGAAGAATCTTCGGTCCTCGCCAAGTTCAATGAGAAGGTTCACACGGATGTCCGAGTCTCCAACGTGCTTCTGCCGATCCGCGATGGTCTGATGGTCGCGCGCAAATTCTGACTGAAGACGTTTGGTTATTACCTCGCGGAGGCCGTTTCATCAATTTGAATTCAAGGAAGAAGTTATGAACATCAAGTTCAAGGAAGACAAATTTGGCATGTTCTCGAAGCGACCAATTGCTGCAGCCTCCATTAGTCGGCGTAGAGCAGCGGACATCGCCAATTTATTCAGTTCAAGTTCGAGATGTCACCAATCTGCGTTGCCGCAATTGGTGACATATGGACAAGTATTCGCAACGGCAATTGTTGCGGCGCTTGCAATCGGAACACCGTTGTACGCGAGCTCGGATTCCGAAAACGGCAAAAGAGCGTGGGAGGCCGGGTATGGGGAGGTAATTGAGATTCTCATGGAAACTGGTGCGAATGTCAATATTCCGGACTCGATAGACAAAACGGCAGTGAAGCTGGCGACGACGCGTTACGGAGAACCGGCATCTGAGACAATTCGAAAGCATGAATCGGTGATTCAAGCGCCGCAGCGAGGCATGTTATTTGCTGACGCCCAAGGGGAGCGTGAGGAGCAGGAAGAGTTGATGAAAATGTATCCTGGCGGAACAGAATTCCAGGATTGCGAGACCTGCCCGAAGATGGTGGTAGTGTCACCGGGCACGTTCCTGATGGGGTCACCTGCTTCGGAGAAAGAAAGACAAGACAACGAAGGTCCGCAGCATCAGGTTACGATTTCCAATCCTTTTGCAGTGGGGAAATACGAAGTGACGCGTGAACAGTTTGAAGAGTTCGTCGAGGCGACAGGACACGATGCGCCTTCTTCTGGCTGTTGGACTATTCTTGAAGGCGACTTGTGGCAACTACGACAACAGCGTTCCTGGCGCAAGCCTGGGTTCAGCCAGAGCAATGATCATCCGGTGGTGTGTGTCAACTGGCATGATGCACAGGCATACGTCAGCTGGCTGAGTCGCAAGACCGGGGAGCAGTACCGGCTGCTTTCCGAGTCGGAGTGGGAGTACGTTGCCCGGGCGGGGACGACCGGGCCGTTTCATTTCGGTTCAACAATTTCAACTAATCAGGCGAACTACAGGGGGAACTACACTTACGGCGACGGCCCCAAAGGAATTTATCGAAATAAAACGGTTTCCGTGGGAAGTTTTGCTGCGAATAGGTTCGGGCTGCACGATGTACATGGCAACGTATGGGAGTGGGTGGAGGACTGCTGGCACGAGAATTATGATAGTGCGCCGTTGGACGGCAGTGCTTGGGTAACAGGCGGTAATTGTGAACTACGCGTGCTGCGTGGCGGTTCCTGGAACTACAGTCCGAGGCTCCTGCGCTCTGCGTATCGCATCAGGTACGGGTCGGGGGACCGGGACGGCGACTTCGGCTTCCGGGTCGCCCGGACGCTTACTCCTTGAATCTTTACCTCCTTACCTCGGAGTTCCAAGGGGCGGGGCCCATTTGTCGAATCTATTGTGGAAATTAACGAGGACAATCGGTCGCATTGCAATGAGAATTCTTATAGAATAACCACGGATAAAATACTGGCGGGCTGTGAGCTACAATCCAATAGAGTTTGTGCTCCGCGCACTATCCCCGCCACTTTTTATTTACCTGCCTCGCTATCTGATAAGGATATCAATGCCAAGGTAATTCGCAGTTCCGCTTGACACTGGATTTCTCAAACGAAAACTCAGTTCTTCAAGACATCCGATGATTACGGATCAAGTCGTTGAATGCTGGCTGTTTAAAATACCCCCAAATACACTCCGAAGGAGGAACTCTATGAAAATCTGTATTGTTGGCGCCGGCTCCATGGGTGGCATGATGGGTGTGAAACTTCACAATATTGGTGAAGAGGTGACGCTCATCGCGCGAGGCCCGCATTTAGCTGCGATCCAGGCCAACAACGGAATGAAACTCATCATGAACGATGGAACCGAAGAGTTCGCGGAGGGAATTGCGGCAACCGACGACATCCGTTCAGTTGCGTCACAGGACCTCGTCATCCTGGCGGTAAAAGCCCATCAGATCTCACCCATTGTTGACGACGTCAACGCGCTGTTGGGTGAAGACTCAATTCTGCTGACGATTCAGAATGGCATTTTGTGGTGGTATTTCCAACTTCACGGGGGCGAGTTCGACAATCACGTTCTTCAGACTATCGACCCGGAAGGTCGCCTGAACTCAACCTTCGACCCGCAAAGAATTATCGGGTCCATATCCTATCCTGCCGCGGAAATCAGCGCGCCCGGTGAAATAACCCACATTGAGGGAGTGCGATTTCCGATCGGGGAGCTGGATGGTGTCGAGAAGGAGCGCACCCGGATGTTGGCTGATTTGCTGAATCGGGCAGGGTTCAAGTCCCCCATTCTGGAAAGTATCCGTGCAGAAACCTGGCTTAAGGTGATGGGTAACCTGAGTTTCAATCCCGTCAGCGCACTGACCCACGCAACACTCGAAGATATCTGCCGTTTTGATCCATCAAGAGAATTGATTGACCAGATGATGACCGAGTGTCGGGAAGTTGCGCGCAGCCTGGGTGTGGAAATTCGGCTTTCGAATGAAAGGCGTATTGCAGGAGCCGAAAAGGTGGGTAAACACAAGACATCGATGCTGCAGGATATTGAAGTCGGCAAAGCGCTTGAAATCGAAGGGTTGATTGGTGCGGTCATCGAGATGGCCGAGCTGACAGATATCGATGTCCGATGCACTGAAACTGTCTATTCGCTGATCAGGCTGCTTGATCATACGATTCAGACCGAACGCGTGCACGTCAAGGCACAGCCTGTTTGAACACTCAGTTCTGCCGGCAAAAGCGCTGTCCGTACCGCTTTATCAATATTGAGATTGGCAGATTCTGGTGCCACAGCCAAAGAGTGCGCAGAAAGCATTGACCGGATGACGTTGAATTCTCCAACCCTGCAGTCAGAACAGGTCTTGCAATCAACAAGTGACAAGAGGTGCGATTGAAGGTGATGCGCAACCAAATCGGTTCACCAGACAGAATTTCGACTGCACTTTATCCGGCAGTCCAACTGTCTGCCATTTTTTGCAAGCCCGCAATCCGGCCGTGGAGAAAAAACACGCTCAAAGAAGCAGTAGCGTTAATCGTTTCGGAGTGCGCTTTCTGAGAAAATCGACGGTCTCGAATCGCCGCAATCTGCGCCAGCCCTTCCACACAGGATTACAGTTCGGGGCCGCATTGGGAATTTACAGCATTCGATGAATTCTTGCCAATTGCACCTTTTGCACACGCAGCAATGCTTCTGAACTTTAAATTGTTGCATCACTTTCAATCGCACCCGATTCTTGAGTGGGGAACAATTCCCCGCAAAGGCAACTGTACAATAAATTTATTCTTCGGCACGATTCCAATAGATCAAACTCACAGTCTGCTCAATCATGAATGACCCGACCGCCAACTCCAGTAGAAATCTGACAGACGGTCTCACTATGATGAGATCAGACGACCTTCGTCCGATGGTCAAATGGTTGGGATTTCCCAATCCCAGACCTACCAGGAAAGCGGACATGGCTGTAGCCATCAAAAGCCGTCTTACTGCAACGTATCTCAGACAGCTATGGAAAGATCTGGATGAGGTTGAACAGGCAGCAGTTAGTGAAGCGCTATACAGTCCTGCGAGAAAATTCATTGCGCACCGGTTCTATGCCAAGTACGGTAAATTGCCCGCCTATTGCTCGGGAAGGTATTATCGCCTGGACTTGCCAGTGCACTTTTTTCTGTATTCCTATGCCAGCCACGGTATCGCGGATACCGTTCCCGATGACTTGAGAGAGATTTTGCGCGAGTTTGTACCAGTGCCTCCCGATGTAGAACTCCTCGTTCAAAATGAGTTGCCAGAGTCGATCAATCGAATGGCGAAGCGGCACCATTACGGACATGAAAAGCCGCCATTGGTAAGTGTGGACCTGAAACAGCGCAATATGGATTTGGCTGCGTCACATGATCTGCTCACGGTATTGCGTTTGATTGATCACGGGCGGATTTCAGCAAGCGCCAAGACTCGGCGTGCAACGGGAGCGTCAGTCAAGCGAATTGCGGAGGAATTGCACGGGGGTGATTATTTCGAACCTGAAGAAAAGGTGAAAAGCTGGGACCAGGTCGTTGGGCCGGTCAGAGCCGCTGCCTGGCCGTGGCTGGTGCAAGCCGGCAAACTTGCCGAGATCAAGGGGACAAAACTGGCATTGACGAAAACGGGCCGTGCTGCCTTGGGCGCTCCCGCAGAGAAGACGCTGCATCATCTGTGGCAACGGTGGGTGAAGACTGCAATTCTGGATGAGTTCAGTCGTATTGATACAATCAAAGGTCAACAGCGCGGCAGGGGTCGTCGCTCACTGTCAGCAGCAACGCAGCGTCGACAGATAATCTCGGCGGCGCTCATGGCCTGTCCTGTCGGAGAGTGGATAAGTTTCGATGAGTTTACCCGCTTCATGACAGCTGCCGGTTTTGAGTTCAACATTACGACCGACACCTGGAATCTGTATATTTCCGACCCGCAATACGGGAAATTGGGATACAGCAACAACAGCCTTTGGCCAATACTTCAGGGCCGCTACCTTCTTTGCGTGCTGTTTGAATACGTTTCCACACTCGGCATGATTGACATTGCTTATACCCATCCTAGCTTAGCCAGACTTGACTTCACTGATCTTTGGTGTGCAGAAGAACTCTGCTGGCTTAGCCAGTATGATGGTCTTGAGTATTTTCGACTGAATCCGCTAGGCGCTTACTGCCTGGAAATTGCTGACGGCTATGAACCGGAAATTCCGGTTCACCTGACTCCATTGACAGTATTTCCAGACTTGCGAGTGTGCTCGGAGAGCACGCCATCCGCAGATGAGCGACTGACCCTGGAAACTTTTGCAAACATTGAATCGGAAGGGGTCTGGAGACTTGCACGCGGCAAGACTATGTCCGCGGTCGAAAATGGACATAATTTGACCAGCTTGAGAGATTTTCTGACGGCAAGAGACCCAGGTCAATTGTTGCCTGAGACTGTGGAAGGTTTTTTGCGAAGTATTGAACGCAATGCGCGTGCGATGAAGACGCTTGGGGGCGCGATACTGATCGAATGCTCCGATCAGGAGGTTGCCGCCAAACTTGTGAGCGATAAGCGCGTATCGAAGCTGTGCCTGCCAGCCGGGAAGAACCACCTGGTCGTCAGGACAGCTTCAGAGAAGGCATTTCGCAAAGCTGTACACGACCTGGGGTACGGAATTGTGCAGTCGTGAGCTGTTAATCCGCCAGAGCGCCGCACTGTTTTTCGCAAACGATGTACACCGCAAATTCGCCAGCAGATCGTGTTCAACTCCTTTGGCCAGAATGCGCGCAGCCCGGGTGCAGAAATTTCGTTTTTGAATGAAAGGCGGATTGCGGGAGCTGAAAAGGTAGGTAAACACAAGACATCGATGCTGCAGGATATTAAAGTCGGCAAAGCGCTTGAAATTGAAGGGCTGATTGGCGCGGTCATTGAGATGGCCAAATTGACAGGTATCGATGTCCGGTGTACTGAAACTGTCTATTCGCTGATCAGGCTGCTTGATCATACGATTCAGACCGAACGCGTGCACGTCAAGGCACAACCTGTTTGAACCCTCAATTCTGCAGGCAGAAATTCGAACCGGGTTGCTTTGTCAAATTTGAGTTCGGGAGTTCTTGGCGTTACCGTCCCGATATTGCAGAGTGCATCGAGCCGGTTCACGATAATTGAACGGGATAGCAGTAATGTAAAATGAAGACAGAGCGGTGTTATCCATGAGGAACAACTGTAAATCTGCCCGAATCTGCCCGGTGATCCTGATTGCCAGCTTGAGTTTGTGCATCATCTCCTTCAAGGCGCACGGCAACGATGAGGGTGATTGTATATTCCCGATCGACTCAACATTCGGGGATCAGTTGCTTACGCGGGAAGAGAAAATCGAAATTTTGAACAAGCGGTACTATGCGGCGCTTGTCCGATTCGAGGAATGCATGCTTGCCAAGAGCGGCGGTGGGCAAGGCGCCGGAGCGGGTGGTGCAAGCGGTGCTCAAGGTAGTGCAAGCGGTGCTCAAGGCAGTGCAAGCGGTGGGCAAACCTACGGCGCGCAATTCGAGTCGGTTGCCGCAACAGGCATACAAGGCACCGAATTGCCGGAACCAACGGACAGTTCCTATGATTCTGCCGAGCCAAGCGGTACCTGGGAAGATCCGGATGATGAAGAAGTGGTACTTTCCAATGGACAATCTCCGGAAGAACTGGAGGCCACAGATAACGATGCGATTTTGCTGGAACAGCTTCGGCAGGCGGCCACCGCGGAAGAAGACCCCGAAAAGAAAGAAAAATTATGGCAGGAATATCGCAAAAGATCCGGTGCTGGAAGCAAACAATCAGAAGGGAGTTGAAAATGATCGTGATTGAGAATGCAAAACGAGCTTTTGGCTTGGTTCTTGTTGCAACCATTGCCATTTACCTCTCTGCTTGCGCCAGCGGCGGCGGAGGCACCGGCGGTGTAGCAGCAAAGCCACCGTTCGGAATAAACCTGGCGGAATCAGCCGACATTCAGGGTTTCAAGGAGCAGTACGAGGGCGTTAAACTGGATGTGGTTGTGCCAGTATTCGATCCCAATATCCCCGACGATCCGGACCAATATGACAGTCTCGGTATCTGGCCCGAGCTTCGTCGAACCGAAGCGATCCGATTTGCAGTTTCACTGCAGGATGAGCTTAAGGCAACGAACGCGTTCGGCTATGTTCACAACACTCCGCATACGAAAGTCAGCGCAGACCTCTATGTTCAGGGCATGATTGTCAAATCCAATGGTGAAGATATTGAGATCAGTGTTCAAGTCCACGATACGACCGGCAAGCGGTGGATGAAAAGGACCTATAAACACCGGGTCAAGGAATACCACTGGCAGAATATCCGTCAGCAGGGCAAGGACCCCTACCAGCCCGTATTTGAGAAAGTTGCCAAGGATGTCGTCAAACTGCTGAAGAAAAGATCATCCGACGAGCTGACCAGACTGAGGGCAACTTCAGAAATTGTGTTTGCCAGCGCCTTCACGCATGAAGCGTTCGCTGAGCACCTTGAAATCAAGAACAAGCGAGTGAGCCTGGTCTCGTTTCCGGACAACGATGACCCGATGCTTCAGCGAACCAGGGCAGTTCGAGTTCACGACTTGAATTTTATGGACATCATGCAGGACAACTATGTTGAATTTGTAACGAAAACGAATGACAGTTATGTTTCCTGGCAAGAGCATAGCATGTTGTCTGCGAAAGCCGAGCGCGAAGCAAAAGCAAAGGCGGGAATGCAGGCGCTTGGTGCCGCACTGCTTATTTTTGGCGCTGCTGCCGCCGCGGACAACAGCAGCGACAGTGCAGTTACAAGAACAGCGGTCGCCGGTGCGATGGTGGGTGGCGTAATGCTTCTGCAGAAAAGTTTTACCACCAGCGCAGAGGGCAAGTACCATCGCGACAACCTGATGGAGCTGGGAAGGTCGCTGAACGTCGATGTCGCACCACAGGTAATTGAAATTGAAGGCAGGGAGGTTAGTCTGCAGGGTGATATGCGGTCCCAGTACAGGCAATGGCAGGATCATCTCAAGGTGATGCACGAGCTTGAAAAGACACCCGAGGCTCAACTCTAGACGCCTTGCAGCAACGCACTGTTCCATAATCGCGTCCACTGTGTTGCTGACCGCAACGTTCAGTGCTTCATAAGAATATGCCGGGCATGCGATGTTCTACCAAAAAGATAAGCGAGCGAACCGTTTCGTTCGCTGGATTCGGTGCGCATAGCCTGATTCTGATCTGTTTTTTTGCTCTTTTCACTGGTACCGTCCAGATTGGGCATGCCTCCACTGAACCTTGGTTCGATTCACCGCAGCGCTTCGGCCGCGGACCCATATTTGAGTTTTCGGGCGAACCGCCGATCAGCGCGTTGGCCGCATCAACATCGACGTCTGTTGTCGCACAGGTGTCCACCGACGATTCGCAGTCACTCAGGGGTCTTTATGAGCTCGCGCTTGAAACAATCGATACCGCGTTGGCTGGCTGGGAGATCAAGAGATCGATCGTCCCCGGATTTGACCAGAGTATCGATCTGATACTCCTGAGTCGGCGAAAGGCGGTTGAGGCCTACTTCGACGCCGACTACAGCGAAGCCGTTCGCCTGGCCTCCCAGGCGCTTGCAGAAATTGACCGCGTATCTCAGCAGGAGGAAGACTACTACAACCTCAACATGAATATCGCACTGCAGGCCTACCAGGAGGAAGATTATCAACGTGCAAAGAACGCAATCACTCTGGCGATTGCTCTGCGACCTGACAGTGAAGAAGCACAGTTCTGGCAAAGAAGGATTAACCAGTTGCCAGAACTCATTTCGATAAAGCAGGACATTATCACTGCTCAAAACACCGGTCGACTGCAGGATGAAATCAATGCGCTCTACCGCCTGCTCGCCATTAAGCCCGATGACGAGCAAACACTGGCTCGCATTGCCGAAGCAAATCGACAGTTGCAGAACCGAAAATTCAACCAGGCAATTGGCTCAGGTCATCGAGCCCTGGCTGACAGGGATGTGGCGAGAGCCAAGCAGGCGCTGAGCAGGGCACAGAAGATCAAACCGACGCACTCGGAGACTGAACGGCTTAGCCGGGAAATTGCCACCGTTGCACGCGACATGCAGATAACTCAGCTGATGACATCCGCCGAGCAGAGCGCGGCGGCGGATGACTGGTACAACGCAGTGCGGCAATATGACTCAATTCTAGCATTGAGTCCACAGCAGAGCAACGCCATACACGGTCGTGAATTTGCCAGTCAGATGGTCGTCGCGCAACGCAATCTGGACGATTTCCTCGCTCGCCCACACCGACTCAATTCAGCAGATATTGCCGCAGCCGCTCTGAAAGAAATCGAGCGCGTTCGACCGGTGCTGGACTTAAGCCCTCATATGCTGGAAACGGTCACGGCACTGGAGCTGGAGCTGAAAAAATGGCAGACGGAAGTCCCGCTTCGCGTCATTTCCGACGGTGAAACGCACATCAGTGTGCGCGGCGTCGGTATTATCGGCAAAGTCACCGACAGAACGGTTTTGCTTCGGCCTGGAACCTATAAGCTGGAAGGCAAGAAAAAGGGCTATCGCAACAAGTTGATTGAAGTGCTCGTATCAAGCGATACAAATGTGCTGAATGAGGTAAAGATTATTTGCGATGAGCCGATTTGAAGAACAGCTGACTACCGCACATCTTTTGCGTCGCCGCAGAACCGTGTTCAGTTTGAGTGCGGTCGCCATCATCGCGTTTACCGCGGCGAGCGTTTTTTTGGCAATGACGTATTTAGACAAGCTCGACGTTTCTATCTCGCCAACGGAAGTGGAAAGTACGGCGTTGATCGAAGTTGTGGACGGTCTGGGAATTGTCTGGGACCGCAGCGTCTTCGCGGTCAGGGAAACGCTGAAACTGCATGTCAGCGCGGATGGATACAAAGCGCAAGAGCTGGAGATCAGTGATGCGACCTGGCGTCGCGGCAAGATGGATGTCGTGCTTCAGCCCTTGCCGGCTACGCTTGTTGCAGAAACGGTCCCGCTGGTGTCGGATATTGACTGGTACCTGAATGACACATTCATCGCGCAGTCCGCCAGCCTGAAAACCGAGATGAGCGCCGGCCAGTACACCGTGACCGCGAGACACCCGAGTTTCGAGTCAGCATCGCAGGTGGTAGAGCTTGAGCGAGGTCAGGCCTACCCGGTCACCCTGATGATGGAACCGATTAAGGGAAGCGTAAAGATCACCTCGGTGCCGAGCGGTGCAGTCATCTCGCTCAACCGCTCTCCGGTTGGAAAGACACCGCTGGAAATCAGCGTTGATGGTGGCAAGCACGAGTTCGCTGTTTCTCATGAAGACTATGTTTCGCGAACTGATTCAGTCCGAATTACGACGGAAACTCGAGAGATCACCCGACACTACGAGTTGGCCCGCCAAAAAGAACAGGTGACTTTTTCGCTGGCACCGGAAGGCGGACTGCTGACCGTGGACCATGTTGCTGTGCCAGCCGGTCAGACAGCCAGCATCTCGCTGCCTGTCAACACGAGTCACCGGGTTGAGTACTCCAAACCCGGTTATCGCACTGACACACGGGAATTTACTGTCAAACCAAATTCGAGCAATCAGATCAGGCTGAGTTTGCAGGCGGTTTATGGTCAGTTGGAGATTATGTCGAATCCTGTCGCTGACGTGTCCGTCAATGGTGCTGTGGTCGGTCAGACACCCATGCAGTTGCGACTGCAAACCGTTCCTCATACCATCATCCTGAGTCGAGACGGCTATGTCTCTGAATCTCGCACCATTACGCCGGATGAAAGTGTCATGCAAAGCGTTGTTGGCAATCTGGAGACTATTCAGAGTCACCGGCTCAACAACGCTCCCGACACGTTTACCAATAGCATTGGGATGGAATTTAAGCTTTTCAAAAACCCGGCTTCCGTTACCATGGGATCACGGCGCGGTGAACGCGACACTCGAGCCAATGAGTTTGTTCGCGAGGTGCGACTGACTCGGCCGTTCTATGTCGGACTGTACGAGGTTACGGAAGACCAGTTTCGACAGGCCGTCGCGCCAGGGCAACCCCCACTTGGCAGCCGTCGGCCGATCACCGGAATAAGCTGGGAGGAAGCCGCAGCGTTCTGCAACTGGCTGAGCGCAAGGGAGGGGTTGAGCCCCGTCTACCGATTTTCTGGACAGCAGCACGTCGGCAGTGAGGCAAGCGCAGACGGTTATCGAATGCTCACAGAAGCAGAATGGGAGTGGCTGGCGAGAAAAGCAGGACGAAGCCAGGAATCAAAATTTCCCTGGGGGAATGATTCAACTGTACCGGCCAACATCGGAAACTTGGCCGATGAGTCAGCCAAGGGCGCAGTGCCAGTCTATATCACCCAGTACAATGACGGCCAATCCGGGGTCAGCGACACCGGGCTTTTTCAGCCGAACCGGGTTGGAATCCATGATCTGGCCGGCAACGTCAGCGAGTGGCTCCATGATTCGTACAGCCTCGAGCCGCCAACGGGAAATGCGGTCGAAACAGACCCGTTTGACGGCTCCGCGTTCCCATCGCACGTCGTCAAGGGGCCAAACTGGAAATCAGCAAGTGTGAAGGAGCTTCGGGTCGCCTTCCGCAGGGGCAGCGCTTCCGGTGAACAAACGGTCGGCCTGCGCCTTGCCCGCTACCTGTATTGATGCGCGATGTCTTCGATGCGCGGTAAAATGTGCGAAGTAACTGGAAGTGATTTAAAGTGATTGCATCTGACCTAAGAAAAAAATATTGGAAACCGGTGCTGTTTATTGCGGTTGCGGTATTACTGACTGTACTGGTTTCCGGCATGGATCATTCAAGCAACGCGCAAAGCCAGACACGACAGCTCAGTCTCAATTCACCGGTCAGTTTCCCCGGGGACATTTAGTTGAGGGAAACGCTTCGAAATCTGGTGACGCTGGTCGTGTCGTTCGCCGCGGTTCACACACTCTACGTGCAGTACATTAGACCCAAGGCCGAGATTTTGGTGGAGACTGCGCGGGCCGCCGGTCAATATGCGCCGCGTGATTGGGTCGTAATTCTGAAAGACTGGGAGCAGGAGATCTGTATCATCCTGGCAATCTACTGCGTGGTGCAGATTCTGATCAAGCTGTACCAGCTTTCCAGAGAGCAGTACTTGTTTGATGTCGATTTGTTCGACAATATGGACCGGACAACCACAGCCCTGAACGAAACTTTGCGAGAATTGGAATCGCTCCCGTACACCATAAGCAGATCACAATTGGTGGACACATTGAAAGCATCGCTTCGCAGATACAGGATCACACAGGACGTGCAGAACACTTCGGATGCCATTCAAACCAGTGTCGAAGCGCTGTCGATGCGACTTGAAGCCGACAATACGATGCTTCGTTACATGATTTGGGCAATACCCTCGATCGGTTTTATCGGTACTGTGCGCGGGATTGGTCAGGCGCTGTCCCAGGCCGACAAGGCGCTGGCAGGCGACATTTCCGAGATGACCGCCAGTCTTGGTATCGCGTTCAACTCGACTTTTGTGGCACTGGTGCTGAGCATATTCCTGATGCTGCTGCTTCACTCGCTGCAAAAAGCGCAGGACCAGCGTCTCGTCGATATTCAGAGTTATTGCGAAGAGTTTCTGCTAAAACGAATCAGTCAGTGAAACCAGTGCACTCGCCATGAAGAAAAAACGGCGAACCACCAGCAACAACTTGTCACTGCTTGACGTCATGGCCTGTGGTCTGGGTGCAGCGGTGTTGCTGTTTCTTATTGTCAAGCATCATACGGGCGCGCCGCCGGTCGTCGAGGAAGCAGTTTCTTCCGAACGGGAAGTTCTGACAGAACTGAATCTCGCTGAAGCCGCGTTACGTGAGCAAATTGAGGCGATCGAGCAGCAAATCGCCACCAGACATTCGCTCAATCAATCGAATGACGAGCAGCTTGCGGACTATCGGGCAAAACAGGCTGAGCTGGCTCAGCTGCAGATACAGATTGCCCGGGAAGAGGTCCGTAACACCGCCCTTGAAGAACAAGTGGTCAAACAGCAGCCCATGCAGACCGCCGACCTGATTGAAGACCCGCGGGTGGGCGAAGAGGACTATCTGATAGGATTGAAAGTGGAAGGCAAGCGCATTGCACTGTTGATTGATCGGAGCGCTTCCATGACTGATGGAAAACTGGTCGACATCATCGTCCGAAAAGTCGGCTCGACAGCGGACAAAAGGAAAGGACCGAAGTGGCATCGAACGATTCGCGTTGCGCGGTGGCTGCTGGCGCGTCTGCCAGACGACAGCCGGGTTTCAGTGGTTGCTTTCAACGAGAAGGCAGAAATTCTGAATCGCGGTCGCTGGGCCGAAAGTCGCGACAGCAAGCAGATTAGCGGGATAATTAATGAAATTGCGAATCTTGTTCCGACAGGTGCGACGAACTTGGAATCCGCATTGCGCGCACTGAGCAAATTGAATCCCAGACCAACGGACATTTACCTGATCACAGACGGACTGCCGACCCAGAGCGTTTCGTCGCCAGGCGCAACTTCCCGCTGCAGGCGCAAGGCCAAGACTGTAAGCGGGCGCTGCCGCATCAAGCTGTTTGAAGTCAGCGTGTCGAAGTCCAGCCCGAAAGATATAAAGAAAGTCAGCGTAATTCTGTTGCCGCTGGAAGGAGACCCGGACGCGGCGCCGCTGTACTGGAACTGGACCGCATCCACCGGTGGCATGATGCTGATTCCGGCTGTGGGATGGCCATGAAAAATAAAAGAAGATCCATCGAAGTCGAAGGTTTGGCCTTTCTTGACATCATTACTTGCGGATTCGGCGCAATCATACTGTTGCTGATTGTGGTTAAGCCGGTACCGGATTTCATCGACTTTGTCGAGGAGGAGATGGACTTGAACGCGGCAATCGAGAGTGGTGCTGCTGCGGTTGCAATGCTGACCGCGGAACTGGACGGGTTGCGCGCTGAGCTGTCCGAAATTCCCCAGCCGGAAAACCAGCAGACGGACAGCCAGATTGACCAGTCAATCGAAACTGCAAAAACCGCACTGCAGGAACTCAAAAGCAGCAGCGAGGCGCTGGAACTCGTGAAACAGACTGAGCACAAAACCAGCATTCTTCAGACGACCAATCCGAAACAAAGAGATCCGGAAGTCGGCGGCATTCCAGTTGACAGTGAGTATGTTATTTTTATCGTGGACACTTCCGGCAGCATGGGGGAGATTTGGGACTCTGTCGTTGACGTCATGGATCGGGTGATTGACATACATCCCAAGGTGAAGGGATTTCAGATTATGAACGACAATGGAAATTACCTGTTCACGTCAACGCGGCGTCAATGGCTGCCGGATACCCCCGCGTCACGCAAAAATGTAAAAAAAGGGCTGCGCCACTGGCAAAGTTTCTCGAACAGCAGTCCGGTCGAAGGGTTGGAAATCGCGCTTCGTACTTATGGCAGTAAAAGAAACAAGATTTCAATCTATATTGTTGGAGACGACTATACCGGATCGTCCTACGATTCAGTCATCAACACCTTGCAGAGGCTGAACATCAACAAGACTACTGGCGAGGCGAAGGTGAGAGTTCACAGCATCGGCTTTCTTTCGCCCTATGGCTCTAATCGTTTTCCAACGCTAATGAGAGCTGTTGTTGAGCAAAATCGGGGGGCTTTTCTGGGGCTGCCGAATTGAACAAGTTGTAGAAGATTTTGCTCAACTTCGATGGTCTTAAACACACTTTGGCTATTGTGATTCCCGGTTTGGTCCTCATTCTGAACTGGCTTGAGGTGTAAAATTTAAATTTGACCTAAAAAAATAATAGGAGACTACAGGTGAGCACTTATCAGGAATTGTCTGAGCAGATCCAATCTTTGCTCGGATTGACGCACCCGCCCATCGCAATCACTTTCTGCGATTCTGAACCCATGGCTGTGCCTGGGCTGGACGACAGCTACCCGGAACCGACCGCAGATGGACGCACTGGAGCGGTCTCTGCTGGATGTGTGTTTTGGACCAAGGCTGGTGACAGGACGTTCAAGACGAAACCTGCCGACCACGGAAACTGCAGCGTTGGCAGTTTAACCCATGGCCTGATTCCGCTGAGTGAAGCAGCAACGCGTGACGACGTGCAGGCGATATGCGAGGCTGAATGGGTAAATCCGGAAATATTTCCGCACATTCCCACGGTACAAAATCGTCCGGAAGCGATTGTTTATGGTCCGCTTGCCGATACGGATGATGAACCGGATATCGTACTTTTGAGACTACAGGCAAAGCAGGCGATGCAACTGCATTCAGCGGTACCGTCCTTGCAATTTGAAGGCAAACCACAGTGCCACATTATTCCATCGCAATTGAACAAAAACAGCCGGCAATTAGCGTTGGATGCATGCTGAGCCGTGTTCGAACCGGCATGGGAAACAGTGAGATGACCTGTGCAATTCCGACCGATCAGCTTTCCGGGATCGTAGCCGAACTGGAGAAAGTGTGTCGCGCGGACCAACTCGTTGCAGCTTACGCGAGCGAGGACAAGGTACGCTTTAACTGACATTGGAAAAGTCCATCGCTATGGCTTTATCCGGTTAATGTCAGAGCTAAAAAGTTGTATAAGTTTGATCATTGCATCGCATCGTCAAATTTTTCAGGTGATTTGGCGCAATTGCCGTTAAGATAGTTTAATGTTGGGCATTCAGCAGTCTTTACGAGACGATTGGGGCATTTGTGCCTCAAACATCCATCACAACCTCACAAAAACAGAGTTGTTTCGCGCCGCACTCAACTATGATGTCGGCCGAATTCGGCAAGGCGGCGGATACCGTGACCGAAAAGCCCACGCCACAAAACTCGGGGAAGATGGACCGCTCGTTTTCCTGACTGACCCGGATTGCACCGGTCGCCCTGTAGACGACACTTACGCGGTTTCCTGGCCAGAAGTCGAGTCCAAAATCTGGTGGAAAGACAGTTTAAAAGAATATGACCCTGACAAATACGAGCAACTGCTGACTCGAGTCATCGAGCATTTGAACGAGGTTGACGACAATCTGTTTGTTCAGGATGTCACTGTTGGCCATGATGCGGACTATGCGATTCGATACCGTTTCATTGGCCAGTACGCAAGTCACGCCTACTTCACTCAGAATATGTTCGTGCCATCAAGCGGCAAAACCAATGGCTTTGATCGGGCCAATTGCTGGACCATGCTGAATGTACAGACCTTCCGGTGCGAACCCGAACGCGATGGCTGCCGCTCTGACCGCGTTGCAGTCATTGATTTTCGCAACCGGATTTGCCTGGTTGCCGGTCCGGCCGACTATTGTGGGCTCGTCAAAAAATCCATATTTACCGTGATGAATTACCTGCTGCCAAACCGGGGAATATTGTCGATGCACTGCTCGGCCAATATCGGAGATGCCGGTGATTCTGCGATTTTGTTTGGACTGTCAGGAACCGGCAAGACCACACTTTCTGCTGATCCCAACCGCAAGTTGATCGGTGATGACGAAATAGGATGGGCTGATTCTGGAATCTCCAACCTGGAGAATGGCTGCTATGCCAAGCTGATTGACCTTGACAAGCGCGCTGAACCGGTCATTGCCGATGCCCTGTCGATGGAGGGAACGTTGATCGAAAACGTCCCGTCGCTCGATGGATTGCCTTACGAGGAGACAGACCCACAGGATCTTGACCTGTTTGACCGCTCGGTGACCGAAAACACCCGGTTTTCCTATCCGCTTGACTGCAACCCCAATGTTGCAGAAAACGCTAAAGGTGATCATCCCTCGACAATTGTCCTGTTGACCGCCGATGCATTCGGTGTGTTACCGCCAATATCGGTGCTTGATCAGGATGAGGTGATGTACCACTTTGTGCAGGGATTTACTGCAAGAGTTGCGGGAACCGAGGTTGGAGTGGAATCGCCGGAGGCGACTTTCAGTTCGTGTTTCGGGGCGCCATTCATGTCGCACAAACCAATGGTCTATGCGAAAATCCTTGAGGAAAAAATCAATTCCAGCACCGCCCGATGCGTATTGCTCAATACCGGTTGGATTGGTGGTACAGCAGGCGAAGCCCCGCGGATTTCACTAGCAGCAACCCGTGCACTGCTTGATGCGGCGATGCGGGGCGTATTTCATGACCAAAGTTCGGGTATCACCTTTGAGAGAAACCCAACACTGGGATTAAGGTTCCCGACGCGTTGCCCGGGGGTGGATTCAAACATTCTGAATCCCAGGAACAGTTGGAGCGATAAAGCGAGTTATGATCGTGCTGCAGACGAAATAAAGCGACTGTTTCAAACCAATTATCAGGAAAATGGTTTTGAGCAGGCGGGAATTCCATCTACCATATAAAATTGATAAGCACACATTCGTCGCATTCAGCGACAAATAGTCACACAGATTGCAACACTACAATGGATACCGAAAGACCCGAAGACAGTACTTTTGAGGATATGCGCAAGGCGATGTTGTTAATTATCGCTGCGCACGCTGCTGCTTCCGGTGAAGAAACCGGCCGGCCGGTTTTGAGTGACGCAGTGATGAATGCAGTTCTCGAGACGCCGAGACATCTTTTTGTGCCGGAGAACATGCAAGCGTTCGCTTATGACGATTGTCCGTTGCCGATTGGACACGAAAAGACCATTTCTCAACCCTTTATCGTTGCGCTGATGATTGATCTGCTTGATCTCGAGCACGACGATCGCGTACTCGAAGTGGGGACCGGGCTTGGTTATCAGGCGGCGGTTCTGAGTCGTATGGCCAGCAAGGTGTATACCATTGATATCATCCAGGAACTGGCCGATCACGCAGCCGAAATACTGCTGGGACTGAACTACGATAACGTTTACGTACGAATTGCGAATGGCGCCTATGGATGGCAGCAGCATGCACCGTTTGACAAGATTATCGTAGCCGCATCTGCCGACGAAGTGCCATCGGCGCTGATTGATCAGCTATCGCCAGGTGGCCGGTTGGTTATGCCGGTCGGACCCCCTGAGAGCCAGAACCTGGTGCTGGTGCAAAAAGGCGATTCAGCCGCCTATGTGGACGACATCCTGCCGGTAAGATTTTCCAGGTTGGTTGTTGCACATTAACCCGCGCGTCGCAAGTGTACCTGGTTTGAAGCACTGGCTTTAAGTTTTGAAATTCCAGTGTGTTTCGATGTGTTCGGCGAGTCTCAGCGTGTGATTTCGAACCAGTGTTTCCGCTTTATCCGCATCGCGCTCTTCCAGCGCCTCAATGATGTGGATATGATCAATGATTGAGTGTTCGGCCCGGTCAGGGTCGGAAATGCTTCGAAGCCGGATCGTCTTAAGGTGCAGGAACAGGTTTTCCGCAATTTCCTTTAGCGTCTGACAACGGCTCAACTCGATAATTGTTCGATGAAATTCAATGTTCGTTTCGGAGTATTCATTGATATGCGCCTGACATTTTGTGCCGTCAATCGTCGAAAACAGCGTCCTCAGCATGCCAATCTCCGTGTCGGTTGCACGTTCGGTCATCAGACGTGCGGCCATTGATTCAAGCGCTGCCCAGACATGAACCATGTCGATAATCTGATCCAGTGACTTGCGCACAACGAATGCGCCTTTGTGGGGAATCATTTTCACGAAGCCTTCGTTTTCCAGCCGCACAAGGCTCTCCCGAATCGGTGTCCGACTCACACCCAACTGCTGAGCCAGTGTGCGCTCATCCAGCCGCAAATTGACATTGGGATCATAGACGTCCAAAGAAGAGATTGCATCTCGCAAAGACCGATATGCCCGCTCGGTCAGGACCTCAGTATCTTTGAGTCGATCAACTGTTATTGACATGCGAAAATGTATTCTGTCCCATGAAAAAGATAGGTAAAATGATTTGATGCTCGGCTAAAACGAAAGTGCAGCATATAAAATTTCGCTGCGGTATCCGCAGCATCGTGCTTGGCATTATATAACTTCGCATAACCTGCAAATACTGCCGTAAACTATCTGCTGCCGGGCATTTTATTGTCACTTGTGTAGCCCGCTCCATTTGAGTTGGATACCAAATATTGATCAGCGGTAGAGACACTAGAGCCTTTTTGTGCAATGGGCAAGCAAAAAATCAAGCCCTTCGGTCGATACATAAAACGCTCGCTGAAGCGGTACTTTGCTGACCTGAAAGGAACTGACCCGGCTGGTTTGCACCAACAGTTGACTGAGGAGTTGGAGCGTCATCTTTTCGAATATGTGCTCGCGCACACGAATGGAAACATTTCGCGCACCGCGAGAATTCTCGGATTATCCCGCGCCACCTTGCGGAAAAAACTCAGGCAGTACGACATGGTGCAAGGGTGACCGGCTATTGCACCACCTGTTACCCGTGTTGAGCCGCATATGATGCAATGAACACCGTCAAACTCCAACGCGCCCTGATTAGTGTTTCGGACAAAACGGGTATCGTCGAATTTGCCCGTTCGCTGGCCGATCTCGGCATCCAAATACTGTCAACGGGCGGTACGGCAAAACTGCTCAGCGAAAACGACATTCCTGCAACTTCAGTGTCTGATTTCACCGGTTTTCCGGAAGTAATGGACGGTAGGTTAAAGACACTGCATCCAAGAATTCACGGCGGAATTCTTTGTCGGCCGGATGTCGACGGCAAGGAAATGCGGGCCAATGACATACAACCCATCAACCTGGTCGTGGTCAATCTGTATCCATTCGAACGCGTCTCGGCAGATCCCTCCACAGCGATTGAAACAGCAATTGAGAACATTGATATTGGCGGACCTGCGATGATTCGAGCTGCCGCAAAAAACTCGCAATACACCGCGGTTGTGGTGGACCCGGAAGACTACTCAGGCATCCTTCAGGAAATTGAGCAATTCGATGGATTGCGGTTGGAGACGCGAAGACAACTGGCACTGAAGGCCTATGCGAGAACTTCGGAATATGATGCCGCGATCTCGAGCTATCTGTTCTCACTGAATGGCGACGAATCCGCCTGGCCTGATACACTGAACCTGGCTTTTCATAGACACATCGACATGCGCTACGGAGAGAACCCCCATCAGTCTGCCGCGTTTTACCTGTCGAGCAACGATGATAACAACTGGTTCAGACAGTCGACTATGCATCAGGGCAAGCCCCTGTCATTCAATAATGTTGCCGACGTTGACGCCGCGTACAATTGCATTGCACAGTTTAAATCACCGTCCTGCGTGATCATCAAGCATGCCACACCGTGCGGTGTGGCGTCCGCGAACAGTATCCAGGACGCGTATCATCTGGCTTATCGAACAGATCCAACTTCAGCATTTGGCGGGATCATTGCTGTCAATCGCGCACTGGATGCGCAGACTGCTGCCCTGATTGTTCGCAATCAATTCGTCGAGGTGATTCTGGCTCCGGGCATTGATTCGGATGCGATTGAAATTTTGCAAGCCAAACAGAATATTCGTCTGCTGGAACACCCGCAGCGTTATGCAGAGCCATCTCGAATGCGCCTGGACTCGGCTTGCGGCGGCTTGCTGGTACAGTCGCCGGATGCCCAGCTCCTGGCCTCAGATGAGCCTAAGGTTGTTACCGAAAGAGCCCCGAATGACAACGAGTTAAGCGATCTTTTGTTCGCCTGGACGGTCGCCAAGCACGTCAAGTCGAATGCCATTGTGTATGTCAAGGATCGAACCACGATTGGCATTGGCGCAGGACAGATGAGCCGCGTGGACTCGGCGAAAATTGCGGCGCTGAAAGCTGCGGATGCCGGTCTCGAAGTTAAGGGAGCGGTCATGGCCTCGGATGCCTTTTTTCCGTTTCGGGATGGTATCGACACGGCCGCAGAGACAGGAATCGGTGCGGTCATTCAGCCGGGCGGGTCTTTACGCGATGATGAAGTAATCGAGGCGGCCAATGAACATGGCATTGCAATGTTGTTTACGGGAATGCGCCACTTTCGTCACTAAATCGAAATTCAAATGAAAGTATTGATTGTTGGCGGTGGCGGGCGGGAGCACGCCCTGGCCTGGAAAATTGCCTGTTCGGAACGCGTGACTGAAGTGCGCGTAGCACCGGGTAACGCCGGAACCGCGGGTGAACACAAAGTTTCAAACGTGCCGGTCAGTGCAGAAGATATCGACGGGCTGACTCAATTTGCGCTTGATGAGTTGATTGATCTGACCGTTGTCGGTCCGGAAGTTCCGCTCACACTGGGCATTGTCGACCGGTTTCAGGAACAAGGCCTTCAATGTTTCGGGCCGACTCGGATGGCTGCACAGCTTGAGGGCTCCAAGGATTTCACGAAGCAGTTCCTGACGCGCCACAACATTCCAACCGCTCGCTATCAAACCTTTGATGAAATAACGCTTGCCAGCAATTACATTGATGAGGTTGGTGCACCGATTGTGATCAAAGCCGACGGCTTGGCGGCAGGCAAAGGCGTCGTAATCGCACAAACCACGGGTCAGGCAAAACAGGCGCTTGAAGACATGCTTCAGAACAACCGCTTCGGAGCGGCCGGGCATCGGGTGGTGATTGAGGAATGCCTTGAAGGCGAAGAAGCGAGTTTTATATGTATCGTGGACGGGGAAGAAATTGTGCCAATGGCCACTTCGCAGGATCATAAACGCGTGTTCGATGGTGATCGCGGGCCGAACACGGGTGGAATGGGCGCTTATTCACCCGCGCCCATCGTCGATGCAGGGCTGGAAGAGACTATCATTGAGCGGATATTCCGGCCTACCGTACGCGGCCTGTTGGCCAAAGGGATCCACTATCGCGGGTTCTTGTATGCGGGTCTCATGATCAGCCCCTCAGGAATCCCCAATGTGCTTGAATTCAACTGTCGGATGGGTGATCCCGAAACGCAGCCGATTATGATGCGGCTTCGTACGGATTTGGTGGATTTGATCACTGCCGCGCTGGACGGTAATCTTGGATCGATCACTGCCCGCTGGGACGAACGTGCTGCAGTGGGTGTGGTTGCTGCGGCTGGCGGTTATCCAGGGAGTTACACAAAAGGTTCGGCAATCTGTGGGCTGGATAAAGTCGAGTCCAGTCGAATCAAGGTCTTTCATGCCGGTACCGTAGAGTCCGAGACCGGCGAAGTCACCGTTGGAGGTGGCCGGGTATTGTGTGTTACCGCGTTGGCTGACGATATTGTCGCGGCGCGCCGCGACACATATGATGCCCTATCGAACATTTCATTTGAACACATGCATTATCGACTTGACATTGGCGACAGAGCCATTCATCGTATGAGCGACACAAATCATTGAAGGAGGTACCATTGAACCAGAAATTTGTTGCCGTTATGCTCGGATCAGACTCCGACCTGAAAGTTATGCAAGCGACGCTTGATACGCTCGACAGTCTCGGGGTGGGTTGGGAATTGCGTATTTTGTCAGCTCACCGAACGCCCGATGAGGTGCGTGAGTATCTCGAAGATTCAGGCCAGCGCGGGTGTGCTGTGTACATCGCAGCCGCCGGACTGGCTGCCCACCTTGCCGGCGCTGTTGCAGCACACACGTTGAAGCCAGTCATTGGTGTCCCGCTGGATGCCGGCACCCTGGGTGGAATGGACGCACTTCTCGCGACGGTGCAAATGCCGGGTGGTGTACCTGTCGCCTGTGTGGCAATCGGCAGTGCTGGCGCTAAAAATGCCGCCTTTCTTGCCGCACGTATATTGGCACTGGGTGATGACCAAGTTGCAGGTGCACTTGAGGAATATCGCACCGCCAACCGGTCGTCAGTGCTGGCAAAGAACAAGGATCTGAAACAGGGCAGCGGGGGTTGAGCAATAACAATTGAACCGGATTGACGTTGCTACCGGCGCAAGGCTGATCAGGCGAGGCGCAGTGGTCGCCTACCCGACGGAAGCGTGTTTTGGAATCGGTTGCGATCCGCTGGACCGGAGCGCCGTGCTGCGTATCGCAAGAATCAAGAATCGCCCGCGGGGCATGAGTATGATCCTGATTGCAGATTGCGTGGAAAAGCTGCTCCCCTATATCGCGCTTCACGATGGGTCAATTTTGGATGAACCGCTTGCCAGTTGGCCAGGCCCTTATACCTGGATATTTCCAGCCAGTAACCGGATGCCGACCGCTTTGCGAATCGCTTCGAATACGGTGGCAGTCCGGGTTACTGCACATGAGGGCGCGGCTCACCTTAGCCGGCTGGCCGGTCGTGCGATCGTATCGACCAGCGCGAATCGACACGGCCGTGTTCCCATCAGGGAGTATCGTTCAGTTTTGCGATGCCTTGGATCAGCCGTCGATTCCGTCGTACGCGGTCCATTGGGTAATCAGCGCAATCCGACCCAGATCAAGGATGCGGTGAGTGGCCGGTTGTTGCGTTCAAGCTGACAGCGGAAAGTACTGATGAGTGAAGCAAAAAATCGAGAAACGGTGGATGCCGGTCTGGTTGAGGCCTACCTTCGCAGTCTGCAGCAGCAAGTTTGCCATGCGCTGGAGGCGCTTGGCGGAGCGGACCGGTTCATTGAAGATCAATGGGATTATTCCGGTGGTGGAGGCGGTAGCAGTCGTATATTGGAATCAGGTGCCGTATTCGAGAAAGCCGGGGTCAACTTCTCATCGATTCACGGCGTCGAGTTGCCTCCCGCGGCGACCGCGAAACGGACCGATCTGAAAGACAAGCCATTTTCAGCGATGGGAGTATCCGTCGTGGCACATCCGTTGAACCCGTATGTGCCCACGACTCATATGAACGTGCGCTTCATACATGTCGACCGAACCAAGTGGTGGTTTGGCGGCGGGTTTGATTTGACGCCATACTATGGATTTGTTGACGATGCGGTGCACTGGCATCGAACCGCAGCCAGTGCGTGCGAGGGTTTCGGAGAGGGGTTGCATCAACGCCTGAAAACATGGTGCGACGAGTATTTCTTTCTCAAACATCGCAGCGAAGCGCGGGGCATTGGCGGGATATTTTTTGATGATTTCACCGCAGGCGGATTCGATCACAGTTTTCGGTTTCTGAAAAGCGTCGGCGACCATTTTCTAAGGGCTTATGTTCCCATAGTCGAACGACGTCAGCATACGCCCTACGACGTTCGAGAACGGAATTTTCAGTGCATGCGACGCGGACGTTATGTTGAATTCAACCTGATTTACGACCGCGGAACCCTATTTGGATTGCAGTCTGGCGGCAGAACTGAATCGATACTGATGTCGCTGCCGCCGAGCGTTACCTGGCGCTATGACTGGCGTGCAGAGCCCGGTTCCGTCGAACAACGTCTGATAGAGGACTTTCTGACTCCCCGCGATTGGTTGTCAGTGCAATCGGGGTAGCCATGGGACGCGTTTACTTTCTTGTCTATCGTGTTTTAATCAACCTGCTTCTTCCTGCAGTATTGGTCCGTTATTTGCTCAAAGGGATGACTCGACGGGAATACCGGCACCGCTTGACCGAGCGGTTTGGATTGATACCCAAACAGGTGCGCACGGGCTCGATCTGGATTCATGCGGTGTCGGTTGGTGAAGTCAACGCGGCAGCGCCACTGGTCCGGCACCTGCTGGATGCCCAGGATTTGCCGGTATTGATCAGCTGCGTCACACCGACGGGTTCAGCACAAATCACGCGCTTGTTCGGCGATCGGGTTGGCCATGTTTATGCACCGGTTGACTCGGGGTTCGCAGTCTCAAAAACGCTCAAGACGCTGCAACCGCGCGCGGTCATCATTGTAGAAACGGAGCTTTGGCCAATCCTGATCCATGGTGTGAGTTCGAGGAATATTCCAATTGCATTTGTCAATCTCAGGATTTCGGACCTTACCTTCAAAAGAGCCCGATATTTGAAACCGTTGTGTCGATTTGCCCTGCGCGACGTTCAATCATTCTGCGTGCAGACAGAAACCGATGCTGAACGAATTATGGCCTTGGGAGCACAGACATCAAGAGTGTCCAAAACCGGAAATTTGAAATTTGACATGGAAGCTCCCCCGGGAATTCAGGACCAGGCTGCAGAGCTTCGAGAGATGTGGGGCGGTCCTTCGCGTCCAACGATTGTGTTGGGCAGTTCCCATCAGGGTGAGGAGAGGCCGTTTATGGAAATGCTGGTTCGCTTGCGAGAGGCCTATCCCGAACTGGTCGCCTTGATTGTCCCGCGCCACCCCGAACGCTTTGAGGCAGTGTATCAGGAAATTTCCACTTTTGGGCTTCGTGTTGTCTGTCGCAGCGAGTGGCCAGCCGATTCACAGGTGAACGCCGATGTGATTTTGGTTGATACGATGGGTGAGTTGATGCTGTTTTACGCGGCCTCCGATTTGGCAGTTGTCGGCGGCAGTTTTACCGCGGTAGGCGGACACAATATCCTTGAACCGATCCTGGTCGGGACGCCAGCTCTGTTTGGGCCCGGCATGTCCAATTTTCGCGAGATCACACGGCTTGTCGTCGCTGCGGACACGGGTTTGCAGGTACAGAGTTTTGAGAAGTTGCATGATGCGCTAAAAGATCATCTGGATGATCCTGAGTTGCGGGAGTCGCGCATTCGCAATGGATACAAACTGTTGCAAGCCAATCGCGGAGCGTTAGAAAAAACAGTCGGGAATTTGCAGCCAATATTGAATGGCTGAGATTCTCTACAGCAGGTAATCGTTCAGGGCTTCGAGATCGGCAATGTCCAGGGTGCCAGCGACCCGTTCGAGGGCGATGAGGTTCTGAAAATAGTCATAGCGTGCCTTGTGCAAATCGCGGCGCACTTCAAAAACATCCTGCTGGGCATCCAACACCGACAGTGAAGTGATTAAACCGACTTCGTAATTGCTTTCAGTGATTTCCAGCGCGCTGACATTGGCGTCAACGGCAAGTTGTAAAGCTTCAACCTGGTCCTTCAGGCTGACTACGTTTCGGAACGTGCTGGACGCAAGCGTAATGGTACGCGCTCGCAGACCCTGAAGTTTCTGAAGTTCCGACTCATACCGCAACGAGGCCTGTTTTCTCTGCTTGCTGGCGCGTCCCGCTGCCGAGAATGATTTTGAAATTGAAATCATCGCACTGGTATGGTTCCTGACCGTAGATTCCGAGTTGAATCTGTCGTTCACTCTAGCTGTCAAACTGATCTTCAAGTCTGATTCTCTGGAGGACAGATCAATCTGCAGGTTAGACATTGAGACGAGTTTCTGCTGAATCGCAAGATCAATGTTGTTATTGACGGCTGCATCCACCCAGTGCTGCATGTGATCCGGCTGAAACTCGGCAACTTCGGTGACGTCGTTCAATTCGCTCAATTCAGCAGGTCTGTGACCGATCAATTCTGACAGCTCCAGTATGGCGGTTTCAACCGCGTTTTGCGCCGCTATCACTGCAGCATTGGCGAGTGCGAGGCGCGCCTCCGCGATCCTGACATCGGTTTCGGTACCGACACCAGCATTTCGCCGTACCACTGCGTGATCGCGCAGTGTACGGATGGAGGCAATCTCGCTTTGACTGGTTTCAAATGTATCTTGTGCCGCAAGCGCTCCAAAATAGGCATTGACGACCTTGACAAAAAGATCGGCTTGAGCCTTTTCATAGTGCAGTTTGGCGAGTTCGCTTTGTTGCCCGGCCAATTCGAGCGCGGTGCCCAATGTCTGTTGCCACAGCGGTTGCGAAACGGTTATGCTGCCGATCGAATTTTTCTCCACAGGAACAGCAGCAGGACCAAATTTGTTGATTCTCTGTGAATACGCGTCGAGTTTGATCTCGGGGTAAATATCTGCTCTGACAATTCCCAATTGAAGTTCATCTGCTTGTGAAGAGATTTTTGCGGCCGCCAGTTCGGAATCATTTTCCAGGGCCAGGTGATAGCTTTCGAGCAGATCGATAGAATAAGCTGTAGAAGCGAACAGACTGCACAGAACCAAAAATGAAATTCTCAGAATTTTCATTGAATTGAACGAGTGCAGCGATGGAGCATCAGAACACGAAGCGATCGGGCTGGTCAATGTTGTCCAATGCGGGCAAATGCGTCTCAAACAGATACTCGGTTTCCCAATCGGCGTGTTCGGTGCGCGTGATCAGCACAGCGTCCATGATCGACCCTTCACCGATTACCGCGACTAGACGCCCACCAATGCACAGAAGTTCACGGTAAATCTGCGGCAGTTCTATCACTGAGCCGGAAATGAATATGCAGTTATAGTCAATGTCTGAGTTCCAGCCCTGGCCGGCATCGCCATGAATAACTTCAACATTGACCACGTTATTCCCAGCAAGATTTCGTCTGGCGAGATCAACAAATTGCGCACGACATTCAATCGAGTGGACGTCAAATACGCAGTGCGCCAGAAGCGCCGCAACATGCCCGGTGCCGGTGCCGATTTCGAGCGCCACATCGCCTTTTCCCGGGGTGAGCGCCTGTAACAGGCGGGCTTCAACTTTTGGCTGCAGCATCACCTGGTCGTCGCCGATTGGAATGTTCATGTCGGCAAATGCAAGGTGACGATACTCTTGCGGGACGAAATTCTCTCTTGGAACCGCGCTCATCGTCTCGAGAATGTGCGGGTCAAGAACCATCCATGGTCGAATCTGCTGTTCCACCATGTTGAATTTGGCAAGTTCGAGATCCATCAGCAATTGCCAGTCATTCGTATGGTCGCGTGAAGAGCTGGAGGCCAGTGTGTGTTCAGTGGATACGATGCGAGTGTATGGGGTATTCACCGTCTTTCAGGTCACCGAATATTTCGGCGATGGCGGGATGCTCAACTGGACCTCCGCCCGCGTCCGGCAACAGATTCTGTTCTGAAACGTAGGCGACATATGTGCTTTGCTCGTTCTCCGCCAGCAAATGGTAAAACGGCTGATCCTTCCGAGGTCGGATTTCCTGTGGAATGGAATCGTACCACTCGTTGGTGTTACTGAATTCGGGGTCTACGTCGAATACCACGCCCCTAAACGGATAGAAGCGATGCCGAACGATCTGACCAATTTTGTATTTCGCTATTGTCGACATTGCTTTATAAATTTGCTGGATAATACCTCACTCAATAAATATACCTTTTCTGAACTTTTTTCAAGTGCAGTTCGGAATATTTCCCGCTTTTGACACTTGTTCATGCGAGCGCAGGTGTCTGTCAATTTGATTATAGATATTGGAGTGTTCAAACTTGAATGACATTTCGGATAATCTTTCGAAGCTGAATCCAAGACAAAAAGAGGCGGTTACGGCGCCGAATGGACCACTTCTGGTCACCGCTGGTGCAGGCAGCGGGAAAACGGCAGTGCTGGTCAATCGCATCGCCTGGCTGATTTCGCAAAAACAGGTACCGGCGGACAGAATCATAGCTGTGACCTTCACCAACAAGGCTGCCCGTGAAATGAAACAGCGCGTGCAGGACTTGCTGTGGGGAGAATCCGTCAATCCGGTTGTTGGCACATTCCACGGGTTGTGCAATCAATTTCTTAGAATCCATTACCAGGCGGCAGGTCTGAATCAGTACTTCAGCATTATGGATCAGGACGACCAGAAATCGTTCATATCAGGTCTTGTGAAAGAGCAAAATATCGAGCTGAACAAATCGCAAACGCCCAGGCGCATCCAAACATTTATCAACTCGCGAAAGGAATCAATGCTGCGAGCTGGGGAAAGCGATGATATCTATTCTGCGGACTACAGGTTGTTCGAATCGATTTACCAGCTGTACGAAACCGAATGCGAAGCACAGGGACGGGTTGACTTTGCGGAACTGATGTTGAGAACGGTAGAGGTGATGCAGCGCAATGCCGAAGTGCGCGAACACATCCAGAAAAAATACCTGCACGTACTGATCGACGAGTTTCAGGATACGAATGAACTTCAGTACAAATGGATGCTGCTGTTTGGTGGACGGTATCAAAACATTACTGCAGTTGGCGACGAAGATCAGTCGATCTATAGTTGGCGCGGCGCACTATCAGGAAATTTGAAACGCTTCGAGGCGACCTATCCGAAAGCGCGCGTTATTCGACTGGAACAAAACTACCGTTCAACCAAATCGATTCTGGACGCTGCCAATGCCCTGATCAAGAACAACACAAACCGATTTGAGAAAAAATTGTGGACCGGCAAGTCAGGCGGGAATCGAATTCAATATTTTGTTGCATTCAACAGTGTTGAAGAAGCGGAATTTATCGCTAACGAAATCCGCCATTTAGTGAAAGGTGGGCGAAAGAATTCAGATTTTGCCGTACTCTACCGGACCAATGCGCAGTCGCGAACATTTGAAGAAGTATTCGGACGAGAAAGAATTCCATTTCGCGTGTATGGCGGGGTGCGATTCTATCAGCGAAAGGAAATCAAGGAGGTTTTGAGTTATCTTCAGCTGACCGCCAATCCAAATGCAAATGACGCTTTACTTCGAGCGATCAAAATGCCACCCAGGGGCATTGGTCAAGTCACCATAAGAGCGATCGCAGACCGGGCGGATGCCAAAGGCATATCGTTTTGGGACGCAACGGTTGAGCTGACGCAAGAACATTCGAAGGGCAAGTCATTGGCCTCGTTTGTCGAGTTGATCAACAATCTCAAGAGCTTGAGTGAGACGACATCATTGCGCGACATCATTGATATCACGATGAAGCAGAGTAAGTTGTATAAGCATTACGAGGAGAGCCGCGACCCCACCGAACGGGACCGCGTTGCAAATCTGGACGAGCTGATCAGTGCAGCCAGCGCGTTCGTTGAGACAATGGAAAGTGATCTAAGCGCTGATGTTTTGAGTGAATACCTGGATACCGTGGTGCTTGATCCGGGTGACATCCATGATGACGAACCGCACGAAAAGGTGCAGTTTATGACACTGCATTCGGCCAAGGGCCTGGAGTTTCCGGTGGTATTTCTCACGGGTCTGGATGAGAAAGTTCTGCCGCACATTTATTCAACACCGGGGGGAAACCGATCTCCTGAATACAGTCAGGAAGCGATTGAGGAAGAGCGTCGGCTTTGCTATGTCGGCATGACTCGCGCGGAAGAACTGCTTTATCTGACGCGGGCAAATTCGCGCATGATTTGGGGTGATTGGTACAGTTTTCTGCAGTCCAGGTTTCTCAGGGAGATACCGAGAGGATTGCTGGAAATTGTCGGTGCTGGCAGTGTAGAAGAGGAAGTCGAAATTGAATCAGGTGCGGAAATCGTGATTGATCCGGGTGCGTCCGATTGGCTGGGGGAAGCGGTTCGGCACAAGAAATTTGGCTGCGGTGTGGTGACCATGGTTGAACCGGCAGCAGATTCAGTGTACTTGACTGTTGAGTTCGATAAAGTCGGAGCCAAAGTAGTACTTCCGGAATACGTCGAAGTTGAATCCGGGCATTAGTTGGGTTAACCAACTCGCACAAGTAAACTTGAATCGGGAGCGCATTCTTTCCCTATGCAATTCAATGCGATGATTGCGTATTAGTGATTTAATGTATAAAGTTCTACTTCTGTATTAATTGGTCGCTTTAGGATCGAATTGACTATGGACGCTGCAAAAATGACTGTTGGATTCATCCAGATGAAAGACAGCACTTATGAAGACCACCAGTTGCTGAGACGATATGAAGAGGAGTTTTCTTCCGGCACGGCAGATCGCATTCTTGAACATCTTCTCAGTCTCGGCGACAGTTTTGATGGATACAAGATAACGCGGCTGGAGCATGCTCTTCAATGTGCGACAAGAGCGTGGCGAGATGGCGCGGGGGAGGAAATGACCGTTGCCGCGCTGCTGCACGATATCGGAGACCATCTGGCACCCGAAAATCATGCTGAGCTCGCGGCGTCAGTTTTGCGTCCCTATGTTTCGGAAAAGACCTGTTGGGTGCTGAGGCATCACGAGATTTTTCAAGGCTATTACTACTTTCACCATATCGGCGCTAACCGCAACGCGCGGGAGCAGTATAAAGATTCGAAATACTATCAAGACTGCGTTGATTTTTGCGAGAAGTGGGATCAGTCGGCTTTTGACCCGGATTATGACTCGTTGCCTCTGGAGTTCTTTAAACCCATGGTGCACAGAATATTTGCGCGCGAACCGTTCGGTTCACATACCACAGAGTGAAGTGGAAATGGTGTAGATTCAGGTAAAAATATTTCGCATTCATTCAAAATATAGACAAGTGAAATCATGACGACGACTTTCAACGATAGAGACGGATTTATCTGGAATGACGGAGAGTTAGTGCCGTGGCGGGACGCAACGGTACACGTACTCACCCATTCGCTACACTACGGTCTGGCGGTTTTTGAAGGGGTGCGTGCCTACAAGACTGCTGAGGGTACAGCGATTTTCCGGCTTCAGGATCACACGGACCGCCTGTTTGAATCCGCCCACATTCTACGCATGAACTTGCACTTTGACCGTGAAACGATTAACGAGGCGCAGTGCACAGTCCTGCGAGCCAACGAGCTTGAGAGTGGTTATATCCGCCCAATCGTGTATTACGGGTCGGAAGGCATGGGGTTGCGTGCCGACAATCTATCGACCCACATAATGATTGCCGCCTGGGACTGGGGCGCTTACCTGGGTGCCGATGGCATCAAGAATGGAATACGCGTCAAGACCTCTTCATTCTCGCGATTGCATGTCAACGTGGCGATGTGTCGTGCGAAGGCCTGCGGACACTACACGAATTCAATACTTGCGTTGCAGGAAGCGCTCGACAACGGGGTTGATGAAGCGCTGCTGCTGGACACCAACGGATATGTGATGGAAGGCTCCGGCGAAAACATATTCGTTGTGCGAAACGGCAAGGTGTTGACACCGGACTTGACATCTGCACTGGATGGCATCACACGCCGAACAGTCATTGAACTGCTGGCGGAAATGGGGCACGAGGTCGAGGAAACAACAATTACCCGGGACGAGATCTACATTGCGGACGAGGCTTTTTTCACGGGTACAGCCGCCGAAGTAACGCCGATTCGGGAGCTCGACATGCGTCAGATTGGTGACGGAACTCCAGGTCCAATTACCAGGGAATTGCAATCAAGGTATTTCGATGCGGTTGAAGGCCGCAGTGAAGCGCACCGGGATTGGCTGACTTATGTCTAAATTACTCTAATGAACAAGGAAACCTACGCGCCGAAACAAGGCGAGACTCCAAATGCCGAGACCGTCATTCAGTTGACCAAGGATGATCTTCCGTTGCACTGTCCGCTGGACCGTATGCGACTATGGGACTCTCATCCACGCGTTTATTTGCCGTTGGAAGCTGACGGAACAGCAATGTGCCCATATTGTGGCACTCGCTTCGTACTGATTGAATCTGACGAAGGCGATTGAATCAAGCAGCGGAACTAGAGCGGCATTTATTCGACCATCGAATCTGCTCAAGAATATTCGCAAACGAAGCAGATCTGTGGGCTGTTGCCGGTGTTGACCTAAGCTTCGGCGAACACAGTTTCAGTTGGACAAATTCGCGATTTCCCGACAGCGCGGAAATCCGCCAAAATCTGCCTCCCCATGTGAAAAAACTGGTTCTTGTTGGCATGGGCGGCGCGACTTTGTCGGCAACAGCTTATGTCAGTATTGATCGAGAGGGGTTCAATCGTAGTCTTCATGTGCTAAACAGTACGTCGCCAGATTCTTTGGCATCGTATCTCGGGGAGCCGCATCAGTCCGATACGCACTATGTTATTGCGAGCAAATCGGGAGAAACACCGGAGACACTGGCCATAGCGCGCAGTCTGCTGGACCATGTCAACTGTTCGGAATCATTTACGGTTATCACTGATCCGGGTAGCAGCACTCTGAGTGATTGGGCGAATCAACATGGCATCAGAATCTATTCATCCGACCCCTATGTGCCCGGTCGCTATTCCGCTTTAACGAATCTTGCACTTATTCCAGCTGCAATGCTGGGCATCGATATTGAGGGATTGCAAAATGTCAGAAATGACTTTGTTACGGCGATGGGTGGTGAGAACAGCACCACTGAACGGGTGCGAAAACTCGCGGCAGAACTCGCGCTCGTATGCACATCCGACATTGGCGAGTTGCATATCGGTGCATCACAAGACCTGCTGCCTGTGGCCCAGTGGATCGAACAGATTGTCGCAGAAAGTCTCAGTAAATTCGGACTGGGAGTCCTGCCGGTTGTTAACGGCATTGATCCTGAAAGAAATTGCGGCAGAAAAATTAAGTTCCAATTTCGGGTTGCACAACACTTAACCGGGTCAGAGTTTGAGGAATCGATCGCAAGTGCCGCTGAGCTAGCCAATCTGTTTCTTTTGTGGCAGAGCGCGGTTACGATGGCGGCATATTTGATGGAGATTGACCCCTACGACCAGCCGGAGGTGGATTTGGCCAAGCAGGTCAGTCTTTTTCCCACCGATGAAAATTTATCTCAGGTGGAGAGTGACTCAATTTGGCCGTATCGGTATGCGATCGATGTTTGCACAGACGATTTTGAGCAATCAGCAACTGCCTATCTTGATCACTTGGCAACAACTATTTCCGAGCATGACTATATCGCTGTTCTCGCATTCGTCAATCCTACCCGGGAAAATGAGACAGAGCTGGCTGGTTTGGTAATACTGCTTGAGTCATTATTCCGACAACACCAGGTTCGCGTCGTATACAGTTTTGGACCGCAATATCTCCACTCGACCGGACAGTTTCACAAAGCAACCGCAAAAGCACATCTTGCGAGCCTATCGAAGCTGGCACCTGATGGCGTTGCAGTCCAAGAAGCGGGTTTCGGAATTGAGCGCGGGAGGCGGTTGAGGAAAAATGTATACCGGACCGGACACTTTCTTTTCGTTGAAGCAGCCGATAGCGTCAATTTTGATGTTGCAGGACAGTCTTATACGTTTGCACAGATGATCAAACGACAAGCGCGCATGGATGCGCGCCATATGATGATGTCAGAGCAGTTATCTGGGACTACACCCAGCCTGATCAATTGCGGAGTTGATGTCGCGGGTTGTCTTCGGAAATTCAGCGTGTTTTTACGCCGGACTGAAGATTAGGCTGACTGAACTATTCCAGCCCTTGCATATAGATTGCCAAGTCTTCGATCTGCTGAGCGGATAACCGAAACGCAATCGTGTTCATCTCTTCATTAGTCCGCGTTCCGTTTTTGAATTCCATAAGGGAGGTAATCAGATATCCCTTGAACTGCCCGGATACTTTGGGGTAGCGTTTCGGAATTCCCTTGCCGGCAGGTCCGTGACATGCCATGCACGCAGGAACGGAAAACTGAGTCGACCCCCGTCGATAGAGTGCTCGACCGCGATTTGCCGCTGCCACCTCAGACTCTGAAATGCTGGCTCTGCTGGTCTGTTTCTGAGCGTAGAATGCATCAATATCCAGCATATCCTGCTCAGTCAAGGTCAATACCAGCCCCTTCATGACAACGCTAGGCCGCGCGCCAGATTTGTAAGCGGCGAGTTGGGCAGCAATATACCCTGGAATTTGTCCCGCTAATTTTGGGAATTCCGGACTGGGGCTGTTACCGTCAGGTCCGTGACACGCTGCACAAAGCCCGGCCTTGGATTGACCGGCAACCGGGTCTCCAGCGCTGTAAGCAGGCGTGTTGAATAAAGTCAGACAAAGCCCGATAACAGAGAAGCAAGCGAAAATTGTGTGCAGTTTCGAATATTGCATGTTCAATTCGAATAAGCTAGAAAATTATTTACGAAGATCAATTCGGTATTGTTAACCGGCACGGCGCTAATATACCAGATTTGAATCTCTGATGCGCGCTAAGGATTCTACGTTTGGAAGCGTTTCTGGGAGTTGGAGACTCTGACCAGTGCATTTCCAGTGATTCGCGGGAAAGTTTTGCTTTCGGGGCTGGTTTTGAGACCTTCAAGGCGCAGTCAGCCCAAAATCCTCTTGGTGGTTCACCAGTTTGCGAAAATACCAGCTACTCCAAGTCTGAATACACGTGTAAGAGACCTGTAAAATCACTCAACGAAATCTGCCAACAACGGTAAAAGCAACGCACAAATTTGATTTTTGTTGAGAAGCACAATACCGTTATTCTCGGCAAGATTTGTGGCAACATCCGTAAAACCGTCGGCCGAAGACATAACACATCCATCTGCTTTCGGATCTAAATTCATCATTTGAAGCAACTGATTAACTGCCTCCTCATCGGTCTGACCTTCGTGCCTCTTGACCTGAACATATAGTAAATCTTCACGTCCTTTGAAAGCCGATAGTTCATCACACGTCCGTTGACAAACCAAATCTACATCGCCGCCTTGATTGTCGAACCAATTGCGACGCACAATTTTGTATCCATTTGACACCAATACTCTTTCACACAAATTCTCAAAAGAAATCTCTCCCCCAGCTGGCCAAATATTTCTCAAATTCTCGGTTAATACCGCTATAACGTCGTCAACTAAATCGGCTAAGTATTGTTCTAATGAAGAAGCATCGCGTCTTTGATCAGGGTCGTCAGCAAAATTTTGAACAATTTCAAGAAATAAATCTTCGAACTGAGGAATGGCTAAAACTGGATACTGTAAATGTCGGAGCGCGGTGCGGTAACCGATCAAGTCTGCGTTCAAAAGGTTGATTTCATTGTCGAGGCCAATTGACTGGTTCACGAGTATACGATGATTTTGATGGGTATCGTCATTTTCGTCATAGCGATAACAATTCGGAAAGTCTCCTTCAACAATATGAATGCTCACACTGTTGTAGTGGGGCAAGTGAGGTGTCACAATCAAATCTCCATCTGTAAGCGCGGAAATTCTAGTTAGATTACTTGGAACATTTGTTCGTTCAAGCTCGTGATACGCCACGCAATTTTCGACAAATCCCGGATTTTGAAGGTCAAGGTCATGGTTAGGGTCAACGCCGCCACCCCAACCTTGACTAAGTTCATTATGTTCGTTAAGTCGTTGAGTGATTTCTTGACTAAGCGTTTTATCGTGTCTGAAATTGTAGATCATTGTCATTATCTATCGTCCTCAATAATTGTGATAAATCAAGGAGTTGATAGACTTCAAATGAATCAGTTTCAACTTTAGCCGAACGACCCTGTTACATTGAAATTCGATCATCTTCCTTGATGAATTGGTTTTAATTTTGAAAGTTATTTTTGCTTCCTATCCGTTGAGCCCAACAACACATGGTTGATTCTTTAAAATTCTTGAATAATTTCAAGAAACAATTCTTCGAATTGAGGAATGGCCATTACTGGAAGTCGCAAGCTGCGAAGTGCGGTGCGGTACTCAACCAAGTTTGCGTTTGAAAGGCAGATTTCATTGTCGAGGCCAATTGATTGGTTCACGAGAATACGATGATTTTGATGAGTATCGTCATTTTCGTCATAGCGATAACATTTTGGAAAATCCCCATTAACAACATGAATGCTTACACTGTCGAATTGGGGTAAGTGAGGTGTCACAATCAAATCTCCATCCATGAATTCGGTAATCATGGTCAAATTATTAGGAATTCGCGCTCCTTGAAGATTGTAATACTCCACACAATTTTCGACAAATTCCGGATTTAGAAGGTCAAGGTCATGGTTAGGGTCAACGCCGCCACCCCAACCTTGGCTAAGTTCATTATGTTCAATAATCCGTTGAGTGATTTCTTCACTAAACGTTCTATCGTGTCTGAAGTTGTAGATCATTGTCTATCGTCCTCAATAATTGCGATAAATCAAGGGGTTGATAGACTTCGAAAGAATCAGTTTGAACTTTAGCCAAACGATCATTTCACAATGAAATTCGATCATCTTCCTTGATGAATTGGATTAAATTTGGAAAGTTATTTTTGCTTCCTATCCGTTGAATCCAACAACACATGGTTGATATTTCAAATTATAGGTCTACACCTATTGTCCCAGAAAACCAACTGTATTGGGTCGACCGGGCTTGGCATCGCATTCGGCACCTAGCATCTCAGCCAGAGCATCCAGATTGTCCATTTGACCAATAATTGCAGCCTTTCGGTGCACCAGTGCGAAATCGCCAGGCGTAAGGTTGGTAAGATTCAAAACCGTCTCTGGAGGAGTCAATCCAAAGTAAGTTTGGAATGCAGCTCTTATCTGCTCTCGCGAGAGGTAGTCAAGGGTAACCTTGAATACGAAGCGCCGAAGAGTCGCACTGTCAAGATGTTCACCAAAATTGGTGGTGCAGGCGAATGGCAGCTCATGGCTTTCCATCCACGTCAGCATTTCATTGACATGGCTGACTTCCCAGGTCCGTTGGGCGAATCTTCGATCGTAGAGCAGCGAATCAGCTTCGTCGAATACGAGGAAGGATTCGGTGCTCCGTGCCTCGGCAAAGGCGTCCGCGATATTTCGCTCCGTTTTTCCTACGTACATGGAAACCAAATCGGAAGTCCGCTTCTGCAATACCTCCAGCCCCATACGTTCGGCAAGGTAACGAACGTAAGCGCTCTTGCCCGTACCAGGCGGTCCCTGCAGGCACAGAGAGAATTTCAGCACACCGCTGTCCACAAGACGGTCCGCTAGCTTGACCGGATCGGTGTCGGCTTTGATCAGTGCGGGATCGAACAGTTGCGGTACCCCCTCAGGTGCTGCTTCACACGATACCAGCTTGGACAGGCTTTGTACTCCGAATCGTACCGCGTCAATGCCACCGCCAGCAATGCGGGCAGCGGCGGTAGCGCCTGCCGCTACACCGGGTGATGCGGTAAATTCCCGTGCCAGTGCACAAGCATCCTCCGCGTCTGCTTCGATGCCGTGTTGCTCAAGCTGCGTTTGCCATACTCTTGCCCTGACTGACGTTGACGGCGGACTCAGCTCTAGTGCGAAAGACATGCGGCGCAGCAGGGTGTCTTCAACTGAACGGGCATTGTTAATGGTCCATAGAGTCGGTGCAGGCGCTTGCTCTAGCAACCGGTGCATATAAACTTTTGAATTGCCGTTCCTTGAGTTGGAAGACAGGCGCATGCCAAAGAATTCAAAACCCGCTCCGCTCGACAACAAGTCGTCCATTTCGTCGAATAGAACCAGTGAATTCCGGCTCCTTGCAAGAAGACGCTGTGTGAGACAGAGATCTTGCAGTCTCTCGCGACGGGTCATCTCATCACCTTCGTAATCCGACTCGCCGACACTGTATAAATTCACATCAAGTCGTTTGGCCAACACCTTGCAGAATTCCGTTTTGCCGGTGCCCGGCGGGCCGTATAAAAGAATGTTTACACCCGGAGCAGAGTTTTGGAGCGCACCTGCAACAAGTCTTTCAATGTGATCACGCCCCTTGCTTATGTGCTCGAAGTCCTCCCACTCAAGTTCACTCTTAGGCGAAACGTCAAGTAACAAAGGGATCGCGTCGAGGCCGCTGCTATCGGAGGCATTAGTCAGGCGGCGTAGCCGACGGACTATTTCAAAGTCGCCGTCCTGATCGATGGTCACGAGCCCTGAACTGACCAGTGGTGACCCACGGTCCAGACGCTGCTGAACTTCGCTCGGTGATAGATTGAGAAGGATTGAAATTGGATATGAACTCAATCTGCAGTGGTGTCGCATCCTTCCTGATCCAAATTGAAGAAAGATGTTGTCGATCAGGTTCTCAATTGCCGGCTGAGTATCGTACCGCAGCAGCAGTTCCAGAATATCGATGTCGATAGGCGAGAGGCATGTGGCTTCAGTCAGAGACCGAAGTCGACGTGCAGCCAAATCGTACTTGGTCCTCTTAAAGGCGGTACACTCGTGTTGCAAACACTGCCGAAGCCTACGCAAACTCTCTTTTACAGGTCTGTCGTCGTAATTGCGTTCAATACGTCCCAATTGACGGAACATGGTTTTGCTTCCACGCACTTTACTGTTATCGTTATCGAATATCCATTCGATCAAATTCGCAGCCTCGGGAGCTCGGTGATTAAGCCTCTCAGCCGTGTTGGTGAGGTAGGTTACTATTAGTTTTGTTTCGTATTCGGTTAGCATAAGATTTTCCTTTCATGGTAAAGGGACCAGCCCGTGAATAAGCGCTTCAGTTGCAGATGTTCAGGAAAACTGAATTCGGTAAACTTCTCAAGTCGGCAGACCCTAAGCGGTTTGTTCGCCTTCAGATTTCAAGAGTCGTGAATCTGAAATCACTTTTTTCATCGCTTGGCCACAATTGGTTGCCAATATTGGACAACTTGAATAGTGGTCAGTGACGGGCTTGTCCGTGAACACTTGATATACTAAACTCGGTTCGAGTGAAAATCAATGGAAACGGAAGAAAAAAACTCAAACTACGACAGCAATTGACGTATTAAGAATAATCCAGAAGATTCACTCAACTTCCGGGCAGTAGTTTGGGAACATTAAATGAGGTTGGGAAGCGAAAATAGCGTTTCAAGTTTCAACTGCGGCAAAAATACCAGCCACTTGTTTGGCTTCATTCAAATGAGCATCAATCTGAATCAGGCAAAATTCATGGTCGCGGCCCACAAGCCCACGCAGTGGATGCCGGATAACGGCAAGGAAGTGGCATTTGCAGGTCGCTCGAACAGCGGCAAGTCCAGCGCCATCAACGCCATCACGGGTCGTAAAGGTCTGGCAATTACCAGCAAAACACCGGGACGGACCCAGCAAATTGTGTTTTTTGAGGTGATGCCCGCGGTCCGCTTGGTTGATCTGCCGGGCTATGGTTATTCAAAAGTCCCCAAACAGTTGCGGTCTCATTGGTCAAGAGTCATCGAACAGTACTTCGCGACCCGACACAGCTTGCATGCCCTCATTTTGATGATGGATATCCGTCACCCGCTCAAACCCACTGACTTGCAGATGGTTTACTGGTGTCAGGAGTCTGCGGTTGCAACGCATATTCTGCTAACGAAGGCAGATAAGCTGTCAAAGTCACAAATCGCAGCCAAAATCGCCGCGGTTAAAACAGAGTGCGAAAATCTGAACAACCTGTCAATTCAAGCATTTTCCGCGCGTACTGGATTAGGGGTGCCTCAGGCGCGGCAAAGAGTCAGCGAACTCCTGACTTAGTCGTGAGCTTCGGCCCAGTTTGCACCGACTGCGGCATCGGCATCGAGCGGCACCTCTAGCTTGGCGGCGTTTTCCATGATCGTCTTCACATTGTCGAGAACTGTCTCGGTTTCATCGAGCGGCGCTTCGAGCACCAGTTCATCGTGGACTTGCAGAATCATACGGGCACTCACACCTGAATCTTCAAGCCATCGGTCGACTTCGATCATTGCGAGTTTCATGATGTCTGCCGCTGAGCCTTGCAGTGGCGCGTTGATCGCGGCCCGCTCCGAATGCTGTCGTCGACCGTAGTGACTGGCCTTGATATCGGGGAGATAAACCCGCCGCCCGAAAATCGTGTCAACGTACATGAGCTCTCTCGCCTGTACACGGGCATTTTCCATGAATTGGCTGACACTGGGATACCGTGTAAAGTACTGATCAATATATTGCTGTGCCTGACCGACTTCGATCTGCAAATTCTGCGACAGCCCATAGGCAGACATGCCATACATAAGGCCAAAATTGATCGCTTTGGCATGGCGTCGCTGGTCCGGTGTGACTTCCTCAACGGCACAGCCGAAAACTTCAGACGCGGTGAACCGATGCACATCCTCACCTCGCTCGAACGCCTTCAGCAAGCCCGGGTCACGCGACAAATGGGCCATCAGCCGAAGCTCAATTTGTGAGTAGTCAATTGAAATCAGGTTTGAGCCGGGGTCGGCAATAAACGCCTCGCGGATCCGTTTGCCCTCTGCCGTGCGAATCGGAATGTTCTGCAGATTCGGGTCTGTTGAAGACAGTCGGCCGGTTGACGCGACGGCCTGATTGAACGAGGTGTGCACACGTCCGCTTTTCGGGTTAATCAGCTGCGGCAATTTGTCCGTGTAGGTTGACTTGAGTTTGAACAGGCTTCTGTGTTCCAGCAGGAGCTTTGGCACCTCGTGATGCTCTGCAAGTTCCTTAAGCACGGATTCTGAGGTTGACATCTGTCCCGACGACGTCTTTCTAGATGCCGTCAGACCGAGGTGATCAAACAGCACTTCGCGAATCTGTTTTGGCGACGACAGGTTGAAGGTGCAACCGGAACGCTGGTAGATTTCATCTTCGATTTCTTGAATTCTGGTCTGCAGTTCTGCGCTTTGGGCGCGAAGCGCTCCTTCGTCGAGACGAACGCCGTTATCTTCGACTCTCATCAGTACAGGCGCCAGCGGCATGTCGATATTCCGGAATACATCACACAAGTGGGGCTCCGGTTCAATTCTTGACCAAAACGTATTGTGAAGACGAAGTGCAATGTCAGCGTCTTCGGCGGCATAGTTCGTGGCCTCATCAATGTCAACCAGGTCGAAAGTAATCTGATGCTTGCCCTTGCCGACAATGTCTTCGTATTTCGTTGTGGTGGTGTCAAGGTATTTCAGGGCAAGCTTGTCGAGGCTGTGTTGAGGCACTGCGGAGCTGTTCAGGACATAAGATTCAACCATGGTGTCGTATAACGGACCGTTAATGTCAACGCCGACTTTTGAGAGTACCCCGGCATCAAACTTGATGTTATGCGCGATTTTCGCAATGTTTCGGTCTTCCATGATGGTTTTGATCGCGGTCAGAACGTCTGTCTGGGCCAGCTGTTGTGGCGCACCGAGGTATCGGTGTGCCAGGGGAATGTAATAGGCCTCCCGTTCCTGCAGACTCAGCGATATGCCGACCAGGCTGTCGACGCGAATGTCCAGTCCGGTCGTTTCAGTATCGAAAGCGACGAAACCACAATCACGAATTCGACTGACCAGGCCGTCAAGCGAAGCTTGGTCCATGATGCTCGAATATTTAAGTGGGGTCTCTTCTTGCGGTTTATCCGCATCGAGTGATCTCAGCAGGCTGTTGAACTCCAGACGCGTGTAGATTTCTCGCAACTCATCGGTCTGCGGCGGCCCGATTCTGAAGTCGTTCAGATCAAGGCCGACATCAACGTCGAGCTTGAGTGAAACCAACTCTCTTGCCAAGTGAAGTTGTGGGATGGCATTTCGGAAGTTCTCGCCGGTTTTTCCGGGCAGCGTATCTGCAATTTCGATGATGCGGTCGATCGAGTCATGTTCTGTCAGCCATTTGGCTGCGGTCTTTAGTCCAACCAGCGGAACACCTGGAATATTGTCAGAGGTGTCGCCAACCAACGACAGAAAGTCGATGATCTGGTCTGGACGCACGCCGAATTTTTCTTTGACCTGGGTCGGGCCCATCTCGGTCCCGCGCATGTCGTCAATGATGGTAATCCGGTCATTCACGAGTTGCGTAAGGTCCTTGTCGCTGCTCGATATGAAAGTGGCGACTCCGGCATTTGACGCGGCGACTGCGAGCGTGCCAATGACATCGTCTGCTTCAACACCAGTGATGGAAATTGATTTGATTCCCATTGCCACGACCAGTTCCTTGATCTGTTCATTCTGAGGTCTTAAGTCATCCGGCATCGGCGGTCGGTTTGCCTTGTATTCTTCATAAAGGTCGTGTCGAAACGTTTTGCCCTTGGCATCGAAAACCACCACCAGGTACTCGGGGTCATGCTCCCGCATGATCCGGTTCAGCATATTGGCAACGCCGTAAACGGCGCCGGTCGGTTCACCCAGCGTTGTGGTGAGGTTGGTTGAATGGTAGGCCCGGTAGACGTATGCGGTCCCGTCGATCAGGTACAGTGGAGAGTTTTCAGTGGTCATCTACGATTGAGGCAAAATTGGATTGTTTGTGCTGCAATCAATTCTATCTGTTGTTTCGCAATAAAATGAAACTCATTGACGTCGGCAATTGGCGACAGTTTTGATCCAGACAACCAGATGATCGAAGTTTCACAGCTAACCAAACGGTTTGGCGACACACTTGCTGTCAACAACCTTTCGTTTTCAGTCTCCAAGGGCGAGGTGCTGGGATTTCTCGGCCCGAATGGCGCGGGAAAATCCACCACCATGAAAATGATTTCCGGGTTCATCGCACCGGACGCTGGAACCGTTACCATTGAAAGCATCGACATCGAAAAAAATCCGATTGAAGCGAAATCCAGGCTCGGTTACCTGCCGGAGGGGATTCCGTTATATGGGGACATGCCGGTCCACAGTTTCCTCGCGTTCGTTGGCCGAATTCGGGGACTTCGATCATCTGAACTGACTGAGAGAATTGCCGCGGTTGTTGACGATGTCCGGCTCGGCGATGTACTCACCGAGTCGATCGCAAGTCTGTCCAAGGGGTACAAGCGGCGGGTAGGCATCGCCCAGGCAATGCTCCACGATCCACCGGTTCTGGTTCTTGATGAGCCGACTGACGGACTTGACCCCAATCAGAAAGACCAAGTCCGATATCTGATTAATAACATTTCTCGCGATAAAGCCATCATCCTGTCAACGCACATACTTGATGAAGTGGAAGCCGTGTGTTCGCGAGTCATTGTCATCAACAAAGGCGAGATTGTGGTCGATAGCGATCCGCACACACTTGCCGCCCGTTCGGATCATCACAACACCGTGAGGCTTAAGTTGACTGATGCCAACGTGGAAGATGCCAGTAACCAACTAAAATCCATTGAAGGCGTTCGCGCCGTACAATATAGAGAGTTAGACGACTCGTATGAGATTGTTCCCACAGACGGTCAGCCTATTGTTCAATCAGTTTGGCAGACGGTTGCATCGAACGGCTGGACAGTGAGTACGATTTCGGAACAAGGCGGTCGGCTAGATGATGTATTTCGACAACTTACACGTGATGAAATTTAAACCACAAAATTATTTTCAGACAACACGGGTCCGGGCGATTTTCAGTACGCTTGTGATCATGTTTGTCTGCTCCGGTGTCAATGCGCAGGAATTGCTTGAAGAGATAGAACTCCCTGAACCTGTTGTATTGAAAACCGGCGTGCCGATTCCCAGTTTGGGAGAAGCCGCAACTCAGGCAATCGCGATTGATTTTGATCAACCGCCTCCAAGGCAAAACTATACCGGTATTCGGACATATCAACTCGGCAATAGCGTAGTGAGAGAGTTTCGGTTCGGCAAGCAATTGTCTCACATCGAGGTAACCAGCGCGGAAGGAACCACGTACGTGGTTGAGCAAATTCATTCGTATAGTGGCGAGGATCAGGATCGACAATTCCGTGCCGGAATTCTTGTTACAACCTGGTGATGCAATGAATGTGAAAAGCTCGGGAGTCGGTGTTTATATTGGCGATGGTTTGCGGCGCTATGGATTTGGCGACAATCACCCGTTCGGCGTAGACCGGCTCGACGCTTTCTGGAACGAGGCGCTGCGCACGGATCTGGCCAAACAGGTACAGGTTCTCGAGCCTGTTGCATGTGATGATGACGAACTTAAGCGTTTTCATGATTCCGATTACGTCGAGTTCCTTAAACAAATGTCGGGTATAGGAGTGGGATACCTGGATGGTGGCGACACGCCTGCTGTACCTGGTATTTACGAGGCGTCTTCTTTCGTGGTTGGCTCCGATCTGGATGCATTGAACCGAATTTTCAAAGGGGAGCTGAGCCGTATTTTTATTCCCATCGCCGGACTTCATCATGCCACCCGCACGCAGGCGGCCGGGTTCTGCACGGTTAGTGACCTTGGTGTCCTGATCGAAACCCTGCGTGAAAAATTCAACGTCAAGCGAGTTGCTTATGTGGATATCGATGCCCATCATGGGGATGGCGTTTTTTATGCTTTCGAGTCCGACCCGGATGTCATTGTCGCAGACATTCACGAAGACGGACGCTTTCTTTATCCCGGAACCGGCTTTGCCAATGAAACCGGCAAAGGTGAAGCATCGGGTACCAAACTCAACATTCCGGTGATGCCGAATAGCGCAGACGATGTGTTTTTCGAATCCTGGGGCAGGGTGGAGGAGTTCGTCAGGTCATTTAAACCGGAAATGATCATCTTGCAGGCTGGAGCAGACAGTATTGACGGTGATCCGATCACCCATATGCGGTTTACACCCCAAGCTCATGGACACGCGGCGCGACAACTTTGCCGATTGGCTGAAGAGTTCTGCAACGGCAGGTTTATCGCGACCGGCGGCGGCGGTTATAACCGCAGAAATATTGCGCTCGGCTGGTGCGAGGTGCTAAAGGCAATGGTCGAGACTGCCTGATCTTCAGAGCGCAGCCTATTTGACAGCAATTACCCCTGCCTGAATCACAGGCAACAACGAATATTCGGCCAAATACGCCCTTTAATTCAACGGCTGCGCCTCGTGAATTGCATTGACGTATTTGGTTTTGAGTAACGTCGCATCAGCCTGAGTATCGGCATCGCTTCGCGCTTGTTTAACCAAAAAGTTGTGCACCTCGTATTCGGTCGATTGTTTGCTGGAAATTAATCCCGCATCGTGTCAATTTTCAGTAACCTGGCATACGCGAAGGAAATTCCCGAAAAACTCTCAGGCGCAGACCCGTTTCGATCTCCCACAGTATTCAACGCCGCCGGCCGGGTTGCCGAATACCTGATGGATCAGAGTTCGCGCATTCCGAATTGACACTTGCCTTAACGAGGTGCATATTCAACAATAAACAGTGTTTACTCAAAGACCGCTTCTGGATTGTCGAGGCTGTCTGAACCTTCGAATTCGATTGGCTCGAGGTTCAGTGCCGCGACTGCAGCTTCGATTGATGCGGTCTGAGTTGTCAGCGCATCGATCGCTGCCTGTACCAGGGCATTGCCCGAATCGTTGCCTTCGCCGATTTGCTGATCGTAGGCTTCGCCGCCTTCTGCGGCTGCGACCATCTCACCCATCGCCATCATTGTGGCTTCGAGTTTCGCACGAAGTTCGGCATCGACATCTGCATTGGCCGCTGCAACCAGACTGGAAACGCTGGCGCCTTCGACCATTGAGCCATCAACGCGCTTGTAAGTGCCAAGATAGATGTTTTGGACACCGAGCGCATCGTAGTAATGCGAAGCGTGGGTGTTATCGCTGAAGCAATCGTGCTCTTCTTCCGGATCGTGCAAGAGCAGGCCCAGTTGCATCCGTTCACCGGCGAGTTCTCCATAGGACAGGCTGCCCATGCCAGTCAAAATGTTGGTTAGCGCCAAACCTTCGTGTGCCGCTCCACCGGCTGCCCACTGAGATGTCATCCACTCGAGATCGTCAACCAGAAGATCAGTTGCCGTACTGAGGTACGCGGCACGGCGATCGCAGTTGCCGTTGGTGCAGTTCGCAGTATCGAAATCACTTGCCGGACGCGCACCTGCGCCTGGACCTGTTCCATTCAGGTCTTGTCCCCAAAGCAAAAATTCCACTGCGTGATATCCGGTTGCCACGTTCGCCTCCACACCACCGAGTTCCTGCAGAGTTTCTGCAAGCAGGTCTTTGGTGATATTGCTGGCATCCACATTCTCGCCAGAGAAACTGAAACTTGCATTGGCAATGACGTTCGCGGCATATCCCGGATTCTCTTCCGACTCGGTGCCATAGTCACCCGCTACGTAGTCGAGTAAACCTTCGTCGAGTGGCCACGCGTTCACTTTGCCCTCCCAGTCATCAACGATTGCGTTGCCAAATCGATAAACTTCGCTTTGCTGGTAAGGAACTCGAGAAGCGAGCCAGGCGTTTTTTGCGTTTGCGAGATTGTCTTCGGTCGGAGCAGCAATAAATTGTTCGACTGCATCCTGCAATTCACGCGCCGTCATTAGAGAGTCTTCATATACTGCGTGAGCCAAATCGGCGTAGTGCGCCAATACGTCGCCTTCACTTGCGGCACTGGCAATCCCTGGCAGCACCAAAGCAGCAAGCATACTCACACAAGCCCAACGGGCTAACTTAATTTTCAAAAGCTTCATAGATATTCTCCTTGTTCGGATTTGAAATTTTTACTGAGAAGAGCGTTGTGATCCGTCGTTTCGGGTATTCCATTCCCATCAGCGGGTCGCGAGTTCACTCTCCCGATAGGATTACGTTCACATATAAACTGTGTAATAAGTCATAATAATGATAATGATTCGCATTAACATTGTCAATAATATCTAGATTGGCACAGACACAAGAACAAGAAATTCAAACTTGTTCAATCTAGGAGGAGGGACAGGTTGACAAGGAATAGTACAGGCGTTGCGATTTCGATGGCTATTGCAATTTCCGTGCTGGTCACAACTCCCGCGATTACCGCGAATTCTGAATCGGAAAGCGAGCGTATTGCTGCCGTGATCAAACTCACCAAGGACTTTTCGAAAGCAGAGCGGTATGAACGGCGATCTGCCGGTGCTGCGACGGTGTTCAAGGAATTGAATCGGGATTCTTTCTCACACCCCTCCGCCAACATGTCTTTTGAACGCGAAGCAATGTTCAGGGTTGGCAACGGAATCTTCAGAAAAATCTGGGTGTCTGCACCGAGTTCGACCAAGTCATCTGACGGATTGGGTCCGATTTTTAACGCGCGCTCCTGTCAGCGCTGTCATCTGAAGGACGGACGGGGTCATCCGCCGGCTCCCGGTGAAAAATCCGAGACGATGTTTCTTCGCCTTTCAATCCCGCCTCAAACCAGTGAAGATGCGCTGGATTTGCAAACCCATCGCAAGAAGACAATACCGGAACCCACTTATGGAGGACAACTACAGAATTTTTCGGTGCAGGGTGTGCTGGCTGAAGGAGACATGACGATCGAATACGAAGAAATACCGGTTGTCTTGAATGACGGTGAAATCGTCAGTCTCCGCGCACCCACCTATGGTATCTCCAATCTGCAATACGGACCTCTCCATCCGCAGGCGCTTCTATCGCCGAGAGTTGCGCAAACGGTAATCGGCGTGGGACTGCTGGAGGCGATTGCAGAAACTGACATACTTGCCGGTGTCGATCCCGATGATCTCGATGGCGACGGAATTTCGGGCCGGGCCAATGTCGTGTGGAGCGATGAGTTCAACAAACCCATGCTTGGCCGGTTTGGGTGGAAGGCCGGAAATCCAACTGTATCGCAGCAATCGGCGGCGGCTTTTCGGGGGGATGTCGGTATCTCGACGCCGCTTTACCCGTATCCTTACGGAGACTGTACGGCAGCTCAGGACTCCTGCGTCAAGGCGCCACATGGAGGCGCCTCCTCTGAAGACACTGCCGAGGTCAACGACCAACTGTTCGATTTGCTGATCTTTTATACGCGCAATCTTGGTGTCCCTGCGCGGCGCGACGTAAACGACCCACAGGTGCTTGCAGGCAAACGCCTGTTTTACGAAGCCAGTTGCACCGCCTGCCATCGCCCCAAGTTTGTCACTCGCCGGGATTCGATTGGAGAGGAACAGTCGTTCCAGTTGATTTGGCCTTATACTGACATGCTGCTTCACGACATGGGTGAAGGCCTTGCGGATAACCGGCCGGAAGGCGAGGCGAATGGCCGCGAGTGGCGTACCGCGCCGCTTTGGGGCATCGGTCTCACCGAGACCGTAAACGGACACACGTTTTTTCTACACGATGGCCGCGCACGAAATCTTCTCGAAGCCATTCTCTGGCACGGAGGCGAAGCGGAAAAATCGAAACAGCGGGTGGTCGCGATGACGCGAGAGGAGAGGGAAGCGCTTCTTTCCTTTATTCGTTCCCTGTAATGAACGAGGATATCCCTGATGAAACGTTTACTGAAACTGTCGCTTCCGTTATTGGTGACCTATTTTGCTGCCGCAACCGCGTCGGGTCAGCAATCGATTGAGCTGGCGGACTATGCAGATGTCAATGCTGCACTGATGGAAAATCATGTACTGCCGCGCTATGAACGTCTGGTATCAACGATAGACGTATTTTCAGACGAATCCAAGGCATACTGCGGGGGTTCAACCGGTGTCGAATTGTCGGCTGTTCAAGCTCGCTTTCACGATGCCATGGACGCATGGATGGGTGCTCAGCATATTCGTTTCGGCCCTGTTCTGTTTCTGCAGCGTCATTTTCGTTTCTATTTTTGGCCGCGGGCTCGCGGGAAAGTTGCAGACGCTGTTGCGGAACTGGTTTCCGCGGAACTGGACGAAACTGCCCTCGCTACTCGCGTCGCAGATGCCAACGTGGCCGCGCAGGGATTCCTGGCTGCCGAATTTCTACTGTTTCACGAGCGCTACCTGGGCATCGGTGACGGGAGCAAAACAGGTTGCGAATTGTTGGTCACGGTTGCCGGGAACATGCAGAATATGGCCACCGGAATGCTTGCGGAATGGCGCGAAGGCGCAGAACCGTTTACAGGCTTTATGACAACACCGGGTCCGGACAACCCGTTCTACAAAAATCATGCCGAGGGGACCCTGGCATTTTTCCAGAGTTTGTACGACAGCCTGCAAATCATGTCTGACGTCAATCTGAAACCAGTGATTGGTAAAAACATCGAAAAAGCGCGACCGATTATGGCTGAGTCGCGTTTGAGTGAGCGCTCGCGCAGGAATATTGTTGTCACGTTGGAGACTTTAAAGGAACTGTACGGCGTTGATGGACAGGTTGGTCTCGGGAATCTGACAGAAGGCGTTGACCCCAAACTGCACAAGTTGATGAAAAAAGCGTTCAATGCGACTCTTTTGAACGCGAAGTCCCTGAAAGTGCCAATCGAACAAGCCGCGGTTGAACCTGCAAAACGAGAACAGGTCGAAAAGCTGTCCACCCAGGTCCAGGCGATCAAGCAAATTGTCAGGAAGCGATTGTCGCGCTCGCTCGGGCTCACAATCGGGTTCAATGCATTAGATGGAGATTGATCGCAGGCACACACTCGCACTGCTTGCCGGCGGCATCGCCAGCGCGTTATTTCCAAACCCGTGGTACAGTGCCGCAGCTGGTTGGGAACAGAAACTATATCTAAGTGCTCGATCCGAAGCGTCTGGCGGTTATCGCGTTTCGGGATTTTCGGCACATGGTGTTCCGGCTTTTGATTTGACACTGCCCGGACGCGGACACGCATTTGCGGTTGCCCCGAATGGTCACACGGCGGTGCTTTTCGCCCGTCGGCCAGGAACGTTCGCTCTGGCACTTGATCTGAACCATGCTCGTGTTGACCGGCATTTCACAACCCCTGCTGATCGACACTTTTATGGGCACGGCGTATTCAGTCCTGACGGGCATTTGCTGTATGCGACCGAAAATGATTTTGAAGGTGAGCGCGGTGTCATCGGTGTTTACGATGTCCGACGGGATTTCACACGCATCGGAGAGCTCCCATCGCATGGAATCGGGCCTCATGAAGTTGTGTTGCTCCCCGATGGAGAGACGCTTGCTGTTGCGAATGGCGGGATCATAACCCGACCCGAAATGCCGCGCATAAAGCTCAACCTGCCGACCATGTCGCCGTCGCTTTGTTATATCGACCGGCACGATGGCAGGCTGCGTCAAAAACTGACACTTGAACCGGCATTGAATCAGTTGAGCATTCGCCATCTGGACGTCAATTCCGACGGCGTGGTCGCGATCGTCATGCAATATGAAGGTCTCGCCCGTGACCTCGTTCCGTTAATTGCACTACATCGGTTTAACGAGAGTCTGGAACTTGTTCAGGCACCGCCCGAAGTTCTGCGGTCGATGAGAAATTACTGCGGCGGTGTTTGTTTTGACACCAGCGGTGAGACTTTCGCAGTATCGTCTCCACGCGGCAACGTGATCACCTTTTGGGACACTGATTCAGGACAGCACCTGTCATCTGTTACGGTGAGCGATGGCTGTGGTGTAGCGCCTGGAACACGGCCGAACGAGTTTTTGGCAAGCGGCGGGTTGGGAGATGTTGTGATGGTCGATGCACCACTTGGAACGCAGAAATCTCTCGCATTGAGCGGGCTTGAATCCGCAAGTTGGGACAACCATATGGACGTTGCTTGCAGTGGTGTTTGATGGTCGGAGTTTTGACCTCAAGGAGAAGCAGCGAACGCAGTCTCAGCGGGCAGACAACTCAATCGTTTCCCGGTGCTAATGGCGAGTTCCGCAATGACGGGCGCGAATTGCTATAGGGTTTGAATTTCTCGTTTGCCTGTTACGCCATTCGACAGTTCAAGGTGTACGATGGGACACCAGCGCGCTTGTCTATAGCTCTATGTCTCACGAACGCGATCTCGTACAACCGGGTCACCGTCTGTTCCCAGGAAGTGGATTCAACTTGACGTATCGACAAGTATCATGACTGACGGCGTTGTGCTTGAAGTTCTGCTGGAGTTATGAGCTTATCGCAGGTACCGGCGTAGCGTGTCAGATTTGCCATGCGCTTGCGACGACGCAAGTCTAATATTGCAAGTTTGACAGTTTCATACTTGGTTTTTACTTGCGAAAAATTCATGATGGGTTAGAGATTTTGTCAGGAATGTCGACTGTGAATTTACTACTTTTGTAAATCAGTTCAAATTCGAATAGACCCACCAATATACCCCATGTTTTGCATTTGCCGGCACCCGCATCAAGGTAATTTACTCGTCACCTACTACAATGACTCCTCTAGCAGTTGTTCCGTAAATATTACCGTATCTGACATCGTCATAAACCTGTCAATTTGGCAATCAAACGGTTTTACCTCGCAGGTCCCGCGGTAGTGCATCAATGAATATCGACCTTGTGGAGTTGTGGCACGCCTTGGAGAGCTTGCCAATATTGTTCAGTATCACAGTTTATGCATTGGTGATACTGACAGTTGCGGCCTTTTTTGTTGTTCCTTTGCTTGTTGCACTGCATTCCGAGCCGAGACAAACCTTTCGGTCGGTACGCGCGCTGTTTGAAGAATCTGCCGGATTTTCAAGTTGGCGACGGACGCTCTATGCCATCGCGCAATGCATGACTTCAGTCAATACCGTGGTCGGAAGGGCAACCGCCTGGCTCGTGCTATACATGACGCTGATGCAGTTTGTCGTTGTCGTCATGCGCTACGTCTTTTCCTATGGCTCAATCCAGATGCAGGAGTCCATCTGGTACATGCACGGGCTGTTATTCATGCTTGGTGCAGGATACACCCTGGCGATGGAGGGCCACGTCAGGCTAGATGTGTTTTATCGCGAGGCGTCAAAACGAACCAAGGCATGGATCAATCTCTTGGGATCTCTGATTCTACTGTTGCCTTTTTGCCTCGTTGTTTTTGATTTCGCGTGGCCACTGGTATTGAAGTCCTGGGCCGTATACGAAGGATCGACCGAAGCAGCCGGCCTTCCATACGTCTATCTTTTCAAGTCAGTAATTCTGGTGTTCGCAATGCTGCTGGCGATGCAAGGTATCGCACTGGCGACTAGAAGCATTCTGACGCTTACCGATCACGACGATCCAAAAGTTACAGCCGAGCAATAGGCATGGAGATCTTCACCTCTCCCGAATTTCTCTGCGGGGCACTGTTCGTGTTCGTGGTGGTCTTGCTGTTGTTTGGATTTCCCGTGGCCTTCTCTTTGGCAGGAAGTTCATTGGTTTTCGCGATTGTTGCAGCCGCGATCGGCGTGTTTGATACGGCTTATCTGGCCGCGCTGCCACAACGGATCTTTTCGATTATGCGCAATGAAGTATTGGTCGCGGTGCCACTTTTTATCTTTATGGGTGTGACGCTGGAGCGGTCAAAAATAGCGGAAGACCTGCTCAATAACATGGGCAAGCTTTTTGGCAGTATTCGAGGTGGACTGGGCTACTCCGTATGTCTTGTCGGTGCGTTGCTCGCGGCGTCGACCGGTATTGTGGGCGCTACCGTTGTGACGATGGGAATGCTTTCGCTGCCAACCATGCTGAATCGCGGATACAGCCCCTCGCTTGCCTGTGGTTCGATCTGTGCGTCCGGCACATTGGGCCAGATTATCCCACCGTCAATCTTGTTGGTTTTACTGGGTGACCAGTTATCGACCGCGTTTCAGCAAGCGCAGTTCTCGACGGGCAATTTTGCTCCGAGTGCGGTATCGGTCAACGATCTTTTTGCCGGTGCGCTGATTCCAGGACTAGTGCTGGTTGGTCTATATATTGTTTACCAGATCGCAATTGCGATTTTTCGCCCAGACGCAAGTCCCGCAATTCCCAAGGATGATGAGTTTCTGAACAAAGATCGTCGTACTTTCGTTTGGACAATGATCTCTACCCTGTTTGCACCGCTGGCACTGATTGTTGCAGTGCTGGGATCAATATTGGCCGGGCTGGCATCGCCTACAGAGTCGGCCGCGATGGGAGGAATTGGTGCGTTGATGCTGGCAGGTTATCGAGCTGACCCTGGTCGCGGTCGGCCGATCGTGATTGGGCTCATTTGTCTTGCGGTCATGTTGGCTGTTACGTCGCTCTTTGATCTTCGTTTGCAGCGGGCAGTGATTTCACAGCTCGAGTGGGCGGCAATATTCGTTGCACTGGTTTGCGCGTTCGGTCTGGTGATTGGAATAACAATCGCGATTTTGCGGGTCTATTCGACCAGGGACAGCGGCGGAGAGTCCATTCTCCCACAAATCATGCGACAAACCCTGTTGGTTACAACTATGGTGTTTCTCATACTGATCGGCGCATCGATGTTTTCGCTTGTCTTTCGCGGGATGGACGGTGACTTAGTTATCGAAAACGTGTTGCACAATCTGCCGGGCGGCACACTTACCGTGCTCTTGTTGATCATGCTGGTGATGTTTTTACTGGGCTTCATTCTCGACTTTCTTGAAATCATTTTCATCGTGGTACCGATTGTCGGCCCTGTCTTGCTGCAGATGGAGATTGCGCCCGGGGTGCCGATGAGTCCGGTGTGGCTCGGCATCATGATCGCGATCAATCTGCAAACTTCATTTTTGACACCGCCCTTCGGTTTTTCATTGTTTTACTTGCGCGGTGTCGCTCCGAGTTCGGTTCGGACGGTTGAAATCTACAAGGGTGTGATTCCGTTTGTTGGAATTCAGTTACTGATGCTGATGGTGCTGTGGTTTTTCCCGGGTTTGGCGACCTGGTTGCCAAACGCGATCTACGGACCGTGAGTGGTTGCGTTTCGCTAAATTGACTTCCAATTACTACTAATTTCAACTGTACCGTAATTGTTCTTTGCGAGGACATCAACGAGCCTGCCAGCTCTTGACTGCTTCCCACGACAGATCGAATTCTTCACCGACAGCCGTGGCATCAGCAGGTGGAAGAACAGAATTTTTAGACTGTTTGAATTTCTGCGAACGAAGAGGGTCCAAAACCGAACTTCGATGCAGAAATCCTTGCCATAGTGCCTGACTTTCAATGTCTTCGGTTTAGGAAGACGATAGCGCAGTCGGCCCTTCCCTTGGAACCTTGGTAGATCGCTGGTCGAATATTGCGCGAAGAAACTCGCAAACGATTGTTTCCATCACTGCACCGCAAGTAATTTCAGACGCAACGGCACACGCCCGCAAAACAGTTGTGTCTGCGTATTGTCTGAAATTTACTTTCAATCCGGTCGTGTAGGTGCGATCAGTTGATTCAGTCAGAACAGCGGCGCGTGCGTAGCAACCAGTGCAACCTGAATTTCTCGGATTAGTTTAGTTGTCGCCTGACCAATCAGGTCAAGTTTAGAAACATCCGAGATTCTGGACCGCAAACGGTTGAGTTCAACCGGCCCCAGCAGTGTGCGAAACATATCACAGGCATCCATCAGGCAGATGATCACCACGTCTCTTTGTTCGGGAATCTCGTCACTATAGAGAATATTCATAATTCTGTGCTTGACTTCCCTCTCGATCGTTCCGTCAAGGGTGGGATAAGAGCGCGTTTTCATAACCCAAAGGAAGCGCATTTCCGACATGCCCAGGATTCCCCGTTCAACCAGTCTTTTGAAACCCTCTTCAACAATTGTTGCGCCATCATCGGCGACCGAATTAATCCAGAACTTTACTTCCTTGTGTTCAGGTTCGTCGCAAATGTTTTGCAGATACTTGTCAAGAATCGGTTCATTAAGCGGTTCCTTGTCGATAATTTCAAGGGTTTCAATATGGGAGTCGATCCGATTTTGGATCGCCAGCTCCATCAGCACTGCTCCAGCCAGCACAAAGTGCAAAGTCAGTTGCGGCACTGGAGGTAATGTGCCTTTTTCTTCATCTAGAAGAAGTAACAAAATTTCTTCAGCAAGTGTTATGCTCATAAATTCAATTGAAATGGTTCATTTTGTGTCTAATGGCATTTTATGAATATTTGCCTCAGTTTTGCAACTTGTTGGAAGAATGATTCACTTGAACGCACTCTTTTTCCAGCAGAGTTCAAAACTTTTCAGCATTATTCGACTTGATTAAAATCGGCAACAGTTCATAGCTCAGCGGCAGCCGTCCCGGGCGTGACCATCACCGCCAGCAGCACCTGCGAATCCTTGAACCCGGCATCCTTGCTGCAGCCACTTTGCTTGGGTCGATCTTCAACTAATGATTCGAAACGCAAGGTGGTGCAGTCGAAATACACCACGTCCAAGGGTGGCTCAAGCAGTTGCCGGGCGGCGGTAGCGGCCCGCCGCTTGAGCTTCGAGTGTTGTCCAATAGTCCATCATCTGATTAGTCTTCCTCAGGGTAAGGTCGATACCAGAGTCCTGCTGCATGCGCTGGACACTAGTGCGTTTGGATTCATACGCCTCCAGGCGCACTATCCGGTGTGAAACAGCGCTTGGTTGGAACTCCATTATCACCTCGGCGGAATGATCCGATCTATCCCGGTCTGTTGTACATGGCACCGTAAACGTCATGAATATCCAAGGCTGCACGCTCGGCTCGCACCTCGCCCAGAAATATGGACGGTTCCGCCCGAGTCTGAACCCGGCGCGCTTTGATGATCGGTTCGGTCAGCTGGACCGATTTGCGGGGACTGTTGGGTGGTTAATCTAACGCGCACGAACATGGCGAAAGCTACACCCGAAGATCGCGTCATAGTCAGTACCTGCTGATTACTAGGCATTACAACGGACAAGCGAGCAATAGGTAATGGTAAATCCAGTGTTATCAGGCACTTCCACCGACCAGTGTCGGCTGAAACGGGGCTAACCCGTCACAACCGCCGCGGTCAAAAGGTCCCGATCAACCTGAATTTCCCGTATCAATTTGGTTATCGTTTGACCAGTCAGGTCAAGTTTTGAGATATCCGAGATTCTGGATCGTAACCGGTTGAGTTCTTGCGCTCCCAACAGTGTGCGAAACATATCGCCGGCATCCATGAGGCTGACAATGACTATGTCTCTTTGGTCGGGAATCTCGTCACTATAGAGAACATCCATAACTCTGTCTTTCATTTCCCTCTCAAATGTTCCTTCACGAGTGGAATAAGAGCGTGATATTACAATCCAGAGGAAGCGCTTTTCCCGCACGTCAACAAATCTTCGTTCCGCCATCCATTGATATCCGGCTTCAACAATGTTTGCGCTATCGTCGGCAATCGCATTAATCCAGAACTTCACTTTCTTATGTTCAGGTTCGTCGCAAATTCGTTGCATATATTTGTCAAAGATCGGAGCGTTTAATGGCTCTCTATCGATAATTTCAATGGTATCTGATTGGCAATCGATGCGATTTTGGATTGCCAATTCCATTAACACTGCTGCGGCTAAAACAAGACCAAAAGTCTGCGGCACTGTACGCAAGGTGCCTTTTTCTTCATCCAGAAGAATCAACAAAATTTCTTCAGCAAGCGTTAGGGTCTTGACTTCAATATCTACTATCCTCATAATCAATTGAAATGGTTGGTTTTGCGACTGATGGCATTTTATGAATATTTTCTCCTTGTTTGCAACTTGCTGGAATGAACTGTTTTTGCACTGGGTTCAAAACTTTTCAGCATTGTTCGTTTTGATTACAATTAGCAACAGTTCCTACCAAGGACGTGTTATCTGTTATGGCCGAAGCCGAATCTCATGACGATGAAGTACAGAAGGGTACAATCTCCGTTATAGACGGTGAAGAGCGAATCTATTACTATGGTTATTGGATTCGCTACTACGAACCACCCGAGGAAACTCTCACCGCAAAAAAGAACTTGATCGCGGGGCTGACCCGGAGAACATTTCATCATACCGAGACCGGGATTAATACCCCCGGCGAGAACCTTGAGTTAGCCCGAAAGTTTTATGAACAGGCTGAAAATGATGCGGAGAAGCGGGTCAGTGGTGCGATGCTGGCGGGTGCTCTATTCAATCGGGCGACAGATATTTTTACGACCATTGTGGATCTTGAGGACAAGGGTGTTCATATCAGTTTCGGAAACGAGCTGATGAACGAATGCAGCGAATGCCTTGAAGAAGCAATGGAGCTGGGAAAACTGGTGCGTCATATCAGCGGCGTCGAAGGAATTGATGAGTTGTGGGGCGAACCTCTCAAGGCTTTTTCTATGCCGCTGCTTCAATTCTATGAAACCCGGTACGTAAAGATCAGTCTCACCATGCGGGACATTGACCGTATCGTCGCAACTTTGCGCGATTACCTGTCTGCCTACACTGAATTTGATGAAATATGGGCTGTTCTGGAGAACTTTTCGAGATTTGCAAAACTCAATTGTGAAACAACCAAGCGAGACCCCCGCTGGTTCAAGATTTGGCCCAAGTTCGTAACCAACTCCGAACAGATTGAAAATTTAAACTTAACCATCGCAGCAAACGCTGAATCAAATTCTGACCGAACGGTTGCAGAGGGATGCAAACTGATCGAAACCGGAAAAAATCTCATAACATACATTTCGGGTGCACGGGTGCCGATGCCACTTACGACCCGTCGTTTCTTTGAGAAATGTGATCAATTTAATTTACGCTACAACTCCTGATAAGGAAAGAACAATGACGAACAACCCAGAACGAAGCAAGGCTGTACGGAGCACTGTTGACTCCATTCGCAACATTGAATCGACCCATGGTATAACCAAACAGGCATTGGAAAAGATTAAGCAACAGTTGATACAACTGGCAGCGAACACCGACTGGTTTACGGAATCCGAATTCCCTGCACCAGATGAATTTTCGAGTGACAACTCTTGTGTTTACCGCCTGTCTCAAGACGAGCCGGACAATCGCTTCGCGCTGTACGTTCAGTCGGCCAAGGCACCGACCCATACGCCGCCGCACAATCACGACACTTGGGCAGTGATTACTGGAATTCGCGGGGATGAGTTGAATCGACTCTATAAGCGCACCGAAAGTGGGGTTGAGCAGATTGGTGAGCACACAGTACGACTCGGCACCGCGGTAACACTTTTGCCGGATGAATTGCATTCCATCCACATTGACGATAAAGACACGGTGATTAATTTTCATATGTATGGACTGGCTCTTGAGTGTTTGACTGAGCGGGAGTATTACAACAGGAAAAAAGGTACCTGGAAAATTTATCGCTCAACCACCGCCATTATCGACGCGAGTTACGTAACCCAATGAAGCCGCTAATCGATCCAGTAGATCTAAAGCAACTCATTCTTGAAAAACAAGAACATGCGATTTTAGACATACGAGAGGAGGGGATTTATTTTGACAGTCATCTGCTCTGGGCTTCCAACATTCCGTTAAGTCGTCTTGAGGTTGAAGTCGATGCTCTGTTGCCCCGTCGCACAGTCCCGATAATCGTTTACGACAACGGCCCTCAAGGGCGAGAAAATGCTGCAAACAGGGCGTGCGACCGACTCCGTGAACTGGGCTATACCAACGTGTCCGTTCTTGCTGGTGGAATCTCTGCCTGGAAAGAAGCAGGGTTCGAGTTGTTTTCAGGACTGAACGTTCCCAGCAAGACGTTCGGTGAATACCTGCTTCAGCAGCGCAAGCCGCCAGAAATTCTGGCTGAAAAACTGTACGACAGGCTGCGGAAAAAGGAAAACCTGGTTGTACTCGACAGCCGCCCAATGGACGAATACAACGCGATGAGCATTCCTACTGCAATTGATGTACCCGGCGCCGAATTGGTGTACAGGGTGTTTGAAATAGCGCCAGATCCGAAAACTGATGTGGTTGTCAATTGCGCAGGCAGGACCCGCAGCATCGTTGGTGCGATGTCTCTGATCAATGCAGAAATTCCAAATCGGGTAATGTTGCTCAAGGACGGGACGATGGGCTGGCATTTAGCGGGATTGGAACTGGATCATGGCAAGACTCGAGTCGGTGCGGAACCGGCTCAGGCAAACTGCGAAAAAGCCGTTATCGCCGCGAACCAGGTTGCCGAGAGGTTCAATATTCCGAGAATTGATCGCGATACACTTTCGCAGTGGCAACAGGATGAAACTCGCACTCTGTATGTATTTGATGTCCGTACCATTGAGGAGTTTGAGCGGGGTCACTTGCCAGGCTCCCGACATGCGCCCGGCGGGCAGCTGGTCCAGACTACCGATGAATTTATTGCAGTCCACAATGCGCGAATTGTGCTGGTGGACAATCGTATGGTGCGTGCAAACATGACTGCGTCATGGCTGTGGCAGATGGGACATCGAAATGTCTGTGTGTTGGATGCGCCTTTCGACGGCGTTGAGTTGGAAAGTGGTCCAGAAAGAAGGATGATTTTGGGGTACGAGGAACATGAGACCGTTGAACCAGGTGAACTAAAGGCAGCAATGCAGTCCGGTGAACCCATGATCCTGGTTGACTTGTCGTCCAGTCGAAGTTTTCGTTCCGGGCATATTGACAATGCTATTTGGTGCATTCGCCAACGGCTTGAAGCCGCGCTTACATTGCGTCAGCCGGTTGGTTTGCTGGTGCTGACTTCAGAAGATAGCGTCATTGCCCATCTCGCCGCTGCAGACATGAAGGACTCAGACTCAAGACAGATCGTCCGGGTCTTGCGCGGGGGTAATCAGGCTTGGAAAGCAGCGGGTTATCCGCTAACCGATGGCATGGAACCGCGCCTGACCGAGGTGGATGACATCTGGGAACGTCCCTATGACAATGCACTGGGACAAGAGCAACGGATGAAGAATTATCTTGAATGGGAAGTTCAATTGATGGATCAGGCCGATCGGGACGGCACGGTCGATTTTCGCTGCTGAAGAGTCAATGAAGTTCTGGTCAAACTTTGTGATCTACAAATATTCTCTCCTGACAATCATAGTCTTGCGATAGCGCCTGCCACCCACTGAACCGGAAAACGGTATCAGTGCAGCATCAAAAAATCAATTTATCCTTGTTTATTCTCCAGATGATGGATGATTTACAAGGATGATTCCGAGAATTGTTGAAAATGAACTCAAGACCGCCTTGCGGAGACAGGCGGCTGTCATCCTGGTTGGTCCACGTCAAGCTGGCAAAACTACTCTTGCACATGCAATTGGAGAAGATTTTGACTCGCTGTACCTGGACCTGGAAGATTTATCAAATCAGGATAAACTCGAACAGCCGGTTCTGTTCTTGGAGAATTACGAAGACAAGCTCGTCATTCTTGATGAAATTCATCGGGTGCCTGAAATATTTGGTTCTTTACGTGGCATTATTGATCGGGGCAGACGAAAAGGGAATCGTGTCGGCCGTTTCCTTATACTCGGGTCAGCATCGCCCAAAATATTGAGACAGTCGGGTCAGTCTCTCGCCGGCAGAGTCGAGAACCTATCGCTTGCGCCACTATCCGCACTTGAAATTGATGACTCAATAAAAAGCAGGGAGCTGCTTTGGCTGCGCGGAGGATTTCCGGACAGCTACCTCGCCGAGAACAACAATGACAGCTACGCATGGCGGCGAAACTTCATCCTGACTTGCCTTGAACGCGATGTTGCGACTTTTGGTTTTCGAGTACCCACCGCACTTCTTGAACGCCTCTGGGTCATGCTTGCGCATAATCAGGGACATGTTCTGAATTCGTCACAACTCGCAAAAGCACTGAAGACCAGTGCTCAGTCGGTAACTCGCTACATTGATTTGCTGTCTGATCTGCTATTGGTCAGGCGGTTAAATCCGTATCATTCAAACCTGGGCAAACGAATGATCAAGTCTCCGAAAATTTATGTCCGCGACTCGGGATTGGTTCACGCCCTTCTGAGAATTTCATCATTCAATGAATTGAATGAACACCCGGTCGTCGCCCGAAGCTGGGAGAATTACGTCATTGAATCACTGCTGTCGGTACTGCCGATGGACAAACAGGCTTTCTTTTATCGAACTCAAGCGGGGGCAGAAATTGATCTTGTGATTGAACACGATTACCGTGCGGTTTGGGCAATTGAAATCAAGCGTTCCCTTTCACCGAAAGTAAGCCGCGGTTTTCACAGCGCGTGCGAGGACATCAAACCCGCTCGTCGCTTAGTTGTACATGCAGGTGACGATCGATTTCCAATTTCGCGCGAACTGGAAGCGATCAGCGTCCGTCAGCTGGCAGAAGAAATCAGCCTCGGTCGGATTTTTTGAGCCTGCGCACTTTTTTCATGGTGTTCAACACCTGACCGTGTTGTACCACTTCATTGGATTATGCGAACGTAGAGCACGGTATCAGTTGACTACACTTGCGCAAATTTACGAGATAAATGCTTGTGCTTGTTTGAATTTGCTGTTGTTTCAGGCGAAAATCCCCCACTATTGCCCAGAAGAAAGTGTTATCTCAATAGTACAGGGTTTGAGTGCTACGATAAATTAACGAATTAGAATTCTTAAGTACTCTGACGCCTCGGAGCGTGAATTAGTAATCGTGGGATTCAGTAGCGTTTTTTTGGTTTTGAATACCATTTGCCAAAATCTCCGTGTCCTCCAAATGGAAACGGTATTGGCTCGTCGATAATTTCATCGTCAGGAATTTGATCAAGATAGTCCAAATCGAGAAGTCCCGATTCATGTGCTTGTTTCGACAACTGGTCAATAAATTTGACAAATTTGTCAGCATCTCCCTCATGGGTTTCACTCATTTTGATTTTATCCGTCATCAGTTACGCCTCATTCCATGAATTTCAGTGTGGAAAAAACTTCCAGTTTCAACTTTTCCTGCATAGTCAATAAGTTGACCCATGATAATTCCTTACTGCGCTATTGAGTGTGTTATTGGTGCAAAAGTCGTCAGTTTCTAGCTTAATTTCTTCACCCTGAAGTTCATCGATTGATGTGCATCTTCCATGAGAATACCACCTGTGCATAATCGCACCTAAAGTGTGACACACCGAATCGCATGAATTTGAACGCTGTCCGATTCTGCCAATAGATATACGTCTGTCGAAAAATCTTAGCGAGTTGTTTATCGCCTAACTCGACTTCACAGATTGGGCAAACTGTTGTTTTTCAGTCTGCTGAGAAGTGCCACGGCTCAATAACGCACTGGCTAGTCGATGCAAGACAAATCAATTCAAGGTATTCCGCTTTGCGTTTCAGGTACTTTACATTCCATCATTCTCGCGCTTGCTGTAATCTACAGTTATCTGTCTCGAAAATTCCCGTTCGGTGTAATTCAATTCTGAGTTGCCGAATTTGTATAAAATATTCCCGTACGGGTATTTTCAAACTAGAGATGAAACATTCAACAAGTTCCATTGGTTCGCTTATTCGAAAAACACGAAAGCTTCAAGGACTTACGCAGAGCGACCTGGCGCTCGTTTGTGGTACCGGGAAAAGATTTATTGTCGACTTGGAGAAAGGCAAACCCACGTGTGAGTTCGCCAAAGTACTCAAAGCCCTGCAGATGCTTGGAATTCAAATTGAACTGATTCCGCCGTATACGCAAGATATTGAATGAGTCACACACTCGATGTCTTCCTGTCCAATAAACTGGTTGGACACCTTATTCAGAAGAAGTCAAGGCAGGTTAGTTTTGAATACTCAGAACAGTGGTTGGATGACAAAAGTTCGTTTGCCATATCGACATCGTTGCCACTTAAAGGCGAACCATTCAAACAAAACAAATGTCGCGGATTCTTTGGAGGCCTTCTTCCAGAGGAATACAACCGCAGACTGATTGCCCGAAATCTTGGCATCAGTGCACAAAACGACTTTGCGATGCTTGAAAAGATCGGGGGAGAATGCGCGGGAGCTCTGACATTTCTGCCGAAAGGAACGTTACCTTCGGAAACCGATTATGTATATCAACCTTTAGAAGAATCGGATCTGGTTGACATATCGAAACGTTTACTAACACGTCCGTTACTCGCTGGCGATTCAGGAATTCGAATTACACTGGCTGGTGCACAAGAAAAAATCGCTTTACATGTTGATCAGAATGGACATTATTCACTTCCTCTCAATGGGGCGCCCAGTACACATGTTTTGAAACCTGCTACTAACCGGTATCCCAACATGGTAAGCAATGAGGCGTTCAGTTTGTCTCTTGCGGGCTCTATAGGAATTCCTGTTGTTGATGCTGCTGCGAATCGTATTGACGAATTGGAATTCATACTCGTGAAACGCTATGACCGGCGAACCGAATCCGGCAAAGAATTTCCTGTGAGGCTCCATCAGGAGGACTTCTGCCAGGCGATGGGAATTCCCTCGGAACGGAAATATCAAAGTGAGGGCGGTCCCAGATTAGTTGATTGTGTCAATTTGCTGCGGGCAGTCTCCAACTTGCCTGCAGTCGACATTCAGAATTTTCTGAAACTCGTAATATTTAATTTGATTATTGGTAACAATGATGCGCATGGAAAGAATTTTTCTTTCCTGTTTACCGAGCAGGGGGAATCTATAACGGCCAGATTGGTTCCGGCATATGATGTGCTGTCAACCGATTTCTATGATGAGCTTACGAAAGTAATGGCGATGAAAGTTGGTAAGGCGAATCAATTTGATCATTTGAGAGTCAAAGATTTTGAGCGACTCGCGATCGCATCGGAAATCAGCGTTGCTGGTTTCAGAAACCAGATCACAGAGGTGGCCGGAAACGTTAGAGACGCTCTATCTGTCACAATTAGAGACTTTCCTGTTATCCATGAACTAGGCTCTCGAATAGACAAGAGAGCGGCACGTTTGACAGAGATGGTAAGGAGGTGATATCAGAGTACAGAAGATTACGATTCCATGGTAAGAAATTTTTCAGTCGAGTGTGTAACGAAATATAGAGGATTATCACGTGCGTGAGTATTGTTTAATTTAACCTAGCGCATTGGAACTATTTGGACAGCACAATTTTACTAAGTAGATCAGGTCTCCAAAAAAGAATAACGGTATATCATTATGGTTTATATCCACATGCAGTTTATTGATTCCATTAAATAATTTAATTCTATCTAACTGGGAACGCTTTCAATTGATTCACTTTTCTTACACCAATATAGACCATTACCAAACCTTAAGTATGCTGGTGTCAATAATATGACGGTAACGAAACAAAAGGGTTCCGTTGACATTTCTTTTTCTGGTGTTCGTCAAAACCTGACGGAAGACGTCAAAGCCATAGTTGAAGAAATAGTCGATGTTTATCTTAGTGACGATGTTCCGTGGGTCGTTGGATTTAGCGGGGGTAAAGATTCAACTGCTACCCTGCAATTAGTCTGGTATGCGTTGCAGCAAATTGGGCCAAAACATGCGCAAAAACAGGTTCATGTGATCAGCACGGACACATTAGTGGAAAATCCAATAGTGGCTGCTTGGGTAAGCGATTCATTAATCAAAATGAATCACGTTGCTAAGGAACAACAGTTACCAGTAACTTCACATCGATTGAAACCAGCGCTTAGGGACCGATACTGGGTAAATTTGATCGGAAGAGGTTATGCGGCACCTAGACAAAAATTTCGATGGTGTACTGACCGCCTAAAAATTCGTCCTGCACACAATTTTATTACTGGGATGGTAGACCAATATGGAGAAAGTCTTCTAGTGCTGGGCACACGAAAATCGGAAAGCGCCACTCGCGCTCGCAGTATGGAACGTTACGAAATTGGGAGAGCTAGGGACAAGATCAGTGTGAATGGCAATCTCGCGAATTCATACATTTACACTCCTATCGAGAATTGGGACACAGACGATGTCTGGTATTTCTTGCTGGAAAATACTAACCCTTGGAACCAAGACAACATGGAACTATTCGGTATGTATAAAGGCGCGACAGATGGAGGTGAGTGCCCGCTTGTTGTTGCCACCAACACTCCTAGCTGTGGCGACAGTCGATTTGGTTGTTGGGTATGCACATTGGTAGAAAAAGATAAATCTATGCAGGCGATGATCCACAATGATGAAGAAAAGCAATGGATGATGCCTCTCCTTGACTTAAGAGCTGAGATTGATTTTCGAGCAATGCCGAAAGGTGATCGAAAATTGCGCGATTATCGTCGAATGAATGGACGTGTACAGCTCTTTCATGGGCAGCCTATACCTGGTCCATACAAAAAAGAGTTTCGTGAGCATCTGTTGCATCGTGTGTTAAGTACGCAAACATTTGTACGTCAAACAGGTCCTCAACATATTCGCGATCTTTCGCTAATTGAACTGGATGAAATCGAAGAAATTCGTCGTATTTGGGTGTTAGAAAAGCATGAGATGGAAGATACCGTACCCCAAATCTATCGAGACGCTACTGGTGAAAAATATCCAACGCCACATTTTAACGACAATACAGTTTTTGGCACTGAAGACATGAATCTGTTACGACAAATATGTGGTGATAATCAAAATAAATACGAGATGGTACGGGAAATACTGGGAATTGGAATCAAACACGGAAATGCGATACGACGTCATGGGATATTTCAAGATCTACAAAGTGCCGTTGAACGCAACTTCTATAGTGATGAGCAAGACGCCGTTGACAGAGCACGGCTGCAGCACGAAACAGCGTCGCGACAGAAATCCGATTTGAGAAAAATTGTATGATTCTTGATAGGATTACTCTTTGTAATTTTGGAGTGTTTGAAGATCAACATGTGATTGAATTAACTCCTCCGTCGTCAAAAAAGCCAATCGTACTGTTTTGGGGGTTAAACGGCACAGGAAAAACAACTTTGATGGAAGCGTTTCAACTTTGTTTGTTTGGACGGGCGGCAAAGTGTGCATCTGGTAATGGAGGTTCCTATAAAGAATTTATTGAGAACAGAATTCGTAGTTCTTCACCAAAGAAGCAAGCCTCTGTTTCTGTAAATTTTCGTTGTACTGCGAACGGTGAAGAAAATACTTACTGTGTAACACGAACTTGGCACAAAAAAAGAAAACACACACAAGAAGAGCTTAGTGTAACCCGCAACGAGCGGTCGGATCATTCCTTAACGGAGCACTGGAATCAATTCGTCGATGAATTCATTCCCGCGAATATTTCTCATCTGTTTTTCGTAGATGGAGAAAATATTTCTACATATGCCACACCACGTCAAATTCGTGACTTAATAGGTGAAGGTGTACAAAATTTGTTTGGGTTGGACGTTATAGATCGTTTGCGCAAGGATTTGCAAATATTGGAACGGCGAAACCGAACTGCAATAATGGACTCCGAAATCATTGAAGAAATACGGCAAAAAGAGAAAGCACTATTGGATCTTCATGAACAAGTCAATGAATTGGAAAAGAACAAAACTACTCTTCAGACAACAGAATTAATACTAGCGAAGAATGATCTTGCTAGTGTAATTGAGGAATATAAAAAAATTGGGGGCGAACTACGAGACCGGAGCGACGAAATAGAGTACCGCGTGATGAACGCGGAAAAACGTTTACGCGCTTGTAATCTAGAAATGGTCGAACTCGCAAGTGGTGAATTTCCACTTGTTCTTGTTCGGCAATTATTGGATGCCTTATCTGAGCAAGTTGAAGAGGAACGAGAAACTACTCGCGCCCGTGCAACACTTGAAAATCTCCAGCAGCACGATAAGGAAATTCTCAATTTGTTGAAGACTTTTCCAAATACAGAAAATGCGATTGTATCTTTGCAACAATTGTGTCAATCAAATCTAGAACAATTCATAACATTAGCGAGTCGTGAAACTCCATTTAATTTAAGCGATAGAACAATCAATCAGTTAAATTCAATACTGGAATTCAAATTTCCTAGCTTTGATAACAGCATGGAGCAAATATTGGTTGCACAACGGGATGCTCAAATTGAATCAAACGAGGCGCGGCTGGAACAAGCAGGAATTCCAGCCGAAGATGTAGTTGAAGAGCTTATCAAAAAACGAAATGCGCTTACCATAAAAATTACAGAATTGGAAGATGAATTATCAGGAATCAATTTTGAGCTTGAAGTCTTGCACAAGAGAAGTGATAGATTGCAATACGTAATCGACAGTTTATGGGAATCGAATGCTAAACAAGAAATGTCAAACAAAGATGTTGAGCGCTTTATCCACCATTCTCAGATGGCGCGACAAACGTTAGCTGACCTTAGTGAAGCAAAATCGAATCTACACATCGAGCGACTAGAACAACTTGCGCTAGACAGTTTTCAATCATTACTGCGGAAAGATCGACTAATATCTTCACTGCAAATTGATCCAAAAACATATGCAGTTCAATTTCGTGACTTGAAGCAAGTTTCAATTTCCCCTGAACAATTATCCGCAGGTGAGCGGCAATTGCTGGTGGTTGCACTAATGTGGGGAATGGCGCAGGTATCGGGAAGATTGTTGCCTGTTGCAATTGACTCACCTATGGGACGACTCGATTCTACTCACAGAATGCGTCTAGTCGAAAATTACTTCCCTTACGCTAGTCATCAGACATTAATTTTCACCACGGATGAAGAGATCTCCGGTGATTATCTGTCACATTTAGACCCTTGGGTTGGGAGGCGATACGATCTGATCTACGACGATTTTGTAGGCTCGACAACTATTTCAACAAAGATAAGCTAGATGACATGATTGGAATTGGATCTATACGCTTATCCACAACCGCAAAAGACAGGTTGTCTACCTTAAAAAGAAAAACTGGCATAACACAGTGGAACATTCTGTGCAGATGGGCTTTTTGTCTTTCTTTGTCTGAAAAAAGTGTTCCGTCAGAAAAACATATTGTCACAGACAGCAATGTCGAATTTTCTTGGAGGACGTTTACAGGTCCCGACAATGAAGAGTTGTTCCTTGCCTTGCTGAAAATCCGATGTCTTCAAGATAACATTTCTACTGATCAAGATTCACTGACGCAACAATTCAAGCTCCATCTTCATCGAGGAATTGACTACTTAGCAACACCTGGGAAAATCAGGTGTTTACCAGATTTAATTTACTTGACGGTACAAGGCGATTAACACCAGAAGCAGTCCACGATTGGGCAGCCAAAATTAGAGTCAACAATAAAAAGAGCGAAATACGTTGTTAAGCGATCTTCAGTTACAGGAAATATATTTTTCAGGCGAGACGAACTTGGTTGAGTCTTTTTTCCGTCCGTGTCTTTCTGAAGCTGTAGTTTACGATAGGTCTGTTGGCTACTTTACATCCTCAGTTTTGCTATTGGTTGCTCCAGATATTCTGGACTTTGCAAAACGAGGTGGGAAAATGCGCCTAATTTGTTCTCCGCGTTTGACTAGCAGTGATATTGAGGCAATGAATACTGGCTACAAGTCTAGATTAGATTGTGTATCTGACGCTGTGATTAGGGACATAGATCAACTTCTTGAGGATCAGAAAATAATAAAGAATACAGAAGCATTAGCTACGTTAATTTCACTGGGTGTACTTGATATTCGACTTGTATTTATGCCAGGTGCTCAAGGTGATTATCACGTAAAGTTGGGGATAATTTGTGATGAATCAAATAATGCAGTAATTTTTAAAGGTTCAATAAATGAAACACTAACGGGGTGGTACGAAAAGGGCAATCACGAAACACTGGATGTGTTTTGTAGTTGGCTAGAAAATAAAGAAGAAACTCGTGTGACACGGAACCAGGAATATTTTGAAAATCTTTGGGAAAACCTAATCGATGGCTTGGAAGTGGAGCCATTTCCTGACGTGGCAATCGATAAATTAAAGCCTCTAGCAAAAAATTCTTTAGATGAAATTGATCCAGCTGCCCTGATTGACTACTTTAATTCCGATAATTGGCAAAAAAAGAAAAAATTAGAAAATGAAGTTTGTATAGACAATTTGCGTACACCGTTTAAGCATCAACTGGAGGCAATTGCTCAATGGAAAAAACAAAATAAGAGAGGTATTTTGCAACACGCCACTGGGAGTGGGAAGACTTATACTGCTCTAATCGCTCTTAAGGAACACTTGGAACCTGAAGGTGTAGCAATAGTTCTTGTTCCTGATAAGCTTCTACACCAACAGTGGGAGAGCGAGTTAAAGGAAGAAATCGAAGGAATAAATTTACTAAAAGCAGGCAACAACAATTCAAAATGGAAGCAAGGAAGACGATTAAATAACTTTACTTCACCGTCACCAGGGTTAGGGAAACGAGTTGTATTGGCGACAATACAGACAGCGCGCAACAAGGATTTTTTGCATGCAGTTAATCAAGGTGAACACATCATGTTGGTTGTTGATGAGGTGCATGAAATTGGAAGTCACGAAAACTCAAAAGCATTGAGTTTAGAAACAGGCCCACGGCTTGGTTTAAGTGCAACACCTACAAGATACGGAGACCCGGGAGGTACAAGCAAAATCATGAACTATTTTGGTTCGATAGTTCAACCGCCATATACGCTAGAAGATGCCATAAATGATGGCCGTCTGGTGCCCTACGATTACTATCCATTTCCTGTAAGATTGAACAATACCGAATCAGAACATTGGGCAAAAGAATCAAAAAAAATATCAAGAGAATTTGCGCGTTGCAAGAGAGACAAAGAAAGTAATGCAGAAATTTCACAGAACTTGAAATACATGCTAATCAGACGATCACGAATAGCAAAAAAGGCGCAAGCGAAAATTAGTCTCGCAACAGAGGTGATAAAAAAATGGTGTTCTTACGGTGAAAGTTGGCTCATCTATTGTGAAGATCAAGATCAGCTCAATCAAGTTATGAAAGCCTTGGTGAGTGAAGGATTTTCGCCGTTGGAATACCACACAGGTATGCAAAGTGAATCCTCCGCAACTCTTGAATATTACAAGAATTTTCAGGGTATTCTTTGTTCTATCAAATGTTTAGACCAAGGTGTCGATATTCCAAGAATTTCACACGCTATTGTTCTAGCATCATCGCAGAATCCAAGACAGTTTATACAGAGGCGTGGGCGTGTTTTAAGAACATGTGAAGACAAATCGAAAGCTGTGATTTTTGATGCGATTGTAGTACCAATGAGCCTAGAACATGAGCCAGAACAGTTTCCTTTACTGAAAACTGAAATTCAACGAGCTATTCAATTTGCTAGAACTGCGTTGAATAGCAGTTCCGAATTTGATTTGGCTAAGTTAGCGATTGATTTAGGTATCGAACCAGAAGAAGTCGGAATTTTCGAAGGTTGTGGGATAGAGGAGTAACGCGAACTTTATGTCTGGGTCGAGTGAGACAATTACCCTTCTCCTAAATATCAAAGAGCAAATGGGGCTGGATGTCGATGATGAACTCATAATTCAATGCTACGAGTTACATAAAAAATACCAATTTGACTCAGAGACAAAGGCATATCAGGAATTGAAAAAGTTGATTGAACTAAGCCTAGATTCAAAGCAAAACTCATAGATGCCATGAAATTTAACGAACTTATTATTTGCAATTTTATGCCGTTTAAGGACAAACAAAGTCTTCGGTTTCCTCAACATGGAACTCAGAATGTCATGTTAATTCTTGGAGACAATATGCGAGGGAAGACAAGTGTTTTGAATGCTATACGCTGGGTTTTCTACGGCTTCGCTCTTGGCCGTCATTTACGTAAAATTTCTAGAGTAAATTTGATTAATCGAGATGCTGCAGACGAAGATGATTGGACAATGTCAGTATCAATTAAATTTGACCACAATGGCAAAAGCTATCAACTAAATCGTAGAATCGAAAAGCTCTCAAATATAGTGAAGCCTAGAACTGACGCAGATTTTAGGGAGGTAGTAGGTTTAAAAATCGATGCGGTAGTAATTACAGCGGATTCAATAGAAAATGAAATTAATCAAGTAATACCGAAAGAAGTTTCGCGCTTTTTTTTATTTGACGGTGAGTTGTTACAAGAATACGAAAATCTTCTGATTGAAGAAAGTAATCAAGGCAGGGAAATAAAGAGGCATATTGAATCTGTACTTGGTGTCCCAGCTTTGATCAATGCCAGAAATGCTTTGGATACTTTACTGAAGGATGCTCTCAAGTCACAACAAAAAGAAGCTAAGCAAGATGCTGATTTGCGGAATTTGGGACTACAACTAGAGAGACTCCAAGATGAACATGAGAATTTAGAAAATAATCTAGTGAATTTAACTAAAAGAAGAGATGCGTACGAGGAGGAATTAGATGAATTAGAAGAGTTTCTCAAAAATACTGAAGCAACTCAAGAAAGGCAATTGGAACTTACTCAATTGGATTCCAAAAAGAACCAAATTGAAACGCAAATTGATGAAATTAATAGAGATACCCATAATCTCATTGGAACTCTCTGGAAAGATATTTTCGCCAATAGTATTCAAAACACCTTACAAAAATTGAAAAAAGATCTCACCTCATTGGAACGGTCAATGAGTCAGTCCGCACAGTTGCGGGGTACGATACATGTGTTACAAGAATCACTCAAAAATGAAGATGTATGTAGTGTTTGCGAACAACACATTTCCGATAGTGTGAAGTCGTTAATGAGCGAAAAATTGAACACCTTATTGATGGTGAATAATCAATCAGGAATAACGGATGATTCTGTTGCATTATTGGAACTAAGGGAAGCGATTGAAAGGCTGAACGGTGTACGTTCAGAAGGTGAATCAAAACGGATTTTCGCAAATTCACAGGATATCACCAAAAAAAGGGTAGAGTTGACAGCTATTGAATATCAAATCGACGAAATTCAAAATGAAATAAAGGATTTCGATACAGCTGAAATTATGCGAAAACGTAGAAAGAAAGAAAATTTAGAAATATTGTCGCAAACTGCTCAATTTGCAATTGACGAGAATGTGAAGAAAAAAAGTGAGAACTCAAAAGCTCAAGACAGAATTTCTGAATTAATAGTAAAGTCTGGTGGAGGCCGAAGTAAGGTCAGTAATCAACGCGTAGAAAAAATCAGACAGCTGAAAGACGTATTCAATAGAGGAATTGATGAATTACGCCTTAAATCGAAAGACAATGTCGAGAAGTACGCTACTGAAGTCTTTAAACAACTAACAACGGAAGGTCAATATTCTGGTTTAAAGATTAACAACAATTATGGATTGTCTATTGTAGACGGCACAGGGCGAACAATTGATGAACGCAGTGCTGGTGCAGAACAAGTTGTCGCCTTATCATTAATTCATGGGCTAAACAAATCGTCGGGCAAAGTTGCTCCGATTGTTATGGACACTCCATTCGGACGTTTGGATCCAAAACATCGCAAAAATATACTGCAGTACTTACCGAGAATGTCTGAGCAAATCGTATTGTTGGTACATGAAGGTGAGATAAGGAGGCAACAGGATTTGGAATCAATCGCCGAACATATTGGCGCAAGATATGAAATTAGAAGACTATCTGCAACAAAATCAAACATAGATGAATTGATCTAATGAATGAAACGCAAAGAAAAGCAATTGATGAACCAAAAAGAATTGGTTTGACTGAAAATACTAACAACCAACTTGAAGAACTACTAGGTCACTTAAATGATCAAGCGCCAAATGAACAAGGCTTAATCAAATTTGACATTTATAGATTAGCGGTTGCGTTGGGAATAAAGAAAGGTGAAAAACCTATGGCGCTACTGGAAAAGACTGAAAATGCACTTCGCGTATCTGAAATTGACCCAGATAAGGCATTGTATTACGCAGTTAGAGAATCAGGACTTCACTTACCCAATCAATCAATTTATCACGCTGTTGAATGCTTAGCTGATAACGGAATTCGGTTAATTTACAACCATTATCAACAGAATATGGAAAATATCAATTGGGACGAACTAATTATGTAGGTGTGTCTGCACCTAAGCTCTATCTTATTGTTATTAAAAATAACCTAGTGGATTGCATTCACACTCTTCAAGAGTTGAACGGCTTACATCAACTGTGCATCGAAAAGTCTGAAACTAGTAACTGTATCCTAATTCATTGCGGGTTTACCAGACCGAAAGTCGAGCACTACATAAATGTTCCAGATAGTGCTTTGGGTAAAGTTCTTTACTCGGGGGCACTGAAATGGATACTGCCAAATTGGTACAAGAGTAGCCGAAATGCTATCACAAAAATTACTCTGAATGAGTTTGAAATCCCTTGCTATCTCGCTTTGAATCGATGGGGATATGAAATCGAAGACACCGATAGCGCTGCAATTACCAAAGAAGTTGAATTGCCGCCTCTTCTGATAGAACCCATCGAATTCTTAAAGTTGTCAGTACGATCTAAGAATTGCCTACGAGGAGAGCAAATTCGAACAATTGCTGACTTGGTTCAATGTACCCGAACTAAATTACTGACTATACAAAATTTTGGAAAGTCATCTTTGGTGGAAATTGAAAGTGCTCTAGCTCTACACGATTTATCGTTAGGAACAAACTTGCGGGAATGGTCTCCAGACAAATTGGTTGATTCTTCGGTTCATCTATCCCACGAAAGCGTTCTAAAAGATTCGAGTCTACAAATATCAGGTTTAACTTTAAAAGAACACTTTGATCGAGTATTGGAAATTCTTCCAGATAGGGATAAACAGATATTGATGCTTCGTTTTGGGGGGTTCGGGAGTAAATTGACATTAGATGAGATCGGCGAAAGTATCAATGTAACTCGAGAACGGGTAAGGCAAATTGAATTAAGCAGTATCAAACGTATCAAACTGCTCATTGATCAGGAGGGTTTGGGGGACCTAGTTGAATCACATATAGGAAAACTATTGTTGGATAGAAAGATACCACTTATTCTCGAGTTATTGGATATAGAGGATGAGTGGTTCAAAGGTTTTGAGGGAAATTACATTTACCTCACCAATGTGATTCAAACATTCGCACAAAAAGATTCAATTCACATCATCAATGCAGTAGGACTAAACGTAGTATCAAGAATAAAACAAAATGAGTGGGATGCGTTAATCAATAAACTGCGTGAGAAATTAAAATTGAAAGCTGTCGAAAAGAAATGGAACCGAATTGATATCGGGCAATATTTTGAGTCTAGTTTGTTTGAGTACAAATCACAAGAATTATCCGATCTCTTGCACCAGCAATTTGATGAATATCTACAGTACCATGATGAAAGTCAGCAAGCTCCATTAGTTGCTTTTGGTAAGACTGTGGATTCCATGATAATGACAGTTCTATCCCGCGCAGAATCACCTTTGCATCACTCTGAGATTGTTCGAAGGGTGACTAATTTATTAGGCAAAAAAGCGGATAAAAATTCTGTTCATGGTGCTCTTAATCGTATTCCGGTAGTTTGGTTATATAGTCGAGGCACTTATGGGTTAATTGATCACTGTCCGCTACAATTTCCTGAGCGTAAAAACGTTTGTAATAAAGTAGAAGAAATAATTTATTCCGCTCCGATCAATAAGCAATGGCATTCCCACGAGATTACTGTTCAGTTAGCCGATTACTTCCCGGACTTAAAAAAAATTTTGAACCCTTATGTTCTGCGAATGTGTATTCAAGATTCTCCAAAAATCATATACCTAGGTCGGATGGTATGGGCGAGATCAGACTCCGGAATGTGCGTTGGTGATCGACTTGAAACCACTGACGCTTTTATCGCGATTTTAGAAGATGCAGGTAAACCATTAAGCAGTCAAGAACTGAAACAACGCCTATCCAAAGTTAGAGGAGTTTCAAATAATTTGCAGGTGCATGGAAACGAGCGTTTAGTTCAAGTTGGTAGAAGTCTATGGGGTTTGAGTGATTGGTCAAATTGCTAAAAGTATTGTGATCCGTCGCTCTTAATTTTAGACTCCGTTATTTGAAGTTAAATTGATGCTGGCTGTGCGATTTTGTGGAACAAAATTTGCATGCTATTTTCATCTAATGCATCGACACAACAACTACGCTAACACACTAAATTCGCAAGTCTAGCACTCTAGATTTACTCTGCCTACAATAATGAGTGACAAGCGGTTTGGTTTCTTCTTTGAATTTACTGATTGCCGCAGAAATATACATATAATCGGGGTACTAATCCCCGTTTGAGCATCAGATTTACATCACGAGTAATTTGAGAGAACGGATGAGTCTTAGATTCAATTCAGCACACATACAGTTAAAAAGCAAATTCCAATGAAATTCAGTATTCCGCACCCAATCGCGGCTGCGATATTTGTACTCGCTCTGACTGCTCCTCACGCAGTGTTCAGTGCAGATTCCAACAACCAGGACCCGCTTCCTCTTGACCAGATCACAACGTTTGCCAAGGTTTTTGAGACGATCAAGAACAATTACATTGAAGACATTTCGGATGAAGATCTGTTGCAGGCAGCGGTGCGTGGCATGATATCGGGGCTTGATCCCCACTCCTCGTTACTCAGCAGCAGGGAATTGAGCGAAGTGCGATCGAATACCTCCGGAAGGTATGGCGGACTGGGGATCGAAATTACAAAGGATAACCTGGGCATCCGTGTCGTCTCTCCAATAGACGATACACCGGCTCACGAAGCCGGCATACTGCCTGGCGACTTGATCGTGCGTCTGGACAATCGGTCGGTGAGTCGCATGACATTGACTGATGCGGTCAACATGATGCGGGGTGAACCCGGTACCAAGATTACCCTCACCATTATTCGACAGGGCGCTGATTCCCCCTTGAATATCACGTTGACTCGTGCAGTGATTAGTATCAAGAGTGTTCGCAGTTATTTCCTTGATCAGAATTTCGGGTATTTGCGAATCACCCAGTTTCAAACTCCGACTCCCGCCCTCGCACGCGCTCAGATTCTGAAATTGCGTAAAGATTCGGAATCACTGGACGGGCTTGTTCTGGATCTCAGGAACAATCCGGGCGGAGAACTTGAAAGTGCCATCGGCGTTTCGGATTTGTTCATCGAGGAAGGCGTAATTGTCAAGACCAGAGGCAGGAACGGTGGTGACGAAGATGTCTTTCGTGCAACACCGGGTGACTTGGCCGATGGTATTCCGGTTGTTGTACTGGTCAACGAGGGGTCCGCGTCGGCTTCAGAAATTGTTGCCGGAGCTCTGCAGGACCATCGGCGTGCGATCATCATGGGCACCAAGTCTTTTGGCAAGGGTTCGGTACAGACAATTCTCTCAGTCGATCGGGAAACCACAATTAAACTGACAACTCACCGCTATTACACACCGTCCGGCCGATCGATTCAGGCCCAAGGCATTGTTCCGGATATAGCGGTCGAGCGAAGAGAGATACCGACACCCGACGAAGATGAGCAGGAGATTGAAACGCTACGCGAGGCCGATCTTGAAGGCTCATTGGAAAATCAGGATGAAAATGACCCTACAGGTGAGCAACTTCCAGAGTCGGGGTCTCAAGTCAATCCGGCGGTTGCACAGGACTATCAGTTACAGGAAGCATTGAACTTGCTGAAAGGTTTGCGCATTTCTCGCCAAATGACGGGCTGAAAAAACTCTAGCGCCGGGTGATTTGATACGCCCAGGAATCGGGATTGCGTTCGGCTGCTGTCGGGTTCTGGGCAAGACAATTTTCTACTGACCTGTGTACAGAATGAATTGCCCTTTGAATTCAAGGTAGCATTTGCAGTGTCCAACAAAGCCTTAGTCATTCATGAACTTGGTCCGCCGCAAAATTTTCGCTGGCAACAATGGGAAATCCCTGAACCTGGACCACAAGAAGTTCGTCTCCGTCACACCGTAGTCGGCGTCAATTTTGCCGACACCTATCATCGGGGCGGTGTTCCCCATCCATGGCCGGTGCCGCCATGTCCGGTCGTCATAGGGTTCGAAGCGGTAGGCATTGTAGAAGCCCTCGGCAGTGAAGTGACCGGATTTGAGGTGGGTGACAAAGTCGCATACGCAGTACCGCCTCTCGGCAGCTATTCTGAATTTCGAAACTATCCCGTCAAGAGCCTGGTCAAGGTGCCGAGTGGACTCGAAGACAGGCACGTTGCCTCGTTGCTGCTTAAGGGAATGACCGCCTACTATCTTTTGCACCGCACTTACCGCGTACAGGCAGGCGATACTGTCGTTGTACACGCCGCCTCGGGCGCGATGGGCTTGATTCTTTGTCAATGGGCCAAAGCGCTCGGCGCTACAATTGTTGGAACCGTCAGCACTGAAGAGAAAGCAGAAATGGCACACTCAGTGGGCTGTGATCATCCCGTCGTACGTTCTAAAGCTGATTTTGTTGACAAGGTTCGCGAGGTGTCTGACGGTGAAGGCGCAGCGGTCGTTTACGAATCAATCGGTAAGGATACGATGCAACAATCACTGGACTGTCTGCGGCCCATGGGTATGTGTGCTGCTTACGGACACGTTTCAGGCCCGCCTGATCCAATCGACATTATTCACGATCTTGGTCGCCGCGGTTCGTTGTTCATTACCCGTCCGGCAATCATGCATTACGTCGAAAAACGAGAAGATTTGGAATGCGCCGCCAATGAGTTGTTTCGTGTGATTCGTAATGGTACTGTGCAATCCCATATCGGCTATGAATATGAGTTGAAGGATGCCGCGAGAGCTCACGAAGCGATCGAAAGCGGGACAACGATCGGCGCGACCGTTCTTTTTCCATAAGGTAATCGTAGGTAAATTGCCCAAAATCAGTCAAACGCTTAAATAAACAAATAGCTGATATTATTGATAAACCATTGTTCAACACCGCCTGAAAAGGGTTAACGCTTAAATAAAACTTGCAATTAAAAAATGCACGGATAGTTGATCTGGAGTTTGATGTATTTGTTGAAGATACACGCATTCTTTGAGGCTAATTTCATGGGAAACATACAACATGTCAGTAAATGGGGAAGCGGTCTTGCAGTACGTATTCCAAAAGCGATTGCCGAGCAAAGCAATATTGTTGAAGGCGCATCTGTTCAATTGGAGGTAGATAGCGACCGGCTTATGATCTATCAGCAAACTCACGATCTTGCAGCCATGATTGATCAAATTACGTCTGACAATATTTGTCTTGAACAGGACTTTGGCAAACCACTTGGCAAAGAACTTCGGTAACCGCGCGATACATACCAGACACTGGGCATACCGTGTGGTTCCAGTTTACCCTACAGGTCGGTCACGGGCAATCGGGACGTAGGCTAGCCTTGGTCTTGAGTCCAGATATCTACATAAAAAACTGGTTTGGGTGTGTTTTGTCCCAACAGTTCAAAAATCAAGGGATGCCCTTTTGAAGTTCAGGTTCCAGATTCACAATTCTCTGGAAAATTTGCGCGAGCAACACGACGCAGCCGGCAAGATAATTGGCTGCTGGACATCCACTACGGATTACAACAAAGCAACTCCCTTGTTACACTGCCTTTCGCAATCACTCTCATATTTTGAGGCAGGTTGTCGAGACGAAAATGATCTGATGTCCATCGTGAAATTAACAACTGCTTTGGAGTCGTTAATTCTGGGAAAAATGAATGTGGGGTCTGAAGTTGGCAACGTCTCGGCTGAATTTGACTTACGATCAGATAATTTATCGCAAAAAAATTAAAGTAGACCACTAGTGTCCCATTTATTCATATCGTCGTGTTGTGTTGTATGGATTTCCGACATTTCTGAATCAATGGTCAATATCTTATCGTTTCAACGCTTCGTGATTTTGGGGCCGACATAAACAACGTAAACTGGATTACCGGTCTGTATAGGCCATGAAAAATGAATACGAAGCGTTGAATGCGATTCTTTCCCATGCCACGGGCAGAATATTTTCTGCTCAGGTATATCTGGATGGGCGAACATCAATTTTTGGTGAAACATATTCTTTTCTGTGTCCGACGAATCTGAGAACAACGCTCTCTTGCCTATAAAGTACTCTCGATAAAGGTAATGGCCTTTAGTAGTGCGTACTCCCTTTTGGTCAGTATTCCCAGCTAACTCATCTAAGATATTCAGTAAGAAAAGAATTCTGTCCGCCGAACTTCTCGCAAATGGGACCCCATCAAGATGTGCAAAACAGGTTTGACTAATTCTTAAGTTATCGAATCGAGTCCCCGAGAATTCTCGTAGTTCGCTCCATGAACTAATCGGTGCGGAAGCTTGATTTAATGATCTCTTCAATTCCTCAACTGACCACCAATTCTCTACATTTGTTTTCGAATTTTCTTCCACATCATTCTGTCGCCAGACTACTGTAACCGGTGAATTACACCAGTCAGACGGTGTAAAACTAATCAGTCCGCAGTTTGAACCATGCAGATTTCTGAAAGCGGCTTCCCCAATCGAAGTCTCAGTGACAATCTCATTACAGCACTCCAAGTAGTCATCGTCACTATGTCGGCGTAGATCATCCCAGAATGGACCATTCTTTGTCAGCCAACTCATTGCAGCCCGGATTTCGTCTTTCGAAGAAAGGGAGAGTATCGCCAGTTGCAACGACAAATCTGGTTTGGGATTTGAACAAAGTAGTGTCCGGTGACAATAGAGTTCTCGCCCGAATTGCCGTGCAACCTTCCGCATCTCCATCACTCTAGCGAGTGAATCGCGAAAAATATTTAGGTTGTCAAACTGCTTGTGTATCGACAGGTCGTTGACTAAAAACTCCACGCTAACTCCATCCAGCGAAGTAATTCATGTCAATGTCGAATTGATCGAAGAAACCGGTCGGCCAGTTATCTATATTGCCGTTAGCATCAATTGCTGGACTCTCAAACTGAGGTGTACCATGGTCTATTTCTTCTGTTCGCGGTCTAAAGTAATGAAGCGCGACGCTGTCGTTTAACAGAACTTCTTTCTTTACGGCGCGACGAATGCCATTCAACACGTGATCACTATGTGTCTCAACAATTACTTGGATGCCTGATGATGCTACCTGGGCCAAAAATTCACCGATTTCAACTTGCCCGGCTGGATGTAAGTGAACCTCTGGATTCTCAATCAAAATTAGATTATTGGGTTTTGCCCACAATGCCGCAACCACAATCGGCAATACTTGTGTCAAACCAAATCCCGTGTGGATTGGACGATGAAAACCGGTGCTGTTTGAAGTTCGAAGTCCCAAGGTGGCGGCATTAGCCCTGGGAATTTTGGTTACATCAAGCGCAAAACCAGGGAAAAACCTCGCCATCCTCGCTTCGACTTGTTTCAACAGTGTTGGAGGCACATTTTCGTCGACAAGACTTCCGGTCGTTTTAGAATCCCGATTTGCGTATAAGATGCTGACTGCGTGTTCCCCATTTGAACCAACTATCTCGACGTCTTCAATATCCTCTAAGGGGTATACCTCTCGCGGACCTAATCGTTCCGCCGTAAGATAGGTCAACTTCGAAAGGTGTGCAACCAATGAGAATGGGCCAGCTTTGAAAGGCAATAAATTTTGGAAGTTATCATCAATCGATTCCAAAATTCCATCAACAGCAACCTTCGATATTTCCATTGTCATATCGTCTCGACCGCCTTCGAACCACCAAGCGTAATCCCTGTCATCGCTTCGCAGTTCAATACCACATTCGTGGTAACCAAATTCCTGATCAATAACGTCGGAAGCAGTACCCAAACGAATAATGCTTCCGTTCAAAATTAATTTTTTTGACCATTCATTGTCGCGAATAGTTTGACTAAGGAGTACCAGAGATTGCAAAATCGCTGACTTTCCACTCGCATTCAGGCCACTGAGTAACGTTAGAGGACGCAACTGAAGTTTCAGTAATTTAAAACATTTATAGTTCGTTAGATTAATTTGAGTAATCACCTAACACATCCTTTAGTACTTTTCGACTCATCCGAAAACGCAATTTCACTCTCTTCGAATCATTTGTACTATATGAAATTGCGGTAAAAAAATCTTCGTGTTCAAGCAATTCCTGAACTGCGTTTCGCACCGGTTCTGCAAATTTCTGAACGTGAGATTCTGAATACCTCGACAAACCCGTAGACATTACATCCCAGAGTGATGCATTTAGAACACTTCGATTTGGCTGGTCGAGCGTAACAAATTTTCTAAATGCGTGTCTTTCGAAGAGTAAAAAATTAATGGCAAGAGAATTGCGAAACTGATCTGATAGTTGTTGTAAGAATGACTCATCTCTATTGTTCATCTTCGTTAGGCAGGCCGCAAGAAATTCATCCATATCCCCGTTATAGTCTTCAATTTCTAAAATTTGAAATGCACAAAATCGATTCACAAACTCGCGATCTCGCATGGTTTTTGTATTCAATCTACCATCCGTGGCATCCAAGAAAATCTTGGTTTGTGCTTCATTTTTTAGAAATTGAGTTGCCTTGCCCATAAAAAGACAATTCCGCATCTGTTGTCTAGTGAGCGGCTCACCGCCATTTACCCTTTCAAAAATATCTAGACGGGCTCGAGCTGGAGCTTTAGAATCAACGATATACATCGTCAAATTGCAATCCTCCACCCTGTTTTGTAACTTAGGAGTCAAATCTCTAAAATACAGACCATTGAGATCCGTCCGAATAGGAAGTTTCAAGCGGAGTTTGTTTTTGATGAAACGTTGGAATGTGGAGAGTCGCTGCAATCCATCCACTACTATCATTCGTCCTTGTTGGTTTTCTGCCAAATAAAATACCGGTAGCGGAATTCTCATAATAACCGACTCAATCAGCTTACTCTGTTTCCATTCATCCCAAATGAAATCACGTTGAAAATCGGGATCCATGATGTAACCACTATCGTCAATTCTCCGGATCACATCAAAAATTGTTCGGCTTTCAGTTCTAATTAGGATGTCATCCAAGGGATAATCACCCCAAGACTCTTCATCTAATCCATCAATTTTTTCGTCGTAATCTGTCTGACTAGATTGCTCCCCATCCATAGCGTTTTCTCTGAATAATTGATTCATTAATTATCCAATAGTACAAGATCAATTGGACTCATTTGTTTTCAGCATAGCGTTTCAATATACCATAAGTGGTATCAATCGTTCACCCCTCAAAAGGTGTATTGAATGCCATTATTGGAGGTGTAAGTTGGCTCAGAGTTGTGCAGCAATACCGATACTTTTTCACGGATATTCATTCGTTGTCCCTGATGGCCGCGGTGCTATCGTTGTTCCGATTTTGTATTAATTTGGACCTTGGCTAAAACCGGAATTTGATATTCCTGTCGCCGAAAATTTTTGAGACCTATTGTTTCGGTGAGAAGGATTACACTGATAGACCATTACTATACCTCATATGACCAATACGAATATCCACAGAATCGGTGATTTCAAAGTTAACTTCCAGCACAGTTGTTAAGTACGAATTGACTTCGTCATTGGTTTAGTCACGCCAAGTGTATATCCAAAGAACAGGGGTATATTCTATGACGCAGTATACACAAAGCGGCCTTTCTGCTTCCGACCCAAGGGTGTACGTCAGAATTTTGGTTCATTTTAGCCACTGACAACTTTTCGGTACCAAAATCGTCGAAACAATTGCCCAGACACAACACCGCAATGTGATAATGGCATTGGTGCCAGCGACACTCCGATGCATACCAGCCTGTTTCAATTGTTCTCCAATGGGATGTTGATTGTGAGACAGCAAGGAAGCTAGTTAGCCTCATATGGTATTGTCGATGTTTTCCTCTGCCATCCCGATCAAGATGCCATTTTTTCCGATTCCCCACTCGCTACGCATTAGGCTGTCAAAATTGTTTTGCACGGCGGTATTTTGAGGCTGGCGAAGTTCCGCCACATAGCGGTCAAGGTGCTGGTTCACCGCAAAAATAATTCGTTGAACGTTGATCGAAATTGATTCGACTCGCACCTTATCAGGTTGGCCGCTAGACAGGAGAGGATACGTTATAACGAAGGCATTTTGACTCTTTCGTTGAAAGTGAACCTGATAGGAGGCAAAGCCCGTGTGGGCTATACTGTTTCGAACATCCTTATAGATTAACTTGGCGGCATTTATCACATCCATTTTGTCATCCGTACTTAAGAATTTCTCGAAAACGCGAAGAAATCCGGCAACAAAGAAGTCCTTTGATCTGCCATCACTGGACGAGCCTCGGTGCAAGGCTTCGATTGACTCGAAGTAAGGATTGAGCAAGGCCATTGCAGCAATATCACCGTACTGAGTATTCAGGAGCACTTGCGCCGGAACCAAGATGTATCCTTTCCAAGCATCTTCAAAGACATCAATTAGGTCGTTCAGGCTCGGGTTATCGACCTTTTCGTGATCGTAGTTTGGGGTCAGTCTCTGCTTCATCGGGACTAGGTAGCTTGAGCGGCGACAATCTTTACAAATGAGTCAAATTTTGGTTTTATGGTGAAAGTTGCGCCTCCTTGATGAGTTTTTCGATCGCGCGATCCATCTGGCGACCTGCTCTTGCCACGGAGCCCGGCTGCTCAATATAGCTGTCATCGCACATCTGCGACAATCCATTGATGAACAAGCGCTGATGGACCTTGACCATGAACAGACACACCCGCAACCCTTCGGGCGTCAGATGGTAACGATGCGTACGGGGGATCTTCTCGATTACCCCATGCAACCGCAGCCGGCGCAGGTCGTAGGTCATCGCACCGCTGGAGTATTGTTCCGGCTCAAGACCCAGAAACGTCGCCACCTGTTCCTTGAGTGTGGCATTGCGAAACCCCTGCGGCAGCCACATGAAAAGACACAGTGCCTGAAACAGCGCCATGGTGCGCGGCTGACCGAAGCCCAACGCACTGGCCCGCTGGCCATCGACCACCTGTGGCGCATTGACCTGGTCAAAGGCATCCATGCCGATCTGACAGTTGTGACTGAGCTTTTGCGCCTCCAGCAACCGGCGGTTGGCCTCAAAGCCAACCTCTCTGAGCTGTGGCAGATTGCACAGCATCCGACCGATGCCGAAGTCCCGGGTGTTGTTGACCGTCGTCTCGGTGCGCAGCGCACGCTCAAGCTTGAAATACTGCTTGATGCCGGAGTTCTTGTAGCTGACATACAGCGAGGGTGCCACCCCGCGGGTGACGACGCGCGTCGAGAACCGGCTCGGCGTTCGTTTTGTTATCCTCCGGGAAAATATCAAGCTGACCTGATCGGGACGACCCAGATCCAGATGGTCGCGTATCACTTGCTCGAACCACTGCCGACCGCAAAGCGGACGCTCGAACACCTGGGTGCGGGCAAACTCAGCCTGCAGAATCGAAAATCGGTAGCGGAAACCCGCCTGACGATCCTCATCGGTGAACGGACTCGGCAAACGTGCGAGCCACTTGTTGATCACATGCGCAATCTTGTGCTCATCGAGTCGGTCCAGGATCGACTGCAGACGTTGCGGATCATCACAGCGCAACACTCCGTTGTCCAACGCCTCATAGCCGATCCCAGCCTTGTCCAGCTGACGCTTGGCATACTCGTGCCCGTTCAGGTTCACCCGACAGGTGTAAGGAAAATACGACCCCATCTTGATGAACATCGGACCGAAATCATCATCCACCAAGTAAAAGTAATACTGGTTGCAGTTGACATCGGCGCGATACAGCCACGGATACTTCTCACCGGTCTGCTCATTGGTCCGCCTGGTCATCCGGAACACACTGCACTTCTCCTGCGCCTTGCCGACATACAGCACCCGCTCGGTGTCATCTTCACTGGCGCGCAAACGCCGCTGCGTCTCATCATCTTTTCGCTGGCCTTTCTTAAACCGCACCAGATCGATGCCGTTTTTGAACACAAACGAGCCGATGTCATGAACAAATTGTTGGCTCATCTCTTGCATGAGTACCGTGGACGCAACGGGCTTGTCGCGATGCTGTGTGAAAAAATAATGCGCACCGCCGCCGTTCTGTAACATTGGCTGATAGACGTTGAGGTACATTCGGTCGATCCCCTCAATATCAAGGATGACCTGATCTTCCAGCAGTGAACTCAGATTTTGGTTTATCATGGGATAGAACTCCGGTGATCGATAGGGTTATCATATCCCACCACCGCCCAGTGCGGCCATATACAGCTTCGTTACGTTGCTGGAATATCCACCGGAGTTCCTTTCCTGTCAATCAGCGTTCATTCAACGCACACATGACTCGACGGTTTGAGGCAGCGCCTCGCTAGTATTGTCGAAGTATTTTTATTGGAAATCGAGGGTCTAAGTATTCAATTGGGATTTTTGAAAATCCGTTGGTTCTGCGCAGCAATACCAGGGCTCGGACATCTGTGGGGCGAGTGGTTGCTCACCCTGAATTAATTTAGGTGGAGTCGTGCCATCCATCCTGTAAGCGAGATCCCAAATCCCCGCAAAAGTATCCTGTCGGTCGAGATTTCGTTCGTCAGATTCCATCACCCAATCTTGCACACGGGCTTGAAGTTCATCGACTTGCCGATCGCGATGCGACCACTGGTAGCCGAGCATCTCGGAATCAAATTCCCCGAGCCACTCAGAGCGGTCTTCCGATTCAAGCAATCGGGAGCCGCTCGGAAGCAGCAATCTGATGCTGAACTGAACCGGAGTAACGCAGTTAATCAGTCTCAATCGGACTATCTCGTTCAATAGCTGAATGTAGCCTTCGACAGTCGTCCAGGGTGTGAATGGTACAAAAGTCGGTTGCATTGCGATTCCAAGCCGTCCAAGAATGGCCAATGCGCGGTAAAAATCATTTGCGGTATGTCCCTTTTCTAACCGGGTCAGCACATGATCTTCAATTGATTCAACCGCGCTCGTGATGAAAAGACAATTGCTGTCGGCAAAATACTCAATCAATGCTTCGTATTTCAGCAAATGCTCGATCTTGATCGTCGCATCCCATGTTGTATGAGGAAATTCCGCATGGAATTGTTCAATGATGCGTCTCGCATGACCAGGCCCGTTCAGAAAATCCGGATCGCCAAACGAGATATGCTCTGCGCCTGCTGCAATTTGCTGCCGAATGTCTTCCATCACTATGTCAACCGGAATCACTCGAAATTTTCCGGAGTAAACAGGCACCACCGGACAGTGGCGACAAAGATGCTTGCAGCCGCGACTGGTTTCAGCAAATCCGACTGTTTTGCTTGCACCATCAATCAGGGTTAACGAGGAGTAATTAGCCAGTGCAGGCAACCCGGAACGGTCAGGCACGACAAATTCGAGTTTATCCAGTGAGTTGCGAGTCTCGCGATATTCACTGCATGCCAACCCGTCCCGAATCGCGCGGGAAAGCGACCGTAAATCGGCTTCAGCTTCCCCGCCAAAAACAAATTCACAACCAAGTGAGCGAAAGTAGGTGTCATTAACGGGTGCGTAGAGTCCATATACGCATACTGGAGTTTGAGGAAACGCTTCGCGTATCCTAGGAACAATTGCGGCTGCCAGGCGGGCGCCAGCGTGCATGATGAGGTGAATTGCGATCAGTCGTGCATCTTTCAATCGGGTTTCGTCGAAGGGCTCGTTTGCGAGATCAATGCACTCCACATCGAAACCGTCCTGCTTGAGCCAGGCGGCGGGTTCGGCCAGGGCAAAAGGCTGCCGCCCGATTTCGTAAGGACTGATCAGGGCGACTTTCACAGGCGGAAAATTAAGCCAAAAACGCTACAGAAGCCCCAGGCTCAGAAGCGCATCTTCGCTCATTCGATCTTTGGTCCAGGGAGGGTCCCATACCAGTTCGACATGCACATCGGTGACGCCATCCACGCACTTGACTGCGCATTCAACTGTACCGGGAAAAGTTTGGGCTACAGGACATCCCGGACTGGTCAGTGTCATCTCGATATTCACAACCTTGCTGTCGCTGATATCGACTGAATAGATCAAGCCGAGATCGTAGATATTGATCGGAATTTCCGGGTCGTAAATTTCTCGAAGCGCCTCGATGATCTGCTGTTCAAACACCATGTCGGTGATCGACATTTGATGCTCTGGTTCCTTCTGAGGAGCGGCCTCTTCAGTTTCGGTTTCACTGGATTTGAGGAATTCCGCAAAAAATTCGTCGGGAGACACTTCGGGTCGGTCTTGAGATTTGTCGTTGCTCATGGTATGATTATTCCGTGGTGACTGTCTTTTCGGTCCCGTTGATGGCGGCTAAGGCTGTGTGCCAGGCGAGCGTGGCGCACTTGACCCGGGTCGGGAACTCCTTTACACCGCTGAGCACCTCGAGTTTACCGATGTCAACCACTCCATTGATATCCTCGCCGGTTACCCGTGCTCGAAAACCTTCAAACAAAACCTCGGCATCGGATTTGGTTTTCCCTTTCAGCATTTCTGTCATGATTGACGCTGAAGCCAGCGAGATGGCACAGCCGTGTCCCGAAAAACGGACATCCTGGATGACATCATTATCGTTAACGAAACATTCCAGCATCAATTCATCACCGCACAGGGGATTGATGCCTTCAGCCGAGCAATTGGCGCACTCAAGCGATCCAAAATTGCGCGGGCTGCGGCTGTGATCAATGATCACTTCCTGGTACAGTGCTTTGAGGTCATCCATCATCCGCCGAACAACTCCCGAACCCCATCCAACGCTTCAAACATTCTATCAATTTCATCGTGCGTGTTATAGACTGCAAACGATGCCCGCGCAGTTGCTGCGACATTGAAGTGCTCCATCACCGGCATTGCGCAGTGGTGTCCAACTCGAATCGCCACACCCTGTCGGTCAAGGATCGTCCCGATATCGTGTGCATGTATGCCGTCCATTGCAAATGAAAATACACCGGCTTTCTCCTTCGCATTGCCGAATATTTTGAGATCGCCAGTCTGCCTGGCGAGCTGACCGGCATGGTCGAGCAGACTTTGTTCATGTGCCGCGATCGCGTCGATGCCCATGTCCCACATAAACTCAACCGCTGCGCCGAATCCGACTGCGTCTGCAATGTTCGGGGTGCCTGCTTCGAACTTGTGCGGTATATCGGCATAGGTGGTTCCATCGAATGAAACACGCCGGATCATTTCCCCGCCGCCCTGGTAAGGTGGCATGGCTTCAAGCAGTTCGGCTTTGCCGTAGAGTATCCCGATACCGGTCGGCGCATACATTTTGTGCCCTGATACCGCCAGGAAATCACAATCGAGATCCTTGACATCGATCACCATATGTGGAGCCGCTTGCGCTGCATCGACCACGACAACTGCTCCGACCTCATGCGCCATTCGGGTGATGTCCTTGATCGGGTTGACAGTGCCCAGCGAATTTGCGACGTAGGTCATGGCAACCGCCCGGGTTCTTTCACTGAGCAGGTTTCGATACTGCTCCAGAATAATTTCTCCGTCATCGTTCATGGGAATCATTCTGACCGTGCTGCCGGTGCGTTCGGCGATAAGCTGCCATGGAACGATATTGGAGTGATGCTCCATTTCACTGACCAGGATCTCATCTCCAGGTTTGAACCGATAACGACCATACGATTCGGCGACCAGGTTGAGGCCTTCGGTCGTGCCGCGTACGAAAATGATCTCCTCCGGGCGACTCGCGTTAACGAACATTTGTGCGAGTTTACGGGAGTTTTCGTAGGCTTCGGTTGCCCGGTCGCTCAGTTCGTGCACACCGCGATGAACATTGGCATGCTGGGACGCATAATATCGATACAGCGTTTCGGTAACCGTCAATGGCTTTTGGGAGCTGGCCGCGTTGTCCAGGTAAATCAGGTCCTGGCCATAAACCTTCTCTTCGAGAATTGGAAATTGGGCGCGTATGCTGCCGATGTCCAGTAAAGTTCCAGCGTCTTCTTCAAGATGTGATCTGAGTGCAGATTCGCTCATGCTGCCTCCCTTTGACCGTGGACATCCGACAACTTGTTTCGCAACAATTCCAGAAGGTGCTCGCGAATTGGCGGCAGGTGGATTTGTTCGACAATTTCTGCAGCGAACGCTTCTGTAAGTATTGCTCTTGCCTCACTGTCACTCAGGCCTCGGCTGCGCAAGTAAAAAATAGAGTCGGCATCGAGATATCCGACGGTTGCCCCATGCGAACATTTGACGTCATCTGCGTAGATTTCAAGTTGCGGCTTGGTATCCGCCTCGGCATGTGCTGACAGCAACAGGTTTCTGTTTTGCTGTTGCGCGTCTGTATGTTGCGCACCGGGGTTTACCTTGATTCGCCCGTGAAATACCGATCGTGCGCGATCAGCCAGAATCCCCTTATAGAATTCATCGCTGGTCGCTTCGGCGCTGGCGTGGATGATTGTCGTGTAATTGTCTATGTGTTGTTTGCCGCTGCCGATGTAGAGTCCCTTCACTTCACAATGCGAATGCTCGCCTTCAAGGTGTTGAGTAACCTCGTGTCGGTCCAGCAAAGATCCCATAGAGATTGAGAAAATTCGATAGCAACTGCCTTGCTGCTGCCTCGCAGTCGAGTAACCAAGATGAAACGCATCGTTGCTTTCATTTTGAATTCGGTAGTGATTCACTTCAGCTGTCTCGGCGAGATCAAAGGCGATCGAAGCATTGGTCATGTGTCCGGTATCGGCGATCGACACATAGCGTTCTACGAGATCCAGCTTGGCGTCTTGTTCCAGAGATATGAAGTGGTTGACATTGCCAATAAGCGCTTCGGTATCGCCTTGGCTGATGGCGAGAATTTCCAGTGGCTTGTCGAGTATTGTGCCGGCCCGCAAATGCAATACGATGCCGTCGGCGGCAATCGCCGTATTGAGTGCCTCGAAGCCGTGCGCGGCGTTACTGGCTCGCGCATCAAGCAATTCGACGACCCTTGATTCAACTTTGCCGTCCAGTACATCTTTGAGTCGGTAACATTCGACTCCATCGGGCAGTTCACTGAGCGAGCTGTATGCGTCGCTGACCCAACCGTCCAGCAGGACCAATCGATATCGGTCGAACGACTCGATTTCCAGCGCATTCAATTCGGATTCGGTCAGCTTGTGCGTTGAATCTTCTGAAGGCTGAAAAGCCACCTTATCGAACGGACGAATGTTTGTGTATCGCCATGCTTCGTCGGTGATTTTGGGCAGCCCGGTTTCGGATAATCGGTCAAATGCGCGTGAACGCACTCCCGCAATTGCCAAATTGGAGGAGCCCGGCAAATGGGACGGCACTGCGTCGCCCAGCCGGATCAGGTGGCTGGCCAGTTGGCTCTCCCTCATGCAACAGCCTCCGTCTGACTGGCCAGTTCTTCGGAAACCCACGTATAGCCGTATTTTTCGAGATCATGAGCCATGTCCTTGTCCCCAGAGCGGACTATTTTTCCGTTGACCAGCACATGGACGTAGTGTGGGACAATGTGTTCGAGAATTCGCGGAAAATGCGTAATGATCAGGATCGCGCGGCCGTCGTCTGCCAGTGAATTTACGCCGCGGGATACAATTTTCAGTGCATCGATATCGAGGCCGGAATCCGTTTCATCGAGTACTGAAAGCTCCGGTTCAAGCATCAGCATTTGCAGAATTTCATTTCTCTTCTTTTCGCCACCGGAAAATCCGTCGTTGACTGAGCGGTACAGAAACGATTCGTGGATTTCAAGCAGTTTCATTTTTTCCCGAACCAGTTTCAGAAAATCGATTGCATCGACTTCAGGCTCGCCGCGATTCTTTCGCATTGCGTTGACGGCCGCCTTGATCAAGTAAATGTTGTTGACACCAGGAATTTCTATGGGGTGTTGAAAGGCAAGAAATATGCCTTCGAGAGCCCGCTCTTCGGGGTCCAGCTCCAGCAGGTCAGACCCCTTGTATTCGACAGTACCGCTGATGTTCTCATCCACCTTTCCAGTTATGACGTTTGCGAGTGTGCTTTTGCCGGAACCGTTTGGCCCCATGATCGCGTGGATTTCGCCAGGGTTGACGGAAAGATCAATCCCGTTAAGAATTTTTTTGTCCCTGATCTGCACACTCAGACCTCGAATTGACAGCATCGTTGTCAAGCCTCTTCTTTGATTAAATTTAATTGTTTTATTTTGGGAAGCTGCGCGGCAGATTAACCGACCGCACCTTCCAGACTGATGCCAAGCAGTTTCTGAGCTTCAACCGCAAATTCCATCGGCAATTCCTTGAAGACCTGCTTGCAGAATCCATTAACAATCATGGAGACTGAATCTTCTTCGGACAGACCGCGTTGCTTGCAGTAAAACAGTTGATCCTCACTGATTCTTGATGTTGTTGCTTCGTGCTCGACTTTGGCGCTTGGATTCTTGACCTCGATATAGGGAAAAGTGTGTGCACCGCAAAGGTCTCCCATCAGCAGTGAATCACACTGTGAGTAGTTGCGGGCATTCTCGGCGCCTTTCAGAATTCGTACCAGGCCGCGATAGGAGTTTTGACCCTTACCGGCCGAAATTCCCTTCGAAATGATGGTGCTCTTGGTATCTTTGCCAATATGAACCATCTTGGTTCCGGTATCCGCTTGCTGATAGTTGTTGGTCAGCGCGACCGAATAGAATTCCCCGATAGAATGGTCGCCTTCCAGCATAACGCTTGGATATTTCCAGGTGATGGCGGAGCCGGTTTCAACCTGGGTCCAGGAAATCTTGGCATTGTTGCCTCGACAGGCACCGCGTTTGGTCACAAAGTTATAGATTCCACCGCGGCCTTCTTCATCTCCGGGATACCAGTTTTGTACGGTTGAGTACTTGATCTCGGCGTTATCCATGGCGACTAGTTCGACCACAGCCGCATGCAACTGGTTCTCGTCGCGCATCGGCGCAGTACAGCCTTCGAGGTAGCTGACGTAGCTCCCTTCATCTGCCACAATCAGTGTGCGCTCAAACTGACCCGTATTCATCGCGTTGATCCGAAAATAGGTCGATAGTTCCATCGGACAGCGCACTCCCTTGGGAACATAGACAAACGAACCGTCGCTGAACACTGCAGAATTCAGTGCCGCGAAAAAATTGTCTCCCGACGGTACCACTGAACCGAGATATTTTTTCACCAGTTCCGGGTGTTCCTGGACGGCTTCAGAGAATGAACAGAAAATCACGCCAGCATCGGCGAGGGTTTGTTTGAACGTTGTAGCGACTGAAACACTGTCGAACACGGCGTCGACGGCGACGCCGGCAAGCATCTTCTGCTCTGATAACGGAATACCGAGTTTTTCATAGGTTTCCAGAAGTTTTGGATCGACTTCATCCAGGCTTTTGGGGCGGTCCGCATCAGATTTCGGTGCCGAGTAGTAACTGATCGACTGGTAATCAATCGGTGTGTAATTGACATGCGCCCAAACCGGCTCGTGCATTTTCTTCCAGCGCGCGAACGCCTTGAGACGCCAGTCCCGCATGAACTCAGGTTCATTTTTCTTTTCCGACAACGCGACGATGACGTCTTCATCCAGTCCTGGAGGAAAGGTTTCGGATTCAATATCGGTTATGAACCCTTCCTTGTACTCTCGTCCGACAAAATCGCTGATGTCGTGTGCTGCAGTTAAATTCACAGTGTGCTTCTTGTTGTATTCGTTGGTTTTAAGAAAATGGAACGTGTTGTGTGTGCCTCGATTCAGCGCAACGCATTGATTGTCGTTGAGCAATTTCCTGGACGCGCTGAGTCTTCACGAGTTCTCCAAGTTTGATGTCGTCGAGAAAGGATGAAATCTGTTTGCTGAGGTCAGTCCACAGTTCGTGCGTCAGGCAGACTTCGCCATCCTGGCAATCTTCCTTGCCGTTGCAACGGGTAACGTCCACCGGCTCGTCCACCGCGTCGATAATTTCAAATATGGAGATGTGATTCGCTGGTTTTGAAAGCCAGTAGCCACCATTCGGGCCGCGCGCACCGACAACCAGTCCGTTTCCTTTCAATTTGGCAAAAATTTGTTCAAGATACGCCAGTGAAATTTCTTGATGTTCGGCAATTGATTTGAGCGACACCCTTTTGTTGTCTTCTCCGTGCAATGCCAAATCCATCATGGCGGTTACTGCGTATCGACCTTTGGTCGTCAATTTCATGTCAGTGCCAATTCAGGTCTTGTGTTAATTTCTGACTATTTTACTTGGTATTTATAAAATTGATAAAGATTTTGCAATCGTTCCGAACGGTGATAGTTGCCGAATTTGCTCGAGGAGAAGACTCGCTGCACTTCAGTTCGCTCTTTGAGCCGAGGCGAAGTTGCGAATTATATTCCCGAGGTACGGTGATTCGGTGATGGTACAATCCTGCGAATTGTGATTTGGGGCATGCAAGGCGAAGACATGGCGTTCAACACAGAAAAAGCGGGTAAACGATGAATCCGGAACTGCCGCTCCTGGTACTGGCATGGTGTGCTTTAGCCATGGCATGCGGAGGGTTTATCAAGGGCGTACTGGGTATTGGAACTCCGCTCCTGACTGTACCGATGATGGCGCTTGTCCTGCCCGTTCACCATGCCGTCGTAATCATGGCGATACCCGTTGTCGTTGCCAACTTGTGGCAGGTCTATGACGCTGAACAGCCGGTGCAGACGGTAAAACGATTCTGGCCGGCGCTGGTTGCACTGCTTGGCGGCACCTGGGTTGGCGTCAGGATTCTGTCCGGCATCGACGAACAGACATTGCTGATCGTGGTCGGAATTCTGGTGATCTGCTTTACCCTCATCCAGGGTTCGTCACGCAAAATCAGGATCCCCCCGCACCTGGAAAAGCCTGCAGGGGCAGTGTTCTGTGGCAGCGCCGGGATAATTGGCGGTCTGTCGTCCATGTTTGGTCCAATGCTCATCCTGTATCTCGTGTCACTTGCGACGCTTGACAAAAACCGGTTCGTCAATACGATCAGTTTTCTCTATATTGGCGCCGTGGTGCCATGGGTCGTCATTCTTGTCATCTCCGGTGTGCTGGACGTGAGACTCGCCACACTGTCAGCCTTGTCGGTAATCCCACTGGCTGTTGGACTGATTTCCGGGCGAATGATTCGCAAGCGGGTTGAAGAAACGGTTTTCCATCGGCTGATTCTGGGCGTATTGATTCTTTCGGGAATCAGTATGATTTGGCGCGCCTGGCAATTTGATGTGTCTGTTTGACCATTCACCAATTTGTCGGTTTGACAGGTTATTTTGCACTTAAATTCAGAGGAACTCAGCGCATGTCGAGAGGAGCGAAATCTGATTGATCTGGTTTAAATGCGAGAGGTTTTCAATTGCGAGCAGACTTGTCTCGCTGTACGAAAATGGATAGCAGTGCAAGCAGCCCGGATCCAACCATCAGGAAAAACGAAACTGCGTTCAATACCGGTGTCGAACCGACTTTGTGCACCCGGTCAAACATGGTAATTGTGAGCGGAGACTCGGAGCCGACCAGAAACAGGGTTGTATTGAAGTTCTCAAAGGACACCAGGAATGCGACAATACCAGCGGCAATCATGGCGGAGCGAAGAAACGGCAATGTGATTGTATACAGCACCCGACCGGAGCTCGCTCCCAGATTCAGTGCCGCCTCCTCCATTGCCATGTCGAACTTTTTCAGTTTTGCAGCAATCACCAAAGAGGTAATCGTTGCAGTAAACGAAATTTGACCGAGTACCACCAGGAAGATCCCTGGTCTTAATAGGTCCACTTCAAAATTAAACTGATTTTCTATTCCGTTTGCCGCCGAACTCGCCAAAACCAGGATTGAAATTCCGAGAATGACACCGGGAATCACCAGTGGCACGATCATCAGAATATAGAAAAAATTCTTTCCCGGAAAGTCCTTTCGCACGAACAAGAATGCATTGCAGGTGCCGATAAACACGGTCAGCAAAGAGACCATGACTGCAATGATGAATGAGTAATAAAGTCCGCTCAGCAAACGACGGTCGTGGAACATGCCGAGTTTCGGCTCGGTATCGCCAAAAAACCAGCTCAGGGTGAACCCCTGCCATGGCAACGCCGGAAACAGCGAATCGTTGAATGCGAACGTCCCGGCCGAAATCAGCGGGGCCGCAAGAAAAATGAAAAAGGCAACGACATACATGCGGTATGCGAACAGGGTCTTGTCAAATTTCTGTGTTCGAACCAGCATCGGAATCCCCTAGGTCCGGGTTACCGTGTGCGCGAGGGACTGACCGGTAATGCGCAACCCCAGCCAGACTACTATTGAGGTAAATGCCAGCAGCAGCATGCCGAAGGCCGCGCCGGACTCCCAGTTGTAGCGAGTGATGAACTGGTCATAGATTTGTTCCGTAAACCAACTTGAGTTCTTGCCACCCAGCAGTATCGGCGTCAGATAACTGCCTGCAGTCAGCATGAATACGATGATGCAGCCGGACGCGATGCCTGGCATTGCATAGGGAATAATGATCCGCCTGAGCACGGTAATGCTGCGCCCACCAAGGTTGTAGCCCGCTTCGATCATTTCGTTGTCCATCCCGTCCAGCGTTGATGCCAGGGGCACGATCATGAACAGAATCACCGTGTAAACCAGGCCGATTACGACTGTGACATCGTTGTACAGCATTTCAACAGGTCCGCTTACCAGTCCGGACCACTGGAGAATGTTCGAAACAACGCCCGTTTCACGCAACAGCAAAATCCACCCGAAGGCGCGAATGAGATCACTCACCCAAAGCGGAATCAGACAGAGCAAGAACAGTGCGCCTCGCAATCTCGGTCCGGCAATTTTTGCAATGTAATAGGCAATCGGAAAACCGATGATCAGGGCGAGAACCGTAACCAGCAAAGACATCGAGCCGGTCCTGATCAGGGTATTCCAATAAATTGGCTCGTTAAAGAACTCGATGTAGTTGGCGAATCCATATTCGTAGACCCGCGGTGCGATTTTCTCGCGGAGCGAAAGAATGACCATCCCAGCGTGAGGCAGCAAGATAAGCAGAACGATCCACAACGCGAACGGTGCGAACAGCAAAATAAGCGTGAGGCGCTTAATGTCCTTTTGCATCAGGGCTCGTTGTCAGTTGGCAAAACACATGGTTTGTTCACTGGACCACAGCAGTTGAACGGTTTCACCGGGCTGCAGATCTTCATTGCCGCCAGTGAGGACGATGTCTGCTTCAATCAGTTGATTGGTCTGCGTGCGAACCAGTGCGCGACTGTTTGCACCGTTGAACAGAAGACTGTCAATGACACCCTGCAAGGTGTTCTGACCGGACTGTGGTGCCGGTAACGTATCGTGATACCTTTCGACCTGAATGAACTCTGGTCGGATAAAGATGTCGACGGCTCTTGAGGAGCTGGAGATATCCGTATTCTTTGAATTCGCGAGCAGCTCGAGCCCTTCTTTAGTCTTTACCTTGATCGCTTCTCCGGCAGATTCAATCGCTTGCCCGGACCAGCGATTGCTGTCCCCGACAAATCCTGCAACGAATGCTGAACGCGGTGCATGATAGAGTTCCTGCGGTATTCCGACCTGCTCGAACCGCCCCTGGTTCATGATCGCCACATGGTCTGACATGACCAGGGCTTCCGATTGATCATGGGTAATGTAGATGAACGTCGTGTCGAACTGGTGTTGCAGCAGTTTCAACTCGATTTTCATCGCCTCTCTCAACTTTAAGTCGAGCGCTCCCAGCGGCTCGTCCAGCAGCAGTACGTCGGGGTCGAGAACCATGCATCTGGCGATGGCGATGCGCTGTTTTTGTCCACCCGACAATTGGTGAATCTCACGGTTGCCAACATCAGGCAGCGCGATTCGCTTCAGCACATTATTAACCCGTTCATCAATTTCCTGTTTCGCGACACCATTGCATCGCAGGCCATAGGCAATGTTTTCGTAGACGTTCATCATCGGGAATAACGCAAGGTGCTGAAATACCATCTTGACGTTACGTTTGTTGGGCGCGGTGTTTAACACCGGTTTGCCCTTGATTCTTATTTCACCGGAATCGGGCTGTTCGAAGCCCGCAATCATCCGGATCAATGTCGTCTTGCCGCAGCCGGATGGACCCAGGATGGAGAAAAAACTGCCGCTTGGAATTTCGAACGATACATCGTCAACCGCGCGAATTTGGCCAAAGGTCTTGGAAATGCTGATACATTCCAGATCGGGAGTCGGTGAGACTGCCATGCGGCGGTCACCTGATGATGAAGTGAGAGGTCAAGACGCGTTGCACAGTCGGAGAACCCGAACTGCGCAACGCATCTAAATATCGATTCAGTTCAAATTAACCACCGGTAGCAGCTTTGATTTTCTCCAAAGCTTTACCTTCCATATCTTCAATACCAGGAGGTATGTTGGCAAAGAACTTCAGATTCGCAATATCCTCCGGCGTAAATGCGGCGGTCACTGCAGCCTTTTTGTCAGTAGGCAGCAAATCCTGGCCACCTTTGACAGCTGCTGAAGAACCTGTGCTGGCGGACATGATTGTCACGTTTTCGGGTCGCAAGACGAAGTTGATCCACTTGTAGGCAGCATCATCCGCTTTACCTTTGCGCGGCAGGGTAAAGGTGTCGATCCAAGTGAGCGCGCCGGTTGACGGCGGGACAAAAACGATATTTGGATTTTGCGCATAAATTCTGTATGCAGTTGAATCCCAGGTTTCCGAGGCAACGATTTCACCGGACAGCATCAGTGCGGCCAAATCGTCTCCGCCCTTCCAGTAGGCCTTGATATTGTCTTTGCATGCAATAAGCACATCTACAACTTCATCCAGAATTTTCTGGTATTCATCCAGGTCCGCATATGCTGCAAAAGGATCATATCCCAATGAGAAAGCAGTTCCGAGCAGGATGGTTCGCTTTAGTCGCATCGAAGTTTTTCCCTTGTACTTGGGATCACAAAGATCCGACCAATGCTTGAAATCCGGCGCCTTTGACTTGTCGGCCATCAATCCTGATGTACCCCACTGATGCGGCACTGAGTAGACTTCACCATCAATCGTTGTATTCTCCTTGACACCTTCCAGATGAACTTCTGACATGACGGATGTGTCGATTTTTGACAGGTCCATCGGTTTGTAGATGTCGTATTCCAGTTGAGCGGCATATATTCGGTCATGGCTGGGTTGTGCCAGATCAAAGCCTGCACCTCCAGTCGCTCGAAGCTTGGCGATCATTTCCTCGTTGTTTGAGAAAGTCACTTCTACCTTTATGTCGGGATACTCCGCTTCAAATTTCTGAATCAGCTCATCAGGTGCGTATGAACCCCAGGTTAGCAGACGAAGCGTTTCAGCTTGTGCGATCGACGCAGCGCCAAATACGACTGCGACGAGAAGACCGGTTAAAGTTGCTTTAATGCGCATTTATTTTCTCCTTTATTTTGATAATATTTACATGAACACTTGAAACCCTCCTATGTGTGCCAAACAATCCATTGCAGAGCACCGATAGGATCAGAGGATGAAGTTTCTCGGGTTAGTTTCGAGTGAGAAAAGAATTTTAGCACCAAATTTGGATTTATTTGGTTTTGCAGTCTTGCAAAGGTCTAAAGATTAAATCGTCGCAGTGAAATTCAGCCACAAGCAATGCAACCAGCTTCAAACATTTCGGAACCTGAGCATTTCGTAAGCGACCCGGTGTGTGGAATGCGCGTAGACCCGGAGTCTTCCTCGCATCATTTCGATCATAACGGCCAAACCTACTGGTTTTGCTGCAGCGGCTGTCGCATCAAGTTTCAAGCCGATCCCGAAAAATACCTGAATCGCGACTCAACTGCCGCTGAAGAAGCTGCTGATTTGCCCGAGGGCACGCAATTCACCTGCCCCATGCATCCTGAAGTGGTGCAGGTCGGCCCCGGTGACTGTCCATTTTGCGGGATGTCCTTGCAACCAATGGAGCCGATTCTTTCTGCCGAAGAGGATAATCATGAACTTGTTGATTTCACCAAAAGGTTGCGTGTTGGAATAGTGCTGGGATTGCCGGTTGTAGTCCTTGCGATGGCGCCGCACCTCGGAGTGGCACTGCATGATTTCATCAGCCACGGTGTTTCGAACTGGCTTCAAATGCTGCTTTCCACTCCGGTTGTGCTGTGGTGCGGATGGCCGTTTTTAAAGCGCGGCTGGGCATCCGTCAAAAACAGGGCATTGAACATGTTCACCCTGATTGCATTGGGTACAGGTACTGCCTACCTGTTCAGCGTTGTACTTGTTCTCATGCCGCAGTTGTTTGAGCCTGTGTTCGGCAGCGCGGCAATCACTTCAGGTGTTTATTTCGAAGTTTCTGCCGTGATCATTGTTCTGGTACTGGTTGGACAGATCCTGGAACTGAAAGGACGCGAACGAACCGGCAAGGCGATCCGGTCGCTGATGAAACTGATGCCGCAAACCGCGATGCGGGTTACACCATCGGGTCAGCTGGAGGAAGTCGAGATCGGGGAATTGGCCGAAGGTGATTTGTTACGCGTTCGGCCCGGCGAAAACATCCCCCTGGACGGTATCATCAAAAGCGGCAGTTCCGATGTGGATGAGTCGCTTCTGACCGGTGAGGCGTTGCCGGTTCAAAAATCGACTGGAGATACGGTTCGCGCCGGCACCATGAATGGGACAGGTTCGTTCGTGGTCGAGGTTGAGCGCGTCATGTCTGCCACCACACTGTCGCAGATCATTCGCATGGTCAGCAAAGCACAATTGAGCCGGGCGCCTATCCAGCGAACCGCTGATATCGTGGCAGCGTGGTTTGTTCCCGCGGTAATCCTGATCGCGGCACTGGCATTTATAGGCTGGTTGCTCTGGGGTCCGTCACCGGCGGCAAGTTTTGGCTTGATCGCTTTTGTCTCGGTTTTGATCATTGCCTGTCCTTGTGCACTCGGTCTTGCGACGCCAATGTCCATTAGCGTCGGGGTGGGGCAGGCAGTAAGATTCGGGGTCCTGGTCAAGGAAGCTGAATCTCTTGAAATCCTGCCAAAGATCAAATATCTGGTCATCGACAAGACCGGTACGATTACGGTCGGTAAACCTGTGGTTACCGGAGTCGACAGCCATGGAACAACGGTCGAAAAGGCAATTGCTTTTGCCGCGGCTGTGTCCCGTTCGAGTGAGCATCCGCTCTCTTCCGCCATTGTTGCTGAAGCCGACCGTAGAAAGGTACCGATTCTAAGTGCCGAGGAATTCGAGGCGGTGACGGGAAAAGGCGCAAAAGGAAACGTCGACAAATTACCTGTCGCAGTTGGAAACATGAGCTTCATGAAGTCGCTCGAGATCGAGAATCTTGATGCTGTCAATTCCACCGATGCAGCTGAACAACCCAGCAATACTGTCGTCTATGTTGCGATTGATGGTCAATTGGCTGCGACAATTGAGATTGCTGATCCCATTCGAGAGTCGAGTGCCGCAGCCGTTCAAAAACTGAGCGCACTAGGCATTGAAGTTGTCATGGCGACCGGCGATCAGGCTGCAACTGCAAATTCTATTGCGCAAATTTGTGGAATCAGGCAGGTTCATGCCGAGTTGTCTCCAATTGACAAACTGGAACTTGTCAAGCGATTGCAGCAAAATGGGGCACCTGTCGCGATGGCCGGAGACGGTATCAACGATGCTCCCGCGCTGGCTCAGGCTGATGTGGGTATCGCGATGAGCAGCGGTGCGGACGTCGCCATGGACTGTGCCGGGATCACCATTCTGAACGGGGATCTGGATGGAATCGTCCGAGCTCATTCGATTGCCCAAGCCACCATGACCAACGTGAAGCAAAATCTGTTCTTTGCGTTTGTCTATAACGCACTTGGGGTGCCCGTTGCTGCCGGTGTGTTGTTCCCGGTTTTCGGGGTGCTGCTATCGCCGATTTTTGCGGCGGGTGCGATGAGCCTTTCTTCGGTTTCAGTGATCGGGAATGCTCTTCGGCTGAGGCGGTTCAACCCCTGAAATTGAACGATCAGGTCCCGCTTTTGGGCCATGCGCGGCCCAGACAAATCGCGCCGACAACCAACAGCAGAATGGTCATCGGGCCAAATCCGCTCAACCGCCAGTCGATGATCATCGCCATTAGTGATGCGACACCCGCAAAAGCGAAAAACAGCCCCCGGTAGAATTTCTCCAGCCCTTGCTGTGGGTCGGATCGCCTGATACTTTGTTCGCGCACCTGCTGGTGGTGCATGTTCGACAGAACCTGATGCACCAGTCTCGGAATTTCCGTACCCGACGCAATCCAGTGCGGAAGCTCGCTCCTTATGTTTTCGCTAAACCCGCGCAGCGTGTATTTGTCTCGTACCCAATTGTCAAGGATTGGTCGCACCGTGTCAGGTATGTTCAATTCCGGATTCAGCATTCTGGTCAGCCCTTCAAGACTCATGTAGGTTTTTTGAAAAAGAAGCAGCTGTGGCTGAATCACAATGTCGAATTCCCGCGTCATCAGGAACAGGCGTCCCATCAGCGCGCCAAATGAGAGCTCTCCAACCGGTTGATCGTTAAATGGTTCGCAAACGGTGCGGATTGCGACCTCGAACCGTTCGGCTGAAATGTCGTGCGGCGCCCAGCCCGAACGGATGTGCGCATTGACGACTCCTTTGTAGTCACGATTGAGGATCGCGGTGATGTTGTCTACAAGGTAGCTGCGATCAAGATCAGACAGACTCCCGGTGATGCCAAAATCAACAATATTGAGCACGCCGGATTCTGATACGAACATATTTCCGGGGTGAAGGTCGCCGTGAAAAAATCCGTCTTCAAACACCTGCACGAAGAACATGTTGATCAGGCGTTCAGAGAGTTTGTTCAGATCGACTCCAGCTTCTCGAAGCGCTTCGACCTCCCGGATCGGGATGCCCTCGACTCGTTCCATCACCATCACCTCAGGGCGGCTGAAGTTCCAGTTCACACGCGGAACATTCACGAATTCGTCATTCAGGTGCTGAACCCTGAAACGGTTGGAACTGGCCGCTTCAATCATCAGATCAAGGCTGTTGGTCAAGGTTTCAGCGTAGCTCAGCACAACTTCGACCGGGTTATAGTTCTTGGCTTTGGGCCAAAATAGTCTGAACAGCCTGGCAAAGGTCAGCATGACCCCGATATCACGCTGAACCTGTTTTTCTATATCGGGGCGCAACACTTTCACGACAACATCCTCACCCGATTTGAGTACCGCGTGGTGAACTTGCGCGACGGACGCCGATGCAACAGGAATATCGTCAAATCTGCTGAAAATATCCGAGATCGGCTGACCGATTGCTTTCTCGATTGCGGCGCGGGCCTGCTCGCTGGGGAATGGCTCGACCTGGTCTTGCAGCGGACGCAATTCCATGACGATGTGATCCGGAAACACATCGGGACGCATTGACATCATCTGTCCGAACTTGATGAAGATCGGACCGAGCTCCTGCAGTGCCTCGCGCAACCGTACGCCGTACGGTTTGTCCGGATCATATCGGGGCTTGCCAAACAACAGGTTGAACAGGTGTTTGACGATTTCGAATTTAAGGTAGGGTTCCAGTTCCGCATCAAGTCCGTGCTGACGAGCCGTCTTGGCGATCTGCCACAGCCGTTGAATGCGAGAGAAAATGTTCATTGGTTTTCTTTTCGCTCCAGCCGATCAACCCGTTTCTCCAGTCGGTCCACATCTGCCACCACGGAATCGACTTCGTCAATAAATGTCTGGACACGGGACCGTTCCGGTACCAGGTACTGTTCATCAACGAGCGTGGTTCGAGTCTTGTCGCGCAGTGCAGACCTCAGCGTTGATGCTTTGCTGCCGCCCCAGCGCACAACGTTGCCTAGATGTCGAGCAGGGATATCCCCGACTCGTTTTGAAAGTTCTTCTTCCCAGTCAAACTGGATTTCCCGAAAAGCCGAATACAGGTGCTGAACCAACTGAACATCCCCGACAATTTCAACCCCCTCTAGTTTGGCCGGGTTGAGGTTGCTGGATGTTGCGATTTTGAGCAGATTTGCAATGGTGGTGCGCACCTGCAGATCTTCCGGTTCATCGCGATCCGTATCGATATAGACAATATTACCCTCGACGCTCAATACGAATTCGTAGTTGAAGTCAGTCAGCCCGAAGCGAATCGATTTGCCTTCCAGGTGATTGAGTATCTCCCTGAATTCAGCAGATGAATGAGCCGCTTGGTTTATTGCGCCGCTCAAGGTTTCTGAAAATGCTGTACCGACATAGTTGAAGTAAGGGTTTCGGTTCATACGACAGCTTTCCCTAAATTTTCCAGCCGCTGTGCAATGCGACGATGCCGCCGCTCAGATTGAAAAATTCAACCCGTTCAAACCCTGCATCTGCCATCATATCGGCCAAGGTCTCCTGATCCGGATGCTGGCGAATGGACTCCACGAGGTACCGATAGCTTTCACGGTCGTTAACGACGATCTCGCCAATTGCCGGAATGATTCTGAATGAGTACTCGTTATATATTCTGTCGAGCAGCGGGATAATCGGTTTGGAGAATTCTAACACCAGCAATTTGCCACCTGATCGCATGATTTGATACATCGATTCCAGGGCTTTGTCGATTCGGGTGACATTCCTCAAGCCAAATGAAATGATTGCACGATCGAAACTGTCTTCTGCGAATGCAAGATTCTCGGCATCCGACTGGATATAGTGAAGCCCGCCCAGGTGTCCCTTGTCGATCATTCGACTTCGTCCGTGCTTTAACATTGATGTGTTGATATCCGTCAACACCAGGCTGCCTTGCGGACCGAGTTTTCTTGCGATCAGCAGGCTCAGATCGGCGGTGCCACAGGCAATGTCGATCACCCGGCTGTTTCGGCGAACACCCAATTGCGCGACAGCCAGCCGTTTCCAGATCCGGTGAATTCCGAACGACATCAGGTCATTCATCAAGTCATATCTGTTGGCCACCGAATCGAATACCTGGCCAACGAGCCTGTCTTTTTCGGATTCAATGACGCTGCGAAATCCGAATTGTGCGGGTGCGTCCCGCTTGTCTTCTACTGGCACGGTTCTTTCAGGTTGGACTAGTCTCGGCGTTGGTAGCCGGCCTCGCTCAATCGATCCAGGTAAGCTTGCCAGTATTTTTCCTTGTTGATGCCAAGCTCGTACAGCAGGTCCCAGGAATAAATCCCGGTATCGTGGTTGTCATCGAACTTGAATACAACTGCGTAATTTCCCACAGGTTCTATCGCCCAAATATTGACCCTCTCCTTGCCATATTGAAGAACTTGCTGGCCTGGTCCATGCCCCTGAACTTCTGCAGATGGAGAGTAAACGCGCAGATACTCGCAGCCGAGCTCAAAGGTGTTGCCATCATCAAACGAAATCTCGAGCATGCGGGACTGTTTGTGAAGTTTGATTTCAGTGGGTCGGGTGCGGGCGGTCACGAGGCGTCTCTGATCGTAGTTGTGATTTATTGCAGCCATTCGCCGACGCGTTCGGAAAAATAACTCAGCACGCCATCGGCGCCTGCGCGTTTGAATCCGGTCAGCGCTTCAAGGATAACCGCTCTTTCATCGAGCCACCCGTTCTGAATCGCAGCCATCAGCATTGCGTACTCACCGCTGACCTGGTAAACGAAAGTCGGCATCTGGAATTCAGCTTTCATGCGTTGCAATACATCCAGGTAAGGCAGTCCCGGTTTCACCATCACCATGTCGGCGCCTTCGGAAATATCCAACGCGGTTTCGCGCAACGCTTCGTCGCTGTTTGCCGGGTCCATCTGATACGTGCGCTTGTCGCGGGTGGCGAGCTCAGGGGCAGATCCCACCGCGTCACGAAACGGTCCGTAGAATGCTGATGCGTATTTCGCCGCATAGGAGAGAATCAGCACATCGTGATACCCTTCCGATTCGAGAGCCTGACGAATCGCGCCGATGCGTCCGTCCATCATTTCAGATGGCGCAATGATCGAGACACCGCTCTTGGCCTGCGACAGTGCCTGTTTCACGACAACCTCAAGCGTTACGTCATTCATCACGTGTCCGGTGTCATCCGATATCCCGTCCTGTCCATCAGTTGTGAACGGGTCGAGCGCAACGTCTGCCATGACACCGATTTCAGGCACTGCGTCGCGCAGCGCAGCGATGGCGCGCTGAGCAAGACCGTCCGGGTTGTACGACTCTTCAGCACCCGGTGATTTTTTCTGTTGCGGGACGACCGGGAACACCGCCATGGCGGGAATTCCCAGGTCTCGCAAATGCTTGCCCTTGTTGATCAGCAAGTCAATACTGACTCGCTCAATGCCCGGCATCGTGGCGACGGGCTCAGATTGATTGGTTCCTTCGCAGACAAAGACCGGCTGTATCAAGTCCGCCGGGGTCAGAGTCGACTCGCGCATCATTGTGCGACTGAACTCATACCTGCGCATGCGGCGCATGCGCGTGGTCGGGAATTTTGGATTCGGCATGTGAACCCCCATCAGCAAAGTCCTATCGTTTGATTCAGCGGCTGATTTCGTCAACCCTTGGCGAACTCGGACTGAATGACTTGTTCGACTGCGTCGGCAATTTCAGTAAAACTGCCTGAAGCGTCAACCGTACGAAGCAGGTTGCTGTCCTTGTAGTATGTGAGCAAGGGTGCTGTCTCGGACTCATAGACGGACAGTCGGTGCTTGATTGATTGTTCGTTGTCGTCGGCCCTTTGCATCAAACTGCCCTTTTCTCCGCAGTCGTTGCACTGTCCTTCAGTACGCGGCGGGTCAAAATAGACATTGTAGATTCGCCCGCAATTGGTGCAGTTTCGCCGACCCGAAAGTCTTTTTATCACTGCCTCGGACTCAATCTCAAGATGCAATACGAAAGACATCGGAATCTCGCGCTCCGAAAGGATGACCTGAAGCTGTTCCGCCTGGTTTTGACTTCTGGGGAACCCATCAAACAAAAAACCTTTGGACAAATCACTTTGATCAAGGTAATCGGAGATCAACTGCAGCACAATTTCATCCGGAACCAGGTTTCCCTGCCCCATGATATCGGACACTTGTTTACCGATATCGGATCCTTCGCTCACTGCTTTTCGCAGCAAATCTCCAGTAGAGATATGGTCTATGCCATGGCGTTCGATGACAAACTTTGCCTGACTGCCTTTGCCTGAGCCAGGCGCTCCTAAAAATACGACCCTCAACATTTTTCTTTTCCAGTTCTTTAATTTTGGTTCTCGGTTGACAATTCATTTTATTCCCATTCTCCGATGAGTTCGACGGATTGGCTTTTTCAGCAGGACTAATTTTTGTTCAAGTTAACTATTTGAAGAGAAACAAATTGCCGCTGAGGCTGAACATTTGCTGACAAATTGTTTGTAGTTCGGTCATCTGGAACCGAAAGCGAATGGCGAGCAATGGACCTGTCAGCGCTGCAGATCGTGCCAGTCAAGCGAATCGAAGAAGCGAAGAAGCGCGATTCAAGGAGCTGATGGACCGCCATCACTATCTGGGGGCGTTGCCGAAGATCGGCGAAAGTGCATTTTATGCGGCGGTTGTGGACGGCCTATGGGTTGCGCTTTCGTCGTTTTACGCCTGCGCTCTGAAAAGTAGCGCTCGGGACCGGTGGTTAGGCTGGCATCCGAGAGACCGCACCCCGAGATTGTATCTGATCACCAACCAAAGCCGCTTTCTCGTTCTCAAGTCTGCTGCCAATCTTGCCTCGCGCACCCTGTCGCTGCTTGAGCGTCGCATTGCGTACGATGTCTGGGATATCAGTTTGGCCTTCCGACCGGGTAGACTTACAGAGTGATTCCGTGCCCCGGAAGTCCGCCGTACCTGTCTGGGCTGGAACTATTAAACCTAAAACAACTTCCTTCCAAAATGCCGCCTCGGGAATCTGGGAGAATACAAGGTCTAGTACAGGTGGAACTCTGACGGTTCTAACAGTTGAATAATTTGAAGTGATATTTTGATTTGCTTATCTCATAGAATAGAATTTCTCTGGTAGTTGCTACTCGCTAAAATCTAATTGCAACTCACCTACGGAATGTCCTGTGTATAAATCTCTAAAAATAAGTGGTTACCGCGGTTTTGATTCATTCGAGTTGAAGAATCTCGGACGAGTCAACCTGCTTGTTGGGACAAACAACTCGGGAAAGACATCCATACTGGAAAGTATTGAATTATTGAAATCCACAAGCAATTTAAAGATCTTTTCATCCATACTTCGTCGACGCGGAGAATGGAATGTCTCTTCTGACGATAGAGGATACAAATTTGGATATCTCCTTTACGGTCGAAATCCAGAGGGGAAAATAGTTGTAGAGGCCAGCCACGAAAATAGTCATCGCTCGTTAAATTGGAACAGAAAAGTAGAAATATCTATAGCGGATATTTCAAATGGTTTGTTTCCCACAGAAGATATAGAAATTATTGGAGACAGAGGAGGGTATCTGGTTAATGTTCAATGGTCGAACGCAAGTAAACCTTGGAAGTTTGGCGTTACCTATGAAGGTGATATCCGAGACCCGCGAATGCACTTTCGTCCACGACCTGATATTCAAGAATCTGTTCAGTTCGTTCATACAAATGGTTTGACTGCAAGTGAAATTAAATTGCTATACGATAAAGTAGTACTGACGGAGAATGAAAAACACGTCATCGGTGCACTCAACATAATTGAGCCGACAATTGAGCGCATTGCTTCGGTTGGTGAAGCGAGAATACCACCAGCAAGTAGCGGTTCGGCCGGAATATTTTTGAAGTTGTCAGACTTTGATCAGCGTATTCCCATCGGAAGTATGGGTGATGGGATGTGGCGACTCCTGGGTCTCGCACTTGTACTTGCAGCTGCAAGCAACGGTGTCCTCCTTATTGATGAGATAGATACAGGCATGCATTATTCCGTGATGCAGAAGATGTGGGAAATGGTGAGTGAACGTTCGGCAGCCTTAAATGTCCAAGTATTTGCAACCACGCATAGTCGAGATTGTTATGAAAGTCTCGCCGGAATTGCAGAACCTGATTCATCCCAGACCGGTGTTGCAATACATCGCATTGATCCAAATCGTAATTGCGCAGTTTCTTTTTCGGATAAAGAGATAGTTGCAGCTGCAAAGCGTGGCCTGGAAGTGCGGTAGGTGATTTAAGTGATCAAAACAAAGAAGCTATTGGTAGAGGGTGATACCGAAGTTCGTGTGATTCCTTATCTGATGGAGCAAAACGGAGTTATTTGGGAGGTGGAAGACCAACCAGTTGTCCATATCGAACCACAGGGAGGAGTTGAGGAAATTATGAAGCCGGAAGTAATCAGTTCGGAATTGAAAGCAACTGGGATTGAAGCCTTGGGTGTTTTGGTCGATGCAGACGAAGATGCTGGTAAACAGTGGGCACGCATAAAAAATATATGCACGGACCATATATCAGGATTGCCAGATCAAATACCAGATGAAGGTTTGAAAATTGATCTGCCCCAAGGGCCTGTCTTTGGCGTATGGATTATGCCTGACAATAGATACACAGGCATGTTAGAAGATTTTCTGGCTCGTCTGATCAAAGAAGATTCACGTGAATTATTCGAATATGCGCGAGACTGCGTTGTTGAAGCAAAAAGAAAAGGCGCGAATATTAGGAAAAATCATGTCATAAAAGCTGAAGTACATACATGGTTGGCATGGCAAAAAAATCCAGGACGACAATTACATCAGGCGGTAAATGAGAGAATACTGGATCCCCGAAAGGAGGCGTCTCAGCAATTTGTGAAATGGTTCCGCTCGTTGTTTAGATTGTAAGTTTAGACGACCATCCGTTTAAGTGTAGAAGTTAGAGGTGGTGATTTCTCTGGCTCCACTACTGCTTTGCTGTATTCCATCACATCACCCGTCCACCGAACCGATACTACGAACCGGCACCTACGATATACGCACGATTGCATAATCGGGTAATCGGGCCAATCTGATTTCAGATCGATTGCGGAAACGTCTGACGTTGCTGGATGAGATCTAATCTTATTGATATCTTGGTTTTGTTTTTACATCTTCTGGAATTATTTCATGTTCTAGCATCAGGTGTTGCACCGAGCTTTTCGTAGAACGCATTCAACTTTTCATCCATTTCTCAAGACTCTTCCTAGAAATTAGTCGACCCTGAATAAATCGGTTTTCTGTCGATATTCGAAGTGACGAAAGTCAAGTCTTCGGAAGTGAAAACGGCTTCAGGCGGCGTTCAACGCCCCGAAGCCGCAAAATGCTCCCGACGGCACCCGTTTCCGGCCAAATACCCACCGAAATACCGAGCGACAAAAAATTCGGGCACAACTGTCCCTCAAGCGTTTCAGGATCAGCCGCAGATTGTGTCCGGCACAGATCTGTTCACATTCATGCGGTCGCCTTCGGTGCCCTTGCGATGACTGCGTCTCAGCCAGCCATCGGTTTTCAGATGACCAATGATCGGCTCAATCGCCTGGTGCCGATTCTGGCATTTGACCGGTTCGATCTGGTCCAGACACGATAGATCACTGAACAGATCGTGTCGCCTCAAACCAAGCGGTGCCAAAGACTGGAACGAACTGCTGAAAAATCAGTCTCAGCCAGACCGACCCCTCAAACCCGTACCGCCTGCCGCTCAATCATCCTGCTGAACTTGCCGTTACCGAAAATCAATCTGCTTGGAAAAAACAATCTGGCACATTGCTGGAAACTTTGTCTCACCTGACACGGAATAATCTGATACTGCCATTCCGCTTTAAACTAAAAAACAGCATCAAGTCTGCTGCCAATCTTGCCTCGCGCACCCTGTCGCTGCTTGAGCGGCTGTATCGGAGGGTTGCGCCTGGTTGTCGGGCACACTGCTTAAAACTTGCTTGGGCGGCTTTCAAATCCGTTCAATTTCAATACAATTGCACCGCAAAGCGACAACAATGAAAAACCCCAATCAAATGATGTGGCATTGCACTGACGAAATCTCTTCAAAGTACCTGAACAAGAATTAGCCTTGGCTTTAACGGTACTTATAATTCGAACCACCCGACGAACATAACGATCTGAAGACAATATGACCATAAAAGGCAATCTGCTGTACGCCCAGTCCGGCGGAGTAACTTCGGTAATCAATACGACCGCGGCTGCTGTCATTGAGACCGCGGCCGAAAACGTGCATGCGATCGGCAAAGTATTCGCTGCCAGGAACGGAATTCTTGGAGTTCTCAACGAAGAGCTGATCGATACCAGCCAGGAATCGCCCGACGCAATTCGCGCACTTCGGCATACACCTTCCGGCGCGTTTGGATCGTGTCGCCACAAACTGCAGGACCCGGCAAGGCAGTATCGGGAATTCGATCGAATTTTCGAGGTGTTCGAGCAGCACAACATCCGTCATTTTCTTTACAACGGTGGTGGTGATTCAGCGGATACCTGCCTGAAACTCGCGTTGCAGGCGAAAGACCGAAATCGGGAGATGACGGTCAACCACATTCCGAAGACGGTCGATAACGATCTGCCGATTACTGATTGCTGTCCCGGATTTGGATCGGTCGCCAAGTACATTGCAATTTCGACACGGGAAGCCAGTTTTGATGTTGCTGCCATGGCGCTGACATCGACCAAGGTCTTCATTATTGAAGTGATGGGACGCCATGCCGGCTGGATTGCGGCGGCTGGCGGTCTGGCATCAGACCCGACCACTGAAATTCCGATCGTGATCGTGTTCCCCGAGATTCCTTTCGATCGCGAAAAATTCATGAAACGAGTCAAGGATTGCGTTGATCGCGCCGGATACGTGTCTGTCGTCGTATCGGAGGGGGCGCGGTATGCGGACGGGTCTTTCCTGTCGGAGCAGGGCACGCGCGATGCGTTCGGACATGCCCAGCTCGGAGGGGTCGCACCGGTTGTCGCTGCCATGATTCGCGATGACCTGGGGTTGAAGTTTCACTACGCGATCGCTGACTATCTCCAGCGCTCCGCCCGTCACATTGCGTCCAGGACCGATGCTGAGCATGCTTACGCGCTCGGCAAAGAAGCGGTCGAATACGCGCTTGAAGGGCGAACCGCGTCAATGCCGGCAATTCGCAGGCTCTCTGATGATCCCTATGAATGGGACATTGCGCCGACCGAAGTCGAGAAGGTCGCCAATATCGAAAAAACCCTGCCGCGTGACTACATCACCGAAGATGGTTTTGGAATTACAGAAACAGCACGCCGTTATCTTGCGCCGCTGATCGAGGGTGAAGACTACCCGCCCTATGCCAATGGACTGCCGCGCTATGTTCGATTGAAGAATGTACTCGCGCCCCGCAAGCTGCCGGCTGACTGGGACCAAGAAAAATAAGCGAGACGGCTGGCGCCGTTTACCCGGCGCCAGCCATTCTCGTACGGCATCAAGTTTCTGATCAGAGCAGTGGGGCGATAACCAGGCTCACGATCGCCATGACGTTGATCAGAATGTTCATTGAGGGTCCGGAGGTGTCCTTGAAAGGATCGCCCACGGTATCTCCCACCACAGCAGCCTTGTGAACGTCAGATCCCTTGCCGCCCAGGTTGCCGCTTTCGATGTATTTCTTGGCATTGTCCCAGGCTCCGCCTGCGTTTGCCATGGTCAGCGCCAGCAATACGCAGCCGATCAAGGCACCGCCAAGCATGCCGCCCAGCGCTTCCGGACCCAGTGGAGAAAATCCGACCACCACCGGTGCGGCCACCGCCAGTACACCCGGAGGCACCATCCGCTTTAGTGCGGCCTTGGTTGCAATGTCGACACAGCGTTCTGTATCGGGCTCCGCCTTTCCTTCAAGCAGTCCATCGATTTCGCGAAATTGTCGGCGAATTTCCTTGATCATGTCGAACGCGGCATCGCCCACTGCGGTCATGGTCATGCTGCTGACCAGGAACGGGAATATTCCACCAAGAAACATGCCTGCAAGAACCACCGGGTCGTTGATTTGCAGTGTGAATTCAGGATTGTTGTGGGTAACCGTTTCAATATAGGCAGTAATGATTGCCAGTGCGGCGAGCGCTGCTGCGCCGATTGCAAATCCCTTGCCGATCGCTGCCGTGGTATTTCCGAGGGCGTCGAGCGAGTCGGTAATCTTCCGGGTTTCTTCACCGAGACCCGCCATCTCCGCAATTCCACCGGCGTTGTCAGCAACCGGTCCATAAGCATCGATTGCCATCGTCATGCCGACCGTCGCCAACATGCCGACCGCAGCGATTCCAACACCATAGAGGCCCGCCAGTGAACTTGCAACGTAGATGATGACGCAAAGCACCAGCAGCGGGATGGTTACGGATTGCATTCCAACTGCCAGCCCGTTGATCATCACCGTTGCAGGACCTGTTTCCCCGCCTTTCGCAATTTTGCGCACCGGTTTTCCGCCGGTGTAATATTCAGTGACCAGCCCGATCACGATACCTCCGACAGCACCGACCAGCACCGAACCCCAAACGAGCAGGCTGACGCCAACCCAGGAGATCACTGCAGCCGCTGCGGCAATGAAGATCAATGAAGCGCAGACGGTGCCGATCCGAAGCGCCACTTCAGCCGACCTGTTGGTAAAAATTCTGACCAGAATGATTCCGAGCATTGAACAGACGATGCCGGCCGAAGCCAGCGCCAGCGGCAGGAACATGAGAATGTTCTGAGCCCCGATGTCAGAATCACTGAGCGTGGCTGCAATCGCGATGGTGGCGATCATTGATCCGCAATAGGATTCAAATATGTCAGATCCCATGCCGGCAACATCACCGACGTTGTCGCCGACGTTGTCGGCAATCACGCCAGGATTGCGGGGATCGTCTTCGGGAATACCGGCCTCAACCTTGCCGACCAGGTCTGCGCCGACATCCGCGCTCTTGGTGAAAATGCCGCCACCGACACGGGAGAACAGCGCAACGGATGAGGCGCCCATTCCGAACCCGTGAATCGCGTGTGCGGAGTGGGGATCAGAACCGAAAAACAGGTAAAGCAAACCGAGACCAAAAAGCCCGGTCGCGGCGACCGTCAGTCCCATAATTGAGCCACCATAGAACGCCACAGACAACGCTTCTCCAGCTCCCTTGGTATTGGCTGCGGTCGTTGTTCGCACATTCGCCTTGGTTGCGGTATACATGCCGATATAACCCGCGCTGCCGGAGCACAGGGCTCCGAGCAGGAATGCATACATGGTGTTCAGTCCGAGATCGGAAAGCGCAATAAAGACGGCGACTACAACGACGAAAATTATGAGAATGGTATATTCGCGTCGCATAAACACCATTGCTCCGTGATGGATGGCGTTCGATATTTCTACAACTTTGCCTTCGCCTTCCGGATAGCGCTTGACAATGCCGAAGATGACCCACGCGGCAATTAAACCCAGAATTCCAAGTGTGACTGGAATCCAACCCCCTGCAATCATGTTTGTCTCCCAAACAGTGTGTTAAACAAAGTACCGCCAACCCAATGTCGGATAACACTGGGAATCTTCTCGTGTTGGGACGAACTTGACGTGGCGGTTGACGACGGGAAAATCCCGCCCGATTGATACGTTTACGATGAACGATATTACCGATCTTGGTAATTTTGCATCGGAATATGTTTGTTTCTACAAAGCCGATTATTTTACAACGAGTCGCGAAACGAATTTGCCGGATGGAACGATTTCACAGTTCGAATGCCTGGAGTCTTGCAAAAAAACAGGGTCTATTTGCTCGCGCGGCGCTTCGCTCGAGGATGCGCTCGATCATACTCCTTGGATAAATGTCCGAAATCCAAATGCGTATAAATTTGTGTTGTCGAGATATTGGAGTGTCCGAGAAACTCCTGAACCGCGCGAATATCACCACTCGATTCCAGAACATGGGTCGCAAACGAGTGTCGCAGCATATGCGGATGCACCGCGAAATCAATCCCCTGTTCTATGGCACGATGTTTGATTCGTTGTTGAATCGCCCTAGTTGTCGGTCGCGTGCCGCGTTGAGTAACGAACATCGCCATTTCGTTTTTTGTTGCCCATGAGGGACGGTGCGTCAGCCATTGTTTCAGCGCGTTGACGGCGTGTGAGCCAATCGGTACAACACGGGCCTTGGAGCCTTTGCCCAACACCCGCATAATCCCGTCCTTCAAATTCACATCGGTCAGGTCGAGTCCCACGAGTTCCTGCAGGCGAATACCCGAGGAGTAAAACAACTCAACGATTGCCCTGTCGCGCACAGCGAGTGTATCGTCGCCTGGAATATCGACCAGTCGAATCGCCTGTTCGGCAGTTAGAATCGTGGGGAGCTTGCGGGCGGATTTCGGTGCCGAGACTCCTTCGAAAGGGTTGCTTTGGCTGTGATTTTCGCGAATCAGGTATCGGTAGAAAGAACGGGATGCAGAAAGCATACGGGCAATGCTGCGGCTAGAAAGTCGCTGTCGATAGCTTTCGCCGGCAAACCCGCGCGCCATCACGGGTTGGACCTTGCTCCACGAATCAATCAAATGGTCTTCAAGATAGGAATTCAGTTTTTCAAGATCCCGCCGATAACTGAGTATCGTGTGGGGTGATAAGCGACGCTCCTTTTCCAGGTGCGCGGTGAACTCTTCAATCAGATTTTGTTCCGGCATTGAATCAGTACTGAACGGCTGTTGAGAAACTATTCAGATAACCAGTGGCCTTGGTAAACATAGGTTGCGGGTCCTGTCAGCATCGTTTGTGTCCCCCTGCCATTCCAATCGACCAGAAGGGACCCGGCTGTGAGTTCCACCTGAACCGATTCGTCCAGCAGCTCTCGTTCGATTCCAGCGACCACGGCCGCACTGGCACCGCTGCCACAGGCCAATGTTTCACCAACACCGCGCTCGTAGACGCGAAGCCGGACAACCTTCCTTGAAACGATCTCCAGGTAGCCCACGTTGGTCCGTTCGGGAAATCTCGGATGCGACTCGATCATTGGACCGGTTGTTTCGACCGGCGCTTGGGAGACGTCCTCAACCAGCATCACAGCGTGCGGATTGCCGAGCGATAGCGCAGAGATCTGTACGATTTGATCTTCAACCTGCAAATCGTACGTCTTTTGTTCTGAATCGGACAGAAATGGGATGCCTGGAGGATCAAAATTTGGAACCCCGAGTGAAACTGTAATTTGGGTTTCGTTTACGCTGCACTGCAAATCATCTGCGCTTGTTCGAAGGACGAAATCGCTTCCAGATGGATAGCCGCGGTCATAGAGCAAACGCGCAACGCAGCGTGCGCCGTTGCCACACTGCGCCGACTCGGATCCGTCAGCATTGAAAATTCTGAAGTCGAAAACATTCGCGTCATCGACATCGTTATTCACAAGTAAAATTTGATCACATCCGATTCCGAGGTGTCTGTCAGAGATCAACTGTGCCAGGGACGGATTGAACGACACTGATTGATCAATTCCATCAATCACCACGAAATCATTGCCGAGCGCATGCATTTTTGTGAATTCGAACATTGGCTTAGCGTTGTTGACGAAGAATCAGTAAATGACAAAATCCCATACCACGAAGTTTATCGAAGCGTTGCAGGTATGCCCTCCCTGGTTGCGCAAACTGATCGGAATATTGCTGATTTGCCTGGGGTTTCTCGGATTCCTGCCAATTATCGGGTTTTGGATGATTCCGCTTGGTCTGATCGTACTCTCCGCTGATTACAGGTTTGCCCGCGCCATCTATGTCAGATCCCGTTTGGTGATTCACCGCTACAAGAAGAAAAGACGTCGGGCGGCTGCCGCCAAGCACCAAAGAAGCTGAGAGTGCTTGTTTTCTTCTGGCAGTGAAGCAATGACGGCCAGTGACACTCGTTTCTGCACCGCAGCATCGTGTTGTTCAGTACAATTGTTCAATTCAATATTTTATCTTACGCGGCGCACCAAGCAGTAGGAGGAACAGTCAAATGCCAGGATCAATGATCACCATTACTGCCGCCGATGGCGGTGAATTCGAAGCCTACCTGGTCACACCCGAGCAAGGCTCAGGACCCGGACTCGTGTTATTGCAGGAAATATTCGGAATCAACACCTTTCTTCGCGATATGGCACAAAAATTTGCCGATGAGGGCTACGCCGTGCTGGTTCCCGACTTGTTCTGGCGGATGCAGCCCGGCATTGTGCTGAGCTACAGCGATGAGGACCTCCAACAGGCCTTTGATTATTATGATCGCTTTGATGTTGACCAGGGCATCAAGGACGTTGCAGACACGATTGCCGCATTTCGCGGCATGTCACAGTGTGCTGCCGGGAAAGTTGGTACACTCGGTTATTGTCTGGGTGGCAAACTCGCTTATTTGACCGCGGCAAGAACGGACGTCGATTGCTCAGTTTCGTATTACGGCGTGACAATTGAAGAGTCTCTGGGTGAGGCTGGCGATATCACCTGCCCCATGGTGATGCATTTTGCAGACGAAGATGGTTTCGTACCGCCCGAAGCAGTTCAGCAGATCACTGCCGAATTCAAGGACCGAGACGAAATTGAAATTTATCGATACCCTGGTGTTGACCATGCGTTTGCCACACCGGGGCGCGACAGTTATCACGAAGAGTTTACCGCGACGGCCTATTCACGCAGTCTCGCTTTGTTGCGACAGGTATTGGGTCCGAACTAGGTCGCGAGGTTGGTTGCTCAACCTGCCATCACGGTTGAATTCTAGATTTCCGGGAGAAATCGACGCCAGTCAATATCGTCTGGGCCTGCGACCAGGAATTGCGGATTGTGCAATTTCCGGTCGGGTTTGTTGTATTTGACCCGATTGCCGTACAGGTCTTTGACTGAACCGCCTGCGCACTCAACGACACACTGCGCGGCAGCAGTATCCCACTCTGATGTCGTGCCGAAATTCGGGTACAAGTCGGCAACGCCTTCAGCGACGCGGCAGAACTTGATCGAACTCGATGAGTTCAGTATTTCGGATTCGATGGAATGCGCTTCGAGGTTCTCTCTGAATATCTGTACCCGACCCAGCGTTCGTGTCATGGGAGCGATGATCGTTACCGGACTGTGGGCAAAGCGACGAACGCTGATTGACCGGGGCTCGCCATCTTTCCCATTGAGGCGGTACGCACCTTGACCTGAGACGCCCCAGTATGTATTTTGTTCAATCGGGCTGTGCACAACACCGAACACGGGATAGTTGCCTTTGATCAGGGCGATGTTGACTGTGAACTGATCATCGCCTCTGAGGAACGACTTGGTCCCGTCAAGCGGGTCAATCAGCCAGTAGTACTGCCATTTCGATCGTTCAGCATACTCTGGAATCGTTACTTCTTCCGAGATGACTGGAATTTCTGGTGCCAATGATTTCAGGCCGGCCAGTATGATCTCATTTGCGGCAAGATCGGCTTCGGTAACCGGGCTGTTGTTGGATTTTTTTCGAAACTCGAAATCAGTTTTGTAGAAATGAAGAATTTCCTCCCCGGCTCGAATCGAGATTTCTATAACTCGGTCAGTGATTGCATTCGGTTCAGAAATGGAAGTGAAAGGCATAGGTCTTAATTTATGTTTGAACGGGTTTAATGACTGACTGTCCGCTGCGAAAGCGACATGCCACCATCATTTAGCATTTAGAATGTTTCGTCGCATTACCCAAATTCTACGAAATGTAACTCGGCAATTTCAGTAATATGAACTTTGCCTTGTCTTTCAGTGTGTTGTTACGCTGCGTAGAGGATTGAATTTACTTTTCCATGAGCTGAAAGAGCAAGCAATCCAACTTCGAGGAGGAGATGTGTCAGGTATTTCGCTGATTGATGTTTACAAGCAGGCAGTCGACAAAGAGGGTCTGCAGGAAGACCTTGGCCAGTTGGCCGTGATACAGCGCTTGCAACGATTGGCTGATCAGCTTTCGGACACTCAGGCATCTCTACGCGGTCGCCTGGCAAGACGGATTTTTCGACGAAACGCGAGTCAGGTTCAGGGGTTGTACATCTGGGGCGGCGTTGGTCGCGGCAAGACTCATCTGATGGATCTTTTTTACGCAAATGTACCGGCCACTCTCAAAATGCGCACGCATTTTCACCGCTTCATGCAATCGATTCACCAGGAACTCAAGGGCATGCGGCATACTGAAGACCCTCTGGCAAAGATTGGCCGCAGCTTTTCAAAACGCTGCAAGCTGCTGTGCCTTGATGAGTTTTTCGTGCTCGACATCGGTGATGCAGTGATCCTTTCCGGACTGCTCGAGGCATTGATCGAGAACGGTGTTGTGATCGTTATGACTTCGAACACCAAACCGGACAATCTTTACCTGGGTGGAATTCAGCGGGACCGGTTTATGGCGGCAATCAGGTTGATTAATTCCCGGATGGAGGTGATTGAGATTGGCGAAGGAGCTGATTACCGATTGCAGGCACTGTCTGGGAAATCACTGTATTACGATTCATTGTCACCTGAGTCAGAAGCGTCCATGCAGGAAATATTCGATACGTGGAGTGTTGACTCATCACGCTGTCACGATCCCGTGCAAATTCTCAACCGGTCCATTCAGACGATCGGGCACACCGATAACCTTGTCTGGTTCGACTTCAGTGACATTTGCGATGGACCGCGGTCAAAAGCCGATTACATTGAAATCGCGAATATTTATCGGACTGTGATGATTTCCAATATTCCCATTCTTGACTGGCGGTACGAAAACCAGGCGCGAAGATTTATTGAGCTGGTCGATGAATTTTACGACCGCGCAGTTCATCTGGTTGCCTCGGCAGAAACTGGAATCAATTCCCTCTATACAGGAAAGCGACTCATCAAGGAGTTCGAGCGCACCGCCAGCAGGTTGTACGAAATGCAGACCAATCGATATCTTTCGAGGATGCACGGTGCGCCCGAATGACATTGTCGGTTTCAACTGCGCGGATGAAGTTTGACACCGGTTCTTGAACTCCTGCCTCCATATTGACAAGCCAAGCTGAACGGTGCAATAAAATTGGGAACTATCAGTCTCCACCTAAACAAACAATAAAAATCATGAAGATTAGTTTCACAAAACGTATCGCAGCTCTGCTCGCACTGACTTTCATTTCATTTTCAGTGCCCGTGCATGCCAAGGATACGCTGGTCATTGGAATGTCGCAGTTTCCGTCATCGTTTCACCCGAATTTTGAGTCAATGGTGGCGAAGTATTACGACCTGAATCTCACCATGCGCCCGATTACGTCATATGACGCCAATTGGGACGTCGTCTGTATGTTGTGTACCTCGCTTCCTACCATCGAAAACGGTGATGCAGTCGTAACCGATTTGGGTGATGGTAAAAAAGGGATTGCCGTTACCTACACCTTGCGCCCTGATGCTTACTGGGGCGACGGGACACCGGTATCAACCCGAGATGTCGAATATACCATCGAGGTTGGAAAACATCCTCAAAGTGGTGTTGTCGGGGCGGAGTTCTATCGGAGAGTCTTGTCTGTTGAAGTCATTGATGACAAGACCTTTACATTGCACATTGATCGTGTTGAATACAAGTACAACGAGCTTGATTTGTACCTGATACCGGAACACATCGACCGACCGGCTTTCGCAGACCCAGCGCAGTATCGCAGCCGAAACTCCTATGACAACGATACTTACAATCCAGGCCTTTACTTTGGTCCTTACCGTATCGTCAATGTAGAACCAGGTTCGCACGTTGAATTTGAAAGAAACGAATCCTGGTGGGGACCCCCGCCTTACTTCGACAAGATTGTCATAAGAACTATCGAAAATACCGCCGCTCTTGAGGCCAATCTTCTTTCAGGTTCGATTGATCATATTTCCGGAACACTTGGGTTGACCCTCAACCAGGGAATTACCATGGAAAAGCGGCATGGTGATGAGTTCAATTACAATTTCCGCCCCGGTTTGATCTATGAGCACATTGATCTGAATCTCGACAATCCGATCCTTGCGGATATCAGGGTACGCAAAGCACTGATTCATGCTATCGACCGTCAGGCAATCAGTGAACAGCTGTTTGAGGGCAAGCAGCCCGTAGCTGATGTATATGTAAGTCCGCTTGACCCTGCGTACGATCCCTCAATCCCTCGCTACGCGTACGACCCTGACAAGTCGCGAGAGTTGCTTGATCAGGCAGGCTGGGACAACATTGTCGATGGAGTTCGGCATTACGCTGATGGTACGGCGCTGCGGCTGGAAATTGGGACCACTGCCGGTTCGCGTGTCAGGGAAACTGTTCAACAGGTTCTGCAGGGGCAGTGGAAAGAGGTTGGCATTGACGTAAAAATCCGAAATGAACCAGCCAGAGTTTTTTTTGGAGATACGGTTGCCCGAAGGGAATTTACCGGGATGGCGATGTATGCATGGATTAGCGATCCCGAGAGTTCTCCCAGAGCTACGCTGCATTCGACTGAAATTCCGACAGCTGAAAATAACTGGCAGGGTTCGAACTACACGGGGTATCGCAGCGAGGAAATGGATGAGTTGATCGACTCCGTGGAAGTTGAGTTGAACAAGGAAAAGCGCAAAATTCTATGGTCAAGAATCCAACACTTGTACGTAGAAGACCTGCCCATCCTCCCGCTCTATTTTCGTTCGAGTCCTTTCGTAATTCCAAAATGGCTCAAAGGGATTGAACCGACAGGCAATACCTCGACGACCACAATGTGGGTTGAAAACTGGTCTGTGGCAGAAACCGCAGAGTGATAGCAAACTGACTTGCCGGGAGGTTTCGGTTGGCAAGAACGCGACACGGGTTTTTCTCCAAAAAGCTTTCCTCAGCAGTCAGGTGTCGAAAATGAGAAAATCGAAAATCTCCCGTTTCAGATTGTGGCAAATCCAGAATCCAAATTCAAGCTGATTGGCAATACTTCGATGAAAACCTCAAATAACGATACCTGTCGTGTTTGGACGGTTTCCCAAGCCAAGACCCATCTTTCCGAAGTCTTGCGCCGCGCCGAAGATGAAGGTCCACAACAAATCGGCAAGAGGCGTCCCTTTATCGTTGTACCTGCAAGACAATGGTACGCTAGCCAACACCCGCGCAAACCGATGGGGAAATGGCTGGTTGACAATGTACCTCGAGGAGTGAATCTGGATCTCCATTTCGATAGGAAGACAGGACGAGAGGTCCCATTCGAGTCTGGCGAAACTGATTGAACGGTCTTCTCGTGGACACGAATGTGATTTCTGAGTTGACAAGGGACTCACCTGATTCGCGGATTATTTCGTTTTTTGTTGAGCATGACGAGTTATGGTTGTGCGCCATCGTCGTGCACGAATCAAAATTTGGAATCGAACTTCTTCCGTCAGGAAATCGACGCGACAGAATTTACTCAGCGTTTATCGACTTAGTGTCTCAATGTAGTGACCGAGTTCTGCCAGTGGGAGATTCGGAGGCAAATCACTCAGCAATATTTCGGGCACAGCGGCATAGAGTGGGGCGAATTTTGGATCTAGGAGATGCCTTAATCGCAGGTACCGCCAAAGTAAACGGTCTTGTCCTTGCAACCAGGAATGTTCGGGATCTTGAAAATCTAGAACTTGAACTAATCAACCCATGGGACTCACTATAGCGGCGGCCAATTTCGCAAATTACGTGAGCAAGCCCGAGCAGGTCCGGTCACTGACGGAGTTGCGGGCTTCTGTCCCCTGCTCGGGGCAGTTTTCAAAGCACATGGCAGTTCCAGCACAGACGAATTTCGGCTTAAAGCCGGAACTGGGCTGATGCCGCTGGCACGGGTTGCCCAAAAACGGCAAAATCATAAAAAAATGACGCCAGCGAAAACGCTTATAATTAGATGTCTTTTGCAAACTAAAATTGCCATAAGTCATTTTTGGCAATAGTAAACATATATATCAAATAATTCATATGGAGATTTGATCATGAAGAAAACTCTGATCGCACTAGCATCCGCATGTTTGGTTACTTTGGTTGGCGGGATAACCCCCGCGCAAAGCCAACAGCAGTTTATCAGCATTGGTACTGGTGGTGTAACCGGCGTGTATTACCCAACAGGCGGCGCAATCTGCCGTCTCGTCAACAAGGACCGTAAAGAACACGGCATTCGCTGTTCTGCTGAATCGACCGGCGGTTCTATCTACAACATCAACACCATTAGGGCGGGTGAGCTCGAGTTCGGTGTTGCACAATCCGACTGGCAGTATCATGCCTATCACGGAACCTCAAAGTTTGAGGACAAAGGAGCGTTCGAAAACCTTAGAGCTGTATTTTCAGTCCATCCTGAACCCGTCACGATTATTGCTCATGACGATTCCGGTATCGTGAACATTACTGATTTCAAAGGCAAGCGCGTAAATATCGGCAACCCGGGATCCGGTACTCGAGGAACCTGGGAGGTCATTGAAGAGGCACTGGGCTGGGATCGAAGCGATTTGAAGCTTGCTGCCGAGATGAAATCCGCAGAAACAGGTCAGGCAGTTTGCGACAAGAAAATTGACGCATACTTCTGGCTGGTTGGACATCCGTCAGCGTTGACGCAAGAATCACTTTCTACTTGTGATGCTCACTTGGTGAACGCAACCGGCGACGCAATTGACAAGCTTGTCGCTGATAATTCTTTCTATCGAACCGCGACGATTCCCGCAGGTATGTACAACAATGAAGGCGATATCGCTACATTCGGCGTGGGTGCGACGTTCGTAACCAGTGCTGATGTTCCTGCCGACGTTGTCTATGTTGTGGTCAAAGCCGTATTTGACAATTTTGACAATTTCAAAAAACTGCACCCAGCGTTCGGCAACCTCAAACCTGAAGAAATGATTGCTGACTCCTTGTCCGCACCGCTTCACGAGGGAGCTGCACGATACTATAAAGAAAGAGGCTGGATGTAGGCTTTAAAGCCGACCGGCGATGAATTGAGGGGGAGTTCATCTCTCCCTCGATCATTTTTTCTATTCACGTAGACTGAAATAATAAGGTGCGCGAATCGTGAAAGATAACCAGCAATCATCAGCTGAAGAACTCTTGGCAAGCGCAGATACGGGTTCCCGGGCCGCCGTTGGATGGCAGGGAACCACGATATTGGTTATCGCATTCATCTGGGCGTTGTTCCAGATATACATTTCTTCAAACATTCCGTTTTTTGTAACTGAAGTGACAGGTTTGCCGCTGGTTGTAACCAGCGCAAATGCCCGCCTTATCCATCTCGCCTTCGCATTTGTGTTGGCGACCATGTCATTTCCCTTGTTAAAATCCAGTCCCAAAAGCCATATCCCGTGGTATGACTGGATACTTCTTGCACTCGGTGTTCTGTCTTGCCTCTACATCGTTGTCTTGAGAAATGAGATCGCGGTTCGGGCCGGGTTGCCAACGACGGGTGATCTGGTCATTTCTTCAATTGGAATGATTGTGTTGGCGATTACCGTGTTTCGTGCTCTGGGTCTGCCGCTGCTGATTGTCGCTTCGGTGTTCGTGCTTTACGTGTTTTTCGGTCATTCGGAATTTCTACCGGAAACAGTCCAGTGGAAAGGCGCATCGTTTGGAAAGGCAATGTGGCATTACTGGATGCAGAATGAAGGGGTTTTTGGAGTTGCTCTGGGTGTCTCTGCCTCCCTGATATTTCTGTTTGTATTGTTTGGATCGATTCTGGAAAAATCCGGGGCCGGAAATTATTTCATTAAAGTTGCCTTTGCCCTGCTGGGTCACCTGAGAGGCGGTCCTGCCAAAGCCGCAGTTCTGGCCTCTGCGATGAGCGGCTTGTATTCCGGGTCTTCGATTGCCAACACGGTTACCACGGGTACGTTTACGATTCCGCTGATGAAGCGGACCGGATTGTCGGCTGAGAAAGCCGGTGCCGTTGAAGTCGCTTCATCAACCAATGGACAACTGACGCCGCCGGTCATGGGAGCAGCCGCATTTCTGATTGCGGAATTTACCGGCATTACCTATACGGACATTATCAAGCATGCACTGGTGCCGGCGCTGGTGTCCTATATCGCACTGGTGTACATCGTTCATCTTGAGGCAATGAAACTTGACCTCAAAGGATTGCCCAAACCGCCATCGACGCTCACATTCGCCAACAAAATAATCGGATTCCTGGGCGGTTTCATCGGCATCGCGTTTCTCGGTTTGGCTGTCTACTACGGCATGGGCTGGATAAAGGTCGTGTTCCCCTCCATCGCATTTACGGTCGTTATCATTCTTTGCAGCATTGCATATCTTGTCTTGATATGGTTATCCTCAAAACGGCCGGACCTCAAGATTGACGCGCCAGACGCCCCCATCACGGAACTGCCTCGCGCGGGTGAGACAGCTATTGTCGGTCTGTACTATGTCATTCCGATTGTCATCCTGATTTGGTGCATTGTGCTTGAACGGCTATCGCCGGCGTTCTCAGCATTCTGGGCAATGATTGCCATTACAGTCGTCGCCATAACCCAACACCCGATCAAAGCATTTTTCCGAAAAACCGGCGATTTTGGAAACGAATTTCGTAAGGGTTTGATTGAATGGAAGGACGGGATGATTGCCGGTTCTTCGAACATGGTGGCAATCGCGGTAGCAACCGGCGCTGCCGGCATCATCGTTGGTACCATTTCGCTCACCGGCGCACACCAGGTGGTTGGTGAATTCGTCGAATTTCTATCCGGTGGCAGCCTGATTGCGATGCTGCTGCTGGTCGCAGTCATGAGCCTGATTCTCGGTATGGGGCTGCCGACGACTGCAAACTATATTGTCGTCTCGTCTCTCATGGCACCGGTCATTCTTTTGCTGGGGGCGCAAAACGGGCTGGTTGTCCCGGTTATCGCGGTCCATCTGTTTGTGTTTTATTTCGGTATTCTTGCAGACGATACACCGCCTGTGGGTCTGGCGGCATTCGCTGCTGCGGCGATCTCCAAAGGAGATCCCATAAAAACCGGCATACAGGGATTTGCCTATGACATCCGAACCGCGCTTTTACCATTCCTTTTCATATTTAATACCGATCTGCTGTTGATTGACGTCTCGGTCGGCAAGGCATTTATCGTCTTTGTTGTTGCAGTCATTGCGATGATGTTATTCGCATCCGCGACACAAGGGTTTTTGCTGACACGAAACCGGTTATGGGAGTCCATCGTGTTGTTGCTGGTCGCGTTTACCCTGTTTCGACCCGGCTTCTGGCTTGACCGTATTCAGGAGCCGCACGTGCAAGTTGAACCGACCAAAGTCTATCAGATCGTCGACGAAATACCCCAGGACGGTGTGATGACAATCGTTGTCAGCGGTCCTGATTTCGATAGTGGTGAGATTGTCAGCACGACTGTACTGATCCCTCTTGGCAACCTTCCTGAAGCGGAAGCGCGGCTGTCTGCAGCGGGTCTTACAGTCATCTCCGAAGACGGGCAAACGAGGATTGAGGAACCTTTTGTTGGCACGGACCTGTTTGTGAAAATAGGAGACTTGTTTGATTACTACGGAGACGAACCCGTAGTCATTGATCACATTAAGCAGCCTGCCGAACGCATACCGAAAGAGGTCTTCTACATCCCCGCAATTGTCGTGTTGGGCGGCATCCTATTTGTTCAAAGAAGACGCCGGAACAGGTTGCAGGAATCACCGGCTTGAATGAGCCCGGTTGATGTTCACTGCGGATGATCCCCGACTCGGACGATTTTCCAAATTTGAGCGTGTTGCAGTTTACGACAATGCGACATCGCTTGAATGTCTGGAAAACCTGTCCGCTCTGAGCAGGGATTCGCGCCTGTTTGTCAAGCGCGATGACTGCAATAATCTCGGGTTTGGCGGCAACAAGGTCAGACAGGTCGAGTATTACTTTGGCGATGCGCTTGCACGCGGCGCGGATACTGTCCTGATAACGGGCGCTGTTCAGTCGAATTTTGTTCGAATTACTGCAGCACTCGCGGCCAGAACCAATTTGCAATGCCACATCCAGCTCGAGTCGCGCGTGGCGAATGAATCCGTACACTATGGTTCCTCCGGCAATGTTCTGCTCAATCGTCTGTTTGGGGCGAAACTTCATTATTTCGATAAAGGGGAGGACGAATTCGGTGCTGACAACAGGATTCGAGAAATTGCAGATGAACTCGAGGCAGCCGGGCGAAAACCCTATGTGATACCGTTGGTACCGGGGCACCCGCCGCTCGGCGCATTAGGATACATACGCGCCGCGGTTGAGATGCTGAATCAGTTTGAGCAGCGAAACCTGGAAATTGATGAAATATTTGTCGCCAGTGGCAGCGGCAGCACACATGCCGGTGTTCTGTTCGGTCTTCGTGCGTTGAACTCGCCGATCAGAGTCGTCGGTGTCTGCGTCCGGCGAGACAGAAATTTGCAGCATGAGCGAATCAAAGTCCGCTGTCAGGAGATCGCTGACATGCTGGAAGTGGAGTCAAACGTGACTGATACGGATATCGTGATCACAGATCAGCATTTCGCGCCGGGGTACGGGAAGGCGAGCCAGGAAGTTTGGGACAGCATCATTCTCACAGCGCAAAAGGAAGGGATTGTGCTCGACCCGACGTATACCGGTAAAGCCATGGCCGCATTTATGGCTCGAGCAGATTCTGCAGATGCGCCTTCCAATTTGCTGTTTATTCACACGGGCGGTACACCCGCGATATTCGGATATCAGGATCAATTCGAACGTGTTTTATCGGGCTAGCTTTGAGTAACAGCGCAAACACCCATATCGCAGTGATAGGCAATGACAGTTTACAGGGACCTTGTAAGAGCGTTATTGAACTGCCGCACAAATCTGTATTTGACTGATGCAAACTATTCCAATCTCCAAAACAGAACGAAAGCGCTTCGATGAGTTAGCTGATGAATGGCGCAACAGTCAAGGTGTGACATCCAGTCTCACTCAAATTGCGTTGAATCCAGCGTATCAGCAGATTATTGGAATGGGAGAGTCAGCTGTTCCCTTTATTTTCCGCGAGCTCGAAAACGAACCGGAGCATTGGTTTTGGGCATTGAAGTCAATTACCGGCGTAGACCCAGTATCTGAAGAGAACCGCGGTAACATTCGGCGGATGGCTGCTGAGTGGCTGGAATGGGGAAAGAAACAGGGGTATCAATGGTGACATGCGGCAATCTTCTAATTTTCCTCAACAAGTCAAGTAGACGATCTCGTTAACGGTGAGGAAACACCCGAATTCGGTCGTTTCGCTCGGGCCGCAGGTGATGTAAAACGATGGCGGTGGCCGGATTCGATGGAGCAAGGGTACTCGATGCAAAATTCTTGATGAGAAGAATCGCTCGAAGTGTTTGTTCATAGTTGTCAGAATCTCGGATACGAACTCTGTGAAAATGAAAAATTTGAGCAAACTTATGAAAAAAACATTGTTTGTATCGACAAATGGTATCCCTACACATGCAGCCAACAATTACCAAACGGCAGATGGACAAGTAAACTTGGAGTCAGGAAGACATTGAGCATTCGTAAGGAAGTCTCGAGGTCCAGGATACGGAACCGTCTCCAAATTACTAAGACGTAATCGGTTCAGATGAGAAAGATTCAGGTTCAATGAGCTAGTCGTCCCTGAATTACTTATTTATTGTCAATTTGCAACTGCCTGCCAAGCGCGGACGATACGATGGAGACCTTGGACGGGAATGGAAAGTGAAGCGAAACCAGCGGACAATGGCGCTGAATTCCAACCACCTGCACTATGGAGTTGTTGTATTATTTGTTTTGTGGACAGTCTTCGTGCCGCACGAAGCATTCAGATTCCATCCTCCCGCGTAATCAGCCGCCTGCAAGCGTGGCAAAATCAGGTGAACGGCCATGAAAAAATCAAAGCAATCCAAATCAGAAGAAAGAATCAGAAAATTGAATGAGCGCTGCGCTGAAAATCAAGCCGAGGTGACTCAGCTGAACAAGGAAATTAAACAGCTCGACAAGGAAATTAGACAAATGCAGAAGGAAAATGCCAAACAGCTGAAGGAAAACGCCAAACAGCTGAAAGAAACCCGCAGACAGATCGGCGGGCTCGGCAACAAGTTCGGCGGCTATACCGAAGCGATGGCGATGCCTTCCATCAAACGAATGCTAGACGAGCGCTTTGATGCCGACTTTAAGGGGTCGAACCTTGTCAGAAATACCAACAATGGGTTGGATATGGAGGTGGATGCCTGGGGCGTCAGCCGCAACGGCACCGGTGCGGCCTACATTGTGGAGATCAAGAGCAAATTTCGCGACAAGCACATCAAGCAGGTCTGGCAGCTGGTGGAGCGGTTTCGGATTCATCAATCGGAATATCGGGCGCGGGCCGTGTATCCAATGCTGGCGCTGGTGGACATCAGCGATGAGGGTCGAGCGATGGTCTGGAATGCGGGGATTCATCTGATCGAGATCAATGACGGAGTGTTCCAGTATGCAAAGCCGCCGAAAGACTTTGAAGCGGACGGCTATCACGGCATGCGCGGGGTGCGAAAGGACGTGCCGCATTTGCGGGCAGTCCCCAGTTGAGATCAGAAACGACGCGACGTCGGGTGATGCGAAGCCGTCAGTTGAATTCGCGCTGAGTGCGTTGAACCGGCTCACAAGCTGATGAATTCGTTTATGCACTGAACTGACATCAGCGTTGTCAAATTTGGCAGAGATTCTGTAAAACCTGGCTGATTCGCCACTCTAGTCCCGGAGCTTGACTTAAACAGACATCTCCTTGCTGAAATGCTGTACTGAACTCCAGCCGGTAAAACCGATTGGTAACCCATTCGATCGGCTTCGAATATGCGGTTGCTCTGGCTCGCGGTTTCCTGCCAATCATTTTCAAAAATTGCTCCGCAAAGGTGGAACAGAATCAGGAAGGATGCGCGGAAATGTCCTCTTTTTCTGATTTGGAGCCCGCCCCGCAGATGCTTGTTTCGCGTCAACAACCGGTTCCCTTCTCGGAACTTGCGACATTGATCAAAGCCGTTTGCAGAATTCAATGCTGTTTTGCCCAACCAAAATCAGAGTTTCCACTCCGAAACTGGAATACGATAAACCAAAGGATTTGCGTGTCATCATCCGTCACACAGTAAATTCATAGAAAATTGTCGGCAAAAGGGCAACTTCGTACGCGTATGGACGACAACTCTGACAATTCACTGGCTTTTCAAGCTGCCGCGGGCGATTCGGAAGCGTTCGCTGAACTGCTTGAACGCCACTATGATCGTATTTACCGAGTCAGTGCTCGCGTGCTGTTCGGCGAAGGCGAGTTGGCGGCGGACGTTGCGCAGGAAGTGTGTTTGAAACTGCAGGACAAACTTGCAAAATTTCGGGGCGACAGCCAATTCACAACGTGGCTCTATCGGATCGTCGTCAATACCGCCTATGATGCATTGCGCGATAAATCTGTCCGTCAGCGCATCGAACAGAACTACGCTGAATCCGCAGCGCTTTCTCAAACAAGTGACAGTTCAGAATCGGACGATTCGGTCTGGCTGTATACGGCTTTGAGTCAGCTGTCCGATAAATTGCGCAGTACCGTGTTTCTTGTGCTCGAAGAAGAGTTGACTCACGCAGAAGCCGGGAAGGTGCTGCAAATCCCGGAAAAGACGGTGTCATGGCGAATGCACGAGGTGCGCAAACAACTGCGCGCAATGGCCACCAGCGAGGAATTCAAGCGATGAACGATGATCTTGCAAGGCTGAAATCCGCGCTTCGCGCCAATGCGCCTCAAGCGTCTGCAGCCGTTCGCGAAGAGGCAATTTCCGCCGCCAAGGAACAATTCAACCTTCACAATCAGGTCGGCAGCACTTCAGATGACGAACTTGAGATGTTGAAGTCAGCATTTCACAACACGGCGCCAAAAGCGTCTGCAGCGGTTCGCGAACAGGCGATATCCACCGCCAAGGGGGATTTTAACCGTCGTACCAAAGGAAAAGGCAACGAAAAGCGTCTTATGGACAAAGCGTTGAAATTCAGCGCATTCCATTCATACATAAGGAGGCTAGTTATGCACTTTTCACGTCCTTCCCTGGCATTCGTCGGCAGTGCCGTCGCTCTGGCAATTGGAATTGTTTCCTATCAGATGGTGGTGACGACACATCCACCTCTCCAAGAACAGAAATTTTTGACTGAACCTGCTGAAATTCTGGCAACTGCACCAGAGGTCATGACCAATTCTGCACAACCCGGGGATTCAATCTTGTCTGAAAGTTTGCGACTGGAACTTGCAGAACCGGAAGCTTCTGTCAGAACTCAATCTTTGGAACGCAGAGCACAAGAACAAAGCATGAGGTCTTACGAAAGTAACGCGTCAAGTGGAGCGGCTGGGTTGTCGATGAGTATAGAGCCATCCATGATTTACGACGAATATCGGAACCAAGTTAGGTTCACCGAATTCAAGTCCAATCGGGTCAAACTCGTCGTCGAAGAGCCGGTTTCGACATTCTCAATCGATGTGGACACCACCTCCTACGCCTTCCTGCGTGCAATGTTGAACCAGGGCATTGTACCGTTCAAGGATGCGATTCGTACCGAAGAGCTTGTCAACTACTTCCCTTACGACTACGCACCGCCTGATACACGCGACCAACCGTTCGCCACACAGGTCTCTTTGATGCCAACGCCTTGGAATGATTCGACCACAATTATGCACATCGGTATCAAAGCATTCGAACCGGCCCGAAGCGAAATACCACCCGTGAATTTGGTGTTTCTGATTGACACCTCGGGTTCAATGGGTCAGCGGAACAAGTTGCCGTTGCTGATTGCATCATTCAAACTGCTGCTGTCCAACCTGGCGCCGGACGACAAGGTGGCGATAGTCGCTTATGCAGGTTCCGCTGGTGTGGTTCTGGAACCGACAACGGTTTCGCAGCGAAACAAAATTCTGAATAGTCTTGAAAATCTTTACGCGGGTGGTTCAACTGCCGGTGGCGAAGGAATTCGTCTGGCCTACAGTCTCGCTGAGCAACACTTTGTAGCTGATGGTATCAACCGGGTAATCCTTGCAACCGACGGAGATTTCAATGTCGGCATGACTGGTGTCGATGAACTTGAGGAATTTATTTCCCGTAAGCGCTCAAGTGGTGTGTTTCTTTCAGTGCTGGGGTTCGGATTAGACAACTACAACGACGACCTGATGCAGCATCTCGCCCAGAGCGGTAACGGAAATGCTGCATACATTGATTCGATATCGGAAGCGCGCAAAGTGTTGGTCGAGCAAGTGACTTCGACACTTGTAACAGTTGCAAAGGACGTAAAGATTCAAGTCGAGTTCAATCCTGCACTGATCAGCGAGTACCGGCTGATCGGCTATGAAACCCGCATGCTTGATCGGGAAGATTTTCGCAATGACAAGGTCGATGCGGGTGAAGTCGGCGCCGGACATTCGGTTACAGCGATTTACGAGTTAACGCCCGCAAACACAGACTCAGGTTACATTCCTCCTAGCCGCTATCAGAACACGGAACCAAATCAGAGTGGCGGATTCGACCGCGAGTTTGCGTTCTTGAAAATTCGCTACAAACTCCCCGACGCGCAGTCGAGCACCTTGGTTTCCCAGCCGGTGACTATCGACGATCATCACGAAACAGTAAACTCGGCGCCGCGCGATGTGCGTTTCGCTGCTGCGGTGGCAGCTTTTGGCGAACTGTTGCGCGGCGGACGTTATACAGGCGAGTTCGGGTATGACGATGTCATAGGATTGGCGCAAGGCGCGCGTGGCGAAGATCGTTTCGGTTATCGCAGCGAATTTATCCGGCTGGTGCAAATGGCTCAGGTAGCAGAGCCACTAGATTTTCCGGAAGAGCATTTGTTGCCCCAAGGTGAATAACGATTGTTCCGCAAATTGGGAAAGATCCAAATATGAAAATCGTTGTGATTCTGGATTTGAGTGTTCGACAAATTCAAGTGAATGCTTCAGAAAGCGATTGATGAAACAATTCAAACCTGACTCAAAGTGTAATGCAGCGGCAAGAATTCGCTAACTGGAATCATTGGATTTGGATGTTTTGTTGTCCCTGAACAGCAGTCGAACTCCGAGTATCTCCATTGCTATCAAAATCGCGCCGATCGTTATTGCACTGTCCGCGACATTGAACGCACTGTAGTGCCAGCCAGCATAGTGAAAGTCCAGAAAATCAACGACATGGCCATGCATGATTCGATCAAGAATATTTCCGACTGCACCGCCGATAATCAACCAGATTGCCGTCGCCGATTGATTTCTTCCGGGCCTAAGTACCCACAATGCGTAAACCAGAACACAGAGAATTAACAGATTGGCAATCAGGAAAAATTGGTTCGCATCAAAATCGGCAGTGGCTAGAAATCCGAATGCCGCGCCTTTGTTGTAAACCAGCACCAGATTAAAGAAGCTCGTAATCTCGACTACACTGTTGGGTTCCAGGTATGACAGGATAGTCAACTTGGTTAATTGGTCCAGCATCAGTATGAGTAGCGCAATACTGACTTGAACTCGAAACACCAAGTTTGTTTGTGTTAAGTGCCGGTTGTTAGACATGGCTCAGTATCTCCAACCAATTAAGAACCGGTTAATGGGACTATGAGGTCAGGCGTATTGCCGCACTTCACCTTGTCCTTCAATGTTTACGACACAGCGGGAACAGATTTCGGGATGGTTCGGGTCGGTTCCGACGGTTGCCGTCTGATGCCAACAGCGAATACACTTCGGACTATCCGATTTTACGACCTGAACGACTAAATCGCTGTTTTCCGATTCGTCGACAGTCTGTTGTGCAGAGTTAAGAGGCTCAATTGTGGCACTAGACGTGATGGTCAGAAACTTGATTTCGTCACCTAATCGTTGCAGAGCGTTATAGGTTTCATCAGCGCAGAAAATCGTAACGTCAGCGGCCAGGGAAGATCCGACGATACCATCATTGCGTTGTGTTTCAATCTCACGGTTCACCTGTTCACGAACCGCAATAACTCGGGACCAGAAGTTGGTGTCTACCGCATCTTCGGCAAAACACTCTTTTGGCCAGCCTTCATACCATGTAGTCAGCAAAACCGATTCTTCGGATTTCCCGGGAACATACTTCCAGATCTCTTCTGCCGTAAAACTCAAAATTGGTGCGAGCCACCTGACCAGTGCATTGAGAATGTGGTACATCGCGGTTTGCGCAGAATGTCGGCCACGGCTTGAGCGCGGCATTGTGTACAGTCTGTCCTTTAGAACGTCGAGATAAAAACCGCCCATCTCGACAATACAGAAACGATGAATTTTCTGGCAAATCAGATGAAACCGATAATTTTCATATGCCCCAACGATCTCTTCCTGCAACTTCATTGCCGTGTGGACTGCCCATTGATCGAGCTCCAGCATATGCTCCCACGACAGGGTGTCAGATGCGTCAAATCCATCAAGATTGCCCACCAGAAATCTCGCAGTATTTCGAATTCTACGGTAAGAATCCGTCGTGCGTGTGATAATTTCTTTGGAAATCCCCATCTCAGCTTCGTATTCGGTTGATGTCACCCAAAGCCGGAGCACGTCTGCCCCGAGTGTGTCAATAATCTCTTGGGGATCAATGATGTTGCCGACAGATTTCGACATTTTTCGTCCTTCGCCATCGACGGTAAAACCATGGGTTAGAACGGATTGATAGGGCGCGTTGCCAGTAATCGCAGTGCTGACCAGAAGACTGGATTGAAACCAGCCGCGATGCTGATCTGAGCCTTCAAGGTACATACCGGCGGGGTTGGTCAGATCATTATTGTTGTTCAAAACACTGTAATGGGTAGCGCCTGAATCAAACCAGACATCAAGTACATCGTTAACTTTGTCGTAGTATTCAGCGTCATCACCGATCAGTTCTGCCGGTTCGATGTCGAACCATGCATCTATTCCACCTTGCTCGACATGCTTGGCGACTCGCTCGAATATTTCAGGTGTGTCGGGATGAAGTTCGCCTGTTTCTTTATGGGTAAACATCGCGATTGGCGTTCCCCACACCCGTTGACGGGAAAGACACCAGTCCGGTCGGTTACGTACCATTCCGTCTATTCTGGCTTCACCCCAGTCCGGTACCCACTGAACCGATTTGATTGCCGATAGTGCCTGATCACGAAGCCCCGTTCGGTCCATGCTGATGAACCACTGCGGGGTGGCACGATAGATGATCGGAGACTTGTGTCGCCAGCAGTGCGCATAGCTGTGTTCGACTTCATCGCTTGACAGCAGGTCACCGCGAGAATTCAACAGATCAATCAGAATTTGTCCGCCTTCATCGACAGATTTGTTGCCGACTAGAGGAACATCTGCCAGAAAACAGCCATTCGGCCCAACCGGGTTGTAAATTTCAAGTCCGTGCTCTTTACCCAATGCGAAGTCTTCGTGCCCGTGCCCGGGAGCAGTATGGACAAGTCCAGTGCCCGAGTCCAGTGTTACGTGCTCGCTCGGAATCATGGGGACGATCAACTCATGCTTGTGGATCGGATGAGCAAATTGAAGGCCAACCATTTCTCGACCTTCCGCACGTCCGACAACCTCGTGCTCTGTGTTGCCATAACGTCCGAGACACGAGTCGAGAAGTTCAGAGGCGATGATTAGGTATTCAGAGTTTCCGAATTCGGTGAGATGTTTGACCAGGCTGTATTCGAATGCCGGATGAATTGCGACTGCCCGGTTGGCTGGCAGTGTCCATGGTGTTGTTGTCCAGATTACACAACTGACGGGTGTTTCATCCGGGTCTGATTCGAAGTCAAAGACTTTGAACACGGCCTCTTTATCGGCAGCGTACATTCGAACATCCACGGTCTTTGAAGTTTTATCAGAATATTCGACTTCAGCCTCTGCGAGCGCCGACGCACAGTCAGCACACCAGTAGACCGTCATCAAATCGTGCATCATGTGTCCGTTATTGAGAATTCGAGCCAAAGCCCTGACCGTATTGGCTTCGGTCTTGAAATTCATGGTGAGATAGGGATTGAACCAGTCGCCAATTACACCCATTCGGATAAATCCCTGTCTCTGGATGTCAATCTGCTGCGTCGCAAACTCACGGCATGCTTTACGAAACTGCGCCGGGTCGTTGCGATAGGTCTCGCGTCCGATTTTCTTTTCGACTTCGTGTTCAATCGGCAATCCATGACAATCCCACCCGGGTACATACGGCGAATCATAGCCGGCCATGGACTTGGATTTGACAATCACATCTTTAAGGATCTTGTTCACCGCATGGCCGATATGCAATGCTCCATTCGCATAGGGCGGCCCATCGTGCAACACCCACTTTTCCTTCCCTTGACCGGCTTCCCTCAATTTCTGGTAAATATTAATCTCATCCCAGAATGCCAAAGTGTCGGGCTCACGCTTAGCCAGATTGGCGCGCATCGGAAATTCAGTCTTGGGGAGATTGATTGTGTGCTTGTAATTAGTCATGAAAATTGTGTGCGATACAACTGTTTACGCAAAAGGACGGGTAACTTGGTTTACGGTCAGTCGTCAATTCGGGTAAACAACAGCCCGATTTGACGAACAAACAGTTTATTTTAAACTGAAAAAGTCAGGGAGAGAGAATCTGAAAAAATCCTCCGCGAAATCGACGCTAGCTGACGTCAAATACTGCCATCATCCCACTGTTTTGATGCTCCAGAACATGACAGTGGAACATCCACTTGCCCGGATTGTCCGCGACAAAGGCTATCTCCTGTGTCTCATTCGGAGCGATAAGAGTAGTGTCGCGAGTTGGAGGATGATCCAAAAATTCATCGTTGATCTTGATTACTTCAAATGTATGGCCATGCAGGTGCATAGGGTGTTCAAAGACAGTCTTGTTCTCGAGTTCAAGAATATAACTTTCGCCGAGTTTCAGGTTTAGCAACGGTGGGGTGCTTTCGGTGTCTCGGAAAACAATTCCGTTCACAGCCCAAAATTTTTGGTGAGCGACCAATTCTCTAATGCCCATAGATTCACCATCCAGTGTCGCGCTCGGCATGCCACCCATTGCACCGCCTTCGAAAACAATCCGTTGTCTGACTGCATTTTGAAGATTGGGTTTAGCAACGGGATTGGGAATGAGTTTTCGCGGGGGATAAGAACGGCGCGAAGCAGCACGACTGTCGTCAACGATCAATCGCATCAGCTCATAAGTGAACCTTTCTCTGTATGCGACATCCAGAACTGAAGTGACTTTGTCTTGCTCTGCAGGTATGTCAACAATCAGATCCGCTCTTTGGCCGGCACCCAAAGCCACGGGCTCGTTATTCAGTTGCAGAGGAACAATTGGATGACCGTCCAGCGCAATGATCCAGGGTTGCAGTTCCTCAAATACGAGTGAGAACGTTCTGGCATTTGCGACGTTCACCAGGCGCAAACGAATTCGTTCACCTGCCGTTACTGAAAACTCTTCCTCAATGTTTCCGTTGACGGTGACGACATTTCCCAATCGCCCATTGTGACTGGCGTCTCTTCCATTCTGAAAAGGCAATGCTATCTGGGCTTCCTGATTCAGTCGCCAGTCGTCCAGCACCCAAACGATGTCGCGGTCGACGTCTGGGGGATCGGTTTCGTCGACGATCAATACGCCTCGCAGGCCTTTGCCCACTTGTTTTGAGCTGTTGAAATGCGGGTGATACCAGAAAGTGCCTGAATCCAACAGCTCGAATTCATACAGGAATCTCTCTCCAGGCGGCACGGCTATCTGACTCAATACCGGTGCTCCATCCATGCCAATCGGAACTCTCAGTCCGTGCCAGTGGATGGTAGTAGGCTCTTCGAGCTGGTTGACCAACTCAACCTTTAGAGTGTCCCCCTGTTTGTATCGAAGCAAGGGCCCTGGCACCTGCTGACTGTATGCCCAGACATGGGTCGAGATCCCGGGTTCCAACACCAGATTGGCTTCTGTTGGTGCTGCAGTCAGTATGAGCGGAGAACTGTTTGCAGAACGGACTGGTTTTGGAATCGCCAGCACGAACGCGCCCGCAGCACCGAATTTCAGAAATTCTCTTCTACTCGAATTGAATGAATGCAGCATTGTGATCAATCTCGATAATCAACTGTTCAAATATACGAAATTCTGTGCGCCGAAAAAAAATTAACCGTAGCCTTTGACCGTTGCATTACGGCGCAGGTTCAACAATTGAATAGCACATGACCAAAGAATTCCCTGGTTCTTACAATATCCTGCTGTATCTGTTCGCACATCTTATCGATCGAAGGAAATTTGACTTCGTCGCGCAGCTTTTTCTGGAAGCGGACGCGAATTCGCTGGCCATAGATATTCCGATCAAAGTCCAACAGGTGAACCTCAAGCAACTGCGTGTCACCCCCTATAGTCGGGCGAAATCCAAGGCTGGCGACACCAGGCAATGAGTTTTTGTCTGGCAAGTCGACCTCGACCACAAAGATACCCGATACAGCCGGTTTTGACACCTCGATTTTTATGTTCGCGGTGGCGAATCCCCAATTCCTGGCGTTGCCATTGCCTCGAACAATTCGACCTGACATCGAAAAATCCCGACCCAGTATCCGGTTAGCCAATCCGATGTTACCGGACGCGAGACAATCCCGAATACGGCTGCTGCTGATACGCTCTCCATCAAACTCGATCGTTTCCATTTTCGAAACTTCAGCATCGTATCGGCGACAGATCGAACGCAACATCTCGAAATTTCCGCGTCGATTGCGTCCGAATCGAAAATCATCTCCAACCACCACGTATCGTACGCCAAGCTTGGCGATCAGCAGATCTTCAACGAAATTTTCGGGTTCGGTATTTGCGAGTCGGTGATTGAATCGAAGACAACAAAAATGGTCGACATTAAGTTCCTTAAGGGCTTCAATTTTTTCTCTGACAGTCATCAGCTTTGGTGGCGCTGCGTCCGGAACGAAGAAATCCAATGGATGCGGCTCAAAGCTCACAATTGTCACCGGCAGATTCAGGTCGCGACCGCGATCGACCAAGGACTTGATAACTTTCCGATGTCCCGGATGAAGGCCATCGTAGTTACCCACCGAAGCAACGCATCCATGATGTCTGGCTGCGATATTGTGCTCGCCGCGAATGAACTCCACTTAATCAGGCCTGGGACTGCGTACTAACCTGCGCACAGCAATTGATTCCTCTGTTTCTTTTGAAACATCTGAATCGTCGTCAACATCTGCCCAGTCTGGATGGGTTTCCCTGATGACTTCAGCGATGGGTCGTCGCTCAACGTATCCACCGTTGTAGGGGTGAAAGTAAGCAATTGTCAACTCGGGATATTTCCAGCAAAAATAACCGTCACCGGTATCAAAATCAAGCAGCCACAGCCCTCGCACGGTCAAGCCCAATCGGTTCATCTTGGATATCCATTTTCGCACGATCGCTTCGTATTCCTGTTCTACAGTGACAATACGCGGGTCACTGGGTAGCAGCGTGTGAAGACGTGATTTGACTACCTCAAGTTCCTTGTGGGCTTCGGCGGTGATTGGTTTGACGGTTGACAGGGTCTCGCGGGCCTCGCTCAGCGTAAAGCAGCGCGGCGCATTGGGATTGCCGATTTGTACGACGTTGTTTTCCGGGTGTCTCATCGTGTCATCAATTGTCGTGGCCTGACCCCTGATGCCAGCAAACAGGCTGCGTAGATGCCAGCACCGATCACGATATAGCCAAGCAACAGCAGAATTCTCATCGAGATACTGTACTGCATCCATATATCGAGCGGCGGAACAAGATGCCCGATCAGAACGTAGCCCATTATAAGTGACGCCACAACAACCCTAGCCAGAAACGGCAGCCAGTTCGATTGAAAAGTGAACACCTGATCCCTAAGCAGCCAATACAGCAACAGCCCGGCATTGACAAAGGCGGCGATTGACGTTGCCGCAGCAAGTCCAACGTGCTGAAGCGGAAATACCAGGACAATTGCGATAATCGCATTGGCAACCATCGCATAGACACCCGCTCGAACAGGGGTCTTTGTGTCATTCCTGGCGAAAAAGCCAGGTGAAAGTGTCCGTACCGCGACCAGAGCAGTCAAGCCCATAGAAAAAGCAACGAGTGCGCGCGCCGACATCAGAACGTCGTTCTCAGTAAACGCACCGTGGTAAAAAAGCGTTGCAACCATTGTGTCGGACAACACGATTAGCCCGGTCGTCGCAGGCAATGAAATCAAGATGCACCAACGCAGACCCCAATCAAGCAGCCGCGAAAATTCTTCCCTTTTTGTTTCCACATACTCCTTCGACAATCTCGGAAGCAGCACCGAGCCCAATGCAACACCGAACACCCCTAGAGGAAATTCCATCAGTCGATCTGAGTAATACAGCCAAGAAACGCTTCCGGTAACCAGGAACGAGGCAATAAAGGTGTTTATGATTAGGTTGAGTTGTGCGACAGACGCGCCAAAAATGGACGGCAGCATCAGGCGATAGACTTCTTTAGCCCCTTTTTCAGCTTCACCTTCCTGGCTGCGCCTTAATTTTGGCCGGGGGACGGCATTTTCTTTTCTTAGAAATGGAATTTGAAACAGGAGTTGAACCACACCTGCGATCAACACCCCAAATGAAATGGCGGTCGCCACATTCCCGGTCACGCCCGTCAGCCATAGTGCCGCCGCAATCAACGACAGATTCAGCAAGATCGGCGTGGCGGCGGGTGCGGCGAATTTCCCGTGCGTGTTCAGAATTGCGGCACTCAGTGCGACCAGACACACAAACAGCACGTACGGAAAAGTAATTCTAAGGCAGTCAACTGTCAGTTGAAACTTGTCAACATCGGCGCGAAAGCCGGGTGCCAGAACGGTAACCAGGATCGGTGACAGCACTACGCCAATCACCGTCAACGATACCAGTGCAAGCGTCAAACGGCCGGCAACGATGTCGACAAACCCGCGTACCTCCTGAGGCTCAGACGAGCGTCTATGCAGGGTATAGACTGGCACGAAGGCAGCGGAAAAAGCGCCTTCGCCAAAAATTCGTCGAAAGAAATTGGGAATCCGAAAGGCAACGAAGAATGCATCGGCGACGAGCGTGCTCCCCATCAATTGTGCAAATATGATGTCCCGTATCAGTCCAGTGATCCGGGAAAGTATGGTCATGGAGCCAAATGCCGCGGTTGATCGCAGCAGTAATTTGGTGCCGCTCGCTACGATTGGTTTGTCGGTATGCGGTTGTTCAGCCATGAGTCAACTCGTTGACCTGGGCAAGTTGGTCCAAAAATGTGCGCTGTCCACCAAAACTCGGGTGACGCACCGGCAGCACTTCCCGTTTGCCACAGATGCGATTGGCCACGGCAGCGGCATCTTTGCCGATCGGCACCAATCTGCCCGGTTGCAGTAAATCGATCAGCTCAACCAGAAGGTCGATGCCAATATTGCGTTCATCGACGTTATGCGCCCGGTTGGAAAACGGGAGTTCAGCATGGTGGGGATGCAGCGGAAACACGTTCCACAGAAAGACATGCGAGTCGAATTTACGCAAGGCACTCCAGACCACGGTCGCGGTTCTTTCGCTTAGCTCATCCCCCACGGTCGGTCTTTGAATCTCAACCCTCCAGCGACGGGCATGCGTATTCAGATGGCAATCATCGGTGAACGCGAGTCCTGTTCGCCGCCCGCCCCGGTGTCCCAGATCGCGCCCAATCCAGATTGAATCGACGGAAACTTCGAGTGCGCGCCGCAGGATTTTGAGCAGCGCGTCGCGACGAATTTCCGGTGCATTTTCGGAATCGTAAACTGGACAACGTTCCGAATAAGGATTGAACGTATGGTCAAGTTCAACACTTCGAAGCTGGGAGATAAACTGAGCGGGAGTCATTCAATCAGTATGGCAATTTCTGAAAAATTCTGAAAATAGGGCAAAAACATGGAAATTCAGGTGATAAATCTGTAAAAATTTGCAGGTGTCTATTGACATTAAGCCTCAAAAGTAGCATAAATTGCGATTCATTTATATCTCCAGCTTTCAAACAAGGGAAACAAACCATTGGCAAACTCACCGCAGGCTCGCAAGCGAGCCAGACAAAACTTGACAAGACGGTCGCGTAACATGAGCGAACGCGCTGCCGTGCGCACCTATATCAAGAAATTTTACAAGGCACTGGAATCAAGCGATCTCGAAGCATCGCAGGAATCATTTCGGATTGCGTGCTCAAAGCTCGATCGCAGCGCTCGAAAAGGCCTCCACCACAGGAACAAGGCGTCCCGGCTCAAGAAGCGGATGAACGCCAGGCTGAAAGAGCTCGCGGCAGCCGAGCAGGCCTAGTTTCCGCCGTAAATTACCCCTGGCAGCCACAGCACCAGTTGTGGGAATGTGATAATGAGCGCAAGCCCGACCAGTTGCAGCAGCATAAACTGCATCATGCCGTAATAGATATCCTTAAGGTCCCATTCCGGGACGACACCCTTGAGGAAGTATGCAGATAGCGCAACGGGTGGCGATAGCCATGCAGTTTGCAGGTTGACTGCGACCAGGATTGCAAACCAGGTCAGGTTGAATTGCAGCTGGTCAATCAGGGGGATCAGTATCGGGACGATAATCAGTACGATCGGCACCCATTCAAGCGGCCAGCCGAGCAGGAAGATCAGCGCCATCACGATCATCAGCACGACGTAGCGATTGACTTCGAGATCCAACAGAAAATCGGTCAGCATCATGGGCGTTCCCAATCTCGAAAATACTGCGCCAAAGAAATTGGATGCCGCCACCAGCAACATGATCAGTGCGGTGATTTCCAATGTCTTGATGAGTGCAGTGAACAGTTTCTTCCACGTTAGCTTGCGATAGGCCAGGGACAGCAACAATGCGCCGCCGGCTCCGCAGGCCGCACCTTCGGTCGGTGTTGCCAGCCCGAACATGATGCTGCCGAGAGCGGAGAAGACCAGCGCTGACGGCGGGATCAGACCGAGCAGGAATTCTCTCCAGACCTCCTTCATACTCTTGGGTCGTTCCGATTCCGGCAACACAGGACCCAATGCCGGATTCAGCCAGCAACGAATCAGAGAGTACGCAGTGTAGATTAACGCCAGCATTATTCCGGGAATAACAGCCGCGGCAAACAGATCGGTAACGGGAATTTCCATCACGGGTCCCATCACCACCAGCATGATGCTCGGCGGAATCAGAATTCCAAGTGTGCCACCCGCCGTGATTGTGCCGGAGGCCAACTTGACATCGTAATTTGAGCGATTCATGGTTTTCGCCGCCATGATGCCGAGAATCGTCACCGAGGCGCCGACGATACCGGTCGCTGCCGCAAAAATTGTTGAGACGAACAGGACAGCCACAAACAGCGAGCCGCGAACGCGCGACAGCATCAGCTGAACAGAAGAGAAAAGACGCTCCATCAGCCCGGCTTGTTCCATCATGATTCCCATGAATATGAATAGCGGTACGGCCGCGAGCGTTTGTTCCATCATGACGGAATAGAACTGGAAAGTCATCAGGTAAAAAACAACCTGTCCGAACCCGATGTAACCGAAGACGAACCCCAGGAAGATCAGGGTAAACGAGATCGGAAAGCCAACAAATATGGCAAGCAGCATTACGCCGATAAGCACCAGCCCCAGGATTTCGGGCGCCATCAGATCGGCCAGCGTCCGCGGGTAGCGGCGTAATAACTTTTCAACAGTTCAGAAACGCCCTGAATGATCAGGAAAAACACGCCGATCGGGAGAGCGGTTTTGATTGGGGCAACATACGGCATCCATGCCGTATCCATTCCTTTTTCCAGGCGCACCCAGGACACGCCGGCAAAATCCATTGCAGTCCACAGAAAGACAATCATGCCCGGAAAGTAGAAAAATATGTAAAGACAGGCATCGACCAATCCCTGGACTTTGACTGGAAAATTCCTGTAGATGAAATCAGCCCGGATGTGAACACCTTTGGAGAGCGCATACCCTGCGCCGAGAATGAACAACGCTCCGTACGTCATGCGGCTGAGGTCGTAGGCCCAGACAGTTGGCGCAACGAACACGTAGCGCATAAACACCTCGTAGACCATGATCGAAAAAAGCGGGACAGTGAGCAGGCAAACGATTCTCCCTACCCATAGATTCATCGTATCAATCCAACGAATGAGGAAAGCCATCCAGTTGGGCATATCATCGGGCAAATGCGACAGGTCGTCGCCCCTTCGCTCCGCGATCAACTCATCCGTGATATCGGTGATTTCCGGCGATTGTTCGCTCATCAACTCCTCTTGATTATGTTATTTCGTCGGGAGGCAGTCGTTGTACCAGTTCTGCACCTTTGAAGCGAAGTGGCTGTCAACTTTGAGTCCGAAAATTCAAACTGCGGATGCCGACGAGTAGATTCTAACAGATAGGAGAGGGTCGATTGACGTAAATTTGAATCGACTTCCGGCGCGTCAGGTGGCTGAATCCTTTATTCAGCGCATTGTTACAAATTCTTCTGCCACTGTCGGGTGGATTGCAACCGTGTTATCGAAATCGCGTTTGCGGGCCCCCATTTTTACCGCAACTGAAAACCCCTGAATGATTTCATCGGCATTGTCACCGACAATATGACAGCCGACTACCCGTTCATCTTCGCCAGCAGTAACAAGTTTCATCAGTGTCGGTGATGTACGACTGGTAATCTGGTAATACATGTTCTTGAACTCACTGGTGTACACCTTGATGCTGTCGCCGTATTGTTCCCGAGCCGCAGCTTCGCTGAGCCCCATTGTTCCAATTGGCGGGTGGCTGAAAATCACGGACGGGATGTTTTCATAGTCCAGATACGCGCCGCTTTGTCCGCCAAACAGCCGGTCTGAGAGTCTTCGGCCGGCCGCGATTGCCACCGGCGTTAAAGCCACCCGGCCGCTGACATCTCCGAGTGCGTAGACATTCTTGTTCGAGGTTACTTGATACCTGTCAGTCTCGATAAAGCCCCTTGCGTTGGTTTGTACATTGGCAGCTTCCAGGTTCAACCCGTCTGTATTGGGTCTTCGACCGATCGCAAATATGAACTCGTCAACTTCGTCAATGGCCGGTGCATTCTTGAGTTCGACTCTTAATGTTGAATTTTCCTTGCGTATCTCGGTTGCCGAATCGTTCAGAATAAACTCAACCCCGCTGCGTTCCATTTCCGACATCACAACTGACGTCAGCGATGAATCGAAACCGCGCAACAACTTGTCCTTTCTCAGCAACATGATGACCTTGCTGCCAAGTCCGTGCAACATGCCTGCAAATTCTGTGGCGATGTATCCGGCGCCGGTAATGATGACTTTGCGCGGCAGTCTTTCCATCTCGAAGAACCCGTCGCTGGTAATCGCGTGCTCAGACCCGGGGACCGGCGGTATGATTGGGGTGCTGCCCGTGGCAATCAGAATATGTGGTGCCTGATAGGTTTCGCCATTGACCTCGACCGAACCAGGTGCAGTAAAAGTGGCATGTCCGCTAATGTACACAACATTCGCATTCTCGAGATTCACTTGGTAGATGCCGTTGAGGCGGGCAATATAGGCGTCCCGCGCCATTTTGATCTTGTTCCAGTCAAATCCATTGTTGTCAACGGAAAATCCATAATCCGGCGCATCATGAAGGACCTCGGCTATCCGCGAGGTAGTCCACATCACTTTTTTGGGCACACAACCGACATTCACGCAGGTGCCACCCAATTTGTGACTCTCGATGACCGCGCAGCGTGCGCCATACTCACTTGCCCGCCGCGCGGCTGCCAATCCGCCGCTGCCTCCACCAATCACGATCATGTCGAAACTATTGTTCATTAATTTTCTCCTTTGAATTCTGTACTCAAGGGTTATTCAACTCTGAATGTGTTCGGGAGTGACTCACGAACCGGATTCGATGAGCAGTTTCGCATTACCGCCCGCAGCCGTTGTATCGATACAAAGTGATTTCTCCATGACAAATTGCCAAGGTGCAAAGCTGTCGGTAACGAACTGAATGATCGGGCCGTCCAGGTTTGCGAGATCTTTTCGAAGGACTCGTGCAAATTCCGGATCACATTGTTCAAATGCAATGCCGGCCAGCTTGCTGCAGGCTGCCAGACTCGCCGCATCGGGCATGATGTTGGTGGCAATCACCGGCGCACCGGCGGCTACGAGTTCTTCGATCAATCGAGCATCGATGCTGACCGCCAGTACCGTATTCCCGGTTGCCAGCGCCTGCACAACATGAAGCGAACTGCCGCAGCAGATAAAAACACCCTTGGCCTGAACGTAGAGACGGTTGCTTTCACCGGTTGGACCTTGAAGATCAACCGGCGACTGGATGAAATCGATCGATTCCCTGAGCGCCCTCGCCAATTCCCGTCGGTTTACGACCGGTGCGCTGAGCACCGCTTCGCGATCTTGTCGTTCGGCCCATTCAGTTTGAATGTCACTCAATTGTTCAAGATGTTGCCGCAAATCGAATCGAGGAATCCCGTGCCCGTCAAACTTGCTGTTTGAACCCGTGTGGAACTTTCGAAGACTTGGGACGTAGTGAGGACCGCCGGCTTTTGGTCCGGTACCCGACAACCCCCTGCCGCCAAAGGGCTGGCATCCCACGACTGCACCAATCTGGTTTCGGTTAACGTACATGTTCCCGACATTGATTGAATCGGTCAGTTGCTGAACTCGCCGGTCAATGCGTGTGTGAAGCCCGAAAGTCAGTCCATAACCCGAATCATTGATTGACTTGATGACGTTCGGCAAGTCTTGAGAACGGTAGGTTGCGATGTGCAGAACGGGTCCGAATATCTCACCCTCAAGCGCTTCAATTCCTGAAACCTCGAACACGCTCGGTGCAACAAAATAACCATCTGGATTTTTCGGAACCGGGGTTTGGTATCGCAATTTCCCCGCTGCTGTCATTCGATCGATATAGTCGTCAATCACATGCTTGGCTTCGGCATTGATCACGGGTCCGACATCGGTTTCAATGTTCCAGGGGTCACCGACAGTCAACAGTTCCATCGCACCGAACAGCATGTCGTATATTCGAGATGCCATCTCTTCCTGTACGTAGAGCATGCGCAGCGCCGAGCAGCGCTGCCCGGCACTTTGGAATGCGGAAACAATAATGTCCTTTGTAGCCTGTTCCGGCAATGCGGTGGAGTCAACGATCATTGCATTCAGGCCGCCTGTTTCAGCAACCAGGGACACGAGTGGATTGCCATTGTCTGCAGCCGCCTTGTGAATCAGCCGGGCGGCGTCAACCGAGCCGGTGAAATTGATTCCATCAATGCGTTTATCCGCGACCAGGGGTGCGCCGACGGTTTCGCCGGTGCCGTGAAGAACACTCAGTACACTTGGCGGAAGACCTGATTGGTACATTAGTTCGACGGCTCGCGAACCAATAAGAGGAGACTGTTCTGCCGGTTTGGCGATGACTGGATTGCCGGCCGCAAGCGCGGCAACAATTTGGCCGGTAAAAATTGCAAGCGGAAAATTCCACGGTGATATGCATGCAATCACACCGCGAGCCGTACTCTTGTGCCACCAGCCGTCAACCCGGACAGCTTCGTTTGCGTAATACCGGCAAAAATCCACAGCCTCCCGTACTTCGGCCAATGCGTCGATGACGGTCTTGCCGGTTTCTCGAATCATTAACGCGATCAACTCCGCACTGTTTTTCTCATAGGTGTCGGCAATGCGATTCAGTATCTCGGCCCGCTCTTCAGCGCCGGTCCGGCCCCAGGATTCGGCAGTCGTCGAAACCTGTTCGACCGCATGCGGAACCCAATCCGGATCGGTTTGCAGTACGGCTCCGACTTCGTGTTGCGTATGTGCAGGATTGTGTACCAGTCTTGTATTCCTGCGCTCCCATTCGTTACCTCCCGTCGGCGTTGCCTGCCAAATGCCTTCGCGAAATCGTTCCATGTTCCGGTATAGCGTCTGAAGCTCAAGGTCACTCGCCAGTTCCAGTCCTGCAGAGTTTTTGCGGTTGGAACCGTAGATATTTCGAGGCCTCAAGACGGCTGAATTGCGAATTGAACCTTTCAGTTGCTCGGTCTGCGTGATGGGGTCGGCAACGATTTGACCGATGGGGACCCGGCGGTCCATCAACTGATTCACAAAAGAGCTGTTCGCGCCGTTTTCCAGGATCCGTCGGACCAGGTAGGCCAGCAAGTCTTCGTGTGCGCCGACAGGCGCGTAAATCCGGCAGCGGTATTTGTACCGTTCACTCGCGACTTCGTGTACTTCCTGTCCCATCCCGTGCAAGCGCTGGAATTCAAATTCGTTCCAGTCGTTTGCCATTTCCATCACTGCTGAGATCGTGTGAATGTTGTGGGTCGCAAACTGGGGATAAATTCGATCATTGAACTCGAAGAGTCTTTTGGCGCAAACGAGGTAGGAAAGATCGGTTGAACTTTTCCGGGTCAGCACCGGGAAATTTGAAAGTCCAAGCACCTGCGCGCGTTTGATCTCGGTATCCCAGTACGCACCCTTGACCAGACGAAGCATGATTTTGCGGTCAAGCTTTTCCGCCAGCGCGTAGGCCCATTCGATGATTGGCAAGGCGCGTTGACTATAAGCCTGAACCACGATTCCGAAACCGTCCCAGTCGGCAAGTGTCGGCGTTGCGAGGATGCGCTCGATGACATCGAGCGACAGGTCCAGCCTGTCTGATTCTTCAGCATCAATGTTGAAGCCCATATTCGCGTCCTTGGCGAGCGAGGCAAGTGAAAGGGTGGCATCGACCAACTCGGTCATAATGCGGTTTTTTTGAGTTGCCTCGTATCGGGGGTGAATGGCTGACAGTTTGACCGAAATTCCCGGGTTGTCTCTGATATCGTGCGACGTGCAATTTCGTGCGAGCTGTGTGATCGCGTATGCATACGATGCGCGATACTGCCTTGCATCGCTATCGGTTAACGCAGACTCCCCCAGCATGTCGAAGGAATAGCGATACCCCTGTTCAACATATTCTTGTCCCCGTTTCTGCGCAGTTTCAATCCCATCTCCGAGTATGAACTGATCGGCGATCAATGCGATTGCTTTTGTAACGGCAGTTCTCACAACCGGCTCGCCGAGCCGTTTGACCACCCGTCGCATGGTCTGCGCGATGTTGTCGGGTTCTTCATCGCGCAGGATTTTCCCGGTTAGCATGAGCGCCCAGGTTGATGCATTGACCAGGGAGGAGCTTGAGTGACCGAGATGCCGACCCCAGTCAGCCGGCACCAGTTTATCGCTGATGAGCGCATCAATCGTCGCCGCGTCCGGCACACGCAGCAGCGCTTCGGCCAGGCACATCAACGCGATTCCTTCGTCGGTGGTCAGACCATATTCAACCAGGAAGGGAGACATCACACCTGGGGATTGACGCTGCCTGATGAGTTTGACCAGTGCGGTGGCTTCAGATTGAATTCGATCGCGTTGCCCGGAGTCCAGCGGGGATTTTTCAAGCAGCGAGTTGACAATCTTGGATTCGGGAGCAAGTTGATGTTCCCGCACATTGCGACGATGCGTCGCAACCGGATCCGATGAATCGTTTGAAATTTTGCTGATCATGGTTTACGGATTAAAGCGGACGCGAAGAATTTCACCTTCGCGGGGTAAATAGGACTTGCCTTCTATTCGAAATTTGCCAGCCTTCCTGACCGCCTGTTCGCCACCCAGGGAGATGAGGTCTTCGCAGGACATCACCTCAACGCGTATGAATCCTTGTTCCATGTCGGTATGAATTTTGCCGGCAGCTTTCTTTGCTGTTGTACCTTTGGGAATTGACCATGCGCGCACCTCGCTATCATTGAACGTGAAAAACGTGCAAAGGTCAAGAGCCGAGTAGGCGGCGTAAACCACACTGTCAATCGCTGATCTGTCATATCCCATCTCTGTTCTGAAAGAGGCTTGCTCTTTTTCCGTCAATTGAGCGAGTTCTTCTTCGAGCTGCGCACAGATAAAGACTGTAGGAGCCGAATCCAGCCGAACTCGGGTGACAACTTCGGAAGCCAAGTCGTCTTCCTTGATATTTTGCACATAGAATTTACTTTTTGCTGATATTAATTGCAATTGCTGAACGATTGTCCGTTCGTTCGAATCCATCGAGATCGAGTTGACAGGTTGAGCACGTTCGAGCGTTGATTGAACTCTCGTCAGCACATCAGCCAGCTCTATTTGGCTTTTTTCTCCGGTCCTTGCCCTTCGCGTTGCCTTGTCCAGTGCCTTTGTAACGGTTTCGAGATCGGCGAGCATCAATTCAAGATTAACGATGTCAATCTCGGACTCCCAGTCGGAATGATCGTCAAATCGCCGAACGACGTGCGCGATGACATCCATTTCCCGAATATACGACAAAAACCGGTTTCCCAGGCCTTCGCCGCGTGACGCCCCTCGAACCAAACCGGCAATATCCACAAAGTCAAGAACAACAGGAATGATCCGGCTGACACCCACGACCTTCGCGATTGACCTCAATCGCGGATCGGGAACCGGCGCGCTGGCCGTGTTTGGCTCGATCGTGCAGAATGGAAAACTTTCCGCCGCGACGGACGAACGCGTCAGCGCATTGAAAAGAGTTGATTTACCCGCGTTAGGCGCTCCGACAATTCCACACCGGACACTCATGTTACGCGATCAGCTCACGCCGCCGGGTTTTGTTCTGAGACTTTGCTGTCTGCACGACTGTGCAGCGATGTCATCGCTTTTTCAAGGTTGCCGGTGAGCATTTCAGGCAAAGCGTCAATGGCATCGTCAATGGCGTCATCGATCAGATGTCGATCTTCAGTTGGCGGGACACTGAGTACGTAGGAAGTTGTGTTAATCCTGTGATTTGGCCGGCCAATGCCGAATCTGATTCTCAGGAAATCCCGGGTCTTGCCATGTGCGATGATGTCACTGACGCCGTTATGGCCGCCGGGCCCGCCGCTGCGCCTGACGCGCACATTGCCGACCGGCAAATCGAGGTCGTCATAAACGACAATCGCGTCTTGAGGATCGATATCGTAGTAGCGGGTTACCAGATTAAAGGCAGTGCCGCTTCGATTCATGAAAGTCATCGGCTGCACCAGCCAAACCGGAGCCCCATCAATTCTGACGCGAACCAGATTGGCCTGGAATCGGGAATCGGCCTTTAACTGTTCCTGTTGTTGCCGCGCGATTCGTTCGACAAATCGAAAGCCGCAGTTATGACGGGTATCGCGATACTGTTCGCCGGGGTTACCGAGCCCAAAAATTGCACGGGTGACAGCCATGGTTCATCTTGTTTGGCCGATCTCGTGCAGCCTCATTTTGACAACACTCAGCTGGAGATGATGCGGGCGAATTATTGATCCTCTTCGTCAGATTCCGATGTTGCTTCTTCTTCCGCAACCATCCCTTCTTCAAGACCTTCCTCCATTTCCTCTTCAATATCGGCGGAGATTCTGGAAGGTGTGATGGAAGCAATTGCGTAGTCATCGCTGTCATGCAGCATGGCCGTCATTTCGACGCCTTCGGGCAGTTGAACATCTGACAGGTGAACAGAGTGGTTGATTTCCAGTTCGCTGACGTCGACCGTCAGAAATTCAGGCAGGTCCTTTGGCAGACATTGAATCTCGACATCTGTAATGAGCCGCGAAAATATTCCGCCCGAAATTTTTACGCCTGGAGCCGTGTCATCACCCAGGAAGTGCAGCGGCACGCGCAACGTGATCTGCTCAGTTGCCTTGACTCTTTGCAGGTCAACGTGCAAAACCTGTGGCTTGTATGAATGCATTTGAACTTCCCGCAGGATCGCGCCCTGTTTTTTGCCATTCTCCTTGATATCGATGATGGCGGAGTGGAACGCTTCGACTTCAAGACTGTGAACCAGGCTGTTATGGTCGGTGGAATAGTGCGCGATCGATTTGTCGGCACCATAGACCACGACCGGAACGCGCCCTTGTCGTCTTAGTCTGCGACTGTTTGAAGAGCCAAATTCCTCGCGTGGCTCAAGTTCGATTGTGAAATTGGTGCTCATTGGTTTTTACCTCCTGGGACGACTGATTCAGTTGTCTGGTTGTGTCAGTCGACGAAGATTGAGCTGACGGAGTCGCCGACTGAGATTCGGCGCATTGCTTCTCCGATTAACTGTGATACATCGAGTTGGCGAATTTTAGTGCAATTTTTGGCATTGTCGGAAAGTTTTATTGAGTTGCAGACCACAATTTCGTCCAAATTGGACTGTTCGATCCGATCAATTGCCGGTCCGGACAGCACCGGGTGTGTGCAGTAAGCTTTGACTGCCCGCGCGCCGCGGTCTTTCAATGCGCCGGCAGCCTGGCACAACGTGTTGGCAGTATCCACGATGTCATCGATGAATACGCAGGTGCGTTTGTCAACATCGCCAATGACGTTCATGACTTCTGCCACATTGGGTCGCGGTCGGCGTTTATCGATAATCGCGAACTGCGCTTCAATCTGTTCGGCAATCGATCTCGCCCTGACAACAGCGCCGACATCCGGTGCGCAAATCGTCAGTTTCTTTGGCCGCTGTTTCCATATGTCGCCGACAATGACCGGTCTCGCGTAAATGTTGTCCGTCGGGATATCAAAAAATCCCTGAATCTGGTCGGCGTGCAAGTCCATGGTCAATACGCGGTCGGCACCAGCCTTATCGATCAGGGATGCGACCAGTTTGGCGGTGATCGGGACTCTCGCATTGCGCGGGCGCCGGTCCTGACGTGCGTAGCCGAGGTAGGGAATGACGGACGTGATGCGCCCTGCGGACGATCGTTTCGCCGCATCAATCAAGACCAGCAGCTCCATGAGATTGTCGTTTGTCGGGTCGCAGGTCGGCTGAATGATGAAGACATCCATATTACGGATGTTTTCACTGATTTCAACCGCGATCTCTCCGTCGCTGAAACGCCCAATGGTGGCGTTACCCAGGGGAACAGAAAGATAATCTGCAACTTTGACGGCTAATTCCCGGTTGGCATTACCAGCCAGGATCATCATATTTTCAATCATGGTGCGGTTGCTTCGATCGGCGATTCAGACGATGTCGAACTTTGATGATTGTGATCAACGGGTGTGAATTCGAACTGGCTGGGGTGCCAGGATTCGAACCTGGGTATGCCGGAATCAAAATCCGGTGCCTTACCGCTTGGCTACACCCCAAATAAAATGATTTGGTTTTGGAATTACGAGGTAACGGAACGTTCCAGCACGGTTTCAGTATGCGATGACTGTCAAACCAAGCATTTTATTGCTTATGCCGTGTTGGTTTCAAAAAAAATCTCTTGTCTTCGGTGACCCATGGAACGAGTCAAGTCCTTGGCGTTTGAATCCAAAGGAACAAACGGACATGAACATTATCTAACTCATTAAGCAATTATTCAATATATACAATAACATAATAGTTGATCCTTGAATCAGTCAAGCGGTAAGACAATTTAATTTTCTTGAGTTTGGTCGCGTAAAAACAATTCGGGACATTCGTGTCAAAAATTCGAACTTATTCAGCACCTCGAAACCGGTTGGTATTGCTCAGCCGGCAATGGGATGTGGTACACTGTCAAACTGCAAATATCAACATTTTCGGTGTTGTTCTGCTTGGGGATTGCAAGTGAATTGATATGGAGCGGCGGACATTTCTCAAACTAAGTGCTGCGACCGGTACGATTTGCGTATCACCCGCAACGTCGGCCTCAATCGCGGCAAAAAGTGAACCGCGTATTCAGCGATACGTTACGCTCGGTAAAACCGGTCTTGAAGTTTCAGACGTCTCATTCGGTGGCAGCCGGCTTTCCGATGCATCTCTGGTGCGTTATGCCTATGAACGCGGGGTGACCTATTTTGACACGGCAGAGAGTTATCGCGGCGGTTCCTCGGAAACCGCGGTCGGCGCGGCGCTTGCCGGTGTACGCGACAAGGTTGTCATCGCATCCAAAACCAAGGCTCGTGTCGGGGACGATCGAAACAAAATCATGTCTGCACTCGAGGGAACTCTGAGGCGCCTTCGAACTGACTACGTTGATCTTTACTACATTCATGCGGTTAACGATATCCTCCGTTTGCAGAATACGGAATGGGCAGAGTTTACGGAACGGGCGATCGAGCAAGGCAAAATCAGGTTTCGCGCAATGTCCGGGCATGGATCGAACCTGGTCGAGTGCCTTGATTACGCGATTGATTACAATCTTGCCGATGTTGTGCTGGTCGCATTCAATTTTGCACAGGATCCGGAATTTGCTGACAAACTCCGTCACATGTTTCATTATGTGGCGCTTCAACCGGGGTTGACTGAAGTATTGGATAAAGCACGCGCCAAGGGTGTCGGTGTTGTCGCGATGAAGGTGCTGATGGGTGCCCGGTTGAATGATATGCGACCGTTTGAGTATCGGGATGCCACCTTCTCACAGGCTGCCCTGAGATGGGTTCTCGCCAGCAATCATGTCGATTCGGCGCTGATATCCATGACTGGGGAGTATGAAATCGATGAATACCTGGGAGCTTCAGGCGCACCGGCGATTGGTCAGTCTGACATGGGTTTGCTGACCCGTTACGTGGCGATGCATGGATCGACTCATTGTCAGCAGGGCTGTGGCGTTTGTGCGGATTCGTGCCCTTACGGGGTGCCCGTTTCCGATGTGCTCCGGGCACGGATGTACGATGTCGACTATCGCGACTGGGTATTGGCAATGCAAAGCTACACAAATCTCGAATCGAATGCAGACCAGTGTCTCAGTTGCACCACGCAAAACTGTCTGGGTAGCTGCCCGAACAATGTTCCAATCGCAGCATTGACCCAGGACATGGCTCGTCGATTCACAGTCGTGTGAGGCGATTCTTCGCCCATTTCCTTTTTGTACTGTCAGCCTGGACGCTGACGATCAAGTGGATTTTGCCGATCGTTTGGGCGGTAGAAGAAAACACCGCGTTGACTACGTACATCTGGTGGGATTTTTGGTGGGTGGTTCATATTTGGCTCGCATGCTCACTGCTTTTCAGTTCGCGCTATTTACTCAGTTTTGTCTATATCGTATCCGTCCTGGAGATCGGTATTGTGGTAACCAAATTTGGGTTGTTTTTCGGCGACCCCGAGTGGACGATCTGGACTATGAACTGGTTTGTCAACAAGGTCTTTGTGCTCCTGCTGTTTGTGATGCTGCTGACTCATGCATTGATTCGTCGCACGCATTACCAGTCATAACGGTTTGCGATCGCGTCTGATCGCATGATACCGACCACTTGCGGTGACAAGAGAATCAACAGTGAATACGTTCCGTTTGACAACGAAACAGGTTCATTTCGATTTTCCAGGAACAGATCAAGTTGCCCTGGGTGACCATTCGCAATGAAAAATGCGCAGACCTGAAACGATTATCATTGCAATTCCGGACTAGCTAAACCCGGAAATTCTTTAGGCTCTCTCGCCAGATTTGACAATATGTCGCAAATGTTCTCATGAAATCAAACTTTTCGTTGAGGAGTCTGTTAATTGAGTTGCGTACAGACACGCTGTCTGAAAAAGCCATTCCGGCGGTATCGGTCGGTTTCACTACGGGTTTGGGTTTGCTGGTTGCACAAATTGCTTACGCGACATTCATATTTTCCGGTTCGCTGGCACCGTATTCTTCCCAAGGCGTTGGGTTGGTGCTGTTTGGAAATTTCGCCACGTGTCTGATTATTGCTGTATTGGGAAACTACCGCGGTGTGATTTCAGGGTTGTCCCCGGCGCTCATCCTCGTGATGGCTGCGGTCGGGCTAACCATTGAGACTGACAGCGATGCATTGTTTGTTACTGTGGTTGCCGCACTGATGATTGGCGCGGTTTGCGCCGGCTTGATTTTTCTTATCGTCGGAAAATTTCAGTTTTCGAACCTCGTGCGCTTTATCCCCTATCCGGTCGCAGGTGGATTCGTTGCGGGAATCGGTGGTGCTGTATGTCTGGCGTCTTTGTCCCTGATGGGTGTTGATACGGACTGGCGTTCAATCTTGTCTCTTGCGGAACCTGCCGTGTTTTGGAGGTGGAGTCCTGGCGTGATCTACGGGGTCATACTTTTCATTGCAATGAAACGTCAGAGCAGTCCGCTAATCCTGCCAGTCAGTGTAGTGATTGCGGTCGGCGCGTATCATTTCGCCCTGGGTGTCCTGGATATAACCGGCGATGAGGCAAGGGCAGCAGGATTGTTGTTGACGAGTACATCGGACGGCAGACTCTGGCCGTCGTTGACTCCCTTGGATTTTCTCAATGTAGACTGGACTGCGCTCGCCGCGCAGATTCCGACAATTCTGACACTGGTACTGGTATCGATCATCTGTGTAGTCATGAACATTGCAGGTCTTGAAGTGGCTGTGAACCGGGAATTTGACTGGGACCGCGAGTTCAAGGCGACGGGTTGCGCCAGCATTGTTTCCGGAGTCGGCGGCGGGACGGCTGCAAGCATCATTGTTCCGGCATCGATGCGCAGCGAACTGTTCGGAGCTACCACTCGCCTGACGGGTGTCGTTACCGCTTTGGTCATCGGATCGGCACTGCTTTTTGACGACAGATTTTTGGAATGGGTACCGGTGCCGCTCGTCGGTGGGATTCTGATCTTCGCGGGTCTGTCTTTGCTTGACATAGGTCTCATAAAAAGTCGCAAGCGGCTGGCGTGGCTGGAATACGGCATCATCGTCCTGATCTTTTTCACAATCATCGTCTTCGGTTTACTCGAAGGTGTGGGTATCGGAATGGTTGCGTCTTTGATGTTTTTTGCTCTGCGCCTGAGCCGAATCGACGTGATCGAGTCGAAGACTACACTGCGCGAGTATCGCAGCAACAAGTTCCGCCCGGTCCCCGATCGCGCAATATTGTCGCAGCAAGGTGATCGTGCGGTCATTTACCGCCTGCGGGGATACATTTTTTTTGGCAGTGTTTACCCGTTAGTGAGTCGCCTCAGACAGTCTCTTGACAAAAATACGAGCCCGGTGTGCCTGATGCTCGATTTCTCCGATGTTTCCGGTTTTGATTTCTCCGCGGTGAATGTCCTAGGCAGGTTGCTGCAATCAGCAAATTCGAGTGGCCTAACGGTGGTTCTCTGTTCATCGTCGGATGAACTGTTAAATGGTTTGAAACGCAATCTGCCGCCCGCTGAGTTCAATGCATTGCAGATTGAGTCAAACTGGGACAAGGCTGTGGAGCTATGCGAAGAGCTGATAATTTCGGCATGGAGAGATGAAGAGAGCTCAGGTGATGATCGACGCGGCTCCTTGCTGGAACGTGTTTCCGCGGACCTGGAGCAGTATCTGGAGCATCAAATTCATTTCGAGGAATTGATGGACGAATTGCGAGACTGGTTGAGTCCGGCTCGCTATTCCGCGGGCGATGTCATCGCAGGGCAAGATGCGTCGCATACAAATTTACAATTATTGTCTAAAGGACGCGCCTCCGCATACGATTCCGACGGTGTGCGGGTTCAACAATTCAGTTCAGGTGCCGTGATTTGGCCTGCTGAATCAGAAGATGGTCGTGTTATTTCAATTATCGCGGATGAGCCCTGCGAAACCAGGGTGGTGACGCCCGACACTCAGCACTGGTTGGAAACGCACAAGGCGGAACTTGCGTTCAAGTTGTATCGGTATCTGCTTGCGGGACGTTCCAACATCTAGCCAAGGATTGATCAGCAATTAGCACGTTTTCACTTCTTGGAGTTTCAATCTGTTTATCCAAGGAAATGCATCAAAAAAAGCAAAAATAATTTCATCAACAGCAATGGATTCCGAAATTTTCGGTGGGAATTGTATACTTGGCTTTACAATGGCCTTAAGAGCCAAACAATTTAAAAAGTGCCGCAATAACACCTCCGGCAATCAATCCACAAATCCATTTCAACATCCCAACCTCGCCCCGTAGTTTCTCCACATTCGTAACGACTTTTTCAAGTTCTGCGGATGTTGCGAGATGATTAACTCTTTCTTCAAGTCTCGCTAACCGTTCAGATGTGCCATCCCCGCCACCATTACCAGACCCTTTGCGAGGAGTTCTTCTAAATGGAACAACATTGCCTCTGTTTTCACTCATTCGACCACAACTCCATTTGTTGCCATAACTTCATGGAATCGTATCCGTAATAGTCGTATATCTGAACCACGATTCCGCCAATTTTGCTTTCTCCTTCGCTTCCTGTCATATCCAATGCTTCTACAACACTTGCTGGCGTTTGATCATTTGCAGTCGCTATCACCCATAAAGGTGATTCTCTGTTTTCCAATCGTATATTGTGGTTATGAAAATGGCGTTTGATCTTTTTTTCAGCTAACTCAGCACTATCGTCTTGAGCTGACACTAAAAACAGTTTCATTAATTCCTCTTCAATTTAAAAATTCACGGTTTTGTAAATATACAGAAAATTTCAGCAAATCAATTTGATTTTCTCCTATTAGAGGAATCGATGTCATGGATATTCGACATTTTCGTTATCGATTTTCGATTTGATGATGGAATCTGACCTGCACCATTCCAATTGAGTGCTGGACCGTTCAAATGACTTTGTTTGTTTCATGGTCTCTGATGCTGGTAGCAGCGGTTTCGTTCTGCGACCGGTCAGCTGGGAGCGTTTAAGATTGCTCATGTTCTTGCGCTTGCCGCTCATGTAGGTTTCGTCCGCTTCAACCGGATTGACAAACTTTTCAAGACCCGCCGCACTCCAGAATTCCCTTGATCTTTCAAGCATGGATCAAACCTGCGAAACCCAGATGGTTACGCCAGACACTCAACATTGGTTGGAGAATCACAAGGCGGAACTTGCGTTCAGGCTGTACCGGTATCTGCTTGCTGGACGTTCGGGAATCCCGCCGAAAGCTGACCAGTAACGGCTGTCCCCCATTTCTGCAAATGCAACCTTCGGCTCGAATCTGTATTCAATCCTCTCTCGATCTTGCAGGATTGAATCCGACAACCTCGAGAGTGAACTCTTCAATGTAGTCGATCATTTCTCTGACGGCCTTGTCGGCGCCTTCCTCGTCTCCCTCGGAGATCGCATGGGCGACGGCCGCATGCACGGCTGCGATGCGTTTTATGCTTCCGTACTGCTGTTGATGAAGGATCCAAAAACGTCTGGATAGACCCTTGACAGAGGTTAACGCTCTGGCTGCAAACTTGTTGTCAGATGCGGTGATCAGAAGGGAAAAGCATTCGGTATCCAGTTCGGTCATCGTGTCCTGGTCTTCTGGCAGTGATAACTTCCTGAACCGTTTGGCCAGTTCGGCAAATTTTTTCCGCTGATCCGCTGTCGCGCGCTTTGCGGCCGATTGTGCGACGAGCCTCTCGACAACGCGTCTGAGCTCCAGAGCCCGAAACTGTTCGGTATACACAATGGGACAAATCTGCGCTCCGCGTCGAGGGACAATTCTCAGAAGAGCTTCATCAGCCAGTCGCTGAATTGCCGACCGAACCGGTGCCCGCGTGTGTCCGGAAATCTCCATCAGATCGCTTTCCGAAACCCACTGCCCCGGCTCCAGTGTACCGTTAACAATCATCAGTTCCAGGTCGCGGAAAGCCTTGTCCTTGAGGTGAACCGTGCCACTGGAGTCACCAAAATGAGTCTGTGTAGTTTTATCCGTCAAAAATGAACACCCCCTGTTTCTTTTCTGAGTAAATCGTTATCACACAAAAAGCAACTATTGACATTTTAGCAAGATATGAATTAACATCTCCATTCAGCATTAACATGTTAGATATAGATATGTAAAATGTCAAAAAATTGGAAAAGTTGACAGGAGGATGTCATGAAAAAATTTGGAACGCTGGCTATGTCAGCCACACTTGCCATGTGTATCGCGTTTGGTGCTTATGCGCAGGAAACGATCATGGTCGGTCAGCCGAACTGGATTAGCGCCCGCGCGATGGCGGGTCTCGTCAAAGTGGTCATTGAAGACAAGCTTGGCGGCAAAGCCGAACTGGTGCCGGGCACGAATGCAGCAATCTTCAAGGAAATGGACCGGGGAAAGGGCGGTATCGATATTCACCCGGATGTCTGGATTCCGAACCAGGAGAACCTGACCCGGGAATATGTAGACAAAGCCCAGACAGTTGCGCTGAGCGAGAACAGCTACGGGGGATTCTCCGCGTTCTGCCTGTTCAGGGATTTTGCAGAGAAACATAATATCAAGTCCGTGTTTGATCTGGCGACCCCTGAAGCGGCCAAGCTGATGGACCGGGACGGCGACGGCATGGGTGACATTTGGGTCGGCGCGCCAGGCTGGGCCTCCACCAAAATCAACTCAGTGAAAGTGCGCGACTACGGTATTACCAATTTCTTCAAGCCGATTATCGCGGAAGAAGAGGTGGCAACTGCCTCAATTGAGGCCGCGCAAAACAAGAACGAGGGTTTTGCATTCTATTGCTATGCGCCGGACTTCAAATGGTTCGTTTACGATTTTCTCCGCCTGGAGGAACCGGAACATGACCCGGCGAATTACGACATGAAACAGCCGACCGAAGATCCGCAGTGGTTCGAAAACTCCAGGATCACCACCGCTGACAAGCCGAAGACGGTGCATGTCGGTTATTCGCGTTCGCTTGAACAGCGAGCGCCCGCCGTGGCAGCGTTTCTCGCCAACATTCACTTGGACACCGATACTGTGAACAAATTGTCGTACGAGATCAGCATCAAGAAGCGCGACAGCGAAGACGTCGCGCGCGAGTGGGTCAATGCGAATTCCGACCGCGTCGACAGTTGGCTTGGACTTAATTGAAGATTCTCCAAATCGAGCCGTTGACCTAATTTTCTGGCAGGTCAGCGGCTCGTTCCTTTGGCAATGCGAGCATCAAATCGCACCTTGATCAAATCACTGGATTGGTACAATCGCGGGTAATCATCGAATCATGTGAATGTTCACGTATTGCAAACCAGACTGCTTGATTTTTCTCAGCTGTCATGCGAAAGTTCATTCGTTTCGGCCACTTGGGCGCAGCAATTGGCTGAAACGATGATTCATGACTGATACCGACGCAAGGCAATTCAAGGCGAAGGCAACGAATGCGGTTCGGGAGCAGTCCTGGAATGATTCCCGCGGTCTACAATGGCGATGGTGGTGAATCGGTGCGGCGTGTCGGATCAGCAACTGGAGCGCCTGAGCAGGGATTAATTGCCATTGTTGTGATTTGCGAGGTTCATTTTTGAAAATGACAGCAGCATGCGATGGTTATATGGTCGTTTCGAAAGGAGGCGTTCAATCTGGAATGCAGTGACAGACTTACAGCCGATTCGAACGCTCGCCTGCGCAAGTTGGGGATTGTGATGTGTCGACGCGCTGTTCCCGTTTGACGGGTCGGCAGCTGAACCCCGACCATGCAGATTCGGCAATGACTGTCAACTTAACTGGTGACCTTTTGGTATTCAGCAAAATATGGACAATCAGGATGCGCTAATCGACATTGCAGGTGTCTGGAAGATTTTTGGAGACCGGCAGGATGAGGCTATGTCAGCCATCAAAAACGATGGATTGTCCAAGGCCGAAGTGCTCGAAAGATTCAACTGCGTCGTCGGTGTCGTTGATGCGACGTTCAAAGTGAAACGCGGTGAAATCTTCTGCATCATGGGTCTATCGGGTTCCGGCAAATCCACTTTGGTGCGACATGTCAACCGATTGCTGGTGCCCACAGCCGGAAAAATTACGGTGAGCGGGCTGGACATCATGGCGCTTGGCGATCAGGAGCTGCTCAAGGTTCGCAATGAAAAAATTGGCATGGTGTTTCAACACTTTGGTCTGCTGCCTCACCGTTCTGTCCGCGACAACGTCGCAATGCCGCTGGAGATTCGCGGTCTGTCCCAGTCAGCGCGCTGGCAAGCTGCTGAGAAAGCTCTTGCCATGGTCGAGCTGGCCGAATGGAAGGACAAGTTTGCCAACGAGCTTTCCGGCGGTATGCAGCAGCGTGTTGGACTTGCCCGCGCCATTGCGGCTGATGCCGATGTTTTGCTGATGGACGAGCCGTTCAGCGCACTTGACCCCCTTATCCGGCGTCAGTTGCAGGACGAGTTCATGGGTCTTGCTGAGAAAATGCAAAAGACCACGCTATTCATTACGCACGACTTGGATGAAGCGGTGCGCATCGGAGACCGGATTGCCGTCATGAAAGACGGCATGATCGTGCAGATTGGCACGCCGGAGCAAATCATTATGAACCCCGCCGATAACTACGTGATGGATTTTGTCGCCGGCATCTCCAGAATCAACCTGATCCGGGCGCACAGTCTGGCTCGACCCGTCCAGGAATATGAAGCCGAGCACGGCAAGTTGCCAAAAGACGTCCTGACCGTCTCCGGCAACGACACGCTCAGGCAGATCATTGTCAAATCAGCAGGTGCGGAAGGCGCAATTCTTGTTCAGGATGAGGAAATCGGCACATCAGGGGTTATCACGAAGAATGACATCTTGAATGGGGTAATCGCGGGAACGGAGGATTCATGACAGCAAACGCAGAAAAAGTCGTCGCAAAACACAACGATGACAGTGCCATAGTCAAGCAATTTGTCACTGTCGGCGAGACTTACTACGATAAGAACTTCAAGATCATCAGCGACAAGCGCGGATTTGCATTCACTTGGAACTGGGCGGCCTTTGTTTTCGGCTCGGTCTGGTTCGGCATGCGCGGCCTTTGGGCTTATTTCCTGCCTTTCGTGGCACTCGAAACATTGGTTGTTGTTCAGTTGGCTCGCGGCATTTTCAGCGATCTTGGTGCGCCGATCCTCGCGCGGCTGCCGGCGATCGAAGCCACGCTTCAGCAGCGCTACGAGCAACTCGAGGCCTATAAGGACGATCCCGAGAAAGCTGCCGGCTTTCAAAACGCCATCGCGTCTCTTGAAGGTGCCGTCGAAAACATCAAGGCACAGGCGGTTGCTGCCGATGCCATGGCTTTGCAACTCGTCATCTGGGCTTTCGTCGGGCTATTGGTCATCAAAGCAGCGCAGGCGGTGCTTGCCAATCCGGCCTTGCAGGCTCGATTCACAAAATGGCTCTCTGACCGCAGGCTGGGTTCCGGGGTGAATTGGCAAAAGATTGCCCTCGCATCCGTGTTGGCTGGAATTGCCTACGTTACCTGCTCCCTGAAATTCGGCTTTCCGGATCAAGTCCCCGCCCTGATCACATTCCCGACCGACCCTCAGGTTCAGGTATCGGTCGCTGATGGAATCAAGGCATGGATGAACAACACATCGGTCAGTTCGGAATGGTTCTTTGACAGTCTGACCTTTGGTCTTCGCACCGTGCTCGACACCCTTGAAATCGTTTTTGTCGAGACACCCTGGCCCGTCATGGGCGGCTTTATTATTCTGCTGACCGGTCTGTCCGCCGGATGGCGGGCCGCGATCTTTACGGCCGCCGGTCTGGCCTACCTCGGGTATCTCGGTTTCTGGGACAAGAGCATGAAGACGCTGGCGCTGCTGGGCACGGCGGCATGCATCTCGATCACGCTTGGAATCCCCCTTGGAATTCTCTGCGCGCGCAATCCTCGACTGTATTCTTTCGTCCGGCCCGTGCTTGATTTCATGCAGACTATGCCCGCATTTGTCTACCTGATTCCTGTCATTGCGTTTTTTGGCACCGGCAAGCCCGCCGCAATCATTGCGACAATGATCTTTGGCGGTACCCCGGTGGTTCGGCTTACGGTGCTGGGCCTGCGCGGCGTGCCGGAAACGGTTCGCGAAGCGGCCATGGCGTTTGGGGCAAGCAAACGATATCTGCTCTGGAAGGTCGATATCCCGCTTGCAATGCCGTCCATCATGGCCGGTATCAACCAGACAATTCTCTTGAGCCTGGCGATGGTGGTCATTGCGTCGCTGATCGGTGCGAAGGGTCTGGGCGAAGATGTTCTCGAAGCGCTGCAGTACGCCTCCGAAGGCCAGGGCATTCTGGCCGGTCTCGCAATTCTCGTCTGCGCCATGATGCTCGACCGCATCATCCAGGGCAAGCGCAGGTAAGCAGATGAACGCAATGTTCGCCGAATTGGAGAATGACGGTGTTGCGCAGTTTCTCAACAAGTTCCAGCGATGCCGAGAGGGTTTTGAGTAATGCTGCCGGTGCCCCGGGAAGCTTGCTTCTCCATATGTGGGTTGCCTCAGGAGAGTTCAGATTAATGTTTGTTTGCGAAGCGTGGTGACTGTCGCCGCTAGTTGATGCTGGCGCTGACACCAGTCGCACGCTGAGCGCCACAAGATCTTCCCGGACAGTGATTTTTACTGTTATGGCACTGGCTGGAGAAGTTGCCTATACTGAATTCAAAGCAGGCGATAAATGAAGGAAACGATTTTTCATAGCGGAACCATCATTACGGTCGACGAGAGTGCGGCGAACCCGGAAGCTGTGGTTGTTCGCGATGGAACGATTGTGTTTGTCGGTTCGCGCCTGGATGCGGAAAGATCTGTTCGCGGCGACCCAACGCGCATCGATCTGGAAGGGAATTGCCTCTTGCCCGGATTCATTGATGCACACTCTCACCCGTTGTGGGCCGCCAAGACACGCGGCGACCCTGTCGTCGATATCAGGGCCGAAACCGTACCGACCTTTGAAGCCGTTTTGGCGAAGATCGAGCGTCGGGTGGCGGCGGCCAGGCCTGGGGAGCACCTGCTGTTCTTTGGGCTTGACGCACAACTGCACCATGGATTCAAAACGCTCTCGCGCGAGCAGCTTGACGGCATCGCCCCAGACAATCCCCTCGGCGTTCAAACGTCAAATTGTCATGCACTGTTTTTGAACTCGGCCGGGTTCGATGTTTGCGGGATTGACGAGAATACGCCCACGCCAACCGGCTCTATCATCGAGCGCAGTGCGTGCGGCCGGCCAGCCGGCAAAATAGCTGAGGCCATTACGTGGCAGGCACTCGAAACCTTCTATGAAGCCTGGGGCGACAATCGACTCTGCAAGGAGTTTGAGAAGTGTATTTTCAAGTTCATCCGCAATGGCATCACGACGACCACCGAGCACCTTTTTTTGCCATTCTACAAAGCCTACTATCTCAGCGCCTTGAAAAAGGGTTGGCCTTTGCCGCGCATCGCCGCCTATCAGCAGGCGCTCACACCGGATATGACCGTCGAACCGATGAATATTGAGAACGACCGGCTGTGGATGGCTGGCGTCAAGATTCATGCCGACGGCTCGCCTTTCATCGGCAATATCTGGCTATCCCAGCCCTATCTCGACAATGAGATCACGCGCGTCAACATGAATCTGCCGCCCGGACACACCGGGTCGGTCAATTATCCCCAGGCGCACTTTGAGAAGATGGTTCGTAACTATGTCTCCCAAGGCTGGCAGATGACCATCCATACGCAGGGAGACCGAACCATCGATATGGTCCTTGATCTGCTGGATGAAATTGTCTCGGAAGATACGCGACCGGTTTACCGGTTTCGCCTCGAACATTGTGCACTGATGCGAGACGATCAGATCGAGCGCGCAGTTCGAATGGGAGTTCTTGCAAGCTTCTTTATCAACCATATTACCCATTGGGGTGCGCCGATCGAGGACGTATTGTTCGGTCCGGAACGGGCGGCACACTACATTCCTGCGGGCACCGCTGCGAAGCAGGGTATGCGTATTTCACTTCACGCTGACACACCGATGACGGATCCATCCTGTCTGGAGCTCATGCAGGCGGCCATGACCCGTCGGGCCAATGATGGCCGGTGCCTGGGACCTGGTGAACGCTTGGAGGCGCAGACCGCCCTTCGAGCGGTCACTATCGATGCGGCCTATCAGATTGGCAAAGAAGATGTGCTTGGATCGATATCGCCTGGCAAACATGCGGATTTTGTGGTGGTGGATGCAAATCCACTGCAGACGGATTCAAATCGTATTCGCGACATCAAGATACAGCAGACCTGGCTGGCCGGGGAACGTGTGTGGGCCAATGACTGAACCGCCTGCTTGCGTTCCTGTGATTACAATCGGCGGTTTTCTGGGAGCCGGTAAAACCACTCTGGTCAATCGTATACTTGCACAGGCTGATGGCAGACGGATTGTCGTGTTCGTCAACGATTTTGGCGCGGTCAACATTGACTACGACTTGGTGGAGACAGTTGATACAGACCGAATCTCTTTGAAAAACGGGTGTGTCTGCTGCACCCTCAATGACGACCTTATCAGTTCAATTGTCAGATTT